>NZ_JAUYNW010000118.1 GCF_030698145.1 Phenylobacterium sp. | reverse complement strand
CCGGCCACCTATACCGGCGCCTTCCAGCCGATCCGCGACTGGTTCGCGGGCCTGCCGGAATCAAAGGCGCGCGGCTATGGGCCCGGCCGTTTCAGCTTCAACGTCAAGGGCGGCCGCTGCGAGGCCTGCCAGGGCGACGGGCTGATCAAGATCGAGATGCACTTCCTGCCCGACGTCTACGTCACCTGCGATGTCTGCCACGGCAAGCGCTACAACCGCGAGACGCTGGAGGTCTTGTTCAAGGGCAAGTCCATCGCCGAGGTCCTCGACATGACCGTCGAGGAGGCCGCCGACTTCTTCAAGGCCGTGCCGCCGGTGCGCGACAAGATGGAGACCCTGAAGCGGGTGGGCCTGGGCTATGTGAAGGTCGGCCAGTCGGCCACGACGCTCTCCGGGGGCGAGGCCCAGCGGGTGAAGCTCTCCAAGGAGCTGTCGCGCCGGGCGACCGGGAAGACCCTCTACATCCTGGACGAACCGACCACGGGCCTGCACTTCGAGGACGTGAAGAAGCTCTTGGAAGTGCTCCATGAGCTGGCCGACCAGGGCAACACCATGGTGGTCATCGAGCACAACCTGGACGTCGTGAAGACCGCCGACTGGATCGTCGACTTCGGCCCCGAGGGCGGCGACGGCGGCGGCGAGATCGTGGCCCAGGGCAGCCCCGAGCAGGTCGCCGCCAACCCCAAGAGCTGGACCGGCCGCTATCTCGCCGAGATCCTCAAGCGCCACGAGGAACGCCGCGGGGCGCGACGGCGGAAGCTGGTCAGCGCTTAGCGCCATCCCTCCTCCTTGTGGGGAGGGACAGGCGGCGAAGCCGCCAGGGTGGGGTAGTCTGGCCATGTCCCGGATGCGCGCCCGCGAGCTTCGAAACGCCATGCCGCGCGAGGAAGTCCGCCTCTGGGCGCGGCTCAAACGGTTGCGTGAGCGCGGCTTCCATGTCCGCCGGCAGGCGCCGTTCCGCGGGTACTATCTCGACTTCGTCTGCTTCAGTCGCCGGATTGTCATCGAGCTCGATGGCAGTCAGCATGCCGAAGACGGCCGGAAAGCACACGACGAGGTGCGGGACGCCATATTGAAGCGCGAGGGGTTCCAGGTTCTGCGGTTCTGGAACCACTTCGTGCGCGAGGATATCGACACAGTGATGGATGTGATTGTCGCCGCGCTTGAAGCGGCGCCCAACCGGCTGGATCCGCGCGTTGGCCGGACTTCCCCACCCTGATCGCTTCGCGATCTGTCCCTCCCCATAAAGAGGAGGGATAGGCTCAGAGCCCGCCGAACAGCGGCAGGGTCTCGGGGGCGAGCGCGCCTTCGATCTCGAGCATGCGCATCTTGGTGTCGGTCCCGCCGGGGGCCGAGAAGCCGCCCTTGCCGCCGCCGGCCGCCAGCACCCGGTGGCAGGGCACCACGATGGGCCAGGGATTGGCGCCGAGCGCCTGGCCGACCGCGCGGGAGACCGAGACGTCGCCGATCTCGCGGGCGATCTCGCCATAGGTGCGGGTCTTGCCCGGCGGGATGGCGCGGGCGATTGCGTAGACCTTGGCGTTGAAGGGCGCGACGCCCGCCATGTCCAGTTCGATTTCCATCAGGTCGAGGCGCGCTCCCTCAAGCAGGGCCTGCATGCCGGTGATGGCGGCCTGCACGGCCGGAGGCGGCGACGCCTCGACGGCGTCGGGGAACCGCCGGGCCAGCTTGGCGCGCGGGTCGGAGGGGCCGATCGGCGGCAGGTGGACGCCCAGCAGGCCAGCCTCGCCCCACACCACGCCACAGGTTCCGACCGCCGTCTCGAAGAGGGTGAAGCCTTGGATCATGCCATCAACCTAACATCGGTCGCCGATCGGTTCTCGCGGCTTTCGGACATCGACCTGCCGTAGGGATAATCGCTTGCATTCAAACAATCGTTCGAAATAGCTTGGCCGCATAACTTCGTTCATTTGGGAGACCACCATGATCCTCTATGGCGCGCCGATGCCGGCGCCGAACCCGTTCCGCGTGCGCATGTTCCTGGCGGAAAAGGGGATCGATCTCCCCGAAACCAAGGTCGACATGTTCAAGCGCGAACACAAGTCGCCGGAGTATCGGGCCAAGAATTCCATGGGTCAGATCCCGACCCTGGAGCTGGACGACGGGACCTGCATTTCCGAGACCGTCGCGATCTGCCGCTATTTCGAGGAGACCAACCCCTCCCCGCCGCTGTTCGGCACGACGCCCGTGGAAAAGGCCCTGGTCGACCAGTGGGTCCGCCGGGTGGAGTTCGCGGTCATGATGCCCGTCGGCAGCTTCTGGCGCCACGCGCACCCGCGCACGGCGGCCCTGCTGACCCAGTACAAGGACTTCGGCGAGAGCAACAAGGAGACCTACAAGGGCGCGCAGAAGTACCTGAACCGCGAGCTGGAAGGCCGTGAGTTCCTGGTCGGCGACGGCCTGACCATGGCCGACATCTGCCTGCTCTCCACGGTCGACTTCGCCGAATGGATCGGCCTTCCGGTCGAGGAGGAGTTCACCAACTTAGTCGCCTGGCGCGCCCGGATGAAGACCCGGCCCAGCGCCAGCGCCTAGAGCCTGACCGTTTCAGCTTGGAGCGTATCCTGAGTTGACGAGGTAGTTGGCGCATTCTGCTGGGCTGAATTGGCCGAGCAGATCGCCGATGCGCCGCCAGGTGGCCTCGACGGTGCGTTCGGCGGCTTTGCGCAG
>NZ_JAUYNW010000111.1 GCF_030698145.1 Phenylobacterium sp. | reverse complement strand
AAGTTCCGCGAAACCCGCCTCTACCAGGTGGCGCCGATTTCCACGAACCTGATCCTCAGCCATGTGGGCACCCACGTGCTGGGCATGCCCAAGAGCTTCTGAATGTACGACCTCCTGAAGGGTCTGCGGGTCGTCGAGGGCTCTGCCTTCGTCGCCGGCCCGACCTGCGGCCTCTATCTCGCCCAGCTTGGCGCCGAAGTGATCAGGTTCGACAACATCGGCGGCGGCCCGGACTTCCGGCGCTGGCCGCTCACGCCGGGGGGCGACAGCCTCTATTGGGAGGGGCTGAACAAGTCGAAGAAGTCCATCGCCATCGATCTCGGCCGTCCGGAGGGCCGGGAACTCGCCGCGCGCCTGGCCGCGGCGCCCGGCGAGCAGGGCGGGGTGTTCGTCACCAACTTCCCGGTCGAGGGCTTTCTCTCCTACGAGAAACTGTCGGCCCTGCGGCCCGACCTGATCTGCGCCCGGGTCATGGGTTGGGCCGATGGCGGACCGGCGGTCGACTACACGGTCAACAGCGCCGTGGGCGTGCCTCTGATGACCGGCCACCCAGACGATCCGCGCCCGGTGAACCACGTCCTGCCCGCCTGGGACCTGTTGACCGGCGCCTATGCGGCCTTCGCCCTGGTGGCGGCGGTGAGCGCGCGGGCCAAGGATGGCAAGGGCCGCGAGATCCGCATCCCGCTCTCCGACATCGCCGGATCGACCCTGGCCAATCTTGGCTATCTGGCGGAGTCCCTGGCGGGACCCGACCGGCCGCGCATGGGCAACGACCTCTACGGCGCCTTCGGCCGCGACTTCGTTCTGAAGGACGGCCGGCGGATCATGCTGGTGGCGATCACCGCGCGCCAGTGGAAGGGTCTGTTGCAGGTTCTGGAGATCGAGGCGCCGGTCGCGGCGCTGGAGGCCGAGCTCCGCTTGAGCTTCGCCGTCGACGAGGGGCTTCGCTTCGACCACCGCGCCCGGCTACTGCCGATCTTCGAGGCGGCCTTCGCCCGCAAGACCCTGGCCGAGCTGTTGCCGGCCTTCGAGCGGGAAGGGGTCTGCTGGGGCCCCTACCAGCCCATGAGCCAGGCAGCCGAGGACCCGCGCCTGTTCAAGGGCAATCCGGTCTACTCCGACATCGTCCATCCCAGCGGACGGACCTATCCGGCGGCAGGCTTCGCCGGGACGATCCCACAGGAGACGCGCGGCCAGGCGCGCCCCGCGTCCAGGCTGGGACAGCATACCGACGAGGTGCTCAGCGAGGTGCTGGGGCTTACGGGCGGCGAGATCGCGCGACTGCACGACACCGGCGTGGTCGCCGGACCGGAGGGGATATGAGCCAGACGACGATCAAGCTCACCGAGGCCAGCGACGGTGTCCGGCTGGTGACCCTCTCGCGGCCCGAGGCGGCGAACGCCCTGAACACCGCCATGGGCGAGGAGCTGCTGGCGCTCTGGAGGGCCATGGCCCAGGACGCGACTGTCCGGGTGGTCGTGCTGACCGGGGCGGGGCGGTTCTTCTGCGCCGGCGCCGACCTCAAGGAGCGCGACGGCATGACCGACGCGGCCTGGGGCGAGCAGCACGTGATGTTCGAGGCGATGATCCGCGCCCAGCTCTCGTGCCCGTTCCCGATCATCGCGGCGGTCAACGGCGCGGCCATGGGCGGCGGCTGCGAGATGGCCCTGGCCTGCGACTTCGCCTGGGCCTCGGAGAGCGCGCGGCTGGGCCTACCCGAGGTCGGTCTGGGGATCATACCGGGTCTCGGCGGCACCCAGTACATCGTCCGCGCCGCGGGCGAACGCCGGGCCTCGGAGCTTCTGATGTCGGGTCTCCCCATCGACGCGGGCCAGGCGCTGGACTTCGGCCTGGTCAACCACGTGGTCCCCGCCGACGAACTGATGCCCCAGGTGCTGGAACGCGCGCGGGTGATCGCCTCGAAGGCGCCCTTGTCGGTGCGCGCGCTGAAGGCCGTGGTCCAAGGCGGCGCGGCCCTGCCGCTCGACAAGGCCATGGCCCTGGAGCTCGTCCAGTACAATCGCCTGTTCAAGACCAAGGACCGCCGCGAGGGTGTCGCCGCGTTCAACCAGAAGCGGACGGCGGTGTTTAGAGGTGAGTAGCTAGGCCGCCGCGAGCTCGCCGCAGACGAAGGCTTCCTCGCCGGCCGCCAGCAGGCCTTCGAGCACGTCGTGCAGGTGCTCCGGGGCGACGATCAGCATCATGCCGACGCCGCAGTTGAACGTCCGGCGCAGCTCGTGTTCGGCGACCCCGCCGACCTCGGCCAGCCACTGGAAGACCGGCGGCAGGGTCCAGGCCTCCCAGTCGAACTTGGCGACCAGCCCATCGGCGATGGCGCGGGGCGGGTTCTCGATCAGGCCACCGCCGGTGATGTGAGCGGCGCCCTTGATCCGACCGGCCTTGATCTGCGGCAGGACGCTCTTGATGTAGATGCGGGTGGGGGCCATCAGCGCCTCGGCCAGGGTCTTGCCCGGCGCGAACGGCGCGGGCGCGTCCCATGCCAGGCCAGAGCGCTCGACCACGCGGCGGACCAGAGAATAGCCGTTGGAGTGCGGGCCCGACGATCCCAGGGCGATCAGCACGTCGCCGGCCTGCTGGGTGTCCAGGGTCGGCAGCACCGCGCCGCGCTCCACCGCGCCCACCGAGAAGCCGGCCAGATCGTAGTCGCCGTCGGAATACATGCCCGGCATCTCGGCGGTCTCGCCGCCGACCAGGGCCGCCCCGGCCTGTTTGCAGCCCTCGGCGATACCGCCGACCACCCGCGCGGCCGCCTCGACGTCCAGCTTGCCGGTGGCGAAATAGTCCAGGAACAGCAAGGGTTCGGCACCCTGGGCCAGCAGGTCGTTGACGCACATGGCCACCAGGTCGATGCCCACCGTGTCGTGCTGGCCGGTCTCGATGGCGATCTTCAGCTTGGTGCCGACGCCGTCGGTGGTGGAGACGAGCAGGGGGTCGGAATAGCCTGCCGCCTTGAGGTCGAACAGGGCGCCGAAACCGCCCAGGGCCGCGTCCGCGCCGGGCCGTCGGGTAGCCTTGGCCAGAGGCTTGATACGCTCGATCAGCTCGTTCCCGGCGTCGATGTCGACGCCGGCCTGGGCGTAGGTGAGGCCATTGGGCCGATCGGTCATGTGACGCCTTTAGGACTCAGGGCAGGTAAGAAATTGGCCTCCGCGCGCATCCGGCGCTTGCAGACTCGGCCACTCGCGAGCGTATAGCTACTTGATGACGCCGATTACAACCACCGCCGAGCTCCAGGCGTTCTGCGACAAAATCAAAGGCCAGCCCTTC
>NZ_JAUYNW010000105.1 GCF_030698145.1 Phenylobacterium sp. | reverse complement strand
CTATCTCAACGAGGTCGTGAACTTCGGTCACGGCCACTAACCCAAGCTACTTCTCAAGAGGACTATTCAAATGGAAGCTGAAGCCGCGAAGCTTATCGGCGCTGGCCTCGCCACCTCGGGCATGATCGGGGCCGGTATCGGTCTCGGCACCCTGTTCGGCAACTACCTGCAAGCCGCGATCCGCAACCCGGCGGCCGCCGCCAGCCAGCAGACCATGCTGTTCCTGGGCATGGCGCTGACCGAAACCATGGGCCTGTTCGCCTTCGTGGTCTCGCTGATCATCCTGTTCGCCTAAGCCTGCGACCGAGCGCCCCCATGGCGATGCAATCTCACGACGACGCAGCCGCGACGGGCCATGAGCCCGCCGCGCCCGGCCACGAGGTCGGGGCCGCGGGCGCTCACGAAGGTTCGGCGGCTGGACACGAGTCCAGCGGCCTGCCGCAGTTCGACTTCTCCCAGTGGCCCGGCCAGATCGCCTGGTTCCTGATCATGTTCTTCGCCGTGATGGCGTTCATGCGCTTCTTCGCGACGCCGAAGCTGGGCGGGACCATCGAGGCCCGCGACGGCAAAATCACCGGCGATATCGCCGATGCTCGCCGGATGAAGGACGAAGCCGACCTGCAGGCCCAGACCGCAGCCGCCGAAGCCGCCCAGGGTCATGCCCAGGCGCGCAAGGTGGCGGCCGACGCCCGGGCCAAGGCCCAGGCCGAGATCGCCGCCCGACTCGGCGAGGAAGAAGCCAAGCTGGCGGTCATCGCCTCCGAAGCCGAGGCGCGTATCGCCAAGGCCCGGGACGCGGCGATGGCAAATGTGGCGTCGATCGGCGGCGAAGCTGCTCAGGCGATCGTTGCGAAGCTCACCGGCAAGGCTGTCACCACGGCCGAGCTGGCCGCCGCGGCGAGGGGATAAACGATGGAACTTCTGATCGACGGCCACTTCTGGGTCGGGGTCGCCCTCGTCGTGTTCCTGGGCGTCCTGGTGATGGCCGGGGTGCACAGGTTCGCCTGGAAGGCCCTCGGCGACGCCGGGGCCAAGGTCCAGGCGCAGCTCGACGAAGCCGCCGCCCTGCGCCGTGAGGCCCAGGTTCTCCTGGACAATATCAAGGCTCAGCGCGAGGCGGCCGAGAAGGCCGCCGCCGAGATGCTGGCCAACGCCCAGGAAGACGCCAAGCGGATGGCGGTCGAGGCCCAGGCCAACCTGGCCGAGCAGATCAAGCGCCGCGCCGCCCTGGCCGAACGCAAGATCGCCAGCGCCGAAGCTCAGGCCCAGGCCGAGGTCAAGGCCGCGGCGGCTGAGCTCGCCGCCCAGATGGCCGAGAATGTCCTGGTCCGGCGCCTGGCCGGCGCCACCAGCGATCCGCTGGTCGACGGCGCGATCAAGCAACTGGCGACCAAGCTGCAATAGCTCTCGCCACTAGCAGACAAAGAAACGGCGGGCCTTGCGGTCCGCCGTTTTCGTTTGGACTATTCGGCTGGGGCGGGCTGGGGCCGCCGGCGGCGCAGCAAGCGGCGCAGCGGCGAGATCACCCGCGGGTGGGCGTGATGCAGGCGAACGAAGTGGCGCCGCGCCTTGAACGAGTTGCGCAGGACGATCATCAAGCCGACGACGATGACCGGGATGCCGCCGGGACCCGGCACCGGCGCGATCAGGACGCCGGCCAGCACGACCACCGCGCCCAGGACGACCAGCCCAAAGCGCACGAGTCGCGCCGCGAAATCGCGGTTAGCGGCGTCGGGCGCGCGAGGAGCGCGCATGCTGGGCATGGCGTAGGACACGTACGTTCAACCTGGGTGTTGCGCCCGCGCGCCGTTCTTGGGGAGGACCGGCGGTCGAGCTCACTGGGATATGAGAACGTACTAGGGAGTCGTAAAGACGACCCTGCAGTTAAATTTCGTCCATTCGCTGCTATTCGGCTGCAATCGGCGCCGGAGACACACTTGCCGGCTCGGGGCGCCACGTCAGACGCGGTTTCCGGGCCGCCAGGGTCTCGTCCAGCCGCCGCAGGGGCGCGAGGTAGGGCGCCCCCTTGAACCGATCGACATCGCCCGCTTTGGCCGCCTGGGCGAGAACCGTCAGGGCGTGGCAGAATCTGTCGAGCTCCTGCTTGGATTCCGTCTCGGTCGGCTCGATCAGCATCGCCCCGTGCACCACCAGCGGGAAGTACATGGTCATCGGGTGGAAGCCCTCGTCGATCATCGCCTTGGCGAAGTCGAGCGTGGTGATGTCGGTGCCCTCCAGCCATGTGTCGTCGAACAGCGCCTCGTGCATGCAAGGGCCTTCGGGGAAGGCCGGGGTCATCGCCGCCGACAGCCGTGCCTTGATGTAGTTGGCGTTCAGCACCGCGTCCTCGGCGACCTGGCGCAGGCCGTCGGATCCGTGGCTCAGCATGTAGGCGTAGGCGCGCACGAACATGCCCATCTGGCCGTGGAAGGCGCTCATGCGGCCGAAGGCCTGGGCGGCCTCGCCTTGCGGTTCCTCGACCAGCTTGAAGCCCTCGCCGTCCGACACCACCCACGGGGCCGGCGCGAAGGGCGCCAGGGCCGCCGACAGCACCACGGGGCCGGCGCCCGGCCCGCCGCCCCCATGGGGGGTGGAGAAGGTCTTGTGCAGGTTGATATGCATGGCGTCGACGCCCAGGTCGCCCGGGCGCACCCGGCCGACGATGGCGTTGAAGTTGGCGCCGTCGCAGTAGAAGTACGCGCCCGCCTCGTGGGTCAGGCGACCGATCTCGATCACGTCGCGCTCGAACAGGCCGCAGGTGTTGGGATTGGTGACCATGATCGCCGCCACCTGCGGCGAGAGCTTGGCCGCCAGGTCGGCGATGTCGACCCGGCCGTCATCGGTCTGGGCGATCTCCACCACCGAATAGCCGACGAAGGCGGCGGTGGCGGGATTGGTGCCGTGGGCCGAGGTGGGGACCAGCACCGTGCGGCGATGACCCTGCCCCGCGGCCTCGTGGGCCGCCTTGATGCAGAGCAGGCCGCACAGCTCGCCGTGGGCGCCGGCCTTGGGCGACATCGCCACCGCCGGCATGCCGGTGAGCGTCTTCAGCCAGTGGGCCAACTGATCGATGAGGGCGAGCGCCCCCTGGGTCGTGGCCATCGGGGCCAGGGGGTGCAGGTCGCCGAAGCCCGCCAGCCGCGCCACCTTCTCGTTGAGGCGCGGATTGTGCTTCATCGTGCACGAGCCCAGCGGATAGAGCGCCAGGTCGATGGCGTGGTTCTTCTGGCTGAGCCGCACATAGTGGCGCATGGCCTCGGGTTCTGAGAGCCCGGGCAGGCCGATCGGCGCGGTCCGCACCAGGTCGCCCAGGTCGGAGGCGTCGTGCTCGGCCGGGGCGAGGTCGACGCCGGTCTTGTTCCAGCCGTCCATCTCGAAGATCAGGGCCTCGTCCTGCAACAGGCCGCGGGCCCCGGTCAGGGACTGGTGCGACGTCTCGGCGAGCGCCTGCGGCCGGGTCGGGCGGCCCACATTGAGCATGGTCATTGGCCGGTCCTCCGGGCGAGGGCCGCGGCGAAGGCGGCGATATCCTCAGTGGTGGTGGTTTCGGTGGCGGCGACCAGCAGGACGTCGTCCAGGCCGGCCTGCGGCGCCAGGCGAGAGAACGGCACCCCGGCGACGATCCCGTCGGCCAGCAGGGCCTCGACCACAGCCGCGGCGTCACCCTTCAGCCGGATGGCGAACTCGTTGAAGAACCGCGGCGTGAGGATCTCGACGCCCTCGACCTTGGCGAGCGCGTCGCGCAGCTCCCGGGCCTTGGAGTGGTTGAGCTGCGCCAGCTCGCGCAGGCCCCGCTCGCCCAGCAGCGACAGGTGGATCGTGAAGGCCAGCGCGCAGAGGCCCGAGTTGGTGCAGATGTTCGATGTCGCCTTCTCGCGGCGGATGTGCTGCTCGCGGGTCGAGAGCGTCAGCACGAAACCGCGCCGGCCCTCGGCGTCCACCGTTTCGCCGCAGAGGCGGCCGGGCATCTGGCGGACCAGCTTCTCGCGGCAGGCGAAGAGGCCGACATAGGGGCCGCCGAAGTTCAGGCCGTTGCCGATCGACTGGCCCTCGGCCACGGCGATGTCGGCGCCCATCTCGCCGGGCGACTTCAGCAGGCCGAAGGACACGGTCTCGGTGGTGACCACGATCAGCAGGGCGCCGGCGGCGTGGGCGGCCTCGGCGATCTTCGTCACGTCGGTGACGACGCCGAACACGTTGGGGGTCTGGACCACCACGCAGGCGGTCTCGGCGTCGATGGCCTCGATCACCGCGGCCTCGGCGTCGATGGCGGCCGGCAGGCGGGTGATGTCCATGCCCTCGGCATGGGCGATGGTCTGGGTGGTGGCGGCGTAGTGGGGATGCAGGCCGCCGGAGACCACCGCCTTCTTCCGGCGCGTGACCCGCTGGGCCATCATCACCGCCTCGGCGCAGGCGGTGGAGCCGTCGTACATCGAGGCGTTGGCGACATCGAGGCCGGTCAAGGCGGCGACCTGGGTCTGGAACTCGAACAGCACCTGCAGCGTGCCCTGGGCGATCTCGGGCTGGTAGGGCGTGTAGCTGGTGAGGAACTCCGAACGCTGGATGACGTGGTCGACGGTGGCCGGCACGTGATGGCGATAGGCGCCCGCCCCGCAGAAGAACGGCCCGGCGCCGGCCGGACGGTTCATGGCCGCCAGGGCCGAAAGCGCGCGCTCAACCTCCATCTCCCCCGCGTGGAGCGGCAGGTCGAACAGGTCGGCCTTGCGGGCCACGGCCGGCACGTCGGCGAACAGGTCGTCGATGGCGCCGACGCCGATGACGCCCAGCATCTCGGCGCGGTCGGCGGGGGTGAGCGGGAGATAGCGCATGGGTCTTACAGGGTCCCCAGGAAGTCTTCGTAGGCGGCGCGGTCCATCAGGGCCTCAAACTCGGCCTTGTCGGCGATCTTGATCTTGGCGAACCAGCCGGCCTTTTCGGGCTGGTCATTGACCGTCTCGGGCGCGTCGGCGAGGGCGGCGTTGCCCTCGACCACCTGGCCGGAGATCGGGGCATAGACGTCGGAGGCGGCCTTGACGCTTTCGACAACCGCCAGGCCGTCACCGGCCTTCACGGTCTTGCCGACCTCGGGGGTCTCAACGAACACCACGTCGCCGAGCTGCTCGGCGGCGTAGGCGGTGATGCCGATGGTGGCCACGTCGCCCTCGAGGACGACCCATTCATGGTCCTTGGTGAAACGCATCTGGGCGGTCCTCTTCAGAGCTTGCGGATATAGCGATGGGGAACGAAGGGCATGGCGGTGACTTCGGCGGCCTGCGGCTTGCCCCGGACGATGACTTTCAGCTTCGTCCCGGCCGCGGCGAGCGTCGGGGGGACGAAGCCCATGGCGATGGGCTTGCCGAGCGACGGCGAGAAGCCGCCGGAGGTGACCACGCCCACCACGTTTCCGGCTTCGTCAGCGATCTCGGCGCCCTCGCGGGCCGGGGCGCCTTCCAGCACGGTGAGGCCGACGCGCTTGCGGCTGACGCCCTCGACCAGCTCCTTGGCGATGCGGGACGCGCCCGGGAAGTCGCGGGCGTCGCGGCGCTTCTTGGAGATGGCGAAGCCCAGGTCGGCCTCGATGGGGCTGACGGTCTCGTCCACGTCGTGGCCATAGAGCGGCAGGCCGGCCTCCAGGCGCAGGCTGTCGCGGGCGCCCAGGCCGATGGGCCGCACCCGCTCGTCGGAGCACAGCAGATTCCAGACTCGCTCGGCCTCGGCGGCCGGCACGGAGATTTCGTAGCCGTCCTCGCCGGTATAGCCCGAGCGCGAGACGATGACGTCGGTCCCGAAAGCCTCGAACGAAGCCGAGTCCATGAAGACCATCGTGGCCGCCCGCGGCGCGTGGGCGGCCAGCACATCGGCGGCCTTGGGGCCCTGCAGCGCGATCAGGGCGCGGTCCTCCAGGCGGTCGATCCGCACCTGGCCGGCCAGCTCGTTGTCGATGACTTTGAAATCGTTGTCCTTGCAGGCGCCGTTGACCACCACGAACAGGCCGTCGTCGTCGGGCCGGGCGGCCATCAGGTCGTCGATGATCCCGCCCTTCTTGTTCAGCAGGACGGAATAGCGCTGCTTGCCGGGCTTCAGCCCGATGAAGTCGCCGGGCGTGACCTCCTCGAAGGCCGAGAGCGGCGAGACCCCGCGCAGACGGGCCTGACCCATGTGCGAGACGTCGAACAGGCCGGCGTTCTCCCGGGTCCAAAGATGCTCCTTGAGGACCCCGTCCCTGTACTGGACGGGCATGGAATAGCCGGCGAAGGGCACCATGCGCGCGCCCGCGGCGATGTGCGCGGCGTTGAGCGGCGTGGTCTTCAGGGTTTCGTCGGACAAACTCGGACTCCGGCTGATGATTCCGCAGGCGCACGGGACCAGTTCCCGTAACGCTTGCGCCCCCGCTGTCCCTGATACCTGAGAGATTTAGAGCCCTCCGCGCTGCGGACGGCCCCTTTGCTCCTTCGGCGAGCGCCCTCGAACGGGAGCGCCTACTTTCCAGCGTTCATCAGCTCGTCGCGGTCCTTTTGCCTGAGCGTTTCCGGGGCGGTTGCGCCTTCGGCTCCGGGGCCTCGAAAGGTCCCGATCTCTCCCGCGAGAGTCGAGGCGGAACCTGTTCGAACAGGTCGCCCAAGTCAATGCGCCAAGTGGCGCGGCCGGCCTACATCCGGTCGGGCGCCGCGATCCCCAGCAGGTCCAGCGCCTGCTCAAGCTGGCGCAGGGTCGTCCCAGCCAGGGCCAGGCGCGAGGCCCGCACCACGGGTTCGGCGCTCATGATCGGGCAGGCGGCGTAGAACTTCGAGAAGGTCTGGGCCAGCTTGTAGGCGTGCTCGGCCAGGAAGTTCGGCGCCTTCTTGTCGTAGGCGTCGACCAGCGCCTGGTCGAAGGCGTCCAGCAGCAGCACCAGGTCGCGCTCGGCCGGTTCGGAGACCGTGATCTCGCCGGCGACCACGCCCTCGTCGGCCGCCCGGCGCAGGATCGATTTCACCCGCACCGCTTGATAGAGTAGGTAGGGGCCGGTCTTGCCCTCGAAGCTGGAGAAGCGGTCCAGGTCGAAGACGTACGAGGTCCCACGGAAGTTCTGCAGGTCGGCGAACTTGAGCGCCGCCACGGCCACCTTGTGAGCGGTGTCCTCGAAGGCTTCCGGATCGAGCTCGGCGCCCAGACCCGCCTCGTGCAGGCGTTCGCGCGCCTTGTCGCGGGTCATAACGATCATGTCGTTCAGCTTCAGCACCCCGCCCTCGCGGGTCTTGAAGGGCTTGCCGTCGGTCCCGTTCATGGTGCCGAAGCCCACGTGCTCCAGCTGGCCCTCGGCCACGTAGCCGGCGATCTGGGCGGCGCGGAACACGATCTCGAAATGGTCGGCTTGGCGCTGGTCGACCACATAGAGCACGTGGTCGGGCCCGAAGCTCTGGTTGCGGTCGACGATGGTGGCCAGGTCGGTGGTGCCGTACATGGCCGATCCCTCCGACGAGACCACCAGCAGCGGCGGCAGCTCGCGCTTGTCGCCCTGGCGGGTAACGCGGATGATCCGCGCGCCCTGGTCGTCGACCAGCAGGGCCTTGGCGTCCAGTTCGGCAACCATGGGGGCGATCAGTTCGTCGACATCGCTCTCGCCCTTCCAGAGGTCGAAATCGACGCCCAGCGCGTGGAAGTCGCGTTCCAGCGCCACCTGGGTGACCTTGGCGAAGTGCCCCCACAGCGCGAAATGTCCAGGCTTGCGGGCCTGCAGTTCGGCGGTGAGCTTGCGGGCCCGGTCGCGATAGTCGGGCTCGGTCTTGCCGCGCGCGGCGGCCTCTGGATAGAGCCGGTCGAGGTCGGCGAGGCTGACATTGGCCTCGAAGATCGTGACGGCCTTCGCCTCGTCGCCGGTTCCAGCGTTGAGGCCGTCGACCGCGTCCCGCACGGCGACGTTCTCATCGGTGACCGCCCCGATCAGCAGCCCCATCTGGTAGCCCCAGTCGCCGAAGTGGGCGTCGCCCACCACGGTGTCGCCCCGGAACCGATAGATGCGCTTGATCGATTCTCCGATGATCGACGAACGCAGATGACCCACATGCATCGGCTTGGCCACGTTGGGGCCCGCATAGTCGACCAGGATCTTGCGCGGCGCGGCGACCAGCTCACCGCCCAGGCGCGGATCGGCGGCGATCTCGCGGGCGCGTTCCGAGATGGCGGCGTCGCTGAGCTTCAGGTTGATGAAGCCCGGGCCGGCGATCTCCACGGCGCTCAGGCGCGGATTACCGGCGAGGCCCGCGGCGACTTCAGCGGCGACCTCACGGGGATTGCGGCCCGCGCGCCTGGCGGCCGGAAGGGCGCCGTTGCATTGGAAATCGGCGAGGTCGGGCCGGTCGGACGGCGTCACCCGGCCAAGCTCGGCCGGCAGACCCGCGGCGGCGAAGGCGGCTCCGACCGCTTCGCTCAGGCCCCGTTTCAGATCGCTCATGGACGTTCGGCGGAGCCCGCGACCGTCGTGCCGGCGTTCACCCGGAACCTCTTGCCGTCACGGTTGAAGGCGGCCATCTGCGGCGTCACGTCGAAGCCCACCAGAATCTCGAAATTGCCGCCGCTGGTGGTGGCGCTGGCGCGCGGAATGGTGATCTGGGCGATTTCCTCGGTGGCGTAGATCCGGTCCTGGCCCGCGGCGAACTTCACCGGCAGATCGAAGTACTGCTTGGTGATGATGCTGTCGTTGCGCTTGGTCACCGCGATCCAGTAGCGGTAGTTCTTGGAATCGCCGGTCGCCTGCGGGCCCTTGCCCAACTCGAACAGCACTTCCATCATCACCTTGATCGGCTCGTCGTCCTTGTACTGGCAGCCCGCCGAGATGCCCTGGATCTCACCCGAATAGGCCACATTGGCCGAGGCCTCGCGGCCTTCCTTGAACTCCACGAAGCGCGCGGCGTCGTACAGCACCTTCACATAGGGACAGGGGCCAGCGTTACGCAGCGCGGGCAGCGGCGCCTGGACGTCGCTCCACTCGCTGTCGCGCTTCTTCTTCTTCGCCGCGTCCTGCTCTTGGCGCTGATCCTCGCTGGGACGGCGTTGGGCGGCGGCAAGCTCGGGAACCGCGGTGACGGCCAGGGAGAGGCCGGCGGCGAGCAGAAGGGAACGGCGCATTGGGGATCGTCCAAACAAGAAGGGCTAAGGGCCGTCTCCGGCCCCCGCGGTCGGTCTCCTACTAATGGCTATCGATTGAGGCCGCAACGCGGCTGGCGGCGGACAGCGCGAGCCCCTAGTTTGTCGCCATGCTGCAAGAGCCCCGTCCCCGCCGCCCGCTCAAGGTCCTGCTGGCCACGCCGCGCGGATTCTGCGCGGGCGTCGACCGCGCCATCCAGATCGTCGAACGCGCCATCGAGAAGTACGGAGCCCCCGTCTATGTGCGCCACGAGATCGTCCACAACCGCCATGTGGTCGACCGGCTGACGGCCCTGGGCGCGGTCTTCGTCGAGGAGCTTTCCGAGTGCCCCACCGACCGGCCGGTGGTGTTCTCCGCCCACGGCGTGCCCAAGTCGGTGCCGGCCGAGGCCAAGGGCCGCCAGATGCTCTATCTCGACGCCACCTGCCCGCTGGTCTCTAAGGTGCATGTGGAGGCCCAGCGCCACTACGACTCGGGCCGCGAGATCGTGCTGATCGGCCATGCCGGTCATCCGGAGGTGGTCGGCACAATGGGCCAGCTCCCGGAAGGCGCCGTGGCCCTGATCGAGACCGTCGAGGACGCCCGCGCCTTCACGCCGAAGAACGCCGCCAACGTCGCCTTCGCCACCCAGACGACGCTGTCGGTGGACGACACGGCCGAGATCGTCGCGGCGCTGAAGGAACGCTTCCCTGAGATCTCCGCGCCGCACAAGGAAGACATCTGCTACGCCACCACCAACCGTCAGGACGCGGTCAAGGCGGTGGCGGCCCTGGCCGACGTGCTGCTGGTGCTGGGCTCGGCCAATTCGTCGAACTCGGTGCGGTTGGTCGAGGTGGCGCGGCGTTCCGGCGCCCAGACCGCCCACCTGATCGACGACGCCTCGGGCCTCGACCTGGCCTGGCTGGACGACGCATCCACCGTCGGGATCACCGCCGGCGCCTCGGCGCCCGAGGACCTGGTGCAGGGCCTGATCGACCGCCTCGCCGAGGCATTCGACGTCACGGTCGAGACTGTCGACACGGTGCGCGAGACCGTCAGCTTCAAGCTGCCGCGGGCGCTGGCGAGCTAGGTCTCCAGGGCCTGGAAGGTTTTATTGTATCGCTTGAGGAAGGCGCGGCCGCGGCCGGCCCGCACCTCGTGGTCGATGTCGAGTTCGACGTTGGCCGCCACGCCATGGGGCGTCCGTTCAACGTGGATGATGTCGCCGACCTCGATCTTCAACGCCAGGCGAGTGTCTTCGTCAAAGACGACCACGACATCGGGCCCTCTTTGCTCAAGCTTCAATGCGATCATTGCGAGCCTCCAACGCCGGCAATCTAGCATGAAGCATCGGATGGCGTCTTGACCGCCCGCTCGGCCTCCCCCATCCCGGCGCCTGCATGGCCGTCTACACCGACATCACCGACGAAGAGCTGACGCAGCTCCTGTCCGACTTCGACCTCGGCGCGCCCGTCTCGCTGAAAGGCGTGGCGGAGGGCGTGGAGAACTCCAACTTCCTGTTGGAGACTGAGATCGGCCGCTACTTCCTGACGATCTACGAGAAGCGGGTACGCGAGGCGGACCTGCCTTTCTTCCTGGGACTCATGCACTGGCTGGCGGACCGCGGCTTTCCCAGCGCCACCCCCATCCTCGACCGAAGGGGCGAGACCCTCAAGCGGGTGCGCGGCAAGCCCGCCGCTATCATCAGCTTTCTGCCGGGGCTGTCAGTGCGCCGCCCCACCGCCGCCCACTGCCGCGAGGCGGGCGCGGGTCTGGCCTGGCTGCATCAGGCGGCCGAAGGCTATCCAGGCCGGCGGGCCAACGACCTGGGCCAAGCGGCCTGGACGGGAATGTTCGAGGGGCTTGCGGGCGACGCCGAGGCGCTGAAGCCCGGTCTGGCCGCCACGATCCGCGCCGACCTGAAACGCATTGCGGCGAACTGGCCCGCAAATCTGCCCAGCGGCGTGATCCACGAGGACTACTTCCCCGATAACGTCTTCTTCCAGGGTGGGCGGTTCGCCGGCGCCATCGACTTCTATTTCGCCTGCGTCGATGCGCTCGCCTACGATATCGCAGTGGCCCTGAACGCCTGGTGCTTCGAGCCGGATGGCAGCTTCAACATTACTTCAGCGCGCGCGCTGATCGGCGGCTACGAAAGCCGCCGGCCGTTGTCGGACGCCGAGCGCGCCGCCCTGCCGGTCCTGGCGCACGGCGCGGCCATGCGCTTCTTCCTGACCCGCCTGCACGACTGGGGGGCGACGCCGGCCGGCGCCCTGGTGCGGCCCAAGGACCCGCTGGAATATGAGCGCAAGCTGGCGGTCCATCGCGCCGCGCCCGACCTCGTGCTGTTCGGAGACCCCGCGTGACGCCCCAGGTGGTGATCTACACGGACGGCGCCTGCTCGGGAAATCCCGGCCCCGGCGGCTGGGGCGCGGTGATGATCTCCGGCGACCATGCGCGCGAGATCTGCGGCGGGGAGCCGGCCAGCACCAACAACCGGATGGAGCTGATGGCCGCCATCCAGTCGCTGGAGGCGCTCAAGAAGCCCTGCAAGGTCGAACTGCACACCGACAGTACCTATGTGATGAAGGGCATTTCGGAGTGGATCCATGCCTGGAAGAAGCGCGGCTGGATGACCGCCGACAAGAAGCCGGTCAAGAACGACGACCTGTGGAAGCGCCTGGACACCGCGCGCCTCCGACACGAGGTGACCTGGCGCTGGGTGAAGGGCCACGCTGGCCATGAGCTCAACGAACGCGCCGACGCCCTGGCCCGCAAGGGTCTGAAAGAGGCCCTGCCGGCCTGACGGCTCTAGGGAACAACGTTCCGCCAACCCTTGACAGTTCAGCTCCGCACCACCATCTCGTTCAAGGTTGAACGAATGGAGCTCCGCCATGTCGCCGTCCCTGCAGGATCGCCCGGATGTGGCGGTGTTCAATGAGATCGGGATCATCGAGCATCTCATACGCCATGCGGTGATCGATCACCTGCCGCCCGGCGTGACCTACGCCCACTTCGAGATGCTGCTGAACTTCACCCGGCTCGGCGACGGCCAGACGCCGGCGGAACTCGCCCGGACCATGATGATGACCAAGGGCGCCATCACCAACATCCTGCAGAAGATGGAGGCCATGGGCCTGGTCTGCGTGCTGGCCGACGTGAACGATCGCCGCAAGAAGCGCGTGCGGCTGACCAGGGCCGGCGCCCAGGCCTATGAGCAGATCCTGCGCGACATGAAATGGAAAATGGACGCCTTGCGCGAAGGCTTCACGGACAACGAGTTCCGCCAGGCCCTGCCGTTCCTGCGTTCGCTGCGGACCTTCCTCGAGGAGATCAGCGAGCAGCCCGAACCCGAAGCCTCGTTCCACCGCTGAGGCCGATCACCTCGACGTCGTCGCCTGCCTTGAGGCTGTCGCCCTCGTCGAGCTCGGCGGCCCATTCCTTGCCGTCGATGAGCACCCGGCCTGCGCCGCCCGCGAAGGCGGCGGCGGCCTTGCCGCGATGCCCGACCAGGCGAGCGACGTTGTCGTTGATGTCCGCGCTCTCCCCGCCGCGCTGGGGCCAGAACCGGCGGGCCAGCAAGGTGGATATGACGGTCAGCCCGGCGAAGACGGCGATCTCCAGGGCGGCAGGGTTGAGGACGCCGCTGAGCAGTCCCACCACCCCCGCCGAAGCCGCGGGCCACATGAGCCAGCCGGTTCCGGTGGACACCTCGACCGCCAGGATCGCCATTCCCAGGGCCAGCCAGACCCAGATCGCGTGGTCGGCGTAGACTTGAGTCAGGACGTCCATGGCCTCAGGTCCCCGTCGGCGGGACAGCCGGACCGCGCGGACGCGGGGCCGGCGGCGGAGCGGCCGGGCGATGCGGCGTGTCGTCGGTCTTGATGAACTTGACCAGCTCTCCGACGCCGGCCAGCGAACCGACCAGGGCCGACATCTCCGCCGGCACGATCACCGTCTTCTGGCTCGGGCTGTCCGCCAGCTTGGCGAAGGCCTCGACGTATTTCAGCGCAACGAAGTAGTTGATGGCGTTGACGTCGCCGCGGGCGATCGCCTCGGACACCATGGCCGTCGCCTTGGCCTCGGCCTCCGCTGCGCGTTCGCGGGCCTCGGCGTCGCGATAGGCGGCTTCGCGGCGGCCCTCGGCCTCCAGGATCGCCGCCTGCTTGGCGCCCTCGGCGCGGGCGATGGCGGCGGCCGTCTCGCCGTCGGCCTCGGTGATCACCGCGCGACGTTCGCGCTCGGCCTTCATCTGCCGGGCCATGGCGTTGGTGATGTCGGGCGGCGGCATCAGGTCCTTGATCTCGATCCGCGCCACCTTCACGCCCCAAGGACCGGTGGCCGCGTCGATCACGTGCAGCAGGCGGGTGTTGATCTGGTCGCGCTGGGACAGCACCTCGTCCAGCTCCATGGAGCCGACCACGGTGCGCAGATTGGTCATGCAGAGCTGGGCGATGGCGTAGTTGAGGTTGTCGACCCGATAGGCGGCCGCGGCGGCGTCCATCACCTGGATGAAGACGATGCCGTCGACCTTCACCACCGCGTTGTCCTTGGTGATGACCTCCTGCTGGGGCACGTCGAGCACCTGCTCCATCATGTTCACCCGCCGCCCGACGCTCTCGATGAACGGGGTCAGGAAGGCGATGCCCGGCGACAGGGTGCGGGTGTAGCGGCCGAACCGCTCCACCGTGTACTCGCGACCCTGGGGCACGATCTTGATGGCGGCGAACAGGATCACCAGCGCCAGCACCAGGAATACGATTGAAGCGGTAAGCTCCATGACAACCTCCCCGTGAGTCCGGCGCAAACCTTAACGCGGGCGGGCGGGCTCCGCCATGTCCGTCGGCGGCTCGGGTTCGACGACCGGAACGGCGACCTTGGCGCGGGCCAGACGCGCCGACAGGTCGCGCCCGCGGCCGGCGACCACGGCCTGGGCGCGGCGCACGGCCGGGACACAGCGCGGATACTCGCCGCGCCGGAAGAGGAAGCCGGCGTTGAACCCTTCCTTGATCTGGCGATCGAGGGCGGCGTCGGGCTGTTCGGCCTCGACCATACGGATCATGCGGTTGCGCCAGTACTGGTCGCCGGCCCCGGAACAGGCCTGGCGCAGGGCGTGGCTCTCGCCCAGCACATAGGCCAGCTCCGCCAGGGTCTGATGCAGGTCGGGCGTGCGTTCCTGGGCCAGGACAGGCAGGGGCGCGAGGGCTAGGGCGAGCACGGCGAACATCGAACGCATGGGCCCAGTTAAGGCGGGCGGCGAAGGCTTGTCACCCGCCGGGGCCTCGCCCGCCCTATTTCCGTCTGCTAGCCAGGGGACATGAGTGGCCCTGGAGCCCATCCGATGCGCCTGATCCTGTTCGCCGTCCTGGCCGCTCTGACCGCCGGACCATCCCTGGCCGCCCCGGCGAAGCCGGCGCCCGCCAAACCGGCGCCGCCCAATGCCGCCTTCGACGCCCGCGACCCCGCCGCCGTGGCCGCCGTGCTCGACAGCACGGGCGCCAAGGCCGAACGCGCCAAGAGCGCCGGCGGCCGGGTCGCGTTGAAGGTGGTCACGCCCGGCGGCGGCTTCGGCGCGCAGTTCGCCAATTGCGACGCCAAGGGCAAGGCCTGCGCCGGGGTCGCCTTCTCCACGGGCTTCGGCCAGCGGGGCCCGACGCTGGCGCACATCAACCTGTTCAACCGCACCCAGTTCGCCTGCCGGGGCTTCCTGGCCGAGGACGGTCAGCCCACTGTCATGTACTCGACTCTCCTCACCGCCCGGATGTCGTCGGACGACATGAAGCAGCACCTGGGGATCTGGCAGGGCTGCCTGTCGGCCTTCGCCGAATTCGCCCGCGATCCGGTGGGGTTCCTCGCCTCGACGAGCTAGGTCAGGCGCCGGTGGACCAAGCCGCTGCCGACAGCCGCTCCACCAGGAACTCGGACAACACCTTCACCCGCGCCGGGCGCAGGCGGCCGGGCGGGCTGACCAGGTGCAGGGCCGGCCGCGGCGGGCTCCAATCGCACATCACCGCCTCCAGCCTGCCCTCCAGCAAGTCGCGCCAACAGATGAACTCCGGCTGCAGGGCGACGCCCAGACCGGCTCGCAGCGCGGCCCCCAGGGCTTCGGCGTTGTTGACCCGCATCTGGCCGGCGACGGTGACGGCGTAGTCCTCCTCCGCGGCGTGGCTGAACCGCCAGACCTCCGGGCTCTCTACGTTGGAATAGGTGAAGGCCCGGTGGTGGGCGAGGTCGCGCGGATGGGCGGGCCGCCCATGGGCTTCGAAATAACCTGGCGCGCCCACCAGCATGACCCGCACCTCGCAGATCCGCCGGGCCAGCAGCGAAGAGTCCGCCAGGCGGGCGATGCGGACGGCCAGGTCGTAGCCCTCGGCCACCAGGTCGATCTTCTCGTCGGCCAGGTTGAGGTCGATGGACACCTCCGGATAGCGGGCGAGGAAGTCCGGCAGGATGGGCGCCAGGTGCAGCAGGCCGAACGACATCGGCGCGGCCAGCCGCACCAGTCCGCGCGGGATCGACGACTGGGCCGCGGTCTCGGCCTCGACCGCCTCGCCCTCGGAGAGGATGCGGTTCGCCCGCTCCAGGGCCGCGCGGCCGCTCTCCGTCAAGGACAGCCGCCGGGAGGTCCGGTGGAACAGGCTGGCGCCCATGCGCGCTTCCAGCCGGCTGACCGCCTTGGAAACGGTCGCCTTGGAGAGGTCCAGTTCATCGGCGGCGCGGGCGAAGGCGCCGGTCTCGGCCACCTTGGCGAACACCGCCCAGGCCTCGAAGTCGGGGAGTTTCGACATGACGTTTTCCGAAACGATCTGTTTCTATCGTTTCTATTTCGAAACACCGGAGAAGGGCTACTTCTATCTCAACAGCGGCGCTCACCCATGGAGCGTCCGGGAGACAGACCGATGATCGACCATCGACCCTTTGAAACCCTCGGCGGCGCCAACCACGGTTGGCTCGACGCCAAGCACCACTTCTCGTTCTCCGACTACCACGACCCCAAGCGCATGAGCTGGGGCGCCCTGCGGGTCTGGAACGACGACAAGATCGAACCCAATTCCGGCTTCCCGCCGCACCCGCACGCGAACATGGAGATCATCACCTATGTGCGCACCGGGGCGATCACCCACCAGGACAGCCTGGGCAACACCGGCCGCACCGAGGCCGGCGACGTCCAGGTGATGAGCGCGGGCACGGGCATCCGTCACGCGGAGTTCAATGTCGAGCCGGTGGCGACCACGCTTTTTCAAATCTGGATCCTGCCGACCAAGGCCGGCGGCGAGCCCTCCTGGGGGGCGCGGCCCTTT
>NZ_JAUYNW010000104.1 GCF_030698145.1 Phenylobacterium sp. | reverse complement strand
AAGGTGGGCCGCAACCGCACCATCGCCTTCGCCTTCGCCGGCGGCATGATCGTCACCTATCCGGTGATGTCGGCCATAGCCCGCGCGGAGGCGCCGCTGGCGGCCTTCGGCCTGATGACCTTCCTGCTGGTGATCCTGTCGGGCTACACCTCGGTCAGCGCCGTCGTGAAGGCCGAGCTGTTCCCCGCCCATGTGCGGGCCCTGGGCGTGGCCCTGCCCTACGCCATGGGCAACGCCATCTTCGGCGGCACCGCGGAGTACGCCGCCCTCTGGTTCAAGAAGGAGGGCATGGAGAGCGGCTATTACATCTATGTCTCGGCGATCATGGCCGTGGCCTTCCTGGTGGCGCTGCGCCTGCGCAACACCAACCGCGAGAGCCTGATCACCGAGGACTGAGCCGATGAAGTTCCTGGACGCCCTCGACCCGCTGGACATCGTCGCCCTGGTCGCCTTCGCCGTCGCCTGGCTGGCCTATGAGCCGCTGCTGAAGGCCTTCGCGCGGGGCAAGGGCCTGATCAACACCGACATGACCGTCATCCGGGCGGCCTGGATGCGCAACATGGCGTCGCGCGAGAACAAGTTCATGGACGGCCAAATCCTGGGCCACACCCTGAACTCCGCCTCCTTCTTCGCCTCCTCGAACCTGATCCTGATCGCCGCGGCCGCGGGGGCCTTGTTCGGCGGCGAACGGACTTTCGAGAGCGCGTCCAACCTGATGGTGTTGAAGACCTCCTCGCGCCTGCTGTTCGAGGCCCAGGTGGCCCTGGTGGTGCTGACGCTCGCGCGCGGCCTGCTCGATTTCATCTGGTCGATCCGCCAGATGAACTACTGCCTGGCGGTGATCGGGGCAGCGCCCGAGACGGACGACGCGCCCTCGACGCTGCCCTATGGCGAGGCCGCCGCGCGGGTGCTGAACCCGGCGCTGTCGTCGTTCAATCGCGGGGTGCGCGGCTACTATTTCGCCCTGGCCGCCGTCGGCTGGCTGTTCGGGCCGCTGACCTTCATGCTGCTGACCTTCCTGGCCGTGGCCCTGCTGGTCACCCGCCAGCGCCGCTCGCCCGCCGCCCGCGCCCTGGCCGAGGTGCGGCGCCTGCTCGAGAAGTCCTAGAGGCCGAGTTCGGCCCGCTGGGCGCGGGTCAGTTTCGCGGCGACGAGGGCGTGCGCCGTGGCTAGCCAGCCGACCACCTCGCTGTCGTCGAGGCCTTCCAGGTCGTCGAACGCCACCCACTTCGCCCGCGCCAGATAGGGCGCGGGGCGGGCCTGGCCCGTCTCGACGAGCACCTCATAGGCGAGGTCGGTGACCTTCAGCGAGATCGCTCCTCCGAGGCCGGCGATGGCGAAGATCCTGCCGCCCACCTTGTAGACCCGCGCCCCGCCCCACTGGACGACCTTGGTCGCCCCGCGCAGGGCGAGGGCGGCGGTCTCGAACCCATCCGACGTCACGCCAGTCCCAGCTCGGCGCGGGCCTTCCGGGTCAGCTTGGCGGCGATCAGGCCGTGCGCCGTGGCCAGCCACGAGGTGAGATCGGCCTCGGGAACGGATGCGATGTCGACGGCGGTCCACTGGCCCTTGGCGCAGTACGGGGCCTGGCGGCCGATCCCGCTCTCGGTCAGGGCCATGAAGCCGATCTCGGTAACCTTGAACGACACCGAGACATCGCCGGAAATGGCGAAGACCTTGCCGCCCACCTTGAAGACGTCGGACTCGCCCCACTGGATCACCTTGGTCACCGCGGGCAGGCCCATGGCGAAGGCCTCGACCTCGGCGCGGGTCACGCGGGCAGGCCCAGCTCGACGCGCGCCTTGCGCGTGAGCTTGGCGGCGACCAGGGCGTGGGCGGTCTTCAGCCAGTCCGCCACCTCGGCGTCGTCCAGGAATGCGAGGTCGTCGAACATCACCCACTTGGCGCGCGCCATGTAGGGCGCGGGTACGGCGCGGCCGGATTCGGTGAGCGCCTCGAAGGCGATGTCGCTCACCTTCAACGACACCTTCGAGCAGGCGCCGTCCGTGCCGGCGAACATCTTGCCGCCAATCTTGTAGATGCGGTCGGAGCCCCACTGGATATCCATGGTCGCGCCGGGCAGGGCCATGGCGGCGGCGTCGAAGGCCTTGGGGCTCACACCTGGACGCCGACGCCGATCGGGCAAGTCACGCCGGTGCCGCCCACGCCGCAATAGCCGGCCGGGTTCTTGGCCAAGTACTGCTGGTGGTAGTCCTCGGCGAAGAAGAACTCCGGGGCGGCGGCGATCTCGGTGGTGATCGGGCCATAGCCGCGATCGGCCAGGGCCTGCTGATAGGCGCCGAGCGACGCCGCCGCGGCCGAAGCCTGGGCGTCGTCATAGGGATAGATCCCGGACCGGTACTGGGTGCCGATGTCGTTGCCCTGGCGCATGCCCTGGGTCGGGTCGTGGCCCTCCCAGAACACCTTCAGCAGGTCCTCATAGGTCACCACGCGCGGGTCGTAGACCACCAACACCGCCTCGGTGTGGCCGGTGCGGCCCGAACAGACTTCCTCGTAGGTCGGGTTGAGCGTGACGCCGTTCACATAGCCCACGGCGGTCACATGGACGCCCGGGACCTGCCAGAACTTGCGCTCGACGCCCCAGAAGCAGCCCATGGCGAACTGCGCCAGCTCCAGCCCCTCGGGATAGGGACCCTTGAGCGGGCGGCCGCTGACGAAGTGGGTCTCGGCGGTCTGCAGCGGGCTCTGGCGGCCCGGCAGGGCGGTCGCGGCGGTGGGCAGGTCGAGGGGCTTCTTGCCGAAGAACATGATAATGGCGCCTGTTGCCGATCGGGTATCCCAACATAGGGACAGTCGAACCCGATTGCACTCGTCGGCGTCGGCTGACGCGCTTCGGATTTCGTGGCAATCTCGCCGAAAGTCCCAGGGAGGACGTGACATGACCCGGTTCCAAAAGGCCTTGTTCGTGAGCGTGGCGTTCAGTCTGGCCTTGGGCGGTGCGGCCTTCGCGGCCGGCGGCGGCGGAGGCGGCGGAGGCGGCATGGACATGCCCTCGGCCTCGGGCCCGACCTACGATCCGGCCGAAGAGTACGCTAAGGGCGTCGCGGCGCTGAACGCCAAGAGCTGGAAGGACGCCGAGAAGGCCTTCAAGCGGGTGGTGGACGCCGCCCCTAAGAGCGTTGAGGCCTGGCGCCTGCTGGGCGTCTCCAACCTGGCGCAGAACGACCTGAAGGGCGCCAAGCGCGCCTATGAGAAGGCCGTGAAGCTGGGACCCGACGACATCTCCGCCCGCCAGGGCCTAGGCATTTCGCTCGGCGGCCTCAAGGACGCCAAGGCCCAGGAGCAGCTCGATTGGTTGAAGGCCAAGTCCGACGCCTGCGCCGGAACCTGCGGCGACGCCGCCGCGCTCAAGGCGGCCCTCACCGCCGTCGAGGGCGCCATCGCCACGCCCAGCGCGGCGCTGCAGAAGCCCCTGCTGTTCGCCGCCGGCCAGACCGGCGACCGGGCCTATCTGCAGGCGGTCGGGCTGATCAACGAAAAGCGCTACGACGAGGCGCTCGCCTCCCTCGACCGAGCGCGCGACGCCTTCGGTCCCCACCCCGACGTGCTCACCTATCAGGGCTACGCCTGGCGCAAGAAGGGCGCCTTCGACCAAGCCGAGGCCTACTACCGGCAGGCGCTGGCCGTCGCCCCCGACCATCGTGGCGCCACGGAATACTACGGCGAACTGAAGGTGGAGCGCGGCGACATGGCGGGCGCCAGGATCATGCTGGCCCGGCTGGACCGGTCCTGCGCCTATGGGTGCGCCGAGGCCGAGGAGCTGCGCCGTTGGATCGACGCCGGCGGCGAACCCGCGCGCTAGGCGGCCTCGCCGCCGCACTGATCGCGGCGGGCGCGGTTCCGGCGGCGGATGTCCCACTGGCGGCCATGCGCTGGCTGTCCCTGGGCGCCGAGCCTGTCGCCCTGCTGACCCTTGAGCCCGCCGAGTGCCTGGCCATGCCCGTCGATCCGGGGCTCACCCGCTCGGTGGAGATCGGCCGCGCGGCCTTTCGAACTCCGCTGCTGCTGGGCGGCCAGGCGGCGCGCGCCGGGATCAGTTGCGAGAGCTGCCACCGCGCCGGGCGGGCCAATCCCGCCTTCCGCTTTCCCGGCGTCTCCGGGCCCCCGGGCACGGCCGACGTGACCTCGTCGCTGTTCTCCTCCCATCGTGGCAACGGCGTGGACGATCCCAGGCCGATCCCCGACCTCTCCGGGCCGCGGGCGGGGCTGAAGGTGGCGCCGGGAGATGTCGCCCCCTTCGTCCGTGGCCTGATCGTCGAGGAGTTCGACGGCCCTGAGCCCTCGCCCGCGGTGCTCCAGGGTCTGGCCGACTATGTGCGGGCGCTGGGACCGCAGGCCTGCCCGACGACGTCGGCCCGCGCGATCACCGTCCAGGCCCTGATGAGCGACGCTCGCCGCGCGATCGCCGCGGCCCAGAGCGTCGAAGACCCGAGGACCGCCGCCTTCCTGGTCACCGCCGCCCGCGCCCGGCTCTTCCTGCTGGACGAGCGCTACGCGCGCCTGCGCCCCGAACGCGCCGCCCTGCGCCGCGCCGACCGCGACCTGGCCCACATCGCCCAGGCCCTGCGTGAGGGCCGGCCGGAGGCCCGCGCGCAGCTAGCCCGCTGGCAGGCGCGAACTCCCGTCCTGGAGGCCCGCCTGCGCCGCGCCGAGCGCGGTTCGCTGTTGGATTCCAAAACCCTGGCCGCCGTGCTGTAACGCCGCTTGCCCGCGTGGCCGTCATGAGTATATTGCGCGCCTTCCGCTGGGGGCCAAGGCCACCCTCGGTGTGGTGAGGTGGCGGAGTGGTCGATCGCGCACGCTTGGAAAGCGTGTTTACGGGAAACCGTAACGAGGGTTCGAATCCCTCTCTCACCGCCACTGCGTTACAAACCCTTGATCCACAAGGGATCGCAGCAAAATCAGTCACTTAAAATGTCGAAGCGCCCTGCGGCTGTACCACACGCTACGGAGCCCGACATGCCGACTGGCCTTATCCGCCGCGAGGGCGGACGGTACTCAACCCGCCGCCGGATACCCTTGGCATTGGTCCCTTCTTATGGGGGCAAGTCCGAGATTGTGCGGGCTCTAGGAACGAGTGATCCGGCAGAGGCCAAGCGCCGTCATGCCCTCATGTGGGTATCCGAGCCATCTGCCGAGTAACCCCGCAGGGCTTGAAGCTGGCGAGTTCATCGAAGTTGGAAGTCCGCACACCCCGCGCCTGCGCCGCGAGTGGGAACTCGCCGAGGGGAGGCCTTGGCCTAGGACGAAGGATGGGCGCGCCTACCACGTGTCGCACATCAAAGCGGTCGCCGATGGCGGCACAAACACGCTGGATAATATTGAGCCCATGGATCCCGACGAGCACATTGCTAAGCATCGCCGCGATGGAGATCAGCGGCGCTTTGCCATGAGGGCTGGCATTGCACCAGCGTTTGGCGGAAGGGTCGAGCCTCCGGCTCACGCACCACGACCGACCCGCGGCTCGACGGTGAGAGGTCTCGGGCTCTTGGGCCTGATCCCCAACGTCACAGGCATCCTCAGCGGTAGGATTCGGACCGACACTCCGGTGCACTTCTGGAATGATTTGCTGGGCTATTCGAGCGAGGACGATCTGCCACCAAAGGACCTCATCGCGTAGGAAGCCTCTGCCCGTCGTCGGTGTGATGCTAGAGCGGCCCCACCTGGAGCATCTGAATTGCAGGAGTCGGCCACGAGCGGGCGGCGCGTGGCAAGCTTGCCGCTTGGCCGAAGAGTAGGCTGTTGATCAAAGTTCCCTTTTCGTTCTATCCATAGGCGCCGCGCGACCGAAAGGACATGGCGTGAAGTTCTTTTGGAAGCTCTTTCGACACCGACGGCAGGCAACCGTGGATGAGAAGGTCTCGCCCGTTGTGGCAGAGTCCATCGCCACGCTGAAGGCCCAGGCGCGGCCTTGCCTTCGGCTGGTTGCCGGTGGCGATGGTCGGTCGCGACTTGGCGGTGTGCCGGACATGGCGGGCGCGTGGCCCCGATACGAAGGGCGTCCACTGTGTTGCGTCGCGCAACTGGATCTGCCGGACGTGCGAGCCGGTGGAGGACCGGAATGGCTACCGAGCCTGGGCCGCCTGCTGTTCTTCTATGAGCTCGAACACGGCTCGTGGGGCCTCGACGCGAAGGACGCCGGAAGCGCGGTCGTGATCCACGAGACAGGGTCGCCGATCGCCACGACAGAGCCGGACGACCTTCCATACGAGGCCAAGTTTCCAGCCTACCCCCTCGCGTTCGTGCAAGGGGCCTCCTATCCGACTG
This sequence comes from Phenylobacterium sp., assembly GCF_030698145.1. Taxonomy (GTDB): domain Bacteria; phylum Pseudomonadota; class Alphaproteobacteria; order Caulobacterales; family Caulobacteraceae; genus Phenylobacterium. The sequence continues at coordinate 248 of NZ_JAUYNW010000104.1, read as the reverse complement.
AAGAGCGATTGGCGATCGACTGGAGCCGTCTCAACACGGCCTCGACCGAAGCCTTGGAGGAGGCGCTGGCGGACCTGGCGCCGAGCGCACCAATGCACCAAGTCGGTGGCTATCCGTGCCCGGTTCAGAGCGACAGCATGGAGGCGGAGTGCCAAGACATCGCTAGGCGCCTGGGCCAACGGGGCGGCGACCTGGCAGATTGGCGTCTGCTGCTGCAGCTCGACACGGATGATGAAGCGGGCATGATG
>NZ_JAUYNW010000100.1 GCF_030698145.1 Phenylobacterium sp. | reverse complement strand
GCGGCGCAACACCGCCTTCACCCGCTCGATCAGCAGGCGCTGGCTGAAGGGTTTGTGCATGTAGTCGTCGGCGCCCAGGTTGAAGCCCAGGATCTCGTCGATCTCCTCGTCCTTGGAGGTGAGGATGATCACCGGCAGGTCGGAGGTCCGGCGCAGGCGGCGCAGCACCTCCATGCCGTCCATGCGCGGCATCTTCACATCGAGGATGGCGAGGTCCGGCGGCTCGCTCTCGAGCGCGGCCAGGCCCGCGGCGCCGTCGAAATACGCCTTGACCTCGTGGCCGTGGCTCTCGAGGGCGAGGCTGACTGACGTGACGATGTTCTCGTCGTCGTCCACCAGGGTGATCTTGGCCATATGTCCTAGTCGCATCCTTTAGGCGAAGCTTGCATAGCTAATCGTCCGCCAGCATGGCCTCAATGGGGCGATTGATCGACCGACGATGGCGCAGGCGGATTTCGCCGGTCTCCGGGCGGAGTCCACGCGGTCTGGTAAAGCTTCCGATGGACTTGGGTTCCACCTCGACCGTCTTGAGCGGATACGGCGACCGGTCCGGCGAAGAAAAAGTCCGAAGTCCAAAGTCCGGCGAACAAGACCGGGGCCAATCGGGCCCGGTTTTGCTTAAGGCGTGGCGACGAGTCGCTGTGACAGAAGGATACGGTCAATCGGCTATTAAGCTTGTTCGGCGAACATGGGGGGCTGAAAGGGGTCCACCGCGTGCAAGGCCATCAAGTTCATTATGAGGTGTTCAGCCGGCGCACGCCGGGCGGCGGCTGGTCGCTGGACCAGGCCACCGAGAATCGCGCCCAGGCGATCGCCAACGCCCAGGAGATGATGAAGGAGGGAAAGGTGGCCGCCGTGCGCGTCACCAAGGAGACCCTCGACCCCGAAAGCCGCGAGTTCCAGACCGTCACCATCCTGAACCTTGGCGCGACCGAGGCCGTCAAGAAGAAGAAGGTCGTCGAGAACCAGGACCCGCTCTGCGTCTCGCCGCAGGACCTCTACACCGTCCACGCCCGCGAACGGATCGGACGGCTGCTGGAGGGCTGGCTGGAGCGCAAGGGCGCGACGCCGTTCGAACTGCTACACCGCGCCGACCTGGTCGAGGAGCTGGAAGCCTCGGGCACCGACCTGCAACACGCCATCCAGAAGGTCGCCATTCCCGAGGCCCAGGCCCGGGACATGTCGGTCCATGAACTGATCCGGACCTTTTCGGGCCTGGTCGAGCGCGCCGTCGACCGGCTGCTGAAGGACTTCCGCAAGGGCGGAATGCCCAATATCGACAAGGAAGGCTTCGCCGCCGCCGCCGAGCGGGTCAGCCGCGAACCCGAACGCGCCTACCTGCTGGGGGCCGGCGTCGCCGCCTCCATCGCCCCGGCCAAGACCTGGTCGGAGAAGATTTCCCGGCTGCTCGACCTGGCCGACGCCGCCCCGGTGACCGGCCCGCCGCGGGGCCTGGCCCTGCAGGTGATCGAACAGCCCCTGGCCGAGATCCTCGGCTCGAAGACCGGCCTCGACAACGTCATCGGCAAGGACCTGGACCTGGGCGCCCAGCTGGCGGCGATGACCCGGCTGGCCGCCTGCGACGCGGTCGACGCCCTGATGCGTCTGGAACCCTCGGTGGCCAAGGTGATGCCGCCGCTTTCGGAGGCCGCCACCCGGCTCTCCAAATGGCTGGCCGCGGAAGATTTCGAAAGCGTCCGCGCCGCCATCGCCAGGCGCGTGGTGCGCGAGCTGAACGGCCCCCGGCGCCTGCGTCCCGGCGACGCGCCCGGCGAGATCGAGGTGATGCGCGGCCTGGCCATGGCGCTCACCGCCGCGGCCGGCGCCCTGCTGCCGCTCGACGACATCCAGAACGCCTTCGTCCAGCGCTCACGGATGCTGGTCACCGGCGATTTCGTGGAGGTCTATCTGGGCAAGGACCGCTCGGCCCGCGAGGAGGCGGAGGCCCTGATGTGGCTGGTGGAGAACGTGATCGGCGGCGCCAACAAGCGCCAGGCCGGACGCTATCTGTCGGCGGGCGTCGCGGCTCTGCGCTTCGAGAAGGAATTCCGGAACGGCCCGCAGACCGCCGCGGTCAAGCTGCAGATCCTGGCGGCCCTGCAACGGTCCGTGGGCCGCAGCGGCCTGGTGGCGGAGGACTACGCCCCCATCCAGGCCAAGATCGGTGATGTCGGCGGCATGGTCGAGGCCGACGCCCGCCTGGTCCAGACCCTGGCCCGCACCCCGGCCTCCCCGTCGCAGAAGCTGCTGCTGATGCTGCGCCTGGCGACCGGCGAGGTGGCGCCCCTCGGCCCCGCCGCCGACCGCGCCAAGCAGGAGGCCTTCAAGCTGGTCCGCCAGGACGACACCCGCGCCGACCTGATTGAGCAGCCGGAGTGCATGGGCAAGGTGCGGGAGCTGCTGCACGTGTTGGGCCACGCGGCTTAGGGCGTTGCGGCGCCTGCGGCCTGCCGACCGCCGCGTCGGATAGTTAGGCATTCACCACACTATCCATTGACCGCCTAGCCGCGCCGCGATAGTTAGGCATATGCCTAACCAAGACGCGCACGTCGCGAAGATGTTTCACGCCATGGGCGACGCCACGCGATTGGGCGTCGTGGAGCGGCTGGCGCGGGGGCCCGCCCCGGTCGGCGAACTGTTTGGCGCGGTCTCGATGACCCTGCCATCGTTCTTGCAGCATCTGCGGCTGCTTGAGGACTGCGGGATCATCCAATCCGAAAAGGTCGGACGGGTCCGCACCTGCAGTCTTCAACCGGACGGCCTGTCCGCGGCGAAAAGCTGGATCGATGTCCAGCGTTCGGCCTGGGCCAGCCGCCTCGAAGCCTTGGAAGATTACGTCGCCGAAGCGTCACGGAATGACCCCGGAAAGGATCGTCATGGCTGATCTAACCACCGCCCACGAGACCCTGATCTTCGAGCGACCCTTCGCCTGTTCCCCGGAAATTCTCTACGGCGCCTTCGCCGATCCTGTGGCGCGGGCGCGCTGGGGTTTGCCGTCGCCGACCGCGACGATCATCTATGACGAGGCCGATTTCCGCGTCGGCGGTCGCGACAGATCACGGTGCGGGGCCAAGAGCGATCCACGCTTCCTGGTCGACGTGACCTATCTCGACATCGTTCCAAACCATCGCATCGTCTATTCGGAAAAGGTGATGGACGGCGACAGGGCCCTCTCGGCCGCGCTCCACACCATCGAGATTTCGCCGCGCGCCGCCGCCGCTCTGCTCAAGGTCACAGTGCAACTTGCCGCGTTCGAGGGCGAGGACATGGCGCAGGGCGTGCGCTTCGGGTTCAACGCCGCGCTCGACAATCTCGCCCGCGAGATCGCGGCCTAGGCCCAGCGAAGGACCTTGACGCTGCGCCTGGCCACGGGCGAGGTGGCGCCGCTCGGCCCCGCCGCCGACCGCGCCAAGCACGAGGCCTTCAAGCTGGTCCGACAGGACGACACCCGCGTCGACCTGATCGAACAGCCCGAATGCATGGGCAAGGTGCGGGAGCTGCTGCACACGCTGGGGCACGCGGCTTAGGGCGGCGAGACGGGCCGGCTGTCCGCTTTCGACCGATATTGTTGATTTAGTCCGCTGAGGGGTGGGCGAGAGGTCCCTCGCTGGGCTTGGGACGAGGTGGCCTATGTTTTTGGGGGCGACCGGTAGGTGGTGGTCTGGTGTTCGGGGCGCCGGCTCGTCAGGCCCGGGCGAGCGC
>NZ_JAUYNW010000093.1 GCF_030698145.1 Phenylobacterium sp. | reverse complement strand
GAAGTCGGCCTTCACCTTTTGCAGCAGCTTCATGCCCAGTTCCGGGTGGGCGAGTTCGCGACCACGGAAGCGCAAGGTGACCTTCACCTTGTCGCCCTCTTCGAAGAAGCGGTGCATCGAGCGCTGCTTCACCTCGTAGTCGTGGATGTCGATGTTCGGTCGCAGCTTGATCTCTTTGATCTCGACGACCTTCTGCCGCTTGCGCGCCTCGTTCTTCTTCTTCTGCTCCTGGAACTTGAACTTGCCGTAGTCCAGGATCTTGCAGACGGGCGGATCAGCGTTGGGAACGATCTCGACAAGATCGAGACCAGCTTCCTGAGCGGCTTCCATCGCCGACGAGGTGGGCATCACACCCTGCTTCTCGCCATGCTGATCGATCAGCAGGACCTTGGGGGAGCGGATGTCTTCATTGATACGCGGTCCGTCCTTGACGGGCGGCGTCTGCATGGGGCGGCGAATAGGCTTTTGCTCCTGGAGCTGTTTCAACGCGAAACGCGCCCGGCGCGAGAGCCGCGTCGGTCGTTCAAGTCAGTATATGACGAAGGGGGTCGTCCCAATCAAGCTGCGCTAGGCAGATGGGACCAGAGCATTCACAGCCTGTAGGACTTGGGACACAGGCAGATCGGCCAGGTTCTGGGCTTGCAGCACGGTCACGTGACCCCGCGGGGCGGAAAGCGCGGGGTTCGAGGCGCTGGAGAAAAGCACGATCGTGGCCGGTCCGGTGGCCGCCGCCAGGTGCAGCGGGCCGGTGTCGTTGCCGATCACCAGGGCCGCGCGGGCGCCCAGCGAGGCGATCCGCGCGAAGTCGGTGCGCCCGGTCAGGTCGCGGGCCTGGCCGACGGACTTCTGGATCTGGCGGGCGATCGCGCTCTCCTGCGGGCCGCCGATGACCACGACGTCGAAGCCGCGATCGTAGAGCGTCTTGCCGAGCTGAGCGAAGCGTTCGACCGGCCAGCGCTTGTCCAGCCGGTGGGCCGAGCCGCCGGGGACGAAGATCACATAGGGGCGCGGCTTCACCCCGCCCGGCATGGGGCGCTCCTGGCGGGCGTTGCGCACCACCCAGGACAGGTCCGGCGCCGGCGCCTCTCCCGGTTCGGTCGGCGCGTCGGGCCAGATGCCGGCGGACTTCAGCTGATCGGCCTGGCGCTCCAGGGTGTGCATGGTGTTGCGCTTACGGTTCCTGTGCGGCAGGGCGCAGCCCATGGCGATCCCCGACCATTCCGGCGGGAAGGGGCGCAGCAGATGGAAGATGCGGGCCGACTGCGCCGAGGTCTGCAGGTCGTAGACCCGGTCGTAGCGCGCGGCTCGCAGCCGGCGGCGCAGGGCCAGCCAGGCGCTGGGTCCCTCGGGACGGCCGTCGGTCTCCACGGCGTTGAAATAGGGGCAGGACTTGGCCAGCGCCTCGAAGGGCGGCGTGGTCAGCAGGGTGATCCGCGCCTTCGGATGGGCCTCGCGGATCTTCTTCATGGCCGCCAGGGCCAGGATGAAGTCGCCCAGGGCCGAGAGCTTGATGACCAGGACGTTGCGGATCTGGCGGCTCACGGCGCGCGCGCCTCCAGCACGCGTCCGTACGCCTCCAGAGTCGCCTGGCACATGGCGTCCACCGAATAGAGCCGGCGCGCGCGATTGGCGGCGGTCTGGCCCATGGCGGCCAGGGCGCCGGGGCCGAGGTCGCAGACCTTGGCCATGGCGGCGGCCCAGGCCTCGGGGTCGTCCGCCTTGACCAGCCAGCCGGTCTCGCCCGACAGCACCGTCTCGGTGGTGCCGCCGTGGTCGGAGGCCAGGACGGGCTTGCCCATCACCTGCGGCTCGACCGCCGTGCGTCCGAAGGACTCCGGCTTGGTGGTGGGCAGCATGGCGATGTCGCAGACCTGGTAGGCGGCCGGCATGTCGTCGCAGTGACCGACCAACAGGACCTGGTCCTGGAGGCCCGCCGCGGCGATAGCGGCCAGGATCTCGAGGCGATAGTCGGTGCGACCCTGGTCGTCGCCGGCGAAGATGATGACGAAGTCCGCCCGGCCCTGCGCCTTCAGCCGGGCGGCGGCCTCGACGATCATCAGGTGGCCCTTGATGCGGGTCAGGCGTCCCGCCAACAGCAGCTTCACCCGGCGGTCGGCGGGCGCGAACCCCCAGGCCGTCCGCAGGGCCTCGACCCGGTCTGGCAGCACCCAGCTGGGATTGAAGTACTCCAAGTCGATCCCGCGCGGGATCGAGACGATCCTGGCGGGGTCGAGGCTGTGTTCGGCGAGCACGTGGTCGCGGGTGTAGTCGGAATTGGCGATCACCAGGTCGCCCCGGGTCATGACCGCGTTGTACCAGCGCTTCAGGCCGGACTTGGCGTTGTAGACCCCGTGATAGGTGGCCACGAACGGTGTCTTGGTGGTCTGCGCCGCCCACAAAGCCGAGAAGGCCGGAGCGCGCGAACGGGCATGGACGATGGAGACCTTTTCCTTGCGGATCAGGTCCACCAGTCGCGCGGCGTTGCCCAGCATGACCAGGGGATTCTTGGTCTGGACCGGCATCTGGGCCAGGCGACCGCCGTCGGCTTCCAGGCGCGAGGTCATGCGTCCGCCCCGGGTGGCGACCAGGGCCTTGCCGCCGGCGCGCACGACCGCGTGGGCCACGTCGATGGTGGTCTGTTCGGCCCCGCCCGTCTCGAGCTCGGGCACGACCTGCAATAGGGTGAAGTCTGGGGGCAGCGTCACGCCGCCTTGCATAGCGTAAGCCCACGTTTGGTAAAGGCCCGCCGGGGCGTTCGCGCCGTCACTTCATTGGGTTATGAGGGGTCATGAGCGAGATCGCCGGACATCTGCCGCGCCAGGACGCAGCCAGGCTCGCCTGGCGGCGCGTCGAGGGGGCCGGGCCGGCCGTGGTCTGGCTTGGCGGCTTCAAGTCCGACATGGCCGGGACCAAGGCCCAGGCCCTGGCCGACTGGGCGCTGGCCAATGGCCGCGCCTATGTGCGGTTCGACTATTTCGGCCACGGGGAATCGGACGGCGACTTCGCCCAGGGCACGATCACCCGCTGGCGCGAGGACGTGCTGGCGGTGCTGGAGGCGTTGACGGCGGGACCGGTGGTGCTGGTGGGCTCGTCCATGGGCGGCTGGATCGCCTGCCTGGTCGCCGCGGCCCTGCCCGAGCGGATCAAGGCCCTGGTGCTGATCGCGCCTGCCGCCGACTTCACCGAGAAGCTGATGGGCGCCGAACTGACCCCCGCCGACCGCGAGGCGCTGGACCGCATCGGGATCTGGCTGCGGCCGTCGGACTATGGCGACCCCTATCCGATCAGCGCGGCCCTGCTGGAGGATGGCGCGCGCTGGTCGATCCTGCCCGGCCCGGTGAACGTCGATGTCCCGGTGCGCATCCTGCAGGGGGGCGAGGACCCCGACGTCCCGTGGCGCCACGCCCTGGAGCTGGCCCAGGCGATCCGCGGCGACGACGTGGTGTTCAGCCTGATCAAGGACGGCGATCACCGGCTGTCGCGGCCGGCCGACATCGCCCGGCTGATCGCGGCCGTGGAAGAGGTCTCGTGAGCGGCAAGGCCGCCCTGCCGAGCTTCTGGGCCGCGGCGCGGGTCTGGGCCCGGATCGGCCTGCTGAGCTTCGGCGGCCCCGCCGGCCAGATCGCCCTCATGCATCGCGTGCTTGTCGAGGAGCGCGGCTGGATCGGGGAGCGGCGGTTCCTGCACGCCCTCAACTACTGCATGCTGCTGCCTGGCCCCGAGGCCCAGCAGCTGGCCACCTATGTGGGCTGGCTGATGCACCGCACGGCGGGGGGGCTGCTGGCGGGGATCCTCTTCGTCCTGCCCGGCGCGGCGGTGATGCTGGCCTTGAGCATCCTCTACGTCGTCTATGGCGCGACCCCGGTGGCCGAGGGCCTGTTCCTGGGCGTGAAGTGCGCGGTGCTGGCCATCGTGACCGAGGCGGTGCTGCGGGTGGGGCGGCGGGCGCTGAAGTCGCGCGCGGCCTTGATCGTGGCCGTGGCCGCCTTCCTGGGCCTGTTCGTGCTCAACATCCCGTTCCCGCTGGTGGTGGCGCTGGCCGGGATCCTGGGCTGGGCGGCGCCAGCCCTGTTCGGCGGCGGCGCGAACGGCCACGAGGTCGAGGACCAGACGCCCGGCCTGGTGGACCAGGTCATCGACCAGGGCGGCGCGGCCCACCTGGTCCCCTCGCGGGGTCGGGCCCTGCGGGTGGCGGCGATCTGGCTGCCGATCTGGCTGGCGCCCGTCGCCGTGCTGTTCGCCCTGTTCGGCGAGGCCAGCGTCTGGACCAAGATCGCCGGCTTCTTCTCCACCATGGGGGTGGTGACCTTTGGCGGGGCCTACGCCGTCCTGACCTATGTGGCCCAGGCCGCCGTCGACGGCTTCGGATGGCTGAGTCCCGGCGAGATGGCCGACGGCCTCGGGCTGGCCGAGACCACGCCAGGGCCGCTGATCATGGTCCTGCAGTTCGTGGGCTTCCTGGCAGCCTACCGCAACGCCGGGAGCCTCGATCCCCTGGTCGCCGGCTGTCTGGGCGCGCTGCTCACGACCTGGGTCACCTTCGCGCCGAGCTTCCTGTGGATCTTCCTGGGCGCCCCCTATGCCGAGGCCCTGCGCGGCCATCGGGCGGCCGCTGCGGCGCTCGCGGCGATCAGCGCGGCGGTGGTGGGGGTGATCGCCAACCTGGCCGTGTGGTTCGCCCTGCACGTCCTGTTCGCGCGGGTGACGGAGGTCGCGGGCGTCGACGTGCCGGACCTCTTGAGCCTCGACTGGCGGGCGGCTGTGATCACCGCTGCGGCGATGATCGCCATGCTGCGCTTCAAGCTCGGCATGGCCCCCACCCTGGTCGCCTGCGCCCTGGGCGGATTGGGACTGAGCGCGCTGGCGGGGTGATCTACCCTAAGATGCTCCCCTCCTGGGGGAGCTCCCGGCCGAATGGCCGGGTGAGGGGGACTTTGACTCTTGCTTGTGGGCTGCAACCCCCTCCGTCTCGTCGCGAAGAGGCGACGATCCACCTCCCCCATATCGCGCTGCGCGCTGGGGGAGGATCTGGGGCCCGCCCTAACCCCCCGCCGCCAGGATCGCCGCAAGGCCTTCGCGGTAGGTCGGATAGACCGGCCGCCAGCCCAGCTCGGCCTTGGCCCGCGCGTTGGCGACGCGCTTGCTCTCGGCGTAGAAGCGCCGCGCCTGGGGGGTCATGGCCTCCAGGTCCAGCGGCTCCTCGGGCGGCGGCGCCATGCCCAGCAGGCGGGCGGCATAGGCGACGACGTCGCTGTTGGCCGCCGGCTCGTCGTCGCAGAGATTGTAGACCCCGCCGGCGCGCGGCCGCGCCATGGAGGCGTCGAGCCCCGCGGCCAGGTCGTCGACGTGGATGCGGCTGAACACCTGGCCCGGGGCGTCGATGCGCCGGGCGCGGCCCTCGCGCAGGCGGTCAAAGGCCGAGCGGCCGGGGCCGTAGATGCCGGGCAGGCGGTGGACGGTGACGGTCAGGCCCATGCCGCGCCCGACCTCCAGCCAGTCGCGCTCGGCGCCGACCCGGCGCGCGCCCTCGGTGGACTGGGCGGCCAGGCGGCTGTCCTCGAACACCCAGCCGCCGCCCCGGTCGCCATAGACCCCGGTGGTGGAGAGATAGCCGATCCAGTCGGGGAAGGCCTGCGCCCGCGCCAGGGCCGGGACCAGCACCTGCAGGGCCGGGCAGCCTTCCGGTCCGGGCGGGGCGGTGATCAGGATGGCCTGGCAGCTCGCCAACCGCTCGGCGACGGCGCCTATGTCGTCGGCCGCCACCGGATCGAGGCCATCCGCCGCCATGGCCGCGCCAGCTTCAGGCGTGCGGAAGGTCGCCGAGACGTTCCAGCCGCGCAGCCGCTGGGCCAGCGCCTGGCCTGCGAAACCGTAGCCGTAGATGAACAGCCGCAACGGGCAGGCCTAGAGCAGGGCCGCGATCGCGGCGCGGGCGGCGTCGCCCAGGTCGGGACGGGCGAGGGCGAAGGCGACATTGGCCCGCAGCAGGCCGATCTTGTCGCCGCAGTCATAGGTGGTCCCGTCATATTCCAGGGCGTGGAAGTCCTGGGCCTTCATCAGCTCGGCCATCGAGTCGGTGAGCTGGATCTCCCCGCCCGCACCCTTGCCCTGGCGCTCCAGCAGCTCGAAGATCTCCGGCTGCAGGATGTAGCGCCCCGAGATGATCAAGTTCGACGGCGCGGTCCCGGCCGGCGGTTTCTCGACCATGCCGGTCATGCGGTTCAGCCGCCCCTCGCGGCCGTCCAGGGCGACGATGCCGTACTTGTGGGTCTCGCTGTCGGGCACGGCCTCGACCACCACGATATTGCCGCCGACCTTGTCGTGGGCGGCCACGGCCTGGGCGAGCGCCGGGGTCTCCGCGGCCATCAGCATGTCGGGCAGGATCACGGCGAAGGGCTCGTCGCCGACAATGTCGCGGGCGCACCAGACCGCGTGACCCAGGCCCAGCGGCGCCATCTGGCGCACGAAACTCATGGAGCCGGGCGGCAGGATATCGCGGCGCACCTCGGCCAGGACGTCGTGCTTGCCCTTGGCCTCCAGCGCGCCCTCGATCTCGGGATTGCCGTCGAAATAGTCCTCGATGGCGCCCTGGCCGCGGCTGGTGATGAACACGAAGTGCTCGATGCCGGCGGCGCGGGCCTCCTCCACCACATAGGACAGGATCGGGCGGTCGAAGACGTTCAGCAGGTTCTTCGGGGTGGCCCGGGCCACGGGCAGCACCCGCGTCCCCAGGCCCGCGACCGGCAACACCGCCTTGCGCACGCGTTTGGTCATGCAAGCTCTCCAGTCGCCTATCGGACTAGCCGATTCGGCCAACGAGTTTGATCAGACCCTTTTCCTCCCACATCGCGAAGCGAATGGGGGAGGGGGACCGCGCCGCAGGCGTGGTGGAGGGGGCGAGACCGGGCTCCGAGCCTGAGGCCGCCCCCACCACCGCCTATCGGCGGTCCCCCTCCCCCGTAAACGGGTGAGGAAAAGAGGAAGCGCCAGTTCGCCCGCCGACAGGCTTACTCGACCGTCACCGACTTGGCGAGGTTGCGCGGCTGGTCGACGTCGGCGCCCTTCTGGACGGCCACGTAATAGGCCAGGAGCTGGATGGGCGCCGACATCACCAGCGGCGCGATCAGCGGATCGCACTTGGGCGCGGTGACCACCACCTTGGCCCCTGCGGGCGCGTGCTTGGCCCCGTCGGGATCGGTGATGAAGACCACCTGACCGCCCCGGGCCATGACCTCGCTCATGTTCGAGGCCGACTTCTCGAAATAGCTGTCGAAGGGGGCGAGGATGACGATGGGCGTCGCCTCGTCCACCAGGGCGATCGGCCCGTGCTTCAGCTCGCCGGCGGCATAGCCCTCGGCGTGGATATAGCTGATTTCCTTCAGCTTCAGCGCGCCTTCCAGGGCCAGGGGATACATCGGGCCGCGACCGAGATAGAGCACGTCGCGCGCCTTGGAGACCTCCAGCGCGATGTTGCGGACGGCCTCCTCGAGATTGATCGATTCCGCCATCAGACGGGGCGCTTCGAGCAGCACGCGGACGAGCCGGTTCTCTTCCGCCGCATCGATTCGGCCGCGAGCGCGGGCGGCGGCGACGGCCAGGGTCGTCAGCAGGCTGACCTGGGCGGTGAAGGCCTTGGTGGAGGCCACGCCGATCTCGGGTCCGCAATGGATCGGCCAGACCACGTCGGCCTCGCGGGCGATCGTCGACTGCACGGCGTTGACCAGGGCGGCGCTCTTCATCCCATGGGCCTTGCAGTGGCGCAGGGCCGCCAGGGTGTCGGCGGTCTCGCCCGACTGCGAGATCGCGATCGCCAGGGATTGGGCGCTGAGCGCGGGGTTGCGATAGCGGAACTCCGAGGCGATCTCGACGTCCACGGGCAGGCCGGCGAGCTGCTCGATCATGTACTTGCCCAGCAGCCCGGCGATGTAGGCCGTGCCGCAGGCGACGATCTGGATCCGGTCCAGCTTGGCGAAATCGATGTCGCCGGGGATCGTCGTGGTGTCGGTCAGGGCGTCTACATAGGCGGCGATCGTTCGCTGGCACCCTTCGGGCTGGTCATGGATCTCCTTCTCCATGAAGTGCCGGTAGTTGCCCTTCTCGACCAGGGCCGCGGACGCCGAGACGGTCTGGGTCTTGCGCTCGACGGCCTTGCCGTCCTCGTCGAAGATGCGGGCCTTGGCGTGGTCGATGGCGACATAGTCGCCCTCTTCCAGATAGGCGATCTTGTTGGTGAAGGGGCCGACCGCGAGCGCGTCGGAGCCGATGAACATTTCGCCCTGGCCATAGCCGACAACCAGCGGGCTGCCGCGCCGCGCGCCCATGACCAGTTCGTCCTCGCCCTCGATCAGCACGGCCAGCGCATAGGCGCCGGTCAGCCGGTCCAGCGTGGCCTTCAGCGCCGCCATCGGCTCGAGGCCGGTGGCCAGTTCGGAATCCAGCAGTTGGGCGATGACCTCGGTGTCGGTCTGGCTCTCGAAGACGCGGCCCTGCGCCTCCAACTCGCGCTTCAGCTCGGCGAAGTTCTCGATGATGCCGTTATGGACCAGGCTGACCCGGCCCGACTTGTGCGGGTGGGCGTTGGCTTCCGAGGGCGCCCCGTGGGTGGCCCAGCGGGTGTGGCCGATCCCGACCGTGGCGTTCAGCGGCTCTTCGGCCAGCACGTCTTCGAGGGCGCGGATCTTGCCCTTGGCCCGACGGCGCTGGAGCTTGCCGCCGACGATCCCGGCGATCCCGGCCGAGTCATAGCCGCGGTATTCCAGACGCTTGAGGCTGTCGATCAGCCGCTCCTGGACGGAGGACTTCCCAACGATGCCGATGATGCCGCACATGAGAGCTTCACATCCTTTGTCGAAACGCGTGTAGGCCGATAGTCTTGAACGCTGAGCCGCCTTTAGCATTCGCAAACGCGGCGTCGACTAAATCTGGGTTTCGGATCATTTCGCGACCCTTTCGAGAGAAGCTCCATGAGCAAGCGCGCTTATTTCGGCACCGATGGCATCCGGGGCCTGGCCAACAGCCACCCCATGACCGCCGAGGTCGCCCTGCGGGTGGGCCTGGCGGCGGGCAAGCTGTTCATGTCCCAGGACGACCGCCGTCACATGGTGGTGATCGGCAAGGATACCCGGCTGTCGGGCTACATGGTCGAGCCGGCCCTGGTGGCGGGCTTCGCCAGCGTGGGCATGGACGTGCGCCTGCTGGGCCCCATGCCGACGCCGGGCGTGGCGATGATGACCCGCTCCTTGCGCGCCGACCTGGGGGTGATGATCTCGGCCTCGCACAATCCCTATACCGACAACGGCATCAAGTTGTTCGGGCCCGACGGCTACAAGCTGTCGGACGCCCGCGAACTTGAGATCGAGGCCCTGATGGACCAGGGCCTGGCCGACGGCCTGGCCATCCCCACCAAGCTCGGCCGCGTCGCCCGGGTCGACGACAGCCAGGCGCGCTATGTGGAGATCGCCAAGGCCACCTTCCCTCGACGGCTGAGCCTGGCGGGCCTGCGCATCGTCATCGATTGCGCCAATGGCGCGGCCTACAAGGTGGCGCCGGTGGTGCTGTACGAACTGGGCGCCGAGGTCATCAAGATCGGCGTCGAGCCCAACGGGACCAATATCAACGAGGAATGCGGCTCCACCCATCCCGAGGCCATGGTCCGGGCGGTGAAGGAGTTCCGCGCCGACATCGGTATCGCGCTGGACGGCGACGCCGACCGCCTGGCGATCTGCGACGAGAAAGGCCGCGTGGTCGACGGCGACCAGATCATGGCCATCATCGCCGACAACTGGGCGCGGAACGACCGGCTGACCGGCGGCGGCGTGGTCGCCACGGTGATGTCGAACCTGGGCCTTGAGCGGTACCTGAACGCGCGCGGCCTGAAGCTGGAGCGCACCGCCGTGGGCGACCGCGCGGTGATGGTGCGGATGCGCGAGGGCGGCTTCAACCTGGGCGGCGAGCAGTCGGGCCACATGATCATGTCCGACTTCTCCACCACCGGCGACGGCCTGCTGGCGGCGCTGCAGGTGCTGGCGGTGTTGAAGGAGACCGGCCAGCCGATGAGCATGCTGGCCCATCAGTTCGAGCCCGTGCCCCAGAAGCTGGAGAACGTGCGCTTCGCCGGCGGCAAGCCGCTGGAGACCGACCAGGTCCGCGACGTCATCGCCGCGGCCGAACTGCGCCTGAACGGAACCGGCCGCATCGTGGTCCGCGCCTCGGGCACCGAGCCGCTGATCCGGGTGATGGCCGAGGGCGACGACGAGAAGCTGGTCCACCAGGTGGTCAAGGACATCGTCGGCGCCGTGAAGAAGGCCGCGGCCTGAACTCACGCAAATCCCACAGATTTGGGGGCGGTCAGGCTGGCCTTTCGGGCCTTGGGGGAAGACACTTTCGCGACGTTGGCGATTCCCACCGGTGTCTGGAGTCGAGTGATGCCCGATCTCGAAGCGTTCGTCCGCGGCCTGCCCAAGGCCGAGCTTCACCTGCACATCGAGGGCAGCCTCGAGCCCGAGCTGATGTTCGAGCTGGCCCGCCGCAACGGGATCGACCTGCCCTTCGCCGACGTGGAGGCGGTGCGCGCCGCCTACGCATTCTCGAACCTGCAGGACTTCCTGGATATCTATTACCAGGGCGCCAAGGTGCTGGTGACCGAGCGCGACTTCCACGACCTGGCCATGGCCTATTTCCGCCGCGTGGCCGAGGACGGCGCCGTCCATGCGGAGATCTTCTTCGACCCCCAGACCCACACCGAGCGGGGCGTGGCCTTCGCCACCGTCGCCGACGGCTTGCTGGCTGGGATGGAGGAGGCCAAGGCCACCCTGGGCGTCACCTCCAAGCTGATCCTCTGCTTCCTGCGCCATCTGTCCGAGGAGGACGCCTTCGAGACTCTGAACCAGGCGCGACCCTTTCTGGACCGTATCGCAGGGGTGGGCCTGGACTCGTCGGAGCTCGGCCATCCGCCCTCGAAGTTCGCCCGGGTCTTCGCCGCCGCCCGCGACCAGGGCCTGAAGCTGGTCGCCCATGCCGGCGAGGAAGGTCCGCCGGAATACGTCCACGAGGCGTTGGACGTGCTGAGCGTCGACCGCATCGACCACGGCAACCGCTCCCTGGAGGACGCCGACCTGGTCAAGCGGCTGGTGGCCGAGGCCATGCCGCTCACGGTCTGCCCGCTCTCCAACCTGAAGCTCTGCGTGGTGGACGAACTGCCCGCCCATCCGCTGAAGCGGATGCTGCGCCTGGGCCTGAAGGTCACGATCAATTCCGACGACCCGGCCTATTTCGGCGGCTACCTGGCCGAGAACTGGATCTCCACGGCCCACGCGCTCGGCCTCACCCGCGACGAGCTGGTGACGCTCGCCCGCAACAGCTTCACCGGTTCGTTCCTGACCCCCGGCGAAATCGCCATCCACCTGACCGAGATCGACAACTACGTGGCGGCCTCCGCCTAGGGGCGTTCGGCGGCGGGCGCAGGCGCCTGGATCGCCAGCACCTGGCCGGTCGGTTCGGCGTCGCTGGACGGACCGCCCCAGGCCGCGGCCACGATGAACAGGGTCCGCCCGTCCGCGCCGCCCAGGGCGCAGGAGAAGCAGCCGCGATCGATCTCGATCCTCTGCAGGACCTCGCCGCCCTCCCGGACGCGGACGCAGCACTGGTTGGGGACGTCGGCGTACCAGACCGCGCCCTCCGCATCGAGGCATATGCCGTCCGGGTGGCCGTCCATCTCCGCCCACACCCGCCGGTTGGAGAGCCCGCCGTCGGGGTCGATGTCGAACGCCGTCAGCCGGCGGCCGTAGGACTCGGCGAGGATCAGGGTCGAATTGTCCGGCGTTATCGCCATGCCGTTCGGGAACTCGACCTCGTCGGCCACCTGGCGCACGGCGCCGTCCGGCGTCACCAGGGCGATGACCCCGGTGGCGTATTCGCCCTCCGGGAAGTTGAAGCCGATGCTGTTGACGTAGGCGTTTCCGCGCCCGTCCACGACGATCTCGTTCCACGGCTTGTCGAGCAGGCCGCCCAGCTCGGCATAGAGGCTCATCGATCCGTCCGGCTCACGGCGCACGACGCGCCGCTGGGCCGACGAAACGATCAGCAGCCGCCCGTCGGCCAGGAAGTCGATGCAGAACGGGAAGGATGGGACGTGGGCGACGACCTCGCTGGCCCCCGCCTCGTCCAGGGCGATCAGCTGCTGGGCGCCCCAGTCGCAGAACCACAGGCGGCCGTCGCGCCAGCGGGGCGACTCGCCCAGCACGACACCGGTCATCAGGACTTGGGCCTTGGAAGACGTGGTCACGGTCATGGGATCCTCCGGCGCCGGGATGGGCGGCTTTTCCGCAGGACGATCCGGCGGCGCGCGCGCCGACATCGACGGCGTCTTTTTCCGCGGCCCTTAGCCCGCTTCCAACGCCAGCAGGGCGAAGGTGGCCAGCCAGTGCTCGCCCATATAGTCGCCCGCCACATGGGCGAGGCCGGCCGCCAGGTGCTCCTCGGCGGTGGCGAGCGCCACGGCGCGCACCGGGTCGGCGGGGTCCAGCGACGCGGCGACCCCGCGCCAGCACCAGGCACGGCTGAGGCAGAGGCCGTCCAGGTGGGCGATCTTGCCGTCCGTGCGGTCGCTGACCGTGGGCGGGGTGAAGAGTGTGGCGGGTCGGCGCTGGGCGGCGTCGGGCAGGAAGCGGGCGAACCAGAGCCGGAAGTCGGCGGACGGCAGGACGGCGCGCAGGCACTGCGCCTCCACCAGGGTGGCCGACAGGAAGTCGTCGCCGCTGGGCTCCCAGGCCGGCGCATCGGCGTCGGCGAGATACCAGCCCGTGGCGGTCGTCGCGATCAGCCGGGCGAGCTCGTGGTCGCCGACTTGTGCGGCGTACTCCGAGGCCAACGCCAGGGCGAAGGCGGTGTTGCCGTGGGCCCCGGTGCGGATCGGATAGGTGGCCACCGGCAGGAAGGCCTTGAACCGTTCGGCGAAGCCCCGGGCCAGGGGCGCTAGGTTCGCGCCCCAGGCCGCGCCCTCATGGCGTTCCAGCTCTGCGCCCAGCATCAGCAGCCAGGCCCAGCCATAGGGCCGCTCGAAGCCGCGGCTGGCGGGGCGGGCGAGATAGGCCAGTTCGCCGGCCGCCTTTTCCGCGGTCAGGCTGGCGTCGAAGAGGGCGCGGATCTCGGCGGCCGGCGCCATGTCCGGGAACCGCCGCAGCAGGCGGGCCAGCAGCCAGTAGCCGTGAACGCAGGAGTGCCAGTCGAAGCTGCCGTGGAAAATCGGGTGCAGCACGCGGGGCGGCAGGACGTCCTCGTCGCCGGCCATCACATGGTCGAGCTTGTAGGGGTAGGGCCTGGTGACGTGGCCGAGCGCCAGCCGCGCGAACCTGGCGGCGAGGTCGGGGGTCAGCTCAGAAGCGGAAGACGAGGACATACATCAGGGCCGTGTTGGCGAGCAGCAGGAGGAGGGCGGTGGGGACCTGGGCCTTGATCACCCCGTTGCGGTCGGTGAGCTCCAGGAGGGCGGCGGGCACGATGTTGAAGTTGGCGGCCATGGGGGTCATCAGGGTCCCGCAGAAGCCCGACAGCATGCCGATGGCGCCCATGATCGCCGGGTCGCCGCCGAAGCGCAGGACGATCAGCGGCAGGCCGATGCCCGCGGTCATCACCGGAAAGGCGGCGAAGGCGTTTCCCATGATCATCGTGAAGATCGCCATGCCGAAGGTGTAGGCCGCGACGGCGGCGAGCTGGCTCCCGTCGGGCAGCCAGGCCGAGGCCAGGGCGCCGATGGCGGTCCCCACGCCGGCGGCGGCGAAGACCGCGCCCAACGCCGCCAGCATCTGCGGCAGGACCGCGGCCCAGCCCACGGTGTCCAGCAGGCGCCGGCCCTCCTGCAGCGGCGTGACGGGCTTGGCCCGCAGCATCGGCATGGCGATGGTGAGCGCCACGAACACCCCCAGGATCAGCGAGACCAGGGTCGCCTGCTTGGGATCGACCAGGCCCGCCAGCTCCGGGCGCTTGAAGGCGAAGGTGCCGGCCAGCGCCGTGGCGGGGATGGCGAGCGCGGGCAGGAACAGCCTGTTCCCCAGCCGCGCGGCGCTCTCGCGGCGTTCTTCCGGGCTGCTGGTGGCCGCCGCGCCATGGCCCAGGCCGCCGAAGCCCGCGACCGCCACCATGGCGATGACCAGCAGGCCGTTGACCAGGTCGGGCAGGTGGGAACCAAACAGGAAGCAGACAGCGAACAATCCCCAGAAAACCGTATTTTTCAGACGCTTCGGATTGCTGGCGTCGCGGGCGCTCAGAACCGCGATGGCGGCGAAGAAGGCGCCGGCGATGACGTAGAGGACCTCCAGTCCGATCGGCAGTCCGATCATCGCGCGGCCTCCAGGGTGCGCGCCAGCCGGCGGTCCAGCAGCATCAGCCGCGTGCCGTGGATGGCCAGGGCGCAGAAGGCGGTCGGGATCGCCCAGACCGAGAGCTGCAGCGGTTCGACGATGATGCCGTTCTGCTCCAGGAAGCCCTTGATCAGAAGGATCGAGGCGATGGCGATGAAGATGTCCTCGCCGAAGAACAGCGCGATGTTGTCGGCGGCCGCGGTGTGGGCGCGGATCGACTGGCGGGTGTCGTCGGGGATTTCGCCGTAGTGGGTTTCGGCCGCGGCCTCGGCCATGGGCGCGATCAGCGGGCGGACCATCTGGGCGTGGCCACCCAGCGAGGTGAGGCCCAGCGCCGAGGTCGCCTGGCGCAGGATGAAATAGAGTAGCAGCAGGCGGCCCACCGTGGCGGCCTGGACGGCGCCGATCAAGGTCTTGGCCCGCTCCTGCAGTCCGGCGCGCTCAAGCAGTCCGATGACCGGCAGCACCACCCAGACCACGCTGACATAGCGGTTTTCCTTGAAGGCCTTGCCGAAGGTCTCGACCACCTCAATGGGTCCCATTCCGCCCGCCACCCCGGTGACCAGGGCCGCGACGGTGACCACCAGCAGCGGATTGAGCCGCGCCATGAAGCCCACGACGACGACGAGTATCCCGATCAGCGACAGCACGCGCGTCCCCCAAGGCCGAGGCGAACTCTAGACGAGCGCACGGGGTCCGCAATCGGCGCGCATCCATCTCCGCGCTGGCGCGTATTTCCAAGCGAGGCCACGGGACTGTTCAAACCGGGCGTTTCGTGACAGCCTCGTAATGTTCGCACCGCTCGACCGGCGCGGCTTTAGAAACGGACTGGGAGTGAAATATGTCGCGACACCCCACCATGGGGCGCCTGTCGCGAGGCCAGACGAAGAGCGCCAGCTCTATCGCCTGCCTCGCCTTTGTCGGCGTCATGGGCGTGGCCTTCTGGGCCGGCGCCGTGTGGATCGCCAACACCCTCATCATCCTGCTGTCGCAATAGAGACCGGGCTCAGAGCCTGGGCTGGGCGTTACGCTTGCGGATGATGGAGAATTCGAGGCTGGAGGCCGCCACGGCGTCGCTGAGCGGCCAGAAATCCTGCAGCACCCGCACCTCGGCCCCCGCCTCGATCAGCGCCTCGACCAGGTTGGCGCGCACCCGCTCCTCGAGGGGAATCACCGGTTCGCGCGATATCCAATAGCCGGCGTCCGCCAGGGCGACATTGAAGCTCGCCGTCGGAAATTCGTAGATCCGTAGGGGACAGGCCAGCACCCGCTCCAGCCACGCGGCCTCGAAGGCCACCACCCGGCGCGCGTCGGTGAGGAAGCGCGCCGCGTCCTCGTCCGTTGTCTCGGGACCGCGGCCATAGGTGATGCGCGGACAGTCACGAGGGAGCAGGTAGTTGACCAGGTGGTCCTCATCCACCGCCCAGACGCAGTCGCCCCTGACGCCCGAATCGGTCGAGGGCGGCGGACGCGGGTCGAACTGCGCGATGCCCGCCTCCTCGCTGACGTGGAAGAGCCTGGGTTTTGTCATCGCATCACACCCCCCAAGTTCGTCATCACCGGGCTCGTCCCGGTGACCCATACCCACGGAACGTCTCAGAAAAATCTCTAGCCTCGGCGTCTATGGGTGGCCGGCGCAGAGGTCGGCCATGACGATCGGAGAGAAGAGGGCGCGATCCTAGCCACGCCCGACGCTGGCGTACTTGAAGCCGCGCGAACGGACGTCGTCGGGCTTGTAGATGTTGCGCAGGTCGACCAGCACCGGAGTCTTCATCAACAGCTTCACGCGGTCGAGGTCGAGCGCCCGGAACTGGTCCCACTCGGTGATGATCACCAGGACGTCGGCGTCGGCGGCCACGTCGTAGGGGTTGTCCTTGAAGTCCACGTCGCGCAGCAGCTGACGGGCCTCATGGGTCCCCTCGGGATCGAAGGCCTGCACCCGCGCGCCCATGGCCTGCAGGGCCGGGACGATGTCGAGACTGGGCGCGTCGCGCATGTCGTCGGTGTTTGGCTTGAAGGTGAGGCCCAGCACGCCGACCGTCTTGCCGGCCAGGTCGCCGGAAAGCGCGTCGGAGACCTTCCCGGCCATGTTCTTCTTGCGCTCGTCGTTGACCCTGACCGTGGTCTCGATCAACCGCACCGGGGAGCCCGCGTCCGTGGCGGTGCGCACCAGGGCGATGGTGTCCTTCGGGAAGCAGGAGCCGCCATAGCCGGGGCCGGCGTTGAGGAACTTGGCGCCGATCCGCTTGTCCAGGCCGATTCCGCGCGCCACCTGCTGCACGTCGGCGTCCAGCGCCTCGCAGAGGTCGGCGATCTCGTTGATGAACGTGATTTTCAGGGCCAGGAAGGCGTTGGCCGCGTACTTGATGAGCTCGCTGGTCCGGCGCGTCGTGAAGACGATCGGCGTCTCGTTCAGATAGAGCGGCCGATAGAGTTCGGTCATCACCGCCTTGGCGCGCTCGTCCTCGCATCCCACCACCACGCGGTCGGGGCGCTTGAAGTCCTCGATGGCCGCGCCTTCGCGCAGGAACTCGGGATTGGAGACCACGGCGAACTGCGCGTCGGGGCGCGTCCTGCGGATGATCTTCTCGATCTCGTCGCCGGTGCCGACCGGCACGGTGGACTTGGTGACGATGACCGTGAAGCCGTCCAGCTGGCCGGCGATTTCCTCGGCCGCGGCGTAGACATACGAGAGGTCGGCGTGGCCGTCGCCGCGTCGCGACGGGGTGCCCACGGCGATGAAGATCGCGTCGGCCTCGCGCACCGCCTCGGCGGCCTCGGTGTCGAACTTGAGACGGCCGGCCTTGACGTTCTGGGCCACCAGCAGATCCAGGCCGGGTTCATAGATCGGGATGCCGCCCGCGCGCAGGCGCTCGATCTTGCCGGCGTCCTTGTCGATGCAGGTCACAGTGTGGCCGAAGTCGGCGAAACAGGCGCCGCTCACCAGGCCGACATAGCCGGTGCCGATCATCGCAACGTGCATGGACTGTCCTCAGATGGGTTCAGGCCGCCTTTCACCACGCCACGACCGCACCCGCAATCATCGCGCCCGCTTCGCACGAAAATGGGCGGGCTCAGACTTCCTGGTTGTAGGCCCCGACCTGCGGCCGCCTGGCCAGGCGCGGCTTCACCTCCTGGCGGAACAGGGCGCGCATGTCGGCGTCCGACTGAGTGCTCTCCACCACGACGACGATCTCCGGCTTGTTGGACGAGGCCCGTACCAGCACCCAGGAGCCGTCCTCAAGCGCCACGCGGACGCCGTTGACGGTGATCACCTCGACGATCTTGCGGCCGAGGATGGTCCCGCCCACCTGGGCCAGGGCCTCGTACTCGGCGACCACATCGGCCACGACCTCGTACTTCACCTCGTCGGCGCAGTGCGGCGACATGGTCAGCGAGGTGTAGGCGATGGGCAGGGCGTCCTTCAGCTCCGAGAGCTTCTTGCCGGGGTTGCGGTCCAGCATCGCCAGGATGGCGGCCGCGGCGGTCAGTCCGCAGTCGTAGCCGCGTCCCAAGGGGGCGTTGAAAAAGAAATGGCCGCTCTTCTCGAAGCCGGCCAGGGCGCCCAGTTCGGCGGTCTTGCGCTTGATGTAGCTGTGGCCGGTCTTCCAATAGACGGTCTTGGCGCCATTCTTCTTCAGCACCGGATCGGTGGCGAACAGGCCGGTGGACTTCACGTCGACCACGAAGGTGGCGTCCTTGTGCAGGTCCGACAGGTCGCGGGCCAGCATCAGGCCGATCTTGTCGGCGAAGATCTCCTCGCCCGTGTCGTCCACCACACCGCAGCGGTCACCGTCGCCGTCGAAGCCCAGGGCCAGGTCGGCGCCGAACTCGCGCACCGCCTTGGCCATCTCCTGCAGCATCTCGTGGTCTTCGGGATTGGGATTGTAGCGCGGGAAGTTCCAGTCGAGCTCGCAATCCATCTCGTAGACCACGGCCACGCCCATGCGGCGCAAGGCCTCGGCGGCGAAGGCGCCGGCCGTGCCGTTGCCGCAGGCGCAGACCACCTTGAGCGGGCGCTTGATGTTCACGCGGCTGGAGACGTCGGCGATGAAGCGCTCGGCGAAGCCCTGGACGTGGGTCAGCGAGCCGCCGGCCTTGTACTGGCCTTGGCCGCCCAGGACGATCTCCTTCAACCGGCCCATCTCGACGGGGCCGAAGGTCAGGGGCCGCTCGGCGCCCATCTTCACCCCGGTCCAGCCGTTTTCGTTGTGGCTGGCGGTGACCATGGCCACGCAGGGGGCGTCCAGCTCGAACTGGGCGAAATAGGCGGTGGGCGACAGCGCCAGGCCGATATCGACCACCTCGCAGCCCGCCGAGATCAGGCCGAGGGTCAGGGCCTGCTTGATGGATGTCGAATAGGAGCGGTAGTCGTGGCCGACCACGATCTTCGACTGGCCCAGTTCCTGGATGTAGGTGCCAAGGCCGACGCCCAGGGCCTCGATGCCCAGCAGGTTGATGTCGGGCCCCAACATCCAGCGCGCGTCGTATTCGCGGAAGCCGGTGGCCTTCACCAGCGGCGTATTCTCGTACTCGATCGTATTGGGGATCAGGTCGGCGCGCGGAACGGGCAGCATCGGAACTCCATCGGATGGGGTCGGGCGTCGTGTTTAAAGGTGTTCCACTCTTAAGACTATCCGAACGCGGCCCATGAACTTCGCGATTGCGACATTGGTTACATCACACCCGCGCGAAGCAGGTCGTGGACATGCAGAATTCCGACGGGCCGGCCCTCGTCGACCACGAACAGCACGGTGACCGAGGGCGGGGGGTCGCTCATCAGGGCCAGGGCCTCGGAGGCCAGCATGCCGGGCGGCACGGTCTTCTTCGGGCCAGGCGTCATGACCTCGCCGGCGGTGTGGGTCACCAGGTCGTCGAAGTGACGGCGCAGGTCGCCGTCGGTGATCACGCCCACCAGGCCGCCGTCGGGTCCCTGCACGCCCACGATGCCCCAGGTCTTGCCGGTCATCACCATCAGGGCCTCGCGCATCGGCGTGTCCGGGGTGACCAGCGGCACCTGGTCGGCGCCGTGCATCAGGTCGCCCACCGTGCGCAGCATGGCGCCCAGCTTGCCGCCGGGATGGAAGGTCTTGAAGTCCTTGGCCGTGAAGCCGCGGCGTTCCAGCAGGGCCACGGCCAGGGCGTCGCCCAGCGCGATCTGCAGGGTGGTGGAGGTGGTGGGGGCGTTGACCTCGGCGGTGGCCTCGGGCCCGTCGGCAAGCTGCAACACCACCGTGGAGGCGCGGCCCAGCGCGCTGTCGGGCGAGGCGGTCAGTCCGATCAGTGGGATGTGGAAGCGGGTGGCGTAGGCCAGGATGTCGGCCAGCTCGCGCACCTCCCCGGACTTCGAAAGCCCCAGGATCACGTCGTCGGTCCCGATCATCCCCAGGTCGCCGTGGCTGGCCTCGGTAGCGTGGACGAAGAAGGCCGGCTGGCCGGTGGAGGCGAAGGTGGCGGCGATCTTGCGCGCCACGTGGCCGGACTTGCCGATGCCGGTGCAGACGATCCGGCCCTTGGCGGTGGCGAGGATGTCCACGGCGCGCACGAAGTCCTCGCCCAGGGCGTCGGCCTGCAGGCGCAGGGCGTCGGCCTCGGTGTTCAGCACGCGGCGGGCCACGGCGACGGCGTCGAAAGGGCTCATCGGGCGAGATCCGTCATTTGGTCGGCGAGATCGCCTGGGTCTGCAGGTCGGAGACGGTGGCCCGGGCCTGGTCCAGCCTCTGTTGGGCCACCTCGGTCTCGCGCTTCATGGCGGCCTGCATCTGCGGCGTGCGCTGGATCGGCTCGTGGCCGAACGGGGCCCAGGCGCGGTCGCCCAGGCCCTGCGGCCAGACCATGCCCAGCGCGACCATGGCCAGGGCGAGCGCTGCGAGCGCGGGGAAGAACAGCCGGTTGAGCATCGGCGCACATATAGACGGCGGCTGGACAAGGGGCCAGCAGGCCTTGACGCTGGACGCCCCGGCCCTTAGCCCGCTCGCAATCCCTGAAGGAGCCGAGCGCTTGCCGAAACTGATCCTCCTCCGCCATGGCCAGAGCCAGTGGAATCTCGAAGACCGCTTCACCGGCTGGGTCGACGTGGACCTGACCGACGAGGGCGAGGCCCAGGCCAGGAAGGGCGGGGAGCTGATCAAGGCCGCGGGCCTCGAGATCGACCGGGCCTTCACCTCCGTGCTCACCCGGGCGATCCGCACCCTGTGGCTGGCGCTCTCCAGCGCGGGGCAGGTCTTCGTGCCCCAGACCACCGACTGGCGCCTGAACGAGCGGCACTACGGCGGACTGACCGGCCTCAACAAGGCCGAGACCGCGGCCAAGCATGGCGACGAACAGGTCAAGGTCTGGCGCAGGTCCTACGATATCCCGCCGCCGCCCCTGGCGTCCGGCGGGGAGTTCGACTTCTCGAAGGACCGCCGCTACGCCGGCGCCGTCCTGCCCGACACCGAGAGCCTGAAGACTACCCTCGATCGGGTGCGGCCCTACTGGGACACGGAGATCGCGCCCCGCTTGAGGGCCGGTGAGACCGTCCTGGTGGCCGCGCACGGCAACTCCCTACGCGCCATCGTCAAGCTGCTGTACGGCCTTAGCGACGAGGCGATCATCGGGGTCGAGATCCCGACCGGCAATCCGCTGCTCATCGAGCTGGACGAAAACCTTAAGCCTAACGGCGCGCGCTACCTCGACGAGAGCCGCGCTACGCCCTTGCCCCGGGCGGCATGAGCACGGCTGACCAGGACCATATGCGGCGCGCCATCGAACTGGCGCGGCGCAACCTCGGGCTGACCGCGCCCAATCCCGCCGTGGGCTGCGTGATCGTCCGCGACGGCCAGGTGGTGGGAGAAGGCGCGACCGCGCCGGGCGGCAGGCCCCACGCCGAGGAACAAGCTCTTGATCGGGCAGGAGAAGCCGCGCGCGGCGCCACCGCCTATGTGACGCTGGAACCCTGCGGTGCGCGTTCGGCGGGCGGGCTGTCCTGTTCCGAGCGGCTGGTCGCCGCCGGCGTCGCCCGCGTGCTGATCGCCTGCGAGGACGCCTCGCCCTTCGCGGCCGGCCAGGGCGCCGAGCGCCTGCGCGCCGCCGGGGTGGAGGTTCAACCAGGGGTTTGCGCCGCCGAGGCCCAGGTCCTCTATGCGGCCTACGACCCTGCGGCGATTTACCCTAATCGCCCTAAGTGACGGAAAGAGCGTGTTAATTGCGGGTGGCTAGGATGGCCCTAGTTTTCCTCGGTTGCTCAAGTTCCGCATGTCGATCCTGACCGCGCCCGCCCCAGATCTGCCCAAGCTCGGACAGGCCGAGCTGGAAGCCATCTGCGCCAAGCACGACCGCCTCTGGACCTCCAAGCCCGGTGGGGCCCGGGCGGTGTTCGCCTGGCGCGACCTCTCGGGCCTCGACCTGCGCGGCAAGAATCTCTGCGACGCCGATCTCACAGGCGCGGTCCTCGCCGACTGCCACATGCAGGGCGTACGCCTGGACCACGCCAATCTGTTCGGCGCCGACCTGCAGAACGCCAATCTGACCGACGCCTCCATGCGCAGGGCCGATCTGCGCGGCGCCTGCCTGCGCAACGCCAATCTCACCGGCGCCGACCTGTTCGAGGCCGACCTGCGCGAAGGTTCGATCGCCTCCGTCGACCGCGAGAAGGGCCTGCGGGTGCTGGAGCACCACAACCGGGTCGGCGACGCCGGCGGCGCGATCCTCGCCGGAGCCAATCTGGAGCGCTCGCGCCTGTCGGGGGTCATGGCGATCAAGGCCGACTTCAGCGACGCGATCCTGAAGGACGCCAAGCTGGTCCGGGCCAACCTGAAACAGGCCAACATGTCCGGCGCCAACATGGCCGGCTGCGATCTCTCCGGCGCGGACCTGGCCGGCGCCGACATGCGCGACTGCATCCTGGTGGGCGCCAAGACCTACGCCTGGAATGTAAGCCAGGCGGATCTGCGCGGCGCCCTGACGGACGAGCCCTCCGGCAAGTCCGTCGAGGATCTGCCCTACAAGACCATGATCCGCGATCACGCCAAGTGGTGCGAGACCGGCGGCGCCGACGGCACGCCCAGCGTGTTCGACAACGCCGACCTGCGGGCCCTGGAGACCATTCGCGGCTTCAACCTGACAGCCCTGTCGGCCAAGGGGGCGGTGTTCTACGGCCTCGACATGGAAGGCGTGCAGATGCAGGGCGCCCAGCTCGACGGGGCCGACCTGCGCAACTGCAATCTGCGCCGGGCCGACCTGCGCGGCGTGCGCCTGGTGGGGGCGAAACTGGCCGGCGCCGACCTGCGCGACGCCCAGCTCGGCCCGTTGCTGATCGGCGCCGACCGGATGCTTCCGGCCAACCTGACGGGCGCCAGCTTGAAGAACGCCGACCTCGCGCGCGCCGACGTACGTCACGCCATCATGATCGACGCCGACCTCAGCCGCGCCAACTTCACCAACGCCATGGTCAAGCAGACGGTCCTGACAAACGCCCAGAAATGGGGCGCCCGCGGCCTGGACGACGCTATCTGACGCTCAATTCGAGCGCCTCTCAGTGAGCTTAACGCTTCAGTCGGTCTTGCAAGTATAGACGACCGACATCGTGAGTTTCGAGGGAGATCTAAAGGTGCGCGCCATCGGATTGACGGGTCGTCGCAAACTCTCCGCGGGCGAGATCGAGATGATCGTCGCCGCGCACGAGCGCCTTGTCGCCGGCAAGCCGGGCGGCAAACGGGCCGCGCTTCGCTTCGTCGACCTGACCGGGGCCGACCTCTCAGGTCGCGACCTCTCGGACGCCGACCTCTCGGCCTCGATCCTGGACGGCGCGAAGCTGGTGCGCACCAATCTCGAACGGGCCAATCTGTTCGGCTGCGACCTGCGCAAGGCCGACATGCGCCGGGCCAGGCTTGCGCGCGCCGATCTGCGCGGGGCCTGCCTACGCGGCGCGGACCTGAGCCGCGCGGACCTCACCCAGGCCGACTTCCGGGTCGGCCAGATCGCCATTCCCCATCCCAGCAAGGGCCTGGCGTCGCTCTCGCACCAGCGCCGCCACGGCGAACTCGACAATGCGGTGCTGGCCGGCGCCACGCTGCACGGATCGCAGCTCGAGGACGCGTCGGCCTTCGCCGCCGATTTCACCGACTGTTCGCTGAAGGGCGCCAAGCTCGCCCGCGCCAATTGCAAGGACGCCAACTTCGCCGGCGCGATCTTCGACGGCGTGGACCTGGCCGGCGCCAATCTCGAGGGCGCCAACCTCTCCAACACCGTGCTGGGCGACGTCGACGTTCGCGCCGCGCGGCTATCGGACGCCACCAACATGCTGGGCGCCATGGGAGCGACGACCTCTGAGTCCATGGCCAGGGCGCCGTCGCTGCTCGACCAGGCGCTGGCCAACCACAAATGGTGCGCGAGCGGGGGACGGGAGGGCCGGCCGGCCAATTTCGACGGCGAGGACCTGCGCCCGCTGGGCGACAAGTTGCGGGGCCTGCGGCTCAGCGCCATGAGCGCCAAGTGCGCCATCATGGTGGGTCTGGACCTGACCGGCGCCCAGCTGCAGGGCGCCAACCTGGATGGCGCCGACCTGCGGGGGGCGGTCCTGGACTCCGCCGACCTGCGCGGCGTGCGTCTGGTGGGCGCCAACCTCATCAAGAGCGACCTGCGCGACGCCGTGTTCGCGCCGCTCCCGCTCAGCGCCACCCGCAGCACGCCCGCTCACCTGGACGGCGCCAAGCTTCGCTACGTCCTGGCCCAGCGCGCCGACATGACCGGGGTCATCTTCGACGGCGCGGACCTGCGCGGCAGCGACTTCAGCAGGGCCCTGCTGACCGGCGCCAGCCTGCGCGACGTGGGCCTGGCCGGATCGGTGGGCCTTGAGATCGTCCTGGCCGCCTGATCGTCCCGACTGCCCGCCTATGGGCTGACCCATGGGCAACCCGCTAGGCTGGCGGCCTCTCATCGAGGAGGCCAGAGCATGGACACCGTCAGCGTCGAGACCCGCGGCCGCACGGCCATCGTCACCATCGAGCGTCCCGAGCGGCGCAACGCCGTGGACAGCGCCACCGCCCAGGCCCTCTACGACGCCTTCAAGGCCTTCGACGCCGATTCCGCGCTGGACGTCGCGGTGCTGCAGGGCCGCGGCGGGACCTTCTGCGCCGGCGCCGATCTGAAGGGCGTCAGCGAAGCGCGCGGCAATCCCGTCAGGCGCGAGGGCGACTTCGGGCCCATGGGCTGCACGCGGCTGGCGCTCGGCAAGCCGGTGATCGCCGCCGTCGAAGGCTACGCGGTTGCGGGCGGCATCGAGGTGGCGGCCTGGTGCGACCTGCGGGTCGCCGCCGAGGGCGCGGTGTTCGGGGTGTTCTGCCGCCGGTTCGGGGTGCCGCTGATCGACCTGGGGACCGTGCGCCTGCCACGGCTGATCGGTCATTCGCGGGCCATGGACCTGATCCTCACCGGCAGGCCCGTGGACGCCGCGGAGGCCTACGCCATTGGCCTGGCCAACCGGCTGGCGCCGCGGGGCGGGGCGCTGGACGCGGCGCTGGAGCTGGCGGCCCAGCTCTCGGCCTTCCCCCAGACCTGCCTGCGCAACGACCGGCTCTCGGCCATCGGCCAGTGGTCGCTGGACTGGGAGGCCGCCATGCTGGCCGAGGTGGATGTGGGCCTCGAGACCCTGCGGTCCGGCGAGGCTCGGGAAGGCGCCGCCCGCTTCGTCGCCGGCCAGGGCCGCGGCGGGGCGTTCTAACCTACCAGCCGTTCTTGCCGTCGATGTGCTCCACCGGCACGGCGGCCAGGTCGAGGTCGTCCCCGAACAGCCGGGCGTTCACCGCGGCCCTCATGTTGACGTAGTCGGGCTCGCCGGTGTCGAAGCTCGGGAACTCCGAATAGGTGGCGCAGCCACAGATCCCGCAGTGGTGATGCTGGCCGATATAGTGGCCCCATTGATAGGTCGAGACCCGGTCGCGGGCGGTCAGCAGCTTGAACTGAGCGATCGGATAGTAGGCGTGCAACGCCCCACGCTTGGCGCAGAACGAGCAGTTGCAACTCGTCACCGCGGCCGGCGGCTCGGGAACCTCGAACTGTGTGGCGCCGCAGTGGCAGCTTCCCTTGAGGGGCATGTTCCTCTCCTTGATCAGTGAGGCGATCCTAGAGCCATCCTGCTGCCACCGTGATGTCAGCTTGAGTCATTGTCGGGAGAAATACTGGTCCCACATGGCGTTGCGGAAGAGCAGCTTTGGATCGTAGGTGCGCTTGCCCCGGACGGCCTCAGCGAGCTTCGGATAAGCTCGCGCCAACTGGTCAGGCCGAGCGTGCAGGCGGTATGGCAGGTAGAAGCCGCCGCCCTGGGCTAGGGCGGCGTCGATCAGGCGTTCGGTCATCCGGCGCATGCTCTTTTCGCCCTCCGGGTTCATGACCTGGGAGAACGACATGACCGCGGCGATTCGGGGCGCCGGGGCGTAGGCGAGCACGCTTTCCGGGTCCGCGGCCACGTAGCGGAGAGTCACATTCAGCAACTCGGGGTCGGTCGGCGAAATGGCTTCGCGGCAGGCGTCCAGGAAGGCTTCGAGCCGGGCTGGCGGTACGAAGTACTCGTGCAGGATGTCGGTCCGGCCTGGCTCGCGGTTCGCAAGTTCGCTCACCGGATGATTCAGCAGGGCGTTACGCGAGACCGGCTTCGACTGGAACGCAGGGGCGATCTCTGTCTCCGCAAACCAACGCGCCCGCTTCCACCCTTCCGACCCGCGCTGTGCGCGATAGAGCGTGCGGGCGGCGGCGCCCATGGCGGGATTTGGCGCCGGATCGCCTGGCGTCGCCTCGCCCCCCGCCGCGCGATAGGAGACCATCACGGCTTCGGAGAGGAAGCCCAAGCGGGCCGGCGACAGCCGGCCATAAGCCATCCGCACCCCGGTCGCGGGTCCCATGAGCTGCGAGAACCGGGCTCCGAACTCCGTACTGGGCATCACCTCGACGCGCGGCGTTAGGGCCAGGTCGGCGACCATTTCCAGTTCTAGATCGAGGATCACGCCGTAGAGCCCGTACCCACCCATGGCCAGGCGGAACAGCTCCGGCTCCTCGGTGCGCGAGCAGGCCACCACCGATCCGTCGGCGAGCATCACGCTGAGCCGTCGCACCGTGGAGCCGGCGGGACCGAAGGGGACGGCCCAGCCGTGGGCGTTGACGCAGAACGTGCCTGCGACGCTGAAGTCGTGATTGGACTGGGTGACCTTCGGCGAGAAGCCCAGCGGCCGCAGGGCGGCAATCACGTCACGCCAGCGCGTGCCCGCCGCGACCCGGTAGGTGCGCGCGGCCGTGTCCGCGTGGCAGGAGCGCGACACCAGGGTCACCGCCGCGCCGTCGTGCGGCAGGCTTTGGCCGCCCATGGAGTGGCGCGCCCCGCCGACTGCCAGGGCCCGCCCTGCCGCCGAGGCTTCCTTGAACTCGGCGCGAAGTCGGGCGAGGAACGCCTTGTCGGTGGAGGGCGTCGCCACCCAGTGCTTGAATACCGGCGTTGCGTTGAGCCGGCTGGCGTCGTTGAGGGCGGGAGCCCTCGGCGCGGCCGCGGTTCCGCGAGGAACGCCGAGCGCCGCGGCGCTAGCTCCGATCCCGGCCAGGGTCGCGCGACGGGACGGTGTGTGAGCCATGCCTCACCCTATGGCTGTGGGAGCGGGCGCATCAAGCAAAGTGGAGGTTGGAACAAGAAAAAGGCCGGCGCGATCACTCGCGCCGGCCAGTTCGTTCAAGGAGGGGGCGGGCGGCGCGTGGAGGGCGCGCCGCCCGGAAGGGAGTCGGAATAGGCCTGGCTGGGGGAGGTCAGGCGGCCTTCTCACCTTCGATCAGGTCGGGCTGGACCGAGGTCGCGATCTCGATCCGGCGGGGCTTCAGGGCCTCGGGCAGCTCGCGCTTCAGCGAGATGGAGAGCAGGCCGTCGGCGAGCGCGGCTTCGGTGACCACCACATAGTCGGCGAGCTGGAACCGGCGCTCGAAATTGCGCTCGGCCAGGCCGCGGTGGAGGTACTTGCGCTGGTCGTCGTTGGCGGCCTTGCGGCCCTGGACGGTCAGGAGGTTTTCCTTGACCTCGATGTTCAGTTCTTCCGGACGGAAGCCGGCGACCGCGATCTCGACGCGG
>NZ_JAUYNW010000079.1 GCF_030698145.1 Phenylobacterium sp. | reverse complement strand
AAGGCCCTGGCTGAAGAATTGAACGGGCCCATCCACGCCCTTTCGGTCAAGGCGCTGGCTCCTGGAGAGCCGAGCTAGAATTATTTCCTGGTTCGCCGGACTGCGGCGGCCCGCCTGGGGAGGCGACATGAAGACGACGATCACCGTCAACGGGAAGGCGAGGGCGCTCGACCTCGATCCACGCACCAGCTTGCTGGACGCCTTGCGCGAGCACCTACATCTGACCGGCTCGAAGAAGGGCTGCGACCACGGCCAGTGCGGCGCCTGTACGGTGTTGGCGAACGGAGTGCGGATCAATTCGTGCCTCAGCCTGGCGGTCATGCATGACGGCGACGAGATCACCACCATCGAAGGGATTGGGACCGAAGACGCCCTGCACCCGATGCAGGTCGCCTTCCTCGACCAGGACGCCTTCCAGTGCGGCTACTGCACGCCAGGCCAGATCTGCTCGGCGGTTGGCATGCTGAAGGAGGCCGCCGACAACTGGCCGAGCCAGGCCACGGACGACCTGACCGGCGCCATCGCGCTCACCGACGCCGAGATCCGCGAGCGGATGAGCGGAAACATCTGCCGCTGCTCGGCCTATCCGCAGATCCTGGCGGCGATCCGCGACGTGGCTGGAGACGTCGCATGAGGCCCTTCACCTACGAACGCGCCGCCGACGCCCTCTCGGCCGTGAAGACCGTGGCCTCGACGCCCGGCGCCAAGTTCCTGGCCGGCGGCACCAATCTGCTGGACCTGATGAAGCTCGACATCGAGCGGCCGACCCACCTGGTGGACGTGGGCCGCCTACCGCTCGCGGGGATCGAGGCCGCCGACGGCGGCCTGCGGCTGGGCGGCGCGGCGACCAACAGCCAGGTGGCGGCCCACGCCACGGTGCGGTCGCTCTATCCGGTGCTGGTCCAGTCGATCGTCTCGGGCGGATCCGGCCAGCTCCGCAACAAGGCCACAGTAGGCGGCAACCTGCTGCAACGGACCCGTTGCGCCTATTTCTACGACACCACCAAGCCCTGCAATAAGCGCCAGCCCGGCTCGGGCTGCGGCGCCCTGGAGGGTCTGAACCGCAACAGCGCGATCTTCGGCGCCAGCGACCACTGCATCGCCACCCACCCGTCGGACATGGCCGTGGCCCTGACCGCGCTGGGCGCCAGCGTCGAGACCCTGTCGCCCGACGGCGCGTCGCGGACCATCGCGGTGCGCGACCTGCATCGGCTGCCCGGCGACGCGCCGCAGATCGAGACCGACCTCGGCCCCGGCGAACTGATCACCGCCGTGGTGATCCCGCCGCCGCCCAAGGGCGGCCAAGCCTACGCCAAGGTCCGGGACCGCGCCTCCTACGCCGGGGGTCTGGCCAGCGTGGCGGTGGCCGGCGGCCAGGTGGCCTTCGGCGCGGTGGCGCACAAGCCCTGGCGCGCGGAGAAGGTCGAGGCCGCCTTGGCCGCCGGCGCCTCTCCGGCCGAGGCCGTGGAGGCCGAGCTTTCGACCGCGAGGGCGAACGGCCGCAACGCATTCAAGATCGATGTCATCCGCCGGCTCACGGCGGCGACCCTGACCGAGCAAGGGAGAGGCGCATGACCTCCGTCAAGGATTGGGCCGCTCCCAACCCCATCACCGAAAACCGTGGCGGGCTGATCGGCAAGGGCGTCGACCGCTACGAGGGCAAGCTCAAGGTCACAGGGACCGCCCCCTACGCCTACGAGGTCGAACCGCCGTCGCCGCCGGCCTATGGCTATCTGGTCTTGGCCTCGATCCCGCGTGGGCGGATCGTCCGAATCGACACCGCCGCCGCGGAGGCCTCGCCCGGGGTCCAGTTCGTCTGGACCCACCTCAACGTCCCGGCCCAGGCGCCGCGCGGAACCCGCACCAATCCCCGCAGCCAGCGGGCCTCGAACCCGGCCTTCGCCAGCGACCGCATCGAGTTCTTCGGCCAGTCGGTGGCCTTCGTGGTCGCCGACACCTTCGAGAACGCCCGGGCCGCCGCAAACCTGGTCGAGGTCGACTACGCCGCCGAAGAGGCGCTGGTGAGCTTCGAGGCCAACCTCGACCAGGCCGACCAGCCACCCGGTGAGGAGGATGTCCACATCGGCGACTTCCCCGCCGCCTATGGCGCGGCGCCGGTCACCGTCGACGAGACCTATGTCAGCCCGATCCAGAACCACGTGCAGATGGAGCCGGTGGCGACGCTCGCCTGGTGGGACGGCGACAAGGTCACGGTCCACACCTCGATCCAGATGGTGAAGGGCGGCCAGCACGCGCTGGCCGAGACCCTGGCTATCCCCGGCGACCGGGTCCATCTCCTGACCCGCTACATCGGCGGTGGTTTCGGCGGCAAGGGTCAGCCCTATGACGACCTGATCCTCGCCGCCCTCGGCGCGCGGGAGCTGGGGCGGCCGGTGAAGATCGCCTACACCCGCCAGCAGATGTTCCACGGCACCATCCACCGGCCCGCGGTGATCATGCGCGTGCGGCTGGGCGCGCAGCCCGACGGCCGGCTGACGGCCTTCGCGGTGGAGGCGACCACCCACTGCGCGCGCAACGCCATCTTCACCGAGCACGCGGCCAATTTCTCCCGCAACCTCTACGCCGCGCCCAACCGGCTGACCGGCCACCGCCTCGTGAAGATGGACCTGCCGGGCGCCGGGCCCATGCGGGCGCCGGGGGAGGCGCCGGGCATGCTCAGCCTGGAATGCGCCATGGACGAGTTGGCCGAGAAGCTCGGCATGGATCCCATCGAGCTGCGCATCCGCAACGAGCCGGACGTGGACCCGGAGACCGGCAAGCCGTTCTCGATCCGCCAGCTGGTCCAGTGCCTGACCGACGGCGCCCAGCGCTTCGGCTGGGACCGCCGCAATCCCAAGCCCGGCCAGGTCCGCGACGGGCGCTGGCTGGTGGGCATGGGCATGGCCTGCGCCATCCGCGGCAACTTCCTGCTGCCGGCCAAGGCCGGGGTGCGGATCGACGCCGACGGGACCATCACCCTGCGCCAGGGCATGACGGACATCGGCACCGGCACCTACACCATCCTGGCCCAGATCACCGCCGAGACCCTGGGTGTCCCCATGGCCCAGGTGAAGGTGGAGATCGGCGATTCCGAGTTCCCGCCGGCGCCGGGTTCCGGCGGCCAGTTCGGGGCCGCGACCGCGGGCTCGGCGGCCTACGAGGCCGGGATGAACCTGCGCAAGGCGCTGACCGAACTCGCCGTGGGCGACCCCAACTCGCCGCTCTACGGCGGGCCAGCGGAGTACGTGACCTTCGAGAACGGCCTGATCGGTATCGAGAACCGCACGGAGGGCCTGGCCGCCCTGGTGGCTCGCGCGGCCCCGGAAGGGGTCTATGTGGAGGGCTCGATCAGCCCCGCCGCTGACGCCCGCGACTATTCCCAGCACACCTACGGCGCCCATTTCGCCGAGGTCGGGGTGGACACGGTCACCGGCGAGGTGCGGATGCGCAAGATGTTCGGGGTATTCGCGGCCGGCCGTATTCTCAACGCCAAGACCGCCAAGAGCCAGGTCACCGGCGGCATGATCTGGGGCGTCGGCACGGCGCTCACCGAGGGCAACGCCGTGGACCCGCGCTACGGCTCCTTCATCAATCAGGACATGGCCGGATACCTGGTGCCCAGCCACGCCGATATCGTGGACCTGGACGCCATCTTCCTGGACGAGGCCGACGACAAGGCCAATCCCATGGGCATAAAGGGCGTCGGAGAGCT
This sequence comes from Phenylobacterium sp., assembly GCF_030698145.1. GTDB lineage: Bacteria > Pseudomonadota > Alphaproteobacteria > Caulobacterales > Caulobacteraceae > Phenylobacterium. The sequence continues at coordinate 12,218 of NZ_JAUYNW010000079.1, read as the reverse complement.
GGGCATCTGCGGGGCCGGGGCGGCGGTGGCCAACGCCATCTACAACGCCTGCGGCGTGCGGCTGCGCGACTATCCGATGACCCCCGACAGGGTGTTGGCCGGGATGATCGCCAAGGGCCTCTAAGCGCGGCTCACGGTTCGTGGCCCGCGACTAGATCCAGCACCTGGGGGAGGGTGTCGATGATCGCCCCCGGCACGGGCGGAAGGTCGCGCGGCCAAGTCGCCTCGCGGCCGAACCAGGCTGTACGAAGGCCAGCCGCGTGGGCGCCCAGCACATCGACGACCGGATTGTCGCCGACAAAGAGGCATTGGCCAGGTTCGGCGGCCAGCCGGGCGACGGCCCGCAGGAAGAGGTCGGCTTCGGGCTTGCGCAGACCTTCGGCCTGGGAGACCAGGACGCAATCGACTAGGTCGCGCAGGCCCAACGCATCGACATGTCGCATCTGGAACTCCGTCTCGCCATTGGTGACGACGCCGAGGCGCAGGCCCCGCGCGCGCAGCGTCCGAAGCGTGTCGGCCATTCCAGGAAAGGCTTTGGCGTAGCGGCAGCAGCGTTTGCGGTAGTCGGCCAACAGGGCGTCGGCCGCCCCCTGGTCGCCGCCGAAGTCCGAGAGGATGGCGGGATAGACAACCGACTTGTCGACATGGCCCCGCGCGTCGAGCGTGAGGAAATGGTCCCGCCAAGCCGCAAAAGGCGCCCGGCCCAGCCGGTCGCCGAAACGCCGATGCTGGTCGCCGAGGAAGGCGACGAGCGACCGGGTGCGGTCAAGCAGGGTTTCGTCGAGGTCGAAGAGAACAGCTGAGATCACCGGAACAGCATAGCCGACGAGCCGTGGTCCGCGACAGGCTGCTCAGCCGGGTCCGCGCCGCCGGGGCGGGCGCGTCCGCCGCCGCGGCGCGCCGCGATAGGCCGAGGGCGTGACGCCGTGGGCGGCGCGGAAGGCGGCGGTGAAGTGGCTGTGGCTGGAGAAGCCCAGGTCCAGCGCCAGGCCCGCGATGTCGTCGGTCTCGGGAAGCAGGGCCAGGGCGCGGGTGAGCCGCAGCCGGCGCTGGTAGCGGCCGATGGGCGTGCCCTCGGCGCGATGGAAGATCTCGGCCAGATAGACCGGCGAGACACCCAGGGTCCGGCCGATCCGGGTCAGGGACAGGGGCTCGGTCGCCTGGGCCAGCATCTCCTTGACCGCGGCGACCAGGCGCAGCGGGCGCGGCCCGACGGTCTCCGTGCGGGCGACCGGCGCCCCGAGCGCCGCGCGCAGCAGGCGCAGAGCGGCGTCCTCGATCGTCAGGCCGTCCTCCCCCTCGCCGCGGACCAGGGCCGCCGCTAGCCGCTGGACCGTATGCGATGCGGGAATGGTCAGGTCGCCGAACCGGGCCAGGCCCTCGCCGCCCGGGTGGACCAGCTCCTCGAGGTGGTCGTCGGCCAGGGTGATGATGATGGCCCGCACATGGTCGTCGGCCAGGCGGCGGTCGCGGGAGACCAGGCCGGGCGGGATCATCAGCACCTGGTTGGGATCGCAGATCGCCTCGCGCCGGCCCACCTTGAAATAGAACGTACTGGCGATCGGGATCAGAATCTGGCGTTCGGCCGACAGCACCTCCGGCGTCCAGTCCGGCGTCAGGCCGTGGGCCGTGGCGAGGTCGACGCGCAAGGGGCCGCGATCAACGAGGCGCCGGCGCGTTTCGTAGAAGGCGTCGGGGCAAGATAGCTGGGTCACTCGGGCAGCATGAGCCCGGGCGTGGCCTCGGCGCTATCGGAAAATTCAGGTCGGGCGACCTGAAGAACCTGAAAGTCCGAGGGGCGGCGCACGGCTAGGTTCGCCGCCGGAAACGCCTGGAGAACCGCCCGTGGACCCGAAACTGATGAGCCTGTTCCTCGCCACGGCGGCTGCCTTCGTGGCGCCCAGCGTGGCGCGGCCCGGGCCGGAGGACGACCGCAGGGTCGTCGCCGCCCTGGACCTGGCGTACCAGGCCGCTGTGAAGCGCAATGACGCCGCGGCCATGGACGCGATCCTGCACGACGACTTCACCCTGGTGCTGGGCGACGGCCGCACCGTGTCGCGCGACGACCTGCTGGAGGAGGCCCGCGCGGGTTCGATCACCTATGAGCAGCAGGACGAGGACCCCGACACCCAGACCGTGCGGGTTTGGGGCGACACCGCGGTGGTCACCGCCCGCCTGTGGGTGAAGGGCGTCAACGCAAAGGGCGCCTTCGATCGCAAGCTGTGGTTCAGCGACACCTACGTCCGCACGCCCAAGGGCTGGCGCCACGCCTTCGCCCAGGCCTCGCTCAGCCTGCCGAAACCATAGCGCAGCCAGCTACGTACCCTTCAGGACCGTGGTCTTGGTGATCTGGTAGGGCACGGCGAACGACGCCAGTCCCGGGACCCCGAACTCGGCGACATAGCTCGCACTCAGCCGGGCGACCTTACCTCCGGTGACATCGGACTTGGTCAGAGTCACCGTAACGTCGGTGTTGGCCGCTCGGTTCAGACGCGCCGACACTATGGCCTGTAGGGCAGATTCGGTGAGGGTCGGGTCGATCAGCAGGGCGCGCGACGCGGAGTCCATGGCGCTGCGCAGGCTTGAGACGCTGTGCTGCATCCAGCCGAACTGGAAGATGCCGAACAGAAGGACCAGCATCAGCGGCGCGACCATCGCGAATTCGACGGCCGAGGCGCCGCCCTCATGGGCCGTCCGCCGCAGGAACGCCGCCGCCTTACCGGACACGGACGACCATCCGGTCAACGGTGGGATTGCCGCCCCCTTCCAGGGGGGCCGAGGCCGACAAGGTCACGTAGACCGCCGGCGGACGACTGGCCGGGCAGAGGCTGGTGCAGGTGATCGCCGTCTCTCCACAGCGGCAGGACCGCGACGTCGTGATGTAAGCGCCGGCGGGCTTGTGGCGCCAGTCGCCCACCGCCAGGGTGGCGGCGGTCGCATCGTCGGAGCCGCCGTTCAAATAGTATTCTGCGCCGACCTTGAGGGCGCTGCGCATGTCCTGGCGGCTGTCGGCGAACTCCCAGATGGCGAATGAGGTCGCCGCGAGGAGGGCGATCACCGGAGCGATGAGCGCGAATTCGACGGCCGCTATGCCGCGCTCATCACGCAGGCGACGGAAGAGGGCTGACATCTTCATGCGGTGAGCCTCACGAGATTGAGCAGGGGGATCGGCATCATGCCGAGCGCGCTGCAATCGGCGCCGACGGTGGCGTTTCCGGTCCATTGGACCAGGCGGGCCACGACCTGGGTGCAGCCGTTGATCCCCGAGAAGTTGCCCTGGTAGTCGACCTCCCCGCCGGCGTAGTAGATCGCGCCGGTCATGCTCGACGTCGCGTCGCCCAGGAACTTGTTGGTTCCGCCGAGGGTGCGGTCGCCGAAGAACAGCACGCCGGAGTAAGTCCCGCTGGTCGGGGCGGCCAGGTCGACGTGGGCCGACCCGTTCATCTTCACGTGCCCGCCGCTGGTCGTATAGATCGTGACCCCGGACCCGACGATGCTGGCGGTGGCGTTCACCGTGAAGTCGCCCTCCACATAGTAGACGCCGGGATTGAAGGTCAGGTCCCCCTTGGCGGTCAGGCCGCCGCAATAGCGCCCCGGGTTCAGCGTGCCATTGGTAGGAACCGGCTTGCAGCCGCCGCTGGGTGAGGGCGTGGGCAGGTTCTTGTAGGGGTCGGCCACGGGCGTCGCATCAATGATCGGCGTCTCGCACTCGCTCATGGTCAGGCCCGAGGTGGCGGTCACGCCGCCGGCGGAGATGACGCATTCGGTGGAGAGCTTGGCCGAGCCTTGGACGTTGACGGCGTTGGAGGCCACGGAGTTGGCCATCACGCTGCAGCCTTCCAGGGTCAGGGTGGAGCTGCCCGAGAACTGCGCCGCGGCGCCCGCCGTCGGGTCCAGGGCCAGGATGCAGGCGCTGGCCGCGGAATTGTAGGTGGCCACCGCGCGGGTCGAGAAAGCGACCCGCTCGTCCAGGAAGAAGGCGCTGAAGAAGCGCGGCGCCTGGTCGCGGAGGATCACCTCGACCTGGCCGCCCCCGTTCAGTTCCTGAGGGGTCACGCTGATGACGCCTGGATCGACGTCGAAGCCATTCGCTTCAGCCGTGAGCGTGGCGACGGCGACCACCTCTTCGGTCGTCGATCCCGACCGGCCTTCCAGCGCCGCGGCATAGGCCGAGGCGTCGACCGCGGCCTGCATGGAAGCGCGCTTGAAATACCAGTAGGTGGTCTCGACCCCGAAGGCCGCGCCGCCGATCACCAGGGGTAAGGCCAAGGCGAATAGGACGGCGACATTTCCGCCAGCATGACAAGCGAACGCCTTGAATTTCAGCATCGTCGCCCCCCGATTTCAAGATCAGGGTGGAAGAATACGAAGTCGTGCTGAATCTTAACTTAAGACGCCAAGTTAACTCGAAAAATTCCCAGGAATCCCCTGTGGAATAGAAGATTCTGAATCGACATTAAAGGTAATTAGGAAAAATGGATTCACCAAGCGAACCAGGTTCGTCGAACGCAATACTTATTCACGGGGTTGTTGGCGACGGCGATCCGGCGCGGCGTTCCTGTCGAATCGAGCGTTCTGGAGGCGGATTGGCTTGAAGGCGCGCAGCGCGCGCCGTCAGACGACCTTGGCTCGCAGTTCGCCGAGGATCCGGGCCAGGTCGCCCTCGCGGAACGGCTTCTGCAGGACCATGGAGCCCTTGTCGACGTCGCGCAGCCCGGCGTCGCCGTAACCGGTGGCGAACGCGAACGGCGCGCCCTTGGCCCGCAGGAGGTCGGCGAGCGGGAAGATCGGCTGACCGCCCAGATTGACGTCCAGGACCGCGCAATCGATTTCGGCGGTGTTGGCCAGTTCGATGGCCTCGTCGAGGCGGGAGGCGGGGCCGACGACCTTGCAGCCCAAATCCTCCAGCATGTCCTCGATCAGCATCGAGACCATCATCTCGTCCTCGACAACGAGGACGCGGAGACCTGTCAGATCCGGAATTTCGCTCATTCTCGCTCCAAAGCCCGGTATCCGCCGGTGTCACCACAAGAACCGCGCCGAACCGATCATAGCCATGTCCAGGCCTTAGAGCGAGACTGTCCGACGGACGACACCCCCAGCACCGTCCGTCGGACCGGAATCGCAAAGTCGCTGCGATCCACGGTCACGATTGAAGACCTTCGCATCGAGGGTGTCTGTCGGTTTCCCGACGATCAGACCTCGACCGTCTCCTGAGGCGGCGAGACGCGTAGGCAGGTGATCTGGTTGCGCTCGCGCTTCACCACCTGGAAGCGATGGCCGTAGAAGGTCCAGGTCTGGCCGACCTTGGGAATGGTCTGGGCCTCATGGATCACCAGGCCGGCCACCGTAACCGCATCGTCGTCGGGCAGATTCCAGTCCAGCGCCCGGTTCAGATCGCGGATCGCAACCCAGCCGTCGACCATCACCGAGCCGTCGGGTTGGCGGCGCACGCCCTCCAGCGCGCTGTCGTGCTCATCCTCGATCTCGCCGACGATCTCCTCGAGGATGTCCTCGAGGGTGATCAGGCCCTGCAGGGAGCCATATTCGTCGACCACCAGGGCGAAATGGCTCTGGCGCTTGAGGAAGGCGTTGAGCTGGTCCTTCAGGGTGGTGGTTTCCGGAATGAACCAGGGCTCGCGGACGATGGCCGGGATGTCCAGCTTCTCGAAGGCGGCGTTGGAGCCCGCCATGGCCACCAGCAGGTCCTTGGCGTGCAGGATGCCGATGATGTTCTCAGTGTCGTTGCGATAGAGCGGCACGCGGCTGTGGCCGCTCTCCAGCATGGCCGCCACCAGTTCGCGCGCGGGCAGGTCGGCGTCGATCATCGAAATCGACTTGCGGTGGACCATGACCTGGGTGACGTCCATTTCCGAGAGGTCGAGCACCCCGCCCAGCATCTGGCGGTCGCGGCTTTCGACCAGCCCCTCGGAGTGGTGGTACTCCACGGCGCCGCGGATCTCCTCGTGGGCGGCCAGGACGTCGGTCTCCATGGAGAGCTTGATGCCGAACGGCTTCAGGGTCTGGCGCACCACCCACTGGGCGCTGTTGGCCAGGGGGCCGAACACTTTCACCACCCAAATGGTCGGGATCGACAGCGCGCGGGCCACGTCGTCGGCGCGCGCGATGGCCAGGGACTTGGGCAGGATCTCGCTGAAGATCACGATGAGCACGGTCATCACCGCGGTGGCCACCAGGGCGCCGATGGGGCCGGGAAAAGCGGCGGACAGGGCGAGCGTGGTCAGGGCGGACGCGCCGATGTTGATGACGTTGTTCGACAGCAGGATCGCCCCGATCATCTTCTCCTGATCGGCCATCAGCAGGTTGACGCGTCGGGCCGCGCGGTCCCCGTCACGTTCGAGCTGGTGCATCCGGCCGCGGCTGGCGGCGGTCATCGAGGTCTCGGCGGCGGAAATGAGTCCCGAGAGACTGAGCAGGACGACCAGGACCGGCGCGAGGCCGGCTAGGATCGCGAAGATCGTCACGGGAGGGCTCCTTCGGAGACGAGGAAGTCATGGACCGCCGGGGCGGCGACATCCTTGGCGACGAACGCGTCGCCGAGCGCGCGGGCCAGGATGAAGGTCAACTTCCCGTCCTCGGCCTTCTTGTCCTGGCCCATATGGCGGACCAGCTTGCCGGCGTCGAACGATGTGGCGGAAACCTCCGCGAGCCGGGTCGGCAGACCGGCCGCGGCGATGGCGGCCTCGGCCCGTTGGGCGTCCTGGGCCGAGCAGAGGCCCTGGGACGCGGAGAACCGGAAGGCGATGGCCGAGCCCGCCGCCACGGCCTCGCCGTGAAGCAGCGCCTCACCGTAGCCGGTCTCGGCCTCCAGGGCGTGGCCGAAGGTATGGCCGAGGTTCAGCAGGGCGCGGCGCCCGGCCTCCTTCTCGTCCTCGGCGACGATCTCGGCCTTCATCTCCACCGACCGGGCGACGGCGTAGCTCAGGGCCTCGGGCTCGCGCGCCAGGACTTTGGGCCCGTGGGCCTCCAGCCACTCGAAGAAGGCGAAGTCGCCCAGCAGGCCGTACTTGATCACCTCGGCGTAGCCCGCGCGCATCTCGCGATCGGGGAGGGTGGCCAGAACGTCCAGGTCGGCCAGCACCGCCAGGGGCTGATGAAAGGCGCCGATCAGGTTCTTGCCGCGGGCGGTGTCGATCGCGGTCTTGCCGCCCACCGAGGAGTCCACCTGGGCCAACAAGGTCGTTGGGACCTGCACGAAGTCGATCCCGCGCTTGTAGATCGCCGCGGCGAAGCCCGCGAGGTCGCCGACCACGCCGCCGCCGAAGGCCGTGACCACGTCGCCCCGGTCCAGCTCCAGGGCCAGCAGTCGGTCGCTGACGTCGGCCAGGCCCGCCCAGCTCTTGGTCGGCTCGCCGGGCGGCACGATGACGGGATGGCAGGCGACGCCCGCGGCTTCCAGCGCCGCGGTCAGGCGCGCGCCGTGCAAGGCCCAGACCGTCTCGTCGCTGACAATGGCGGTGCGGGCGCGTTTGAACAGCGGCCTGAAGCGCACACCCGCCTCGTCCAGCAGGCCGGGGGCGATGACGACGTCGTAGGCGCGCTGGTCCAGGCCGACGCGGACGGTGCGGGTCATCGGGGGTGGTCCTGCAAATGGACGATCATGGCCTGGATCACCTGGTCGACGGTCACGTGGTGGGCGGCGTCGCCGGTCTCCACCACCACATCGGCCTGCGCATAGATGGGATAGCGTTCCGCCGCCTGGGCCTGGAGCACGTCCAGGGGATCCTTGCCCGCGATCAGCGGTCGATTGTCCTTGCGCCCCACGCGGCGCGCCAGCACGTCGAGGTCGGCCTTCAGCCAGACCGAGATGGAGCGGGACTTGATCAGGGCGCGGGTCTCGGCGTTCATGAAGGCGCCCCCACCGGTGGCCAGCACGTGGGGCGGGTCGTCCAGCAGGCGCGCGATCACCCGGCGTTCGCCCTCGCGGAAGGCGGCCTCGCCCAGGTCGGCGAAAATGTCGGGGATGGAGCGGCCGGCCGCGGTCTCGACCTCGGTGTCGGCGTCGCGGAACGGCAGCTCGAGCGCGTTGGCGAGCCGGCGGCCCACGCTCGATTTTCCAACGCCCATCAGGCCAACGAGGGCGATGGTCCGGGCGCGCAGCGGTGTGTAACGGTCCATGAACGGCGAAGGTCTACACGAGCAGGGCCCCTCGCGCCAACTTAGGGCGTTGAGTCGGGCAGAGGTGATGATGGCTCGACGGCTGGTCTGCTTGGCGCTCGGCGCCCTTCTGGTCTCCAGCGCGGCGATCGCGCAGGAGGTGGCGGTCGCGCCCCTGGCCGCGCCCGACCACTTCTCGACCGCCGGACGGGACACGGGACTGGGGCCCGACCTGTGGCGTGGAACCTCGCCGGCCACGGCCCGCACCGTGATCGCCCTGCTGGCGGCCAAGCCGCTCTCGCCCGCCGGCCGGGGCCTGGCCAGCCGGGTCCTGGCCACCGGCGCGACCGGGCCCGAAGGCGTGGGCCACGACCCGGGACTGGCCGGGGCGCGGGTCTCGGCCCTGTTGGCCCAGGGGGCGGTCGCCGAGGCCGGTGTGATCTTGGACAGGTCCTCAGGGCTCGACCGCTCACCCGAACTGGCCCGCGCCGCGGCCGAAGCGGCGCTGCTGGACGACGCTCCGGACCGCGCCTGCGCCATCGCCGCGCAACTGGCCACCGGGCGCGACGACATCTACTGGCTGCGCCTGCGCGCATACTGCCAGCAGCGGGCTGGGGAGACGGGCGCGGCCCAGCTCACCTTCGATCTGGCTCAGGGCCAGGCCCGCGACGCGGCCTATGGCCGGCTGCTGGGGGCGAAGCTGGCGGGCGGCGGTGATCCGGGACCGGCCTCGCTGCGCAACGGCCTGGACTACGCCCTTTCGCGCGACCTCTCGCTGGACCTCACCCAGGTCAAGGCCTCGCCGGCGGTGTCCGCGGCCCTGGAACGCGGCCAGTCGACGCCGGCGCCGGGCGATCCGGTGCTCGCCGACGCCATCAGCCTGGCCAAGGCCGGCCAGCAGGACGCCGCGACGCTGGGACGCCTCATCGAACGCGCCGGGTCCGTCGACGCCAAGGCCCGCCCCAAGGCGCAGAACGCGGCCCTGATCTTCGCCGCCCTCGGCGCGCCGGCCGACGCCAAGGCGCGCGGGGAGCTCGCGACCTATTCCGGCGCCGAGGCCAAGGCCTCGCCCTCGCGGATGCTGGCCCTGGAGCTGGCGGCCGACCAGAAGCTGGTCGGAGAGGCGGCCTTGCTGGCGCTGTGGATCGCCTCCGATTCCGGGGCGGCCGGGCCTCCGACCGGCGACCGGGTCAGGATCATCCGGGCGCTGAAGGCGATCGGCCTGGACGAGGACGCAAGGGCCTATGGCGCCGAAGGCCTGGCGGCGCAGCGATGAGCGGCGGCGGCTGGGTCGAGGCTTTCCTGGAGATGATGGCTGTGGAACGGGCCTCGGCCCGCAACACGCTCACCGCCTACGGCAAGGACCTGGCCGACGCGCAGGGGTTCCTGGCGGGACTCGGACGCGATCTGGCGGGCGCCTCGGCCGAAGACATCGAGAGCTACTTCGCCGCCGTGAGCGATCGGGGCCTGTCGCCGGCGACCGCGGCCCGCCGCCGCGCGGCCGTGCGCCAGTTCTATCGCTTCGTACTGGGCGAGGGCTGGCGTGGCGACGATCCCTCGCGCCGGGTCGAGGCGCCTAAGAAGGGCCGTCCGCTGCCCAAGGTGCTGAGCCGAGCGGAGGTGGACGCCATCATCGCCGCGGCGTCGGCCCGCGACGGCGTCCAGGGCCTGCGCCTGGGCTGCATGGTCGAGTTGGCCTACGCGTCTGGTCTGCGGATCTCGGAGCTGACCGCCCTGCCGCTGGCCGTGCTGGCCCGGGACCCAGCCTATCTGATCGTCAAGGGCAAGGGCGGCAAGGAGCGGCTGGCGCCCTTGAACCACGCGGCCCGAACCGCCGTGAAGGCCTATCTGGAGGTGCGCAAGGCGTTCCTACCCAAGGGCGACGCGGCTAATCCCTGGCTGTTCGCCTCGCGCGGCAAGGGCGGCCGACTGACCCCGCGGCGCTTTGGCCAACTCTTGGACGAGGCCGCCGCCGCCGCCGGCGTCGACCCGGCCCGGGTCAGCCCCCACGTCCTGCGCCACGCGTTCGCCACCCACCTGCTGGAAGGCGGCGCGGACCTGCGGGTGGTGCAGAAGCTACTGGGCCACGCCGACATCGCCACGACCCAGATCTATACCCACGTCGCGGGGGACCGCCTCGCCGAGGTGGTCGCCAGCAAGCATCCCCTCGCCAAGAAGGGCTGACGACGAAAAGGCCGCCCGCGTGAGCGGACGGCCCTTGGTCGTTGCCCCTAGAGCCTAGCCGGTGATGCGGTAGCGGCCCTCGCGGTCCGGGCAGACCCGGACGTAGCGGTATTCGTCGCCCCTGATGGGCGCGGGCGCCAGGCGGCACCGCTGGCGGCTGTAGTAGCTGTAGTCGTACTGGCCCGACCGGCGGCCGCGCTCATACCGGCTCTCGCGGTACGGTATGGTCTGGTCGTAGCTGTAATAGTAGCCAGTGTCGTCGCAACGGGCGTTGGCGTTGGCCCTGCCGACACTGGCGCCGATAGCCCCGCCGACCACGGCGCCGAGCACGGCGCCTTCGGTGCGGGCGTTGCGGGCCGCGACGTTCGAGCCGAGGGCCGCGCCGGCCAGGGCGCCGATCAGGCCGCCGGCCACGGTGCTATTGTTGTTCCGTCCGCGGCAGGGGTCGACATAGGTCCCCGAGTAGGACGCGTCGCGACCATAGTCGCCGGCGGCCCAGACCGGCGGGGGACCGTAGCGGCGCTCATAGGCGCCCATTCCGTTGATGCGGTCGTAGCTGCGACGGTCGCTCTCATACTGTCGAAGCTGACGGTCGTAGTCGTCACGGCTGGACCAGCTCACGCCGCGATAGCGCTCGGTCCAATAGGTGTCGTCCCAGGACGGCGGAGCGCCATAGGCGCGCAGATAGGAGCCGGAGCCGTAGCGGGCGTCGTAGCGGTCACGTTCGCGCTCATAGGCTTCCCGGCGCTGGTCGTAGCTGGCGCGGGCCTCCTCGTACTGCTCGCGCCGCGCGGCGTAGTCGGCGCGGTCGCTCTCATAGGCGCGCACATCGCGCTGATACTGCTGGGTCGGCTGGTACTGGGCGAACGCCGGCGCGGCTGTGGCCAAGGCGGCGGTCGCGACAAGGGCGATCTTGATGGCTCTCATTGTGAACTCCTGACGTCAGACGCTGAACGCGTCGCTTGATGGAAGGGGAGCCTCCCGCCAGCCTCCCGCCGGACGTGGGTTCGGTTCGACCTTGGGTTTGAAAACGTTCCTCTAGGGTGGAGGTTGCACGCCGCGCGGGCGATCCGTCGAAGGCGACGAAACCACAAGCTGCTCCGCGGGCTTGTTAGGCTGAAGGTTCCCGCCTAATTTCCGCCCCTTCCGCACACGGAAGCGAAACAGAAGATTCCCCGGATGGCCGCGCACTACCTCGAGTTCGAGCGCCCTATCGCCGACCTCGAAGCCAAGATCGAGGAGCTCTCGAAACTGTCGGAGACCACGGGCTCCGGCGCGCTGGAGAGCGAGATCGAGGCCTTGCGCGCCCGCGCCCAGGACATGCGCCGGCAGGCCTATTCCAAGCTGGACGCCTGGCAGAAGACGCAGGTGGCGCGCCACCCGCAACGCCCGCACTTCGTCGACTATGTCGGCGGGCTGATCGAGGAGTTCGTGGAGTTGCGCGGCGACCGCAAGTTCGCCGACGACCAGGCGATCATGGGCGGCCTGGGCCGGTTTCGCGGTCAGCCGGTGGTGGTCATCGGTCACGAGAGGGGCCGCGACACCGTCACTCGTGTGAAGCACAATTTCGGCTACGCCCGGCCCGAGGGCTACCGCAAGGCTATCCGGCTGATGGAGATGGCCGAGCGCTTCAATTTACCCGTCATCAGCTTCGTAGATACGCCCGGCGCTTATCCGGGCCTCGGGTCCGAGGAGCGCGGCGTGGCCGAGGCCATCGCGCGTTCGACCGAGACATGTCTGATGCTGGGCGTGCCCATGGTGGCCGTGGTGACCGGCGAAGGCGGGTCCGGCGGAGCGATCGCCATGGCCTCCGGCAATCGCGTGCTGATCCTGGAGCACGCCGTCTATTCGGTGATCACGCCGGAGGGCGCCAACTCCATCCTCTGGCGTAGCGCCCGCACGGCCGAGGAAGCCGC
>NZ_JAUYNW010000103.1 GCF_030698145.1 Phenylobacterium sp. | reverse complement strand
CACCACCATCGTCGACGGCGTCGGCGCCAAGGACGCGATCGAAGCCCGCATCGGCCAGATCAAGCGTCAGATCGAGGACACCACCTCGGACTACGACAAGGAAAAGCTGCAAGAGCGTCTGGCCAAGCTGGCCGGCGGCGTTGCGGTGATCCGAGTCGGCGGCGCCACCGAAGTCGAAGTGAAGGAAAAGAAGGACCGCGTCGACGACGCCCTCAACGCGACCCGCGCGGCCGTGGAAGAAGGCATCGTCCCCGGCGGCGGCGTGGCTCTGCTTAAGGCGTCCAAGGCTCTGGACGGCTTCAAGGGTGACAATGACGACCAGGAAGCCGGCGTCGCCATCGTGCGCCGCGCCCTGCAGGCCCCGATCCGTCAGATCGTGGAAAACGCGGGCGTCGAAGGCTCCATCGTGGTCGGCAAGGTGCTCGAGAACGCCTCGCCCACCTTCGGCTTCAACGCCCAGACCGAAGAGTATGTGGACATGGTCCAGGCCGGCGTCATCGACCCGGCCAAGGTGGTCCGCACGGCTCTGCAGGACGCGGCCTCGGTCGCCGGCCTGCTGATCACCACCGAAGCCGCCATCGTCGAGGCCCCCAAGAAGGGCGGCGGCGCTCAAGGCGGCGGCATGGGCGGCATGGGCGGCATGGGCGACATGGACTTCTAGTCCAGGTCCAACCGACCAACAGATCGAGGGCGGGGCCGAAAAGGTTCCGCCCTTTTTCTATGGGTCAGCCCTTCTTCGCGTCGCCGATGACGATGGCGCCGATCCAGCTCACCACACCGGTGATGATGGCGGCGAGCAGGCCGGGGACCAGGCCGGTGACCGTGAAGCCTGGCAACAGCCAGGCCACCAGCCCGATCATGGCGGCGTTGAGCACCAGCAGCCACAGGCCGAGCGTGATGATGGTCAGCGGCAGGGTGAGCACGAACAGGATCGGCCGCAGGATAGCGTTGACGATCCCCAGCAGCAGGGCGGCGATCAGCAGGTCGACGATCCCGCTATAGCTGACGCCCGGCAGCAGGTAGGCGGCGAGCGCGAGGCCGAGCGCCCCGAAGACGATACGGGCGAGGAAACGGGTCATGCGGGGCTCCCAGAGGCTTGCGGCGAAGCTTTGCGCGCTTAAGTGTCGGCGGCAATCCCCGAGGAGGTCTCCATGCCCTACGTCAATATCCGCATCACGCCCGGCGCCACCGAAGACCAGAAGGCGCAGCTGATCGCCGGGGCCACCGACCTGCTGGTCAAGGTGCTGAACAAGAATCCGGCCACCACCTTCGTGATCATCGACGAGGTGCAGACCGAGGACTGGGGCGTCGCCGGCGAGAGCGTGGCGGCGCGCAACCGCAAGGCCGCAGCCAAGACCTAGCCGACGGCGACCGTTTCCAGTGACGGGATGCTCTGCGATAGGCGCCCTCCGACCCGGATGGGCTCGACGCGCAGCGCCAAGCCCGTGGCGTCGTCGGTCTCGACGAAGACGCCGCAGACCGTGGCCGGCCCCTCGGCGGGCTTGTAGCGGCCGCCCGAGATGCGGGTGGTGAACCGCCGCAGCGGCTCTTCCTTCTGGTTGCCGATGACGCTGTCATAGTCGGCGCAGGCGCCGGCGTCGGTCTGGTAGGCGGTGCCGCCGTTCAGGATCTGGCAGTCGGCGGTCGGCACATGGGTATGGGTGCCCACCACCAGGCTGGCGCGGCCGTCGCAGAAATGGCCCATGGCCATCTTCTCGCTGGTGGCCTCGGCGTGCATGTCCACCACCACGGCGTCGACCGCCATGCCCAGGGGGCAAGCCTCCAGCTCCCTGTCCACCGAGGCGAACGGGTCGTCGAGGCTGTCCATGTGCACGCGGCCCAGCACGTTGATCACCAGGATGCGGCGGCCCTTGTCGGTCTCGAACATCTGCGAGCCCCGGCCGGGCGTGTCGGCGAACAGCGGATAGTTGACCGGCCGGATCAGGCGCGGTTCGCGCACGATATAGGTCAGCGCCTCCTTCTGGTCGAAGGAGTGGTTGCCCAGGGTCAGGCAGTCGGCGCCGGCGTCGAACAGCTCGCGCGCGGTGTTCTCGGTGATCCCGAAGCCGGCGGCGGCGTTCTCGGCGTTGACGATGACGAATTCGAGGTCGAGGCGGCGGCGCAGGGCCGGCAGATGGTCGGCCAGGCCCTCGCGGCCCGAGCGTCCCACGATGTCCCCGAAGAAAGCAAAGCGCATGGAAATTAGTCCTTTCGGACGTGGATATAGCCGCTTTCCGTCAGAATGGCGTCCAACCTCTGATCGTGGGCTTCGCAGGGGACGGCCTCGACCTCCTGGCCGGCATAGGCCAGGCCCAGGACGAAGACCGGCTTGTGGGCGCGGAGCTCGGCGATGGTGCGGTCATAGTGGCCGCCGCCCTGTCCCAGCCGCCCGCCCTTCCGGTCGAAGGCCAGCAGCGGACAGACGATGAGGTCGGGGTGCAGCACCGGGGCGTGGCGCGGCGGGGCCGGCACGCCGAACAGGTCGGGCTGGGGCGTGTCGCGCTCGTCCCAGGCGCGGAACACCAGCGGCTGTTCGTGCGCCTCGCAGACCGGCAGAGCGAAGAAGGCCCCAGTGCGAGCCAGGCGGCGGATCAGGGGGCTGGGGTCGATCTCGGCGCCGACCGCGTGATAGCCGCTGAAACAGGCGAAGGCCGGCAGGCGCTCCAGCATCAGGTGCTGGGCGGCGGCCTGGGCCGCGTCCGGCGCGGCGGCGGCCAGCTTCCGGCGGCGGCGGCGCAGTTCCGCGCGCAGACGGGTCTTGGTGGGTTCGGGGATCACCTCGCCAGCATAGGCGAAGGGTGGCGGCGCCGCGAGAGCCGTGAAGGACGGTTGAATCCCCTCGACCTGGATAACCAGGTGGGCGCCGTTTTGCCCGGTCCCACGGGACCGGCCAGGGACAGCTCCCTTAGAGTGAATTAAGGTCGC
>NZ_JAUYNW010000102.1 GCF_030698145.1 Phenylobacterium sp. | reverse complement strand
TCGACCTTCACCACGATCGTCTTGTCACCCTTGTCGGAGACGACGACGCCTTCGAGAATTCGCTTGGGCATGTTCGTTGTCTCCTTAGGCCGCGGTCTGCTTGGAACGCAGGACGGTCTTGATCCGCGCGATGTCCTTGCGGACCTCGTCCACGCGGTGGGTCTTCTCAACCTGGCCCGTCGCCGCCTGGAAGCGCAGGTTGAACTGCTCTTTCTTCAGGTTCAGCAGGCTTTCGCCGAGTTGGTCGGGCGTCATGCCCCGGATGTCGTCGATCTTCATCACGCGGCCTCCGCCACAACGGCGTCGATCCGGGTGACAATGCGGGTCTTCACCGGAAGCTTGGCCGCGCCGAGGCGCAGGGCTTCACGGGCCACATCGTCCGGCACGCCGTCGATTTCAAACATGATCCGGCCGGGGTGAACGCGCGCGGCCCAGTACTCGACCGCGCCCTTGCCCTTACCCATCCGCACTTCGGCCGGCTTGTCGGTGACCGGCACGTCCGGGAAGATCCGGATCCACACGCGGCCTTGACGCTTCATCTGGCGAGTGATCGCCCGGCGGGCGGCTTCGATCTGACGCGCGGTGATGCGTTCCGGTTCGACGGACTTAAGGCCATAGGAGCCGAAGTTCAGCGTGAAGCCGCCCTTCGCCGTTCCATGGATCTTGCCCTTGAACTGCTTACGGTACTTGGTTTTCTTCGGAGACAGCATGGCTCTACCCTAGGCTCCAGCTTGCTCGCGGCGGTCACGGCGACCACGGTCGGGACGATCGCCCGAACGGTCACGACCGCCACCCTCGCCGGCCGGGCCGGATTCGGTCGCCAGGCGCTTATCGAGCGCCATCGGATCGTGGTCGAGGACTTCGCCTTTGAAGACCCACACCTTCACGCCGATGATGCCGTAGGTCGTGCTGGCTTCGGTGATCCCGTAGTCGATGTCGGCCCGCAGCGTGTGACGCGGAACGCGACCCTCGTGGTAGCTTTCCGTACGCGCGATTTCCGCGCCGCCCAGACGGCCGGCCACTTCGATGCGCATCCCCTTGGCGCCCAGACGCATGCCGCTTTGCAGCGCACGCTTCATGGCGCGGCGGAAGGCCACGCGGCGCTCGAGCTGCTGGGCGATATTCTCGGCCACCAGCTGGGCGTCGGTCTCAGGCTTGCGGATCTCGACGATGTTCAGGTGCACTTCACCCTGGGTCATCGCCGCGATGTCCTTGCGGAGCTTCTCGATGTCCGCGCCCTTCTTGCCGATGATGACACCGGGACGGGCCGCGTAGATCGTGATCCGGCACTTCTTGTGCGGACGCTCGATGATGATGCGCGAGACGCTGGCCTGATACAGGCGCTTCTTCAGGTTCTTGCGGATCTTCAGGTCTTCGTGGAGCATCCGACCATAGTCCGCGCCGTCGGCGAACCAGCGGCTGTCCCAGGTGCGGTTGATGCCGAGGCGAAGCCCGACCGGATTGACTTTTTGACCCATCAGGCGGCCTCACCCAATTCGCGGACCACGATGGTGA
>NZ_JAUYNW010000063.1 GCF_030698145.1 Phenylobacterium sp. | reverse complement strand
ATCCCCGGCGGCCCGCCCGGCAGCCCGGACGAGGACGGCGACCGGTTCGTGGAGATCTGGAACCTGGTCTTCATGCAGTTCGAGCAGTTCGCCGACGGCACGCGCCGCGACCTGCCCAAGCCGCAGATCGACACCGGCATGGGCCTAGAGCGCATCGCCGCGGTCCTGCAGGGCGTGCACGACAACTACGACATCGACCTGTTCCGCACCCTGATCGCGGCGTCCAAGGCGCTGGTGGCCGGGGGCTCCAACGGCCCTTCGCACCGGGTGATCGCCGACCACCTGCGCTCGGTGAGCTTCCTGATCGCCGACGGGGTCTCGCCCTCCAACGAGGGCCGCGGCTACGTCCTGCGCCGGATCATGCGCCGCGCCATGCGCCACGCCCACCTGCTGGGCGCCGAGGAGCCGTTGATGCACCGCCTGGCGCCGGTCCTGGTGGCCGAGATGGGCGGGGCCTATCCCGAGCTGCGCCGCGCCGAGCCAGTGATCGTCGAGACCCTGCGCCAGGAGGAGGAACGCTTCCGCCGCACGCTCGGCCGTGGCATGGCCCTGCTGGACGAGGCGACCGCCAAGATGACGCAAGGCGGCGTGCTCTCTGGCGAGACCGCCTTCAAGCTCTACGACACCTACGGCTTCCCGCTCGACCTCACCCAGGACGCGGTGCGCAACAAGGGGCTGACCGTCGACCTGGCCGGCTTCGACGCGGCCATGAAGCGCCAGAAGGACCAGGCGCGCGAGGCCTGGACCGGCTCAGGCCAGGCCAGCCAGGCGGCCGAATGGTTCGCCATCCGCGAGCGCGTGGGCGCGACCAAGTTCGTCGGCTACGAGACGACCGAGGCCACGGGCAAGCTGCAGGCCCTGGTCGCCCACGGCGCCGAAATCACCGAGACCAAGGCCGGCGAGACCGTCCTGGCGGTCTTCGACCGCACGCCCTTCTACGCCGAGAGCGGCGGCCAAGCCGGCGATGTCGGCGAGATCGAATGGACCGACGGCCGCGCCCGGGTGCTCGACACCCAGAAGCAGGCCGGAGACCTCTATGTCCACGAGATCGAGATCCTGCAGGGCGCGCTGGAGCCGGGCCACGACGTGCGCCTGGCGGTGGACCCGCAGGTCCGCATCACCACGCGGTCCAACCACTCGGCGACCCACCTGCTGCACGCGGCCCTGCGCCACGTGCTGGGCCCCCACGTCTCGCAGAAGGGCCAGATGGTCGATGGCGAGCGCATCCGCTTCGACTTCAGCCACGGCGGCCCGCTGACCCCCGACGAGATCGAGAAGATCGAGGTCGAGGTCAACGCGGTGATCCGTCAGAACCTGCCGGCGGTGACCAAGGAGATGGCGCCCGACGAGGCCATCGAGGCCGGGGCCATGGCCCTGTTCGGCGAGAAGTACGGCGACAGCGTCCGGGTCCTGACCCTGGGCCGCGCGCTGGAAGGCGAGGGCGACTATTCGGTGGAGCTGTGCGGCGGCACCCATGTGGCGCGCACCGGCGACATCGCCCTGTTCAAGGTGGTCTCCGAAGGCGGCGTGGCCGCCGGCGTGCGGCGGATCGAGGCCCTGACCGGCGAGGCGGCGCGCCGCTGGCTGGTGGAGCAGGCCCAGGTGGCCAAGGCCCTCGCCGACCAGTTCAAGACCCCGGTCTCCGAGGTCCTGGCGCGGGTCGACGCGCTCGACGCCCAGCGCCGCAAGCTGGAGAAGGAGCTCTCCGAGGCCAAGCGCCAGCTCGCCATGGGCGGCGGCGGATCGGGCGGGGCTCCGGCGGGTCCGGAAGAGATCGGTGGCGTCCAGGTCATCGCCCGCGTCATGGACGGGGTCGGCGGCAAGGACCTGCGGCCCATGGTCGAGGAGTTCCGCAAGCAGGTGAGCGACGGCGTCATCGCCCTGATCGGCTCAGCCGACGGCAAGGGGGCCGTGGCCGTGGCGGTGGTCGGCGGAGCCTCGGCGACGTTCAACGCCGTGGACCTGACCAAGGCCGCGGTGCTGGCCATGGGCGGCCAGGGCGCGGGCGGACGTCCCGACTTCGCCCAGGGCGGCGCGCCCGACGGCGGCAAGGCGGCCGAAGGCCTGGCGGCGATCAAGGCCCTGCTGGGCGCCTAAGGCGCCTTGCAGAGCACCTGGTTGATCTTGGCGCCCTTGACCCTGCGGGTCTGCTCGGTGTCGTAGAGGAAGCCTGACCCATCCGGCAGCCAGGCCGCGGCCTCCTGCTGGGGCAGGGTGTCGAGCGACACCACCTGATGGGGTCCGCTGAGGCCCTTGGCGATGTCGAAGTCCAGCACCAGGGCGGCGACATAGGTCAGCAGCAGCGCCCGCTTGCCGTCGCTGGCGATGTCCAGCGCCGTGGCGATCGAGCCGGGGAAGGGATAGGCGGCCATGATCTTCGGCAGGTCGATCTCGCCAACCTTGGTGAAGGTCTGCACGTCCTTGCCGTTGCGGAGTTGGGCGGCGCTCAGCCGGTAGACCAACGCGGGGCCCGGGGTCATCATTTTCGCGTCGGCCGGCTTGGTCGCCAGGTAGAGGTCACCGTCCGGGTGGACCGCGAAGGCCTCGGCGTTGTGCGGCCCGTCGGGATAGCGGGCGCGGACGGTGCGAAGGGCCTTCACCCGCTCGCCGAAGGCCTTCTTCTCGACCACCAGGGTGAAGACCACCCCCTCGCGCTTGGCCGGGTTGTCGCCGATGTCGCCGAGATAGAGGCAGGTCTTGCGCCCGCAGGGCCCGAGCGACATCTCCTCTATGTCCAGCGGCTGGTCGCCCTTGATCTCCACGGCCCGCGTCCCCTGGCCCTTGAGGTCGGAGACGTAGAACCGCAGGCCGTCGCCGCTGTCGTTGTTGTGGTAGAGGCGGTCGGGGTGACGGTCGGAGACCTCCAGGCCGCTGGCCTCGTCGATGAGGCTGACCTCGAGCGCCCCGAAGGCTTGCGCCGGCGCCCACGCCTCGCAGACTTCGGCGGCGGCGGGACTCGTCACGAGGAGGCTGCAGGCGATCGCGGCGAGGGCGCGCATGGTCGGGCTCCGAAGGGCGTGGCCGGACGCCGCCGCGCTCGCCTAGACGATCACGGTTTCGAGACAGGTGGAAGGCCGGGGTTCGCCCCGGCCTTTTCGTCGTCCACTCGCCAACCCCAAGCCCGGTCAGGGCTTGGCGAACACCGCGAACTTGTTGCCGGTCGGGTCACGCATATAGGCCGCGTAGAAGCTGGTGGACTCCGGCGGCCTGGGCCCAGGGGCACCCTCGTCGCCGCCGCCATGGGCGAGCGCCGCCACATGGGCGGCGTCCACCGATCCGGTGTCGGGGCCCTTGAAGGCGATCATGATCCCGTTGCCGCCCCGCGCCGGCTGCCCGTCGAATGGTGGGCAGATGAAGGTGTTGGCGTCGGCGTCCTTGGGGCCGTAGCCCGCCCAGCCGCCGTCCAGGAACTTGCGCTCATAACCGATGG
The DNA here is from genome assembly GCF_030698145.1 of Phenylobacterium sp. GTDB lineage: Bacteria > Pseudomonadota > Alphaproteobacteria > Caulobacterales > Caulobacteraceae > Phenylobacterium. The sequence goes on along the minus strand of NZ_JAUYNW010000063.1, from coordinate 43,735 downwards.
CGCCCAGCACCGCGTCGTAGAACGGCGTCGCCGCCTCGACGTCCAGGGCTCCGATAGTCACATATCCGATCATTCGATCCTCCCGTCCTAGGAGCGGTCACCCTAGCGCCGGAATAAGAACATAACAAGAACGTAGTGCGCGGCGCGACGGGGATCGCCTACCGGGGAACCGTCGCCGCCGACGCCGGATAGGTCGGCAGGGTCAGGCGATAGACCAGGATGAGGCTGTCATGATCGCCGGTTCCGCCATCGCCCTTCAACGCGGCGTCGAAGTCCTGTCCGTTGACGCGGCCCGCGCCGACCACGAAGTCGTTGTCGTTGCCCACCAGGAGGAAGACATCCGTCGGGGCGGCGGGATCGAGGGCGGGCGCGAGCGCAAGGGCCTCCCACTTCTCGGACAGGGAGGAGGCGTCGGACGGCGCGGTCTTGAGGTTGAGGCCGAAGGCGCCGAGCTGAGTGGGGTTCAGCATGTTGACGAGCTGAACCTGCCGCACGGGCGTGATCGCGCCGTCCAGCACCCCGCCGGGGGAGACGGTCCCGCCGGGCGAGGTCTCGAACGGCGTGCCGGCGATGTTGGCGGCGCCCGTGGTGTCGACCAACAGCACGCTCTTATAGACCGGCGAATTGGCGGCGTTGACGCCTGAGCCGCGACCGACGCCGTCGCGCGCCAGCACCAGGAACTGGCGGGCGTTGAGCGCCAGAACTTCCGACTGCGCGGCGGTTGCGGTGGCCGCGCCGCCGGTCCCGGGCGCGCTGATCACGGGCAGTTGCAGGACATAGTGTTCGACCGGCGCGGTGGGTGTGCGGTTGGTCGAGATGTCGTAGATCAGGATACGGGTGTTGTTGCGGCCCGGATTTCCCGAGCCCGAGTCCTGCACCGTGGCGCTCTGCAACACGGCGACCAGCTTGTGTCCGTCGGGGGTGATGGAAAGGGCCTCGATGCCCTGATTGTGCCGTCGACCGCTCTTCGGCGCGGCCGCGCCGTTCATGTTCACTACATCGTCCACGCGCGGAAGCAGGGCGGCGACCGTCTGGATCGCGCCGATCTGACGGCCCGTCGGGTCAAAATAGTAGATACCGGGCGCGTACTCGTCGGAGACGTAGAACGAGCCGTCGGCGAGCCGAGCGATAGCCTCGGAATCCAGGCTGATCCGGCCCGCACCCTCGCCGCTCGCCGGGCTGGGATAGACGACGCCGTCGCGGGTGATGACATGGTTCCCGGCGTCCTTGCCCGTGAACGGCTGGCCGGCGGAATCGGTCAGCAGGAAGCCGCCGGTCGGCGTGATGGCGAGCTGGTTCTGCGAGCCCGTCGCATGGAGCGTCAACACCAGGTCGTGGGTGTGGACACGGTTGCGGTAATCGGTCGTGCCCTTGAACGGGCCGACATCGTTGGGGCCGCGGTCGGGCAGCGTGAACAGCTTGCCGACATAGGCGCCGTCGGGACGCCGGCGCCAAGTGGCGAGGTCGAGCGCCATGCCCGAGAACGAGCCCAGGGTCTCTCCGGCGAAGTCCCGCGTCGCGGCCGGCAGGCGGCCGACCGCGACCAGCCCGTGATTGACGAAGGCCTGGCCTTCCAGGGAGACGGGCTCCGGCCCGCTCGCCTGGGTGAGGTTGGGGGTGGCGTAGACCTGGGCCTTGGCCGGAGCCGCGAGAACCAACGCCGACAGGGCGGCCGCGGCGAGCGCGGCCCAACGGATCGAGATCATGGATGGTCCCCTCAGCAAGGGTCCCGCCTAGCAGCGGTCATTGGCGGTGGTGTGACAGTGCGCGCCTAGAACTTGCCCCGCGGCGCCCGGATCTGGACCAGCTTCCAGGTGAAGAGGTCGCGCCGCTGGAAGCTGAATATGACGGGCTCCTGCGCGCCCGACGCTGTCACGGCGAACCGCGCGCGATTGGGTCCCCAATAGCGGAGCGTGGGGAACGGAGCCCTGGCCTCGGCGGGCGCCTTGCCCGGCGCATAGCCGCGGGTCAGGTCGTGGAGGCCCTGGGCGTTCAGATAGGGTTCGACGGCCGGCGGGGCGGTCGTGAGCGGTTCGATGGCCCGGCGCATGGCGCCGACGGGGTCGGACCAGATGTCGGGCGGGGCCGGCGCGGCGACCGGCCGGGCGGCCACCTGCGGGCGCAGACCCTCGCGCACCGCGCGGTAGTCGACAAGCTCGGCGAGAGCCTGGGTGTCGCCGTCCCGCGCCGCGGCCTTCAGGGCCCGGAACGCGAAGAACGGCGCGGCCGCGAAGACCAGCGCCGTTCCCAGGATCAGGGTGACGATCAGGCGGAAAACCGCGCGTCCCAGGCTCCAGCCGTCGGGCGCGCGCGGGTCCACGGCGGTCAGGCGGCGGGCGACTCGGCCAGCGCCTTCTCCAGATTGGCGGCGACCTTGTCGATGAAGCCCTCGGTGGTCAGCCAGCCCTGGGTGTCGCCGACCAGCAGCGCCAGGTCCTTGGTCATCGAGCCGCTCTCCACGGTGGAGACGCAGACCTTCTCAAGGGTGTCGGCGAAGTGGTCGAGCTCGGGATTGCCGTCCAGCTTGGCGCGGTGCTTCAAGCCTTGGGTCCAGGCGAAGATCGAGGCGATGGAGTTGGTGGAGGTCGATTCGCCGCGCTGATGTTGGCGATAGTGACGGGTGACGGTGCCGTGGGCGGCCTCGGCCTCCATGATCTTGCCGTCCGGGGTGATCAGCACCGAGGTCATCAGGCCGAGCGAGCCGAAGCCCTGGGCGACCTGGTCGGACTGCACGTCGCCGTCGTAGTTCTTGCAGGCCCAGATGAAGCCGCCGGACCACTTCAGCGCCGAGGCCACCATGTCGTCGATCAGGCGGTGCTCGTAGACGATCCCGGCCTCCTTGAACTGCGCCTGGTAGTCGCTGGCGAAGACCTCGGCGAAGATGTCCTTGAAGCGCCCGTCATAGGCCTTGAGGATCGTGTTCTTGGACGACAGGTACAGCGGGTACTTGCGCTTCAGCGCGTAGGCGAAGCAGGCGTGGGCGAACTCGCGGATCGAGTCGTCGAGGTTGTACATGGCCATGGCCACGCCGGAGCCAGGGTACTTGAACACCTCGTGCTCAATGGTCTCGCCGTTGTCGCCGACCCACTTGATGGTCATCGTGCCGGGGCCGGGCACCAGGAAGTCGGTGGCGCGGTACTGGTCGCCGAAGGCGTGGCGGCCGATGATGATCGGCTGGGTCCAGCCCGGGATCAGGCGCGGCACGTTCTTGCAGATGATCGGCTCGCGGAAGACCACGCCGCCCAGGATGTTGCGGATGGTGCCGTTGGGCGACTTCCACATCTTCTTGAGCTTGAATTCTTCGACCCGCGCTTCGTCGGGGGTGATGGTGGCGCACTTGATGCCGACGCCATGGCGCTTGATCGCCTCGGCCGCGTCGGTCGTCACCTTGTCGTCGGTGGCGTCGCGGTGCTCCATCCCCAGGTCGTAATAGTCGATCTCGAGGTCGAGATACGGGAAGATCAGCTTGTCCTTGATCCACTTCCAGATGATGCGGGTCATCTCGTCCCCGTCGAGGTCGACGACGGGATTGGCGACTTTGATCTTCTTGGCCATGTGGGCGAAGCGCTCCGAGGGCGTAACGGCGGGGTTGGGGGCCGTATACTAGGCCCGCGCCAGGACGCAAAGCCTGCCACGTGCAGAAGCGGGAGGTGACATCGGATCGGCCTGCGCGTTCAGCCCTAGGAAGACCCCGGGCGCACATCCGCCGCTGCGACGCGCGCAATCTCCCGCGCCACGTCGGCCGCGTCGTGTTCGGGTGTGATCTCTATGTAGCGAACGCCGGCGCGGCGCAGGGCTTCCTTCTTTACGGCGTCGCGGGCCGGCGCCGTGCCCTGATAGTGGCCGCCGCCCTGATACTCGATGGCGGCAAGTGGATCACCGCTCGCCGAGATCAGAAGTACGTCGACACGTTTGCTGTTGATGGCGCCATAGGCGCGGGCGTCGGGTGAGGACAGAATCTCACCGAGGCTCACCTGGGCCATCACCCGCCACGCCAGTTTCTGGTCCCTGACCGCCTTCTCAGCCGCATAGAACACCCGGGCTTCCGACTTGGTGAGCAGGCGGCGCCGTTCGAACCGCGCTCCCATGACTATGCGAAGCTGGTCGGCGGAATCCGTGATCGGGCCGGTCGGCGTGGCGTCGACCAAATGGACGGAAGCGAACTGCTTGCGGGCGGGGGGTATGCGCCAGCTCCGACGTCCGAGCCTGGAGCGCCAGCGCTCGCCGTACAGCCCGGCCAGGAAGGCGACCGCAACGGCGCCGGCGAGCAATAGGGATAGGCTCTCCGACATGCCGCCTCCCGAGATTGAGGCGATAGTGCCCCAGCAGGTTGCACCGGGCAAACCCCGGATTCCTCGCGTCCGGGGTTTCCCGACCCCTCGGCCCTTGCATCGAACGCCGCATCGGATGGAAAACGCGGCATGAGCTCCCTCCCGCCCTGTATCATCCTCGACAAGCCCCAGTTGGCGCAGAACATCGGCGCCGTGGCCCGGGTGATGGCCAATTTCGGTCTGGCCGACCTGCGGCTGGTCAATCCGCGCGACGGCTGGCCCCAGGAGCACGCCTGGGCGGCGGCCTCGGGCGCCGAGTGGCCGCTGAACGCCGCTCGGATCTATGAGAGCGTCGAGGCCGCCATCGCCGACCTGCATCTGGTCTATGCGACGACGGCGCGGCCGCGCGAGCTGCAGCTGCCGATCCTCACCCCGCGCGCGGCGGCGGCGAACCTGGCGGGCGAGGTGGCCCAGGGCCATGCCGTGGGTCTGCTGTTCGGCGGCGAGCGCGCGGGGCTGGAGACCGCCGACATCGCCCTGTGCTCGGCGGTGGTGACCCTGCCGATCGATCCCAGGTTCCGGTCGCTCAACCTCGCCCAGGCCGTGGCGATCAACGCCTATGAGTGGCGGATGACGACCGAAGCCGGCGCGCCGCCGGCGTTCCGCGAGGGACCGCCGGCCGCCGACGCGGCGGCCATGCTGGGCCTCTACGAGCATTTCGAGCGCGAACTGGACGACGCCGGCTTCTTCCACCCGCCCGAGAAGCGGCCCTCGATGATCCAGAACCTGCGCTCGGCGCTTGCGCGGGCCCGGTTCTCCGACCAGGAGGTGCGCACCTTCCGCGGTGTGGTCACGGCGCTCTCCCAGGGGCGGGGCCGGGTGCTGGACCGCTTGGCGCGGGAGAAGGCGGCGAGGAAGGACTGAGGCGGCGCTTGAACGGCGATCCAGGGCGGCGTCAGATCGCCCCTAGCGGGATGGGATGGGAGGGGATCATGAACAGACGGAATCTGCTGGCGGCGGTGGCGGCCATGGGACTGGCTCCAGGCGCGCGGGCCCTGGCGGCGGACGGCGACCTCAAGGCCGCGGCGCGGGAGGCCTGGATCTTCGCTCTGCCGCTGATCGAGATGGGCCAGGCGCGGATGCGGATGCTGCGGGCCCGGCCGGGCGACCAGCCGGCGGCAGTCAACGGCTTCGTCCATGGCCGCAACCTGGCCACCCCGGCCAGCCGGGCGATCACCACGCCCAACAACGACACCCTCTATTCCAGCGCCTGGCTGGACCTGACGGCGGGGCCGGCGACGCTGACCCTGCCGGCCTCGGGCAAGCGCTACCTCTCGGTGGCGGTGCTCGACATGTACACGGACAACGACGCCATCCTGGGCACGCGAACCCTGGGAAGCGAGGGCGGGACCTTCACCCTGGTCGGGCCGAAACAGCCGGGGTCGGGGGCCAACCTGGTGCGGGTCGCCACGCCACATGCCTGGGTGCTGGCTCGCACCCTGGTCGATGGCGAGGCCGATCTCGCCGCTGCCCACGCGGTGCAGGATGGGATCGTCCTCAGGGGCCCGGCGACAGCCGCGCCGCCGGCCGTCGCCGCGCGCAACGCCCCGCCCGGCGACTATTTCGCCAGCGCCCAGGCGCTGCTGGCCTCCGATCCGCCGCGGCCCGAGGACCTGGGCCTGTTCCGCCGCGTCGCGGCCCTGGGGCTCGGCCCCGTCTCGGGCTTCGACCCCAAGCGCTTCAACGCCGGTGAGCTCGCCCAGATCGAGGCCGGGGTCGCCGAGGCCAAGGCCATGATCCTGGCCAATGCCGGGCGCCAGACCTTCATCGACGGCTGGAGCTATCCGCGCGCCAATCTGGGTCTCTTCGGCCAGGACTATCTCTTCCGGGCCATGGTGGCGCTCGGCGGCTTGGCGGCCCTGACCCCGGTCGAGGCCATGTACATGCGGGCCCAGGGCGAAGACGGAAGCGGTCGGTTCACCGGCGACGGTTTGCGCCGGCTGACCATGCCCGCCAACCTGCCGCTGGACGGCTTCTGGTCGCTGACCATGTACGAGGCCACGCCCCAGGGTCAGTTCTTCCTGACGCAGAACCCAATCAAGCGCTTCGCCATCGGCGACCGCACCAGCGGCCTGAAGCGCAACGCCGACGGGTCGCTGGACATCTGGATCGGCCGCACCGATCCGGGCGGCGATCGGAGCGCCAACTGGCTGCCGGCGCCGGCCCAGGGACCGTTCGCCATGACCTTGCGCGCCTATCTGCCGCGCGCCGAGATGCTGGACGGCCGCTTCCGCTTCCCGCCGGTGGTCAAGGCCTAGAACCGCGAGGCGGTCAACTTCACGTCGGCCGTCTTCCAGGCCTCGTCGAAGGCCGCGCGGGTCGTGGCGGCTTCGTCCTTCTTGCCCTGGCGGTCGAGGGCCTGGGTCAGGCCGTAGAGCGCCCAGCCGTCGCGGCGGTAGTGCTTGAGGCTGTCGCGATAGACGGCCTCGGCTTCCTGCACGCGGCCGGCCTCCAGCAGGGCCGCGCCCAGATAGTGGCTGACCGGCGAATGCCAGTAGGCCGGCTCGGTATAGGGCAGGGCGCGCTCCAGTTCGGAGGCCTTGCGGAAACGCACGATGGCGGCGTCCAGCACCCCATCCTTGCGGGCGATCTCGCCGTCCAGCAGGGCCAGCGCCAGCTCCGTCATCGGCTTGGCGGGGATGGCGAAGGCGTCGAAGGCCGAGAGGTCGGCGCGGGTCAGGGCCTCCAGCCTGGCCCGGTCTGCCAGGGCCGTGGCGCGATCGCCCGTATTGGCCGCGGCGATCCCGTGGGCGTAGAGCCAGATGGCGGTGTCGAGCTTGAGGCCGGGCGGCGGCGGCGGTTCGGCCAGCACCGCGTCCCACTTGCCGAACCGCAGCAGGTTCACGACCGGCGTGTAGACGAAGAGTTCGGCCAGCGGCAGGTTGGCGGCCGTCTCCTCGGCCTTGACCGCCTTGACCAGCCGCCGGGCGGCCTGGTGCGAGACCAGGGAGCGCCCCTCCATCTCCGCCGAGGTCCACAGGAAGTGGATGTTGTGGCCGTAATAGCCAGCCGGATAGAAGCCCTGCGCCCGGCAGGCGGCGATGTACTCCTCGTCCACCAGGGCCGCCATCTCGTTGGACCGGGCCGCGTCGGCGTAGCGCCCCACCCGGTAGAAGATGTGGCTGGGCATGTGGACGATGTGCCCGGCTTTGGGCATCAGGGTCAGCAGCCGGTCGGAGGCGGCCTCCGCCCGCTCGGGCGTCGTCGAGGCCTCCACGGCGTGGATATAGAGATGCAGGGCCCCTGGATGGTTGGGCGCCTTGGCGATCACCCCCTCCAGCGCGGCGAGGATTTCCGCGCCCTTGCCCTTCGAGGTGACGGCGTCGGCCTGCCAGTAGTCCCAGGGCTGGGTGTCCATCATGGCTTCGGCGTAGAAGGTGGCCGCGTCCAGGTCCGACGGGTCGGCGCGGGCGAGATCGCCCATGGCCTTGGCGAAGGCCTCGTCCAGGGGCTTGCGGTCGGCTGGAGGCTGAGCGGCGTAGCGGGTCGACAGGGCGTCGATCCAGGCCTGTTCGCGTGGCGAGGCCTTGGACTGCAGGACCTGGGCGCGCGACAGCGCCTGCCAGGCCGGGGTGACGGCGTCAGCCTGCATCGGCAGGTTGATGTTGGAGCCCAGCGCGAAGGCCACGCCCCACCAGCACATGGCGCAGTCGGGATCCTGGCGCGCGGCCTCGCGGAACGAGCGGATCGCCTCGGCGTGATTGAAGCCGAACAGCAGGTTCACGCCCTGGTCGAACAGCTTCTGGGTCTGGGGATTGGTGGTGGTGATCGGGTGGCGGTGGTCGCCCAGGCCGTCGAACACCGGGGCGCCGGGCTTGTCGGCCTGGCCCATATAGATGGCCGGCATGGCCGCGCCCGGCATCGGCATGGCGCCGTGGTTCATGGCCGGGCCTTCGGCCTTGGCGGCGGTGTGGGCGGCGTGGTCCTGAGCCGCGGCGGGCAAGGCGATCAGGCCGGCGGCGAAGACGGTGGAGAGCAGGAACACGCGCATGGAGACCCCCATATGACAAGGCGCACAGAGCTACGCGGACTGGTGGTGGCCAGACTACTGTACTCGTGGTCCAGTTCGGACCGAATATTGCCTAATACGGGTTGGGAATCGGACGCATTGTGGTGATCTCCCGGCCGTCGGCGCCGCGAAAGGTCACCAGGTCTTGCGGCGAAGGCGGCGCGGCCGGCGCCTGGAGGGCGAGACAGGCCGGATCGTTGCGTTCCACCTGGCGGGGCCGGTTGATCCGCCCCAGGAACCCCTGGTCGCGCAGGGCGTCAGCCGTGCAGGGCCCAGCCACGGCGCGGTAGTCGGCGACCAGCAGCGTCTCGGCCTCGAGATCGCAGGCCTCCAGGGAATGGTCGCGAGCGGCCGGCGTGGCGACGCGGACGGCGCCCTGGAAGCCGCTCTCGAGCAAGGCCTCCGCCATGCAGGCGTCGTCCACTTCGACGCCCGGCGCCAGGTCGGGCCGCGACGTGGCGGCCTGGGCGGCGGGCGCAGCCAGGGCCAGGAGCAGGGCGGGGAGGAGGCGAAGGGCGCCGGTCATGGGAAACTCCGAACCGCGCCGACTATCCCGTCCGCCAGCCAGGCCGTAAAGCGCTCTCCCCTCTGGCGTGCTTCGGAGGGCGCGCTTCGGGGGCATGCCTAGGGCGTCGAGATTGACTTTCGCCCTGCCGGCCGTCATACACCGCCCCTTCGCGCCGCCGGGAGACCGTGCGGGTCCGCGAACCTATGACGGGTGACCTGATCGCCGCCGTTGAGATCGCGCCTCCACTATCGGGGGCGCCGGCCCGGGTCGACTATGAAGAGAGACGACGTATGTCGAAGCGCCACTCGGCGAAGTACAAGATCGACCGGCGGATGGGCGAGAACATCTGGGGTCGCCCGAAGTCCCCCGTCAATCAACGCTCTTACGGCCCCGGCCAGCATGGCCAGCGCCGCAAGCAGAAGGTCTCCGATTTCGGCCTGCAGCTCCGCGCCAAGCAGAAGCTGAAGGGCTATTACGGTAACCTGACCGAAAAGCAGTTCTCGCGCACCTACACCGAGGCCGCCCGCCGCAAGGGCAACACCTCCGAGAACCTGATCGGCCTGCTGGAAAGCCGCCTGGACGCGGTGGTCTACCGCTCCAAGTTCGTGCCGACCGTGTTCGCCGCCCGTCAGTTCGTGAACCACGGCCACGTGCTGGTGAACGGCAACCGGGTCAACATCGCCTCCTATCGCGTGAAGGCCGGCGACATCGTCTCGGTCCGCGAGCGGTCGAAGAACATGGCGCTGGTGCTGGAAGCCCTGCAGTCGGGCGAGCGCGACACGCCGGACTACATCGAGGTCGACGCCAAGGGCATGACCGCCAAGTTCATCCGCGCGCCGGAATTCTCCGAGGTCCCGTACCCGGTGAAGATGGAGCCGAACCTGGTCATCGAGTTCTACGCGTCCTAACCGGCCGCCGAACCCGACCAAGATCCGCGAAGGCCCCGGAGCGATCCGGGGCCTTTTGCTTTGCGGGATATTGTGGCGGAGTGGCGCGATGAATCGCCGGTTTCTCCTTGTCGCGGGCCTGGCCCTGGTCTCGGGCTGCGCCACGGCCGCGCCGCGGGTCCTGTCGGAGCTGGAGCCGCTCTACTCAGCCAGCGCCGGGCGGGAGGCTTTGACCATCCGCGTCGCGTCCAACGGCTGCACCAAGAAGGAGGACTTCTCGTTCTTCGTCGAGCGGAAGGGCGAGGCGATGACGCTGGCCTTCGGCCGCAAGCGCCTGGACCCGTGCAGGTCCTTCGCCATGGGCCACACCGACCTGACGTTCAGCTATGAGGAGTTGGGGGTGACGCAGCGCACGCCGCTGTTCCTGCTGAACCCGCTGGCCGCCTGGACCGGGCCAGGGAGTTGGGTGAGGCGCTAAGTGAACCGGGCCACGATGTCGGGGGTGACCCGCTTGGGCCGTCCGGTCCCGGCCTCCACCAGGCACCAGACCGTGCGGGACTGGGCGCACATGGCGCCGTCGGGGCCGTCGATGCGCACGAAGCGGTCGAAGCGCGGACCTTCGGGCGCCTCGGCGACCCAGGTCGTGGCCAGGGCCGTCTCGCCGGGCATCAGGGCCCGGCGGTAGTCGATCTCATGGCGCAGGACGATCCAGGCCCAGGCCGCCTGTTCCCCGTCCGGCTGTAGGGCCCGCCAGTGGGAGGTGGCCATGTCCTGAATCCAGCGGACATAGACCACATTGTTCACGTGGCCGTTTTCGTCGATGTCCGACGGAGACGGCGTGAACTCGCGGGTGAAGACCTGTCGGCCGGGGGGCGGCTCGAGGCGTCGGCTCACGCAGCCAGGACGCCCTGTTCGATCAGGAGGGGCTTCAGTTCGCCCGACTGGAACATCTCGCGGATGATGTCGGCGCCGCCGACGAACTCGCCCTTCACATAGAGCTGCGGGATGGTCGGCCAGTCGGTGAAGGTCTTGACGCCGTCGCGCAGGCTGTCGTCCTGTAGCACGTCGACGCCGATGAAGTCGGCGCCCAGGTGGTCGAGGATCTGCACGACCAGGGCCGAGAAGCCGCAGCGCGGCTGTTCGGGCACGCCCTTCATGAACAGCACCACGGGATTGTCGGCCACGGTCTTGGCGATGAAGTCGTGGGCGGGATTGGCGGTGGTGGTGTCGGTCATGGCGAAACGGGCCTTTGCGGCGAATATCTCGCCAGACAGCTAGGGACGGGAGGGCCGCGGGTCAAGACGCCCGACGCCGCAGGGTGCAGGCTTCAGGCCCGGCGGCGGTCGGCGAGCTCGCCGAAGCGGGCCATCTCGATCTGGGCGGCCACGCCGGTGGGCAGGTCCCTGTCGGTCACGGCCGCGAACCGTTCGATGGCCTCGGTGCGGAAGGCCTCGAGCTGGACGGAGGCGAAGGTCGGCTCGGTGAGCGTGTAGGCCAGGCAGATCTCGTCGGGGGTCCAGCCGGGGGTGTCGTGCAGGAAGGCGTAGGTGCCGGCGCCGGCCAGGGGCTCGGGCCGGCCGGGGCTGAGCAGGCTGCGGCGTGGCGACGAGGCGGTGGGCGAGGCGCGGCCCAGGGCGCCGCCGGGGAAGGGATCGCTGGCCACCAGGGTCATGTTGCTGGCCGCGGCCTCGCGGATGCGGCGGCGCGCCTGCCAGTCGGAGGTCAGGCTGAAGGGGGTGGTCGCCACGTCGAAGCTGGCGCTGCGGATACCCTCGTCGACCGACGGGCCGTCGCCGACGACGCCCACCTGCAGGCAGAGCCCGGCCGAGCGAAGCTGGCTCAGATGGTCGAGGGCGTCGGGCGCCAGGGTCTCGTAGGCGGCCTCGTCGATCATCACGAGGTCGAAATAGAGCGCGCCGGTCTTCTGCAGGCCGTGGCGGATGCTGAGCGAGATGGCCTCGGCCGTCAGCACGCCGCGCGGGTCGCCCCGCAGCCGCCAGCTCAGGAACAGCAGCCGCCGCTCTACCGACTTCAGCGCCTCGCCCAGGCCGAGGGCGGCGACATCGACGCCGGCGGCCACTTCGAAGAAGTTGATCCCGTTTTCCATGGCCGAGAAGACCAGGGTCCGCCACGCCTGGGGCGAGCTCATGTTCGGCGCTTCGCGCAACAACAGGCTGACGGCCGAGACCGCCTTGCCGGTTATGCCGAAGGGGCGATAGCGCATGGCGCTCCTCTCAGGCCGGGGCGGAGGTTTCGAGCGCGAGCGCGTGCAGCTCCCCGCCCACCCGGCCCTTCAGGGCTCCGTAGACGAGCTGGTGCTGCTTGACCCGGTTCAGGCCGGCGAAGGCCTTGGACACGATCCGCGCCTTGTAGTGGTCCCCGTCGCCGGCCAGGTCGTCGACCTGAATCTGCGCGTCGGGAAACGCCTCGCGGAGGCTTCGCTCCAGTTCGGCGATGGGCATGGGCATGGGGGCGCTCCGGTCGAATAAAAGTTGTCTGCCATAAAGCTTAACAACCCTTGGATTCCCAATGGGTTCGCGGGGTCCGCCCGAAGGTTATCCGGGGCGCTAGGAGGACAGGCTCGGCGCGATCTCGTCATAGCCGCGATTCAGGAACTCGATCAGGCAAATTCCGTGGCCGAAGGGGTCAGCCATGACCACGATCTTGCCCCAGGCCTCGGTGCGGATCTCGCTCTCGGCGCGCGCGCCGGCGGCGATGGCCTGGACAAAGGCGGCCTCGATGTCGGCGACCACCACGTCCAGGTGGACCGGGGTCCAATGGCGGGCATAGCGGCGCAGGTCCTGGCCGGCGCCGACCGAACCTTCCGGGTTTTCAAGCAGATAAATCTTGGCCGGCCAACCTGACAGCTCCGCGCCGCCGTCGCCGAAGCGCCGCGTGACCTTGAGGCCGAAGGCGTCGACATAGAAGGCCACGGCGCGGGCCAGGTCGGGGACGTCGATATTGACCAGCAGATCCATCGACATCCCCGCGCCGGATTCTCGTCAGTCGACGATGGCCGAGTAGATCAGGCTCTTCAACTGGCCGCGGAAATTGAACGTCCCGGACGGCATGAGCTGGGTCATGAACACGACCGAGAGGTCCTCCTTCGGATCGACCCAGAAGATGGTCGAGGCCGCGCCGCCCCAGTAGTAGTCGCCCGTCCCCAGGGTCCCGGTCTCGACCTGGCCCATGGTGGAGGCGAAGCCGAGGCCGAAGCCGACCCCGTCATTGGCGGTCTCGGAAAAGGTGCCCAGCGCCATGGTCGAGAGGTCCTTGCCCCCCGCCAGGTGGTTCATGTGCATGAGCTCCAGCGTGCGCGGGCCGATGACCCGGTGGCCATCCAGTTCGCCGCCCCGGCGCAGCATCTCGCAGAAGCGGAGATAGTCGGCGGTGGTGCCGGTCAGGCCGCCGCCGCCGGACTTGAAGCCTGGCTCAGCGGCGAAGGCGCTGGTCGCCGGATCGTCGATCAGCTTGAGCTGCTTGTCGGCGCCACGCTGATAGTTGGCGCAAAACCGGTCGACTTTGTCGGGGGCCACGAAGAAGGCGGTGTCCACCATGCCGAGCGGACCGAAGATCTCGTCCTGCAGGTACTCGGCGAAGGGCTTGCCGGAGATCACCTCCACCAGGGCGCCGCAGATGTCGGTCGCCAGCGAGTACATCCAGCGCTCGCCGGGCTGATAGAGCAGGGGCACCTGAGAAAGCTTGTCCAGGAACGCCGCCATGGTGTCGGTCGAGCCGGCGCTGCGGATCTTCAGCTCGCGATAGAGCTTGTCGACGGGGTGCTGGATGCCAACGCCGGGCAGTCCGCCGCCGTAGGTGAAGCCGCCCGTGTGGCAGAGCACGTCACGGAACGAGACCGGGCGCTTTAGCGGCTCAGTGACCATGTCCTCGCCCTCGCCGGCGACCCACACCCGGTGGTTCTTCCAGGAGGGGACGTAGCGGCTGACCGGGTCGTTGAGCTGGAAATAGCCCTTCTCGTAGAGGGTCATCAGCGCGATCGAGGTGATCGGCTTGGTCATCGAATAGATGCGGAAGATAGCGTCGTCGGCCATCGGCTTGCCCCGCTCCAGGTCCATGGAGCCGAACGATTTCTGGTAGGCGACGTGGCCGTGGCGCGCGACGGCCACCTGGCAGCCCATGATCTTCTTCGGGCCGATGTAGTTGCGCTCGAGGTGGTCGGTAATGCGGTCCAGACGGCCGGCGTCGAGCCCCGTCCACTGAGATTGGGCGTCCATAAAATATCCTCCCGAGAATGGCGGTCGTTCTAATTGGCGGGCATCATGGGCGCGGCGGCATACGGATGCCAAGAAAAACACGCTGTCGGCTGGATGGAGAACGATCAGGATGCAGGCTTTGATGGCGCAGGCCGCGGTGCTGGGACAGCGCCTGAAGGACCGCAAGGAGACCGTGGCGGTCAATGAGAGCTCGTCGGGCGGACTGGTCTCGGCAGCCCTGCTGTCGGTGCCCGGGGCCTCGGCCTACTTCATGGGCGGCGCGGTGGTCTACACGCCCAAGGCCCGGGTGCTGCTGACCGACATCCCGCGCGAGGCCCTGGCCGGCATGCGCTCGTCCAGCGAACCCTACGCCTTGCTGCTGGCCCAGAACGCCCGCGAACGCTACGGCGCCACCTGGGGCATCTCGGAGACCGGCGCGGCGGGGCCCACCGGCAACGGCTACGGCGACGCGGCCGGCCATACCTGCGTGGCGATCTCCGGACCGGTGGAGATGGTGGTCACCATCGAGACGGAGTCCGACGACCGCGCGGCCAATATGGAGGCCTTCGCCGCCGCCTGCCTGCGGATGCTGGAGGCGGCGACCGAGCCGGCCTAGCCCATATAGGCTGGCATCCAGGCCTCGTGGGCCTGGCGCAGCTCGGCCAGAGGCAGGGTGAAGAGGCCCGCGACCGACAGGTCCTGGCCGCCGGCCTGGCCGACGATAGCGGCCGGAACGCCCGCGGCCTTGGCGGCGGAGAGCACCTCATAGCCATTGGCGACGGCGACCAGATAGCGGGCCTGGTCTTCGCCGAACAAGGCCGCGTGGGGCGCGATCCCAGCCGGCAGGGTGAGGCTGGCGCCCACCTTGGAGGCCAGGGCCATGTCGCCCACGGCGGAGATCAGGCCGCCGTCCGAAAGATCATGCACGACAACAGCTTGACGCGATAGAATCAGGTTTCGGATGAAGTCGCCCGTCTTGCGTTCCAGGGCCAGGTCGACCTGCGGCGGGGCGCCGTCCTCGCGGCCCAGGATCTCGCGCAGGTACATGCTGGCGCCCAGCTCGCCGCGGGTCGCCCCGATCAGCACCAGGGCGTCGCCGGCCTTCATGCCGGCGAAGTCGGCGCGCAGGCTGGAGTCGGCTAGCAGGCCCACGGCCCCGACCGTCGGCGTCGGCGGAATGGCCGCCCCGTTGGTCTCGTTGTAGAGGCTGACATTGCCGCTCACGACCGGGAAGTCGAGCACCCGGCAGGCCTCGGCCATGCCGTCGATGGCGCGCACGATCTGGCCCATGATCTCGGGACGCTCGGGATTGCCGAAGTTCAGGTTGTCGGTGATGGCGATGGGGTCGGCGCCCACGGCGGTCAGGTTGCGCCAGGCCTCGGCCACCGCCTGCTTGCCGCCCTCGAAGGGGTCGTTCAGCACATAGCGCGGGGTGCAGTCGGACGTGACGGCCAGCGCCTTCCTGGTGCCGTGCACGCGCACGATCCCGGCGTCGGCCCCAGTGGAGGAGTCCTCCAGGGTGTCGGCCATGACGTGGCGGTCGTACTGCTCCCAGAGCCAGCGCTTGGAGGCCATGTCCGGCGCGCTCATCAGCTTCAGCACCGCCTGGGCGTAGTCGGCGGGCGCCGGCACGTCGGCGGGCGTGAGGCGCGGCTGCAGGGCCGGCGCGACCCAGGGCCGGTCATAGAGCGGGGCGTCGTCGAACAGGGGCGCCAGCGGCACGTCGCAGACCACCTCGCCCTTGTGCTTCAGCACCATGTGGCCAGTGTCGGTGGTCCAGCCGATGGTGGCGGCGTCCAGGCCCCACTTCTTGAAGATGCGCTCGCCGTCGTGCTCGCGGCCGGGCTTGAGGATGGCCAGCATCCGCTCCTGACTCTCCGACAGCATCATCTCATAGGCGCTCATGCCTTCTTCGCGCTGGGGCACCATGTCGAGGTCGAGCTCGATGCCGACCCCGCCCTTGCCGGCCATCTCCACCGAGGAGGAGGTGAGGCCCGCCGCGCCCATGTCCTGGATGGCGGCCACGGCGCCCGAGGCCATCAGCTCCAGGGTCGCCTCGATCAGCAGCTTCTCGGCGAAGGGGTCGCCGACCTGGACGGTGGGGCGCTTCTCGTCGGAGGCGTCGTCGAACTCGGCCGAGGCCATGGTCGCGCCGTGGATGCCGTCGCGCCCGGTCTTGGAGCCGAAATAGACCACCGGCAGGCCGGGCGAAGGGGCGGCCGAGTAGAAGATCTTGTCGGCGTCGGCCAGGCCCACGCACATGGCGTTGACCAGGATGTTGCCGTCATAGCCGCGGTGGAAGTTGGTCTCGCCGGCCACGGTGGGCACGCCCACGCAGTTGCCGTAGCCGCCGATGCCGCTGACCACCCCGGCCACCAGCCGCTTGGTCTTCGGATGGCTGGGATCGCCGAACCGCAGTGCGTTGAGCAGGGCGATGGGCCGCGCGCCCATGGTGAAGACGTCCCGCATGATGCCGCCCACGCCCGTGGCCGCGCCCTGATAGGGCTCGATATAGGAGGGGTGGTTGTGGCTCTCCATCTTGAAGATGCAAGCCTGGCCGTCGCCGATGTCCACCACGCCCGCGTTCTCGCCCGGCCCGCAGATCACGCGAGGCCCGGTGGTCGGGAACTTGCCCAGATGGATCTTGCTCGATTTGTACGAGCAGTGCTCGGACCACATCACCGAGAACACGCCCAGCTCGACCGGGCTCGGTTCGCGGTTCAGGCGCTGGAGGATGACGTCGTATTCCTCCGACTTCAGGCCGTATTCGGCGGCGGTCTCGCGGAGGGTCTTGGCAGGCTGTGCGCTCATGGCGGGCCTTCTACCCGGACTCGTCCTCGGGCGCGATAGGGCGATCAGCCAGCCAGCGCGTTGATCCGTCGCACCGCCCCCGGCCGGACCGTGTCGCCGATGCGCCAGCCCGCCGGACAGGCGCCGATCAGGCGGTAGCGGACGGCCTGCCGCACGCCCGGATCGGGGGTCTCGAGGGGGCGCAGGGCGAAGCGGACCGTGATGTCCCGCGCGGGGTCGCCGGTTCGGGTGACATTGACGCTGTAGCGCCTGTCGAGGGCCACGCAGCGCACGGCGTAGAGGTCGGGTTTGACCACCGCCTGGCCCATGCGCCGGCAGGGTTCCCCATTGAGCCGGGGCAGAGGCGTCAGGAAGCCTGAGCGGATCACGTTGTCGGCGCAGACCTGCACTGCGCCGCGCACCGCGCCCTGGTCGTCCAGCGCTTCGGCCAACCAGAACTCGGGCGGGTGGGCGGCGGCCCGGCGGGCGATGACGCCCGGACGGTCGGGACGCAGCAGGTCGCCGCCCGCGGCCAGGGCCAGGCCGATCAAGGCGAAGGCGGCGAGGACGCCGAGCGCCAGCCGGCTCATCGCCCCGCCTCCAGCCGCTGGCGGGCCGGCAGTCGGGGGCGGCTCGCCGCCGCCACCGGCGGCGCGGGAACGGAGGCTGTCTCGACCGTGACCGGATGCAGCATGATCTTCCTCCACGGACGCCCGTTCGCGTCCGTGATTTACAATCATAAATCAACTTGGGAATTACAAGAGTAATTTATGGAAGCTGGGCTGGAGTCACGCGAGGGTGAACAGCTTGACCGGGGAACATCTGCGGGACCGGTGGGTTGCCTCATCAGCGCCGTCGCGGCGCGTAGCGAACATGGAGGCGACATGGGCAACGAAAAGAACCGCGATCCGCAGCAGCAGCAGAAAAACCCGCAACAGCGAAACCCGGGCCAGCAGCAACAGCAGGGCCAGGATCGTGATCGCCAGGACCGTCAAGGTCACGACAACCAGGCCGACAAGGCCGGTCGTCAGGACGGCGAGCGTGGGGATGACCGCACGGATCGCTGATGCGACGTCCGGTTTGAAGAGGCCGACGCCGAAAGGCGCCGGCCTTTTCGTTGGCATGATGTCTGGGCTCAGTGCGCCGCCCGCCCCTAGGGCTTCTCCACGACAGGTAGTTCGATGAAGCTGGCGCTGGCGCCGCCGTGGAACACCTTCTGGGTGGCCTTGCGGTAGTCGCCGGGCTTGGCGAAGAAAATGTTCTCCACATAGGTCTGCGGGTTGCGGTCATAGAGCGGGAACCAGCTCGACTGCACCTGGACCATGACCCGGTGCCCCGGCAGGAACACGTGGTTGGCGTGGGGCAGGGCGAAGCGGTAGCGCTGCACCTTGCCGGCCGGGATCGGCGAGGGCTTGGCGATGGAGTCGCGGTAGCGGCCGCGGAAGATGTCCATGCCGACGGCGAGCTGGTAGCCGGCCATCTCCGGGGTCGAGGCCATCTCCTCCGGATAGACGTCGATCAGCTTGACCACCCAGTCGGCGTCCGTGCCGCTGGTCGAGGCGAACAGATTGACCATCGGCTCGCCGGAGATCTGCAGCGGGGCGGTCAGGGGTTCCGACACATAGGTCAGCACGTCGGTGCGGTCGGCCACGGCCCGCTGGTCGGCGACCAGCCAGGTGCGCCACGCGTCAGCGTTGTCGGCTTGCACAGGCCGGGGGATGTAGGGCACGGGCTTGGCGGGATCGGAGACATAGTCGTCCGCCCCGGCCGCGGCGGCTCCAAAGCCCAGGCCGCCCTTGGCTTGCAGGTATAGGGGCTTGGACTTGGCGGCGCAGCCGCTCTCGCAGGCGATCGGCCATTTCTGCAGCCGCCGCCAGGCGTTGGTCCCGGTCTCGTAGATGAACACAGGCGGGGTGTCGGCCTTGGGCGCGCCGGGACGCAGGTGCTCGTCCAGGAACGGCTTCATCACCTCGCGGCGGAACTCCGTGGCCGTGTCGCCGGCGAACTTCAGCGCGCCGAGTTGGCGCTGCTCGTAATTGACCCCCGAATGACGCCAGGGACCCAGCACCAGGAAGGCCATGTCGTTGGCCTTGTCCTTGGGCTCCAGCACCCGATAGGTGTTCACCGCGCCGTAGATGTCCTCCTGGTCCCACAGGGCGCCGACCACCATGGTCGGGACGGTGAGCGGCTTCTTCTCCAGGATCTGGTCCAGGGCCTGCTCGCGCCAGTACTCGTCATAGGCCGGGTGTTCGGAGAGCTTTTTCCAATAGGGGAACTGGTCGAAGCCGAACTTCCTGGCGTAGTCGCCGGCCGATCCCGCCTGGCGGAAGTTCTCGTAGTCGTCGTAGCCGCCGCGGGCGACGTCCTCGCCGGCCCCCTTGACCACGTTCTGGCTGTAGATGAAGTCGAAGGTCGCCTGGCGGAACGCGCCGTTGTGGAACCAGTCGTCCCCCTTCCAGCCGTCGACCATGGGGCTCATCGGCACCGCGGCCTTCAGCGCCGGGTGCGGGTCGACCAGGGCCATCAGCACGGTGAAGCCCTCGTAGGACGAGCCGATCATCCCGACCCGACCATTGCTCTCGGCCACGTTCTTCACCAGCCAGTCGATGGTGTCGTAGGCGTCGGTGGAATGGTCGACCGAGGTGTTGTTGAGCGGCCCGCGCAGGGGCCGGGTCATGACGTAGTCACCCTCCGAGCCGTACTTGCCGCGGACATCCTGGAAGACACGGATATAGCCGTCGGAGACGAACACCTCGTCGCCCTGGGGCAGGGTGGCCAGCATGTTGGGGCTGACCGCCCGCTCGGTGCGCTTGCTGGCGTTGTAGGGCGTGCGGGTCAGCACGATGGGCGCGTCCTTGGCGCCCTTGGGGACCACGATGACGGTGTGCAGCTTCACCCCGTCTCGCATGGGGATCATCACCTCGCGCTTGACGTAGTCGAACGCCTCGACCGGCCGGACGAACTTGGCCGGGATGTCGGGCGCCATGTAGGGCGTCTGGGCGTGGGCGGAACAGGCGAGCGTCAGCGCGCCGACGGCGGCGCACAGGGTCGAAAACCGGGGCATGCGATTCCTCGAAGGGACGTTTGGCGCGAGCCTAGCGGCGGGACCTGGTCCTGGCGAGCCGGCTACCGCCTCGGCTGCTTGAAGGCCGCCATCTGAGCGGGCGTCAGGGTCATCATGACCACCGTGGCCCGGGTTTGGGTCATGGCCTCGCGGGTGGGCCGGTCGACCCAGCGGACATGGGCCGGGGCGGGCGGTTGGGAGGCCCAGGCCCCGAGGCCGGCGGCCCCGGAGAGGGCCAGCACGGCGCCGACGCCGATCATCGTCCGCACTAGCGAGGGGCGCGGCTGCTTCAGCATGTCGATGCGCGCCTCCAGCGGGTGGCGCGACGGGGCGGGCCAGTAGCAGCCGAAGGGCAGGAGGGTCGTGCCGAGCTGGGTCTTCAGCATGGTCTCGGCGTAGCGCCGCCGCTCGCCGGGCCGCAGCGCCATCACCGTGGCGTCGCAGGCCAGCTCCTGGTCGAGGCGCACATAGTAGGCCGCCAGGTGGGCCAGGGGATTGAACCAGTTCACCGCCTGGGCCAGGGCGACGCCCGCGTTGACCCTCGGATCGCCACGGTCGATGTGGGCCCGCTCGTGGGCTCGGACCAGGGCGCGTTCCTCCGGTGTGAAGCGCTCGTTGTGGTCAGCGGGGGTGACGATGCGCGGGGAAATGATCCCCACCACGGCCGGGCCCGCGGCGCCTGCCCTGGCGCGGTTCAGGAACCGCTGTTGGCCAAGGCTCATCAGCGCCAGGACAGCGATGACACCAGCGATCCAGACCTGCACGGCCAGCGGGGTCGAAGGGGTCAGGGCCGCGAAGGTCGGTGCGGACGTGCCGCCGGCGTCGGCGGCCTCAGCGGCGGGAACCAGGCTGGCGACGAAGGCCAGGGGCGCGATCAGCCACAGCCGGTAGGCGATCTCGGCCCCGAAGACCCGTCGCGCGGGCAGGCGCAGCGCGAGCACCAGGCCGATCGCCAGGCTGGCCGCCAGATTGGCCCGGAGGAGATCGGCGAACAGGTCAGTCATCGCCCAGGTCCTCGATCAGCTTTTTCAGTCGCGCGATCTCGGCGGGCTTCAACGCGCGATGCTTGGCGAAATGGGCCACCAAGGGCGCCAGCTGGCCGTCGAACAGCCGGTCCAGCAGGTCCTGGCTCTCGGCCTGGACATAGTTCTCGCGCGCGACCAGCGGCCGGTATTGGTGGCGCCCGTCCACCCGCTCGGACTTGATGGCCTTCTTCTTCAGCAGGCGGTTGATCAGGGTCTTCACCGTCGCCTCGCCCCAGGCCTGGCGGGCGGTGACGTCGGCCACGATCGACTCTGCGCTGCGCGGGCTGTCCCGCCACAACGCGTCCATGACCTGGCTCTCGGCTTCGGTGATGTGGATTTCCATCTTACGCCTGTAGTTCACGTCAAATTACGACGGTAAATCTTGCTGTCAAGCGACCGCAAGAATCGCAAAGTTCGTTAGGCCTCGCATGCTAGTATGCGCCGTTGAAACAGCAGCCAGGAACGGCATGTCGGTTCGCACGGTCTTGAGGTCTGGATCGATCGAGGTGGTCGACTATCGGTGCGAGGCGGGGCCGTCGGCCGCGCCCTTCGCCGAGTTCCATGACGCCACCTGCGTGTCCTATGTCCGCAAGGGCAGCTTCGGCTACCGCCTGGGCGCCAAGACCTTCGAAATGGTGGCCGGCTCCACCGTTATCGGCCGCGCAGGCGACGACTATGTCTGCACCCACGACCACCAGTGCGGCGACGAGTGCCTGGCCTTCCGCCTGTCTCCGGCCCTGATCGAGGCGTTGGGCGGCAAGTCGGAGGTCTGGCGTACCGGCGGGGTCGCGCCCCTGCCCGAACTGATGGTGCTGGGGGAACTGGCCCAATCGGCGGCAGAGGGCCGCACGGACGTGGGCATGGACGAGGCCGGGATGCTCTACGCCGCGCGCTTCGTCGCCGCGGTGACCGGCAAGCGCCGCGCCCCGCCCCAGGCCGTGGGCCGTGATCGCCGCCGGGCGGTTGAGGCGGCCCTGTGGATCGACGCCAACGCCCATGAGGCCGTGGACCTCGACGGCGCCGCCCGCGAGGCGGGCCTCAGCCCGTTCCACTTCCTGCGCGTGTTCGCCAAGGTGTTGGGCGTCACGCCTCACCAGTACCTGGTCCGCTCGCGCCTGCGCCGCGCCGCGCGGATGCTGGCCCAGGACCACGGCTCGATCACCGACGTCGCCTATGATGTCGGTTTCGGCGACCTGTCGAACTTCGTGCGCACCTTCGGCCGGGCGGCGGGCGTCTCGCCTCGCGCCTTCCGCAACGCGGCCAAGGGCGACCGCAAGATCCTCCAAGAACGGCTGGCGGCCTCCGCCCTAGGGTGACCTCCAATCAAGGAGATCCCCATGTACGACCATATCGGACTGAGAGTGAAGGACGTCGCGGCCAGCGCGCGGTTCTATACCGCCGCGCTCGCCCCCCTGGGCTGCGTGAAGAGCTATGAGGACGCCGATGGCGCTGGCTTCGGGCCTCCCGGCAAGCCTGGCTTGTGGCTGCATGCTGGCGGCGACGCCGCGCAGGGCGCGCACGTGGCGTTCCGGGCAGCCGGCCGCGAGGAGGTGGCCGAGTTCCACGCCCAAGGGCTCAAGGCCGGCGGCAAGGACAATGGCGCGGCGGGACTGCGCCTGGACTACAGCCCCACCTACTACGCCGCCTTCCTGATCGATCCGGACGGCAACAATGTCGAAGCCGTATGGGGGACCGAATAATGGGCTCGATCCGCAAGGAGATCACCGTCGCCGTCAGCGCCGACCTCGCCTGGTCGGTGCTCCGCGAGGCGGGAGAGGCTCACAAGGCCTTCGCCGGGGTGCTCACCGACTGCCGGCTGGAGGGGGACGCCCGTATCGTGACCTTCGCGAACGGCATGGTGGCCAAGGAGCGGATCGTCGATGTCGACGATGCGGCGATGCGGTTCGTCTATGCGGTGGTGGAGGGGGCGCCCACCCACCACAACGCCTCCTTCCAGGTCTTCGCCGACGGCGAGGACAGGTGCCGGATCGCGTGGATCACGGACGTCCTGCCGAACGGTTTCCTGGAGGTGGCCGGCCCGCTGACCGAGGCCGGCTCGGCGGCCCTGAAGCGCAATCTGGAGGCGCTTCCGTCCTAGGCGCTGGCGAGCGCGCTCTGGAACAGGAGCGCGCCGTCGGCCGAGC
The DNA here is from genome assembly GCF_030698145.1 of Phenylobacterium sp. Taxonomy (GTDB): domain Bacteria; phylum Pseudomonadota; class Alphaproteobacteria; order Caulobacterales; family Caulobacteraceae; genus Phenylobacterium. The sequence continues at coordinate 20,763 of NZ_JAUYNW010000063.1, read as the reverse complement.
CCAGCTCAGCCTCGAAGGCGCGGTCGGGATGGGGCATCAGGCCCAGCACGTTGCCCTTGGCGTTGACGATCCCGGCGATGGCGCGGGATGAGCCATTGGGGTTTTCGAGATAGCGGAACACCACCTGGCCCTCGCCCTCGATCCGGTCGAGGGTCGCCTCGTCGGCGAAGAAGTTGCCCTCGCCGTTGCCGACGGTCATCTCGACCTCGCGCCGGCCGCCATAGGCCGCGGTGAAGCGGGTCTGGGCGTTGGTGACCTCCAGGCCGACCGGCTTGCAGACATATTTCAGGCCTTCATTGCGCAGCAGGGCGCCGGGCAGCATCTGGGCCTCGGTGAGCACCTGGAAGCCGTTGCAGATCCCGACGGTGGCCACGCCCCGCTCGGCCGCGGCCTTGACCTCGGCCATCACCGGCGAGAGCGCCGCGATGGCCGCGCAGCGCAGATAGTCGCCGTACGAGAACCCGCCCGGCAGGACGATCAGGTCCAGGCCGGAGGGCAGGGCGGTCTCCCCGTGCCAGACCATCTCCACCGAGGCGCCGGTCGAGCGCTCGATGGCGACCTTGCAGTCGCGGTCGCAGTTGGAACCGGGGAAGACGATGACGGCGGCTTTCATGGGCGGCTCTTTAGGCGCATTCGTCGAGGATTGGGAGGGGCGGTTCGGCGGAATCCGGCGCCGGGAAGATCTCGCGGAAGGTGAAGGCGTCCGGGCCGGGCCCCATGCGGCGCAGGGTCTCCAGGCGGGCGATCCCTTCCTGCGGCGTCGGGCGATGGCCGGCGGGGACCCACCACAGCGCCAGGAAGATCTCCATCTTCTCGAACCACTCGGCGCGGCGGCGCATGAACTCCACGTGGCCGGAGCGGTAGACATAGGCGCCCAGCTCCGCGGGGCTCTCCCACACCGACATGTTGATGGCCATCAAGGGGTCCTCGAAGGGCTGGATGTCGGTGGCGTCGTCGCCCTCGCCGACCAGCCGCCAGACGAAGCCCGGCGAGGCCTCGGCGAGGGCGTTGATACGACTGAGGTTGTTCTTGAAGTCGGCGATCATCGGATCGTCCACCGGCGCGCGCAGGCGACCGATATTGATCTGGGCGAGGTGGAACGCGCTCATCTTGTCTGCAATCCCTCCAGGTAGGCGAGCAGCTTGGCGTAGCCGGCCTTGTCGCCATATGGGCAGCCGGTGTTGGTCATGAAAGCCGCCCCGTCCTTGCGCGAGCCCTCCTGCTTCAGGATCGCCGGATGGCCAGGCGCGCCGGGCTCGGTGAAGACGAAGGCCTCGGACCCGCCGGGCGTCGTATAGAACCGGTAGGGCTCGCCGGGCGTCTGCGGCGCGGGCCTCAGGCCCGGCTGGGCCAGGACCTTGGCCGACAGCGCCTCATAGCTGAGCGAGCAGTCGAGCTGCAGCCGCGCCGGGGGCGGAGGCGGGGGTTCAGGCGCGCAGGCCTGGGCTGTCAGGAGGATCGCGATGAGGGCCGGGGCCCTCACGCCACCTCGACGCGGTAGCTTTCGATGACCGTGTTGGCGAGCAGCTTCTCGCACATCTGCTTGACCTCGGCCTCGGCCGAGGCGGCGTCGGAGGCCTTGAGATCGAACTCGATGGTCTTGCCGACGCGCACCCCGTCCACGCCGGGCCAGCCCAGGCCGTGCAGGGCGTTCTCGACCGCCTTGCCTTGGACGTCCAGGACGCCGGGTTTCAGGAACACATGAACTTTCGCGCGCACTAGTGCAGGCCTCCTTGGATCACGGTGGGCATCTCTTTCATGATCCCCAGCCGCCGGGCGACTTCGGTGTAGCCCTCGATGACGTCGCCCATGTCGCGGCGGAAGCGGTCCTTGTCCAGCTTCTCGTTGGTCTGGGCGTCCCACAGCCGGCAGGAATCGGGGCTGATCTCGTCGGCCAGCAGGACCCGGGAGAAGTCGTTCTCATAGATCCGGCCGAACTCCACCTTGAAGTCCACCAGGGTGATGCCGACGCCGGCGAACAGGCCGGTCAGGAAGTCGTTCACTCGCAGGGTCAGCGCCATCATGTCGTCGATCTCCTGGGTCGAGGCCCAGTTGAAGGCGGTGATGTGCTCCTCGGCGACCATGGGATTGTTGAGCTTGTCGTCCTTCAGGTAGAACTCGATGATCGAGCGGGGCAGGGCCTGGCCCTCGGGCAGGCCGAAGCGCTGGCTGAGCGAACCGGCCGCCACGTTGCGGCAGACCACCTCCAGCGGAATGATCTCCACCTCGCGGATCAGCTGCTCGCGCAGGTTCAGGCGCTTGATCAGATGGTTCTGGACCCCGATGGAGTTCAGCTTGACCATCACGTATTCGCTGATCCGGTTGTTGATGACGCCCTTGCCCTCCAGGATCGCTTTCTTCTGCGAATTGAAGGCGGTAGCGTCATCTTTGAAGTATTGGATCAAGGTTCCGGGCTCGGGCCCCTCATAGAGGATCTTGGCCTTGCCCTCGTAGATCTTCTTGCGGCGGGTGGTCATAAAGCGCCTTCTCCGAGAGCGAGGGCTAGCCGAGCCATCGACTCAGACCTCTCGCCCATATGAGGCTTTGTGAGGATTAGCGGAACCGCCCGGCCGGCGCAAACAGCGCAAAGAGGCCAGACGTCGCAGCCGATCTCGCGCGTTTGCATTGCGAGCGCCTTCGCCAAGGGATATGCAACGCCCGACTGACGGCCCACTGGGGAACACATGACCACCTTCAACGATCGAGAGCGCGGCTTCGAGAAGAAGTACGAGCTCGACCAGGAGCAGGAATTCAAGGCCGGCGCCCGTCGCAACCGCGCTCTGGGCGAGTGGGCCGCGGGGCTGATGGGCCTGTCCGAGGACAGCGTCGCCGAATACGCCAAGGCCGTGGTCAAGTCCGACTTCGAGCTGCCCGGCGACGAGGACGTGCTGCGCAAGGTGTTCGAGGACCTGAAAGGGTCCGGCGTCGCCATCTCCGAGGGCGAGGTGCGCATGAAGATGGACGAACTGCTGGCCCAGGCCCGCGAACAGCTCCGCGCCGGCTGAGGCCCAAACCGCCTCGCCGACCACAGACGCCGCCCGAAAGGGCGGCGTTTTTGTTTCAGGCCGCCGCCACGGGCCGCGAGCGCGCCGGCAGGAACCGCGGATTGCGCAGCAGGGCGGCGCTGACCAGCGAGATCAGCAGGCCGACCGGGAAGATCTCGGTGAAGGTCATGGCCATGCGGATCAGCGGGTTGGCGTAGAGCACGCGCATGGTCTCCATCTCGGCGGCGGCCTTGGCGTAGTCGGCCCCGCTCACCCCGGCGGCCCGCTTATCGGCCAGGACCTTGGCCGTGTACTGGTCCATGAAGACGTAGTCGGTGAGCGCCAGATAGGCCTCCCACACCGCGATATAGGCGAGCGACGCGATGGCCGCGATGCCGAGCCCCAGGACCAAGGCCCGGCCGAAACCGATCACCCCGCCCAGCGTCTGGTCGCGATACTGCTTGACCCCCACCAGGATGGCGCAGAGCGCGACCAGCATGATCAGATAGCCCACCAGGACGCTGGAATGGGGCCCCTCGCCGCCGGTGGAGGCGATCGAACCGATGACGCCCAGGATGACGACGAGGCCCGAGATCAGGCCGTAGGTCAGGATGATGCGGGTCATGCCGGTGGCTCCTGGCGGCGCGAACGACCATGGCGCCTTCGCACCCTCGGCGGTATTCCCCAAGATCCCTCGCCTGGCGCAAGGCGGCTTCAGCGCGCAAAGAGGGTCGATGTCCGACCTGCCTCCGCCCGGCGCGAGGGTCTCGCCCTCCACGGCCCGCAACCGCGATCCCATACTGGCGGTGTTGAAGCCGCGCCTGCCGGCCGCGGGCCTGGTGGTGGAGATCGCCTCGGGCGCCGGCGAGCACGCGGTCCACAACGCCGCGGCCACGCCCCACCTGCTGTGGCGCCCCACCGACAGCGACGACGAGGCCCTGGCCAGCATCGCCGCCTGGCGCGACCACGCGGGCCTGCCCAACCTGCTGCCGCCGCTTAGGCTCGACGCGTCGGACCCCGACGCCTGGCCGATCGAGCGCGCCGACGCGGTGGTCAATATCAACATGATCCACATCTCGCCGTGGTCGGCGGCGCAGGGGCTGATGGCGGGGGCGGGGAGGCTGCTGCCGGCGGGCGGGGTGCTGTTCCTCTACGGGCCGTTCATCGAGCGCGACGTGCCGACGGCGCCCAGCAACCTCAGCTTCGACGAGAGCCTGAGGCGCAGGAACCCCGCCTGGGGGATCCGGTGTTTGGACGATGTGGCGGCGCTGGCCGCTGAGCATGGGTTGGGGTTGGTTGAGCGGATTGGGATGCCGGCGAATAACCTGGCGGTGGTGTTTCGGAAGGTTTGAGCGGGCGGCGTCATGCTCGATTGGCGCGCGACCGGCGTTGCGCTGGAGCCTTGCCGGCCGCGCCAGCGCCGAAGTGTGCGAGAAGCTTGATCGGACCTCGCCGGCGGGGCTTACTAGCCCGGTGCTAGACTGGCTGAAGGAATGAGCCGATGGCTCGATATCCGCAATCAAACCTATTGGCCTTGGTCATTATTGGCGCTTTTGTCGGCGGCGTCGCGCTCGCGGGCTGGATGCTGCAGTTCATCATCCTCGCAAAGCTGGATGCGAGCTGATCGGACATGCTCTTTGGCGCCCCGTAAGGTCAGCGATCCCGCAACTACCTCAGCACCGGCGCGCGATACCGCCCGTGAACAGACGGCGCCTGCGGTCAAGGCTCCAGCCGCGCCAGGCGCAACTCCAAGCGTTTCAGTTCGCGCAGGATTCCGAGCATTTGCATGCGCTGCAATATCCACTGCTTCACAGTGATCTGCACGGTCCAAGCGGCCCATCCGGCCGCCGCCCAAAGGATGAGGCCACGCGTCGTTTCCGCCTCGATCATCCGCCACACGCACCAGACCCCTATGACGGCCGCGATGATCGCGGCGACATTGGCGACGATTGTCCAGTTCCGCATAGGACCTTTGAAGGTCTCTCCCAGCTGCGCGAACAGTGTTCGTTCTCTGTCCAGGCCGTCAAGGAACGCCTCGTCATCGGCGCTTAGCGACGCGCGCAACCTCTCGTCAATTTCGGTCATGGTCGTCTCCTGCGAGTGCCGCCTTCAATTGCCGGCGGGCATGGAAAATTCGCGACTTGGCCGTGCCCAACGGCACGTTCGTCGCCACAGCGATCTCGGCCATTGTCAGCCCCTCGCCAAAATAGAGCACCGCGGCCGAACGGTGATCGAGGCTCAACCGGCCAAGCGCCTGGAGGATCGCCGTCACGTCCTCGCCGCCACCGGTGGGCGCGGCCGGTTCCAGCGCCGCATCGAGCGCCGTGGTCCGTCGCCGGCCGCGCTGGGCGCTACGAATCAGGTCCACACACTTGTGATGTAGGATCCTGAACGTCCAGGCGGGGAACCTGGCCGGGTCCGCGAGGTGAGCGATTCCGGCTAGCACGCCGGTCCAGGTCTCCTGTACGGCCTCGCGGGCAACGTCGTCATCGCGCACCAATCGCCGCGCTGCACGAATAAGGCGCGGCTGCCATCGGGCCGCCAGCCGCTCAATCGCACGCCGATCCCCACTCTGGACGAGGGTGACGAGAAGTTCGTCGTAGACCCGGTCTATCTCGCGCTGAGGCAATGGCCCGCCTTCCCGCCCACGTCGGTAGTATAGTCGATCCACCCTGCGCAAAGGTTCAAAGCCAGGGGCCGACAACGGTGATGGGTTCGACGCCGCCTATGGGGCCTTGGCGCTAGCGCCGGTGATCGCGTCTATTTCGAAGTCGACAGCTATCGCCTGAACGCGGAGGGGCGCGGCGACCGTGGCGCGTCAGGCCGCAATGCCGAGCCGGCCGGACTACGCCTTTAGCAGCGTCGCGGGACGCCATGTGCTGTTGATCTTCCGACCGAGCGATCGACCGACCGAGCGATCGCGCGGCGCAAGCTACCGCGGTTGGCTATTCCATCGCCGGCGGGTACCTAGCCTCATGACCGCGATGCGAACTCGACTGGTTCTTCCCTTGGCGCTAGCCATGAGCGCCCTTCCAGCCCTGGCGCAGGCCGCCGCGCCGGGGGTTGACGCGCCCGCGCTCCTGGGCGCGCCGATCGAGTTCTATCTCTTCGGCCTGACCCTGCTCGGTGTCGCTATCTTCCATCATCGCACCCTGGAGGTGGCGCTCGCTGGGCTCACCGCGATCATCGCCTACCAGGCCATGGTCAGCGGCTTTCCCACGGGCGTCGGCCTGGGCGCGCTGGGCGAACACCTACGGCACGAATGGGTGATCCTGACCAATCTGATGTTGCTGCTGGTCGGGTTCGAACTGCTCTCGAACCAGTTCGAGCGCAGCAACCTGCCCGATCACCTCCCGAGCCTACTGCCTGACGACTGGACAGGCGGGGTGGTGCTCCTGGGTATCGTCTTCGTCATGTCGGCCTTCCTGGATAACATCGCCGCCGCGGTGATCGGCGGCGTGATGGCGCGCCACGTCTACCAGGGCCGGGTGAGCGTGGGCTTCCTGGCCGCCATCGTCGCCTGCGCTAACGCCGGCGGAGCGGGCAGCGTCATCGGCGACACGACGACCACGATCATGTGGCTGAACGGGATATCGCCGCTCACGGTGCTGCCGGCATATGTGGCGGCCGGCGTCGCGTTCGTCGTCTGCAGCCTGGCGGGCGCGCGATCACAGCAGCGCTATCAGCCAATCCTCGCCAAGGACGAGCCGGATCATCCGCTGCAATGGCGCCGCGTGTGGATCGTGATGTTCATCCTGGCCGCCGCCGTGGCGACGAACATCACTGCAAACGCCCTCACGGAGGGCGAGGAAACAGCGCCCTGGCTGGGCTTGGCCGTGTGGGTGGCCTTGATCCTGACGGCCTTCGTCGCCAAGCCCGACTGGGCGGTGGCCCGGCCTGCGCTCAAGGGCGCATCGTTCCTGGTGGCCTTGGTCGCGGCGGCCTCGCTGATGCCGGTGAACGCGTTGCCGGATCCCACGTGGCAGAGCTCGTTGGGATTGGGCTTCTTGTCCGCGGTCTTCGACAACATCCCCCTGACGGCGCTGGCGCTGGAGCAGGGAGGATACGATTGGGCTCTGCTGGCTTACGCCGTGGGCTTTGGGGGTTCCATGGTCTGGTTCGGGTCCTCGGCCGGGGTGGCGCTCACCAACCTCTATCCGGAGGGGCGATCAGTGTTCCGATGGCTGCGCGAGGGCTGGTTCGTGCCGCTGGCCTACGTCCTGGGCTTCCTCGTCATGCTGCTGCTTCTCGGCTGGAATCCGGATGCTTCCACCGGGGTCCCCGCGCCAAGCCACTGAGGGCTGTGCTACGGTCCTCGCGGATGCGGCGGGGAACAGCAGATGTCGAGTTTAGAAATGCGGGGACACTATACTTAGTTGCCATGCGACCGGCGTTGCCTGGATCCTTGGCGGGGCGCCAGCGCAGTGTTGAATTAAGTATAGTGTCCCCGAATTCGCCCGCGCTCGCTCAGCCCCTTCGATTCACCGCCGTCGGCGATGCGTCGGCTGGATGCAAGGGGGGCGTTTGGTTCGGCTATCCCCGCCAACTCCAAGTAAGCGCTGTCTTCAGACCACAGCTGCGATTTTGAATTGCTGAAAGGAGTGATTTGCGGACTCGGTCCAGCTAACTTCGCCGCTGATGACGGGACCGATGGATCGTGCTGAACGCGCAAGACGGCTAGGGCCCTATTTCGAGCTGCAGCTCCGTCTGGCTCGGCGTCTGGCCGAACTGAGCGGGCGCTCCTTAGGAGAGGCGGTACTCCGGCACACAACGTTTCACCGCGGGTTTGGGCTTGGCCCGGTCGGCGACGAGCCCGCGCCATCCTGGTGCGGGTATGCCGACGCGCTGGAGCAACTCCCTTGCTTGCCAGACCAAGTGGCGCTGACCGTGGCTGCGTTCACGGTGGGGCGTCAGGACGACTGGCCTGGTCCAGGCCGGATGCGCTTCGGCTGTTTCGCCTGCAACAACGTGGCTGACGCCGATGGATCGGTTCCGATTCACTTCCGCAACTTCGACACTGACGCGGCGGGAGGGCCGCTTGTGAGGATCAAGCTCGCTCGGCGAAGGGACGAGATGGCTGCGCTCGTCGAGCACATCCTCACGAAATGTCCCGACGCCAAGCATGTCCGGGGGCGGTCATGGCTATACCATCTGCCAGCCTACCGCCGCGTCTTCCCGCCCGCCTATGTGGCCTCGGCCGAGCCGGTGGAACCTGAGGCACGGAATTTTCAGGGCAACTCGCTGTGGGGGCAGGTCATCGACAGCGAAGAGCAGCTTCGACCCGATGTCACTGATATGGTCATGGCGGCGTTGCCAACGATGGACCTCGCCCGCCCTTGGACGGTGTTCCCCTTTGGGTTGCTGGCGACGCGCGCGTCCTTGGAGAAGTTCGTAGAGTTCTACCGCCTCTGACGCGGTGAGATCTTCGCATCGGGTCGCGAGCAGCTATGATCTCAAACCGAACGGACCTTCGCCGCTGCTAGAAATATGGGGACACTATACATAAATTGGCGTGCTACCGGCGTGGCGCTGAACTCTTGCCGGGCGTGCCAGCGCGGCGTTGAATCAGGCATAGTGTCCCCGAATTTCCGCCCGAAAGGATCATATGCTCGGCGCTTCGTCATATCTCATTTGCGCCACCCCGCGTTCCGGCACCACGCTTCTATGCGATCTCCTCGCTGACACCGGGGTGTCCGGGCGTCCAAACTCGTATTATCGCCGTCCGGACATTTCGAAGCGGGCGCAGTCGTGGGGGCTATCGAGAACTGAATTTGCGGACGATATCGAATTCAATCGGATGTACCTCGCGGCCGCTCTGCGAGAAGGCACGGGTGAAACCGGAATATTTGGCTTGCGAATTATGTGGGACAGTGTGGCGGAACTCACCACACGTCTTAGGTTGCTCTACCCAAGCATCGCAGATGACGCGGCGCTCATTGAGCGCGCCTTCGGGAAGCCTCTCTACATCCACGTTTCTCGAGTGGACAAGACCGCTCAAGCAATATCGCTGCTAAAAGCCGAACGCAGTGGTCTTTGGCACGTCGCCGCCGATGGAAGCGAGCGCCAGAGGACAGGTCCGCCGCAGCCAGCGCAGTATGATGCGGAGCGTATAGCCAGCATCATAAGGGAATTGGAATCCGATGAGGCGGCATGGGAGTGCTTCTTCGCGTCGCACCACATCCAACCTGTACGGGTCACCTACGAGGCGCTGGCCGATGACCCGCGCCAGGTGCTCCGAACCCTTCTGTCTTCCCTGGGCTGCACGCCAGAGGCCGCCTCAGCTGTAACGGTCAAGACGGCAAGGATGGCGGATGTCCTTAGCCGAGAGTGGGCCGACAGGTTCAGGCGATCGGTCGCGGCGTTGAATTAAGTATCGTGTCCCCGAATTTTGCCCTGCCGGCGCCCTCGCTCGGGCGTTGAAGGGCGCGACCAGCCCCAGAAATTGACAAACTTTGCCAAATTCCGCGTCCTCTGAGCCAAGAGGTGCGATCATGGCGACGATGAATGTTTCCTTGCCCGAGGCCCTGAAGGACTGGGTCGAGGGGCGGGCGCGGACGGGGCGCTACAGCAATGCGAGCGACTATGTGCGGGACCTGATCCGGCGGGACCAGGAGCGCGACGAGAAGATCGGGGCGATGCAGCGGCTGGTCACGGAAGCGCTGGACAGCGGGATCAGCTCGAACGCGATGCAGGACATCCTCGAGGCGGCGCGTCGGCAGGCCGGCGTGGTTCGTGACCTGTAGGCGCGGCCGCGGGGCCGAAGAGGAGGCCTTGGAGCGGCTGTTCGCGCTGAACCAGGAACCGGCGGCGGCGGGGCGGTAGGGTGATGGATCCGCCCCCCTTCGACATCGCCGCCCTGCGCAAGGCCGCCGGGGACAAGATGTTCGCGCGGGGGCAGGGGTATTTCGAACAGGATGCCGTCGACGTGGTGGCCGCCGACGAGGGGCGGTTGCTGGCGCGGGTGTTCGGGACGGAGACCTATCGGGTGGAACTGCTGCGGCGGGCGCGGGGGTTCGCCGGGAGTTGCACATGCCCGGCCTTCGATGACTGGGGCGTGTGCAAGCATATGATCGCCCTGGCGCTGTGGGGGAACGCCGCCGCGCCGGAGGATATGGAGATCGCGCGGGTGCGGTGGGACCGGCTGCGGGCCCCTTTGCTGGCGCTGGATCGCGAGGCGTTGGTGGACAAGGTGCTGGACATGCTGTTGGCCGATCCCGAGGCGCTGGATGCGCTGGAGATGGGTGATGCCTACGACGAGGATGAGGGGTAGGGCCTTGGCGTCCTGCTGAGCCGGTGGAGGACCCGGAGGGTCTAGGGACTTTAACCCCTGCCGAAGCCCGTCGAACCTCAGTCAAAGGGCATTAAAGTCCCCCTCACCCGGCCAATCGGCCGGGAGCTCCCCCAGAAGGGGAGCATCTGACCACACATCCGGGGATCGGGCGGGGATCGGGTGGCGCGTGTACCGGGCGATGCGAATGTTCTCGAAATGTTCTCGACTTTCGCGCCGAATTCTGCGAGACTTCGGGCAGTCTGACGGGCTTGGCGCCTCGCGCGGCGGCCGGACTTCCCCACCCTGACCGCTTCGCGGTCTGTCCCTCCCCATAAAGAGGAGGGATGAGGTTTGCGAGACTCCCATGACTTCTGACGTTGCAGTTCCCCGGCCCTGGCGGGCCTATTCCGACGCCTTGGCTTCGGTGGTCTGCGCGCGGCTGGCGGGCGGGGAGAGCCTGATGGCGGTCTGCCGGGAGCCGGACATGCCGAGCCGGGCTGGGGTGAAGGGGTGGGCGAAGGCCAGGCCCCAGTTCCGGGCTCGGCTGGCGCAGGCCATGGCGGCGGGGCGGGGCAATCCGCGCGGGGGGCGGCGGACGCTGTACTGTCCGCCGGTGGCCGAGCTGATCTGCGCGCGGGTGGCGCGGGGGATGACGGTGGGCCAGGCCTGCGACCTGCCGGGCCTGCCGCACGAGGACACGGTCTATGGCTGGCTGAAGCGCCATCCGGAGTTCGCGCAGGCCTATGGCGTGGCGCGGATGGCGCAGGCGCACCGGCGCTTCGACCAGGTGTGGGAGGAGGCGCAGGGGGCGACGCCGGAGACCGCCTATCTGGCCCGGGTGCGGATCGACGCGCTGAAATGGCAGGCCGGCAAGCTGGCGCCGACCCGGTACGGGCCCAAGCCCCTGGTGGAGGGGGACGGGGCGGTCGTGGAGGACAACCGCACCATCCTCAACATCACCGTGCGCAACTTCGGCGACACCTATGGCGATGGACCGGAGGGGCCGGGGGCGCTTGCGGTGCGGTGAGGCGGCCTTGGTCATGGGGCTATTGACCTAGAGCATGCTCTAGGATGTTCCCTCCGAAACTGGTTCAACCTGGAGACCAGTGAGATGCTCGACAACAAACAGATCGTCGCCAACGCGATGGAGGCCCTGGCCGGCGGCGACAGCCGGGCCTTCTACGAGGCGATGGCGGAGGACATGGTGTGGCGCCCGATGGTCGGCGGCGTGTGGGGCGAGGTCCACCACGGCCGCGAGCGGGCGCGCGACAACCTGTTCGCACCGCTGCGCAAGCAATACGCCAGCGCCTACACGAATACGGCGACGAACATCTTCGCCGAGGGCGACGTGGTGATCGTCGAGGCGCGCGGGGCCGTGACGCTGAAATCCGGAAAGGCCTACGACAACCGCTACTGCTTCGTGATCGAGATGGCCGGGGGCAAGATGGCCGAGGTGCGCGAGTACCTCGATTCAGCGCTGGCCGAGGCCGTGCTGGAGCCGCTCCCGGCGTGAGCGTCCGCTATCATATTGGGCGCTTCGCCAAGCTCGTGGATCGAAGCGTCCATACGATCCGCTGGTATGAGGCCCAGGGCCTCATACCAGCGGTCGGGCGCGACGGCGGCGGGCGGCGGGTCTACGAGGCCGACCACGTCGAGCACGTGCTGTTCCTCGAACGGATGCGGCGCACGGGGATGTCGGTGGCGGACATGCGCCGGCTCACCGAGCTGTCGATGCAGGGCTGGCCCAGCCTGGGCGCGCGCCGGTCGCTGCTGAACGAACATCGCGCCGAGATCGAGGCGCGGATGGTCGACCTCAAGACGGCGCTCGAGCAGATCGACGTCAAGATCGCCTTCTATGACGAGTGGGCGGAGAAGAAGCGCCGGCCTCGCTGACCGAGGCCTCGTCAGGAGGGGTTTCAGGGCGCAGGATCGTCCGAGGTCGGATGAGGAGAGCGGTCTTGCGGTCGGGTTCGTGGATATTCGCCGGCCTGGTCGGGACGGTCCTGTTGACGATGGCGTCTCCGGCGCTCGCCCAGCATGAGCATGAGGGGCATGAGCTGGGGACGGTGGCGTTCGAGACATCCTGCGCCCCGACCGCCCAGGCGCGCTTCAACCGCGCCACGGCCTGGCTGCACTCCTTCGAATATGAGGAGGCGGAGAAGAGCTATCTCGAGGCGGCGGAGGCCGATCCGGGATGCGCCATGGCGCACTGGGGCGTGGCGATGAGCAACTATCATCCGCTCTGGGCGCCGCCGACGCCGGGGGAGCTGGCCAAGGGGGCCGCGGCGGTGGCCAAGGCCAGGGCGATCGGGGGCAAGACGTCGCGGGAGCGGGACTATATCGCCGCCGCCGGGGCGTTCTACGACCAGGCCGGCTCGCCCCACCTGACCCGGGTGCTGGCCTATCTGGACGCCATGCAGGCGCTGGCCGGCCGCTATCGGCGGGACCGCGAGGCCGGGGTGTTCCATGCCCTGGCCCTGATCGCCGCCGGCACGACGGACGCCGACGAGACCTATGCCCGCGAACGCCAGGCCGCCGCCATCCTGAACAAGGTGCTGGCGCAGGAGCCCAACCATCCGGGCGTCTCCCACTACCTGATCCACAGCTTCGACTATCCGGCCCTGGCCGACCTCGCCCTGCCGGCCGCGCGCAGCTATGCGGGCATCGCGCCGGCCTCGGCCCACGCCCAGCACATGCCGTCGCACATCTTCACGCGCCTGGGCCTGTGGGCGGAGGCGATCAAGTCCGACCGGCAGGCGCAGGCGGCGGCCAAGGCCTACGCCGCGCGTCACGCCCTGCCGGGCGCCTGGGACGAGCAGCTCCACGCCATGGACTATCTGGTCTATGCGCACCTGCAATTGGCGCAGGACGATCAGGCCCAGGGCGTGCTGGACGAGCTGAACGGCCTCAAGCGGGTCGATCCGCCGAACTTCAAGGTGGCCTACGCCATGTCGGCCATTCCGGCGCGGATGGCGCTGGAGCGGCGGCGGTGGTCGCAGGCCGCCGCCTTGCCCCTGCCCTCCGCCGACCGGGCCGGCGTGGCCTGGTCGAAGTTCCGCTGGGCCCAGGCGCATATCCATTTCGCGCGCGCTGTCGGCCTGGCGCGCACGGGACGGGTCGCCGAGGCCGCGAGCGAGGTCGCCGCCCTGGACGAGATCCGCAAGGGCCTGCCCGCGCGGCCGGGCGAGTACGACTGGGGCGGGCAGGTGGAGATCCACCGACTGGTGGCGGCCGGCTGGCTGGCCCATGCCAGGGGCGAGCGGGAGGCCGCCCTGACCTTGATGACGGCGGCCGCCGAGGCCGACGACGCCACCGAGAAGCACCCGGTGACGCCCGGGGCGATCCTGCCGGCGCGGGAGCAGCTGGGCGAACTGCTGCTGGAGCTCAAGGCGCCGGTCGAGGCGCTGGCGGCGTACGAGGCCTCGCTGCGCCGGGCGCCGCGCCGGCTGGGCGGACTGCTGGGCGCCGTGCGATCGGCCGAGCTCGCCGGAAGCCGGGCCAAGGTGCGCGAGTATCGCGCGATGCTGCCGGTGTGCGGCGCCGGTTGCGAGCGGCCGGAGCTCGACCTCAGCCGGGCGGGGCCTGGGCGAGGGCCTGGGTGACCCACTGGACGATGGCCGGGGTCGGCATGGCGCCGGAGACGCGGGCGATCTCGCGGCCCTTGCGGATCATGATCATGCTGGGGATGCCGCGGATGTTGTAGCGCCCGGCGATGGCGGGTTCGGCCTCGGTGTCGAGCTTGGCCATCCGCACGCGGGGCTCAAGCTGCGCCGCGGCGGCCTCGAAGTTCGGGCTCATCATGCGGCAGGGGCCGCACCAGGCCGCCCAGAAGTCGATGACGAGCGGCAGGTCGCTCTTGAGCGCGTGCCGCTCGAAGGTCGCCGCGGTCAGATCGACCGCCTTGCCCTGGAAGAGCAGGGCGCCGCACTTGCCGCACTTGGGCCCGCTGTCGAGCTTGCCCCTGGGGACCCGGTTGAGCGAACCGTCGACCGGACAGGCGACGACAAGCAGATCGGCGGCGGCTGTGGCGTCTGACATCGGACTCTCGCGGCTCTCTGGGCGCGGGCTGGGGAGCGGTGTGTCCTTCTCCCGCAAGGGGAAAAGGAACATGAGCGGCTTTTTCTCAGGTCGAGGCGGTGGTTTCGGGCAGGCCCAGGATGCGCTTGGAGATGATGTTGTTTTGGATCTCGAAGGAGCCGCCGTAGATCGACATCGCCTTGCCGCCCAGCCAGCCGCGGACGGTCTCGATCTCGTCGCGGGTGAAGTCGTCGCCGTCCCAGCCGAGGCCCTGACAGCCGAAGATCTCCAGGCTGAGCTCGGCGCGGGTCTGGGCCACGTGGGTGGCGGAGTTCTTCAGGATGGAGGCGGTGTTGGTGGCCCCCGAGGCGCCCTTCGACTCGGCCACGATCCGGGCCAGGGTCAGGCCGTGGACCTTGGCGTCCATCAGGTGCTGGGTGAGTCGGGTGCGCAGGTCGCTGTCGGCCAGGCGGCCCTGGTCGTCGACGCCCACATAGCGCTTGGCGATGTCCTGCAGCGGCGCGGCGCGGCCGCCCGAGGAGGCGCCGGTCTGGCTGGCGCGCTCATGCTGCAGCAGGCGCTTGCCGACGGTCCAGCCGCCGTTGAGTTCGCCCAGCAGGCCGTCCTTCTCCGCGCGCGCATCGGTGAAGAAGGTTTCGCAGAACGGCGAGGCGCCGGCGATCAGCGCGATGGGGCGCGGATCGATGGCGTCCTGACGCATGTCGATGAGCATGAAGGAGATGCCGTCGTGCTTCTTGGCGGCGAAGTCGGTGCGGACCAGGGCGCCGCACCAGTCGGAGTACTGGGCGCCGGAAGTCCACGTCTTCTGGCCGTTGATCACATAGTGGTCGCCGGCGTCCTCGCAGCGCATCTGCAGGGAGGCCAGGTCCGAGCCGGCGTTGGGCTCGGAATAGCCGACGCACCACTGCACGTCGCCGCGCACGATGGGCGGGATGTGCCGGGCCTTCTGGGCCTCGGTGCCGTAGTCGAGGATGGTCGGGCCGATCATGGTCACGCCCATGCCGAACATCAGCGGGTTGAAGGCGCCGATCCTGGCCATCTCCTGGGCCAGGGTCCGGGCCTCCAGCGGCGAGAGGCCGCCGCCGCCGTACTGGGCCGGCCAGGTCGGGGTCGCCCAGCCCTTGGCGCCGATGGCCTTGCGCCAGGCGGCGAGGTGGGGGTCGGCATAGGAGATCTCGGCCGAGGCCAGGGCCGCCTTGCCCTTCAGCGCCGGCGGGAAGTTGGCGCCGAGCCAGGCGGCGACGTCGCTCCGGAAGGCCTCGAGCCCGATATCCCCGCCATGATCGGCCATGTCACGTCTCCCGTCTGTGCTGTCGAGGGCCATCCTAGGCCCGCGGGAGGCGGCGACAAAGACTGACCCGACGTCAGGTCTTCCTGAGCCAAAAGGACGCGCCGTAGAGGTTGAGGGTCTCGCGCGGACCCTGGCGCAGGAGGGCGGCGGCCTTTGCGGCCAGGGCCGGGTCCTGGCCGACATACCAGCAGGGGAACAGGACCTCGAAGGCTTGCCCGCCGAACAGCAGGGCCGTGGCCAGCAGGTACTGCTCGTTCCACAGCCGGGCCACGTGGCCGGAGATGTAGTCGTCGGGCAGGTAGATGTCGTGGACCTGGACGATCACCCCGTGCTTCAGACGCGGCAGGATGTCGAGGAAGAACACCGTGACGTCCGAGCCCTGGAAGGCGCGGTGCGAGGAATCCAGGAAGAGGATGTCGCCGGGGACCAGGGCCTCGAACATCTGGGGCGGGCAGTCCTCCAGCGGCCGGCGGATGACGTCGTCGCACAGGGCGTCGACCTCGTTGCGGGGCTGGGGGTCGATGGAGGTCAGGCGGGTCCTGAGGCCGTAGCGGGTCACGGCGCGGCGGGCGAACTTGGTGGAGACCCCCGAGCCGATCTCCAGGAAGCGGGCCGGATCGTGGGCGCGCAGCATCTGCGTCAGCACCATGCCGTCCAGCGGCGGGAACCAGGCGTTGAGCCAGAAGGGCGTCGGGGTTTCATAGGCGCCGCCCAGCGGGATGTCGTCGAAGTCGCCGGCGATCTCGCCGAGGCGGTCGAGGAACTGGCCGTAGCGCGGGGCGCCGGCGCCGATCAGGGCGGCGAGCTCGCGGTGCGGCGGGCGGCCCGAGCCGTAGCGGACGGTCGAACGGTAGGGATAGTCGATCACCTTGAAGGCGTGCTCGCCCTGGTCGGTGGCGAAGGGCCCGCCGTTAAGGGCCGCGTCGAGATCGGCCCGGGCCTGCGGGTCGCGGGCCGCGGCGGCCTGCAGCAGGGGCAGGGCCTCGTCGCGGCGCCCGAGCTTGACCAGGGTGACGCCCAGATAGCGGCCGGCCTGGAGGTGCTCTGGGTCGGCGTCCAGGATGCGGCGGAAGATCAGCTCGGCATGGTTCAGCATGTGCTCGCGCAGGCGCGTGACGCCGATGGCGAGCTGCTGGTCGAGGGCGGTCATTTCGCCGGCTTCGCCGGGGCGGGCGGCTTCTCGGGTTCGCCCGGGCCAGGCTCGTCGGGCTCGGCGGCGGCGATGCGGGAGGCCTCGGCCATGGACTTTCCGGCCAGCAGGGCGCGGGCCTGGGCCGGCAAGGGGCCGCCGTGCGGATTGTTGGCCACGCCGGAGAGCATGCCCACCGCCTGGTCGCGGCGGTCGCGTTTGATGAGCGCCGCGCCGGCCCAGACCGACGCCATCTGCACCGACGGCGCCAGGGCGCGGGCCTCCAGCAGCACGTTGAGATCGTTCTCGGTGGGGTAGGCGGGCTCAGCGCTGCGGCTGTAGGCGTAGGCCAGCAGGATGCGGTAGTCGTCCTGGTCGAGCGCGTAGGCCTTGCCGAGGAGCTTGCGCGCGGCGCGCAGGCGCTCGACGTGGGTGTCGGGTGCGCGCTCGGCGGCGAGGATCTGGCCCATCCCCGCCAGATACAGCAACTCGACGTCCCCAGGCGCCTCCTTCAGCCGGCACTGCGCGATGGCTTCGCCGGCCGCGGTGTCGCCGAAGTTGAACTCGGCGCGCGCCAGGGTGAGCTCGGCCAGGCGGTCGCCGGGATAGCGGGCCGCCCGGGTCCGGATGTCGGCCAGCAACGCCGCGTCGGGCTGGGCGACCGAGGCCGTGGCCAGGCGCAGGTTGTCGAGCAGGAACGCCTCGGCCGTGGCCGGGAGGGGGGTGATCGTGACCTGGGGCGGGCCTTCCATCGGCGGCTTGACCATCAACATCGGCAGCCTGCGGTAACCGCGCAGGGCCTTGGTCAGTTCGAGGATGGTGAGGCCGGTGGCCTCCTGCATGGCCTTCACCGGCGGTTCGCCAGCGGCGATGGCCCGGGTCGCCTTGTTGATCTGCGCGACGCGGGCGGGGTCGCCACGCATGTAGTGCATCAGCAGCCAGGCCTGGCCGTAATAGATGTGGCGCTTGGCCGGTTCGATCTCGGAGGGCGACTTGGAGAGCACCGTCTCCAGCGGCAGCCAGGGGGCATGGAACAGCCAGTAGGCGCGGTTCTCGTTGTAGCCGCCAACCTTGACGCCCTTCCAGGTGACCTCCGCGGTCATGAAATACTCCGCCCAGCCCTCGATGAACCAACCCGGATAGGCGGCGGGGAAGTTTTCCAGCATGAAGTGGTGGGCGTACTCGTGGAACAGGACGTCATCGGCGCCCATCACGCTGTCCGACGAGCGGACCACCGCGAAGGTCGCCTGGGGCGCGGCGCGGTAGAAGCCCCCGATGCGGTCGTCGAGTCGCGGCTCGACCCGGCGCAATTCGCGGCCGTCGGCCACCAGATAGACCTCAAGTTTGCGCTGAGGGACGCCCTGGCCGACGGCGGGATTGAGAATGCGCAGGGTGGCGTCGAAGATCGTCAACCGTTCGGCGAGGTTGCGGACCGCCTTGTCGCGTCCGTCGCCGTAGACGATGAAGCGGTCGGTCTCGGCCTTGATCCAGGCCGCCCGGGCCGCCGCCGGGTGGAGAAAGCTCACGACGGCGATGGCGCACGCCATGCCGATCAAACGCCTAGGACCCGTCACGCCACACCCCACCCCGGTTGCGGCCAAATCCTAACGCACGGGAGGCGGGTGTCGAGGCCGCGGCGAAGCTGGCTCGCCCGAGGGGCGAGCGGAGGGCGGCGCTCCTAGATCCTCCCCCAGCGCGCGGCGCGATTAGTGGGAGGTGGCGCGTCGCCTCTATCGGCGACGTGTCGGAGGGGTTGCAGCCCATAAGAGTCAAAGTCCCCCTCAGTCACCTGCGGTGACAGCTCCCCCAGGAGGGGAGCATCTAGGTCCTACCCGCCGAAGCCGCGGCCGCCGCCGAAGCCGCCTCGGGAGACCACGGAGGTGCGGGTCTGCATGCGGGGCGGCGCCTGGCGGATGCTGTCGGGCGGATCGATGCTCTGGCGCGAGATGGTGGTGCGCCCGGTCGTGTAGTCGCGGCCGAGCGTGCCGCCCCAGCCCGTCTGGTAGCCGTCGCGGCCGCGATAGAGGCCGGTGCCGCGGTAGTAGCGATTGCCGCCGCCGTCGAACATCTGGCCGATGACAAAGCCGGCCAGCAGGGGGGTGAAGAAGCTGCCGCCGCCCGAGCCGCGCGGCACGCAATTGCCGGCGCCGTAGGTCTCCTCGCAGGTGGCCTTGGCCTCGAAGCGGGGGGCGGACTTGTCGTTGTCCTCGAGCGCCTTGGCGTAGGCGGTGTCGCACTCGGCGTCGGGGATCGCGTTGGCGGTCTTGCAGGAGTCCAGGTCGGCGTACTGGAAGGTCTCGACCTGCTCGCCCTGGGCGACCGAGCCCTGGTCCCAGCGCGCGGCCGAGGGTGGGTCGTCGCAGGCGGCGACGGTCAGGCTGGCGCCGGCCAGCATGGTGGTGAGGGTGAGGGAGGAGGAACGCTTCATGACGGGCCTCACGCGGTCATGCAGGCGGCGTTGAGCAGGCCGACGGCGATGGAGACCCCGGCCAGGTAAACGCCGATGGAGACCTCGCCGGCCTCGATGCGCGCCTTGACGTCGGGCAGGGCGATGAGGCGCACGGCGGTGAAGGCCACGATCTGGATCACGCCGGCCAGGGTCGCCCAGGCGGCGAACTCCAGCAGGCTGACGGTGTGGCTGAGCGCCGAGGCGAGCGGCAGGACGTAGCCGATCAGGGCGCCGGCCAGCGCGATGGCCGCGGCGGTGTTGCCCGCCCGGATCAGGTCGCGCTCCCTGTAGGGAGTGATCCACTGGTAGATGACCTTGAAGGCCAGGGTGAAGATCCCCGCCGTGACGAAGGCCAGCAGGAAGGCGAGGGCGCCGGTCTGGAACGCGGTGACATCGAACATGGCTTGGCCTCTCAGGCTCTGAATTCACCGACCGCCAGGGGCAGGCCGATCATGATCTCGTGCGTGACGTCGCCGTCCTTGGGCTCCAGCGTGATCGCCAGCAGCAGCTCGCGGCCCTCGTCGGGCAGGTCGCGATGGAACAGCATGCAGGTCTGGAACAGGCGCGAATAGGGGATCTCGGCGGCCCGGTCCTCGAAGACGTTCTCCCAGAAGGTCACCGGCGCCTGGTCGATGGTGTCCTCGTCGAACCAGAAGCGGCGATAGATCGGCAGGTCGTCCTCCATGAAGGTCGCCCCGCGCAGCTTGTCGGCCCACAGGCGGTTCTGGGCCGAGCTGCCCGGATAGGCGGTGCGCCAGGGGACGAAGAGCGTGAAGTCGTTGGCGCTCTGGCCCTCCTTGTCGTCGGAGACCGCCTGAAACATCACGTGGTCGTCGGTGTAGAAGCGATGGACGAAAGCGCCGTCGTCGAGGCTGACCACGCCCTGGGCGGTGATCTCCAGGGTGTCGCGGTCGAGCGCGAACTTCGTCTGGTCGCCGAAGCGCCGCCAGGTGAGGGGATCGAGGATGACGGTGCGCCCGATGGTGACGTTGCGCACAATAGGAAGCACCGGCGCGGCCAGCTTCGGGGTATCCTTGCCGAAGAGCTTGCGGAACATCGGTGGGCGCTTTCCTAAACCCGGGGCAGAATGACCCGCTGCGACATCTTGTCAAGCGTTCATGGTATGCGTACATGTATCCATGGCTAGACGAGCTCCCCGATCCGAACAAGCCGCCCTGCGCACCCGCGCCTGGCGTCTGGCCAGGCGGGAAGCGGGGTTCGTGAAGATCGAGGTCTGGGCGCCGTCGGCGTGCAAGGCCGACATCCAGGCCGCAGTGCAGGCCATCGTCATCGAGTCGACGCGCGGCCCGGCTTTGTTAGGCAAAACCATTCACGCACAAGGCGTCAAACACATGGACTCCGTCATAGACACCGCCTGGACCGTTCCTGGCCTGCGCGACGCGCTCGTCGAGAGCACCCTGGTCCGCGAGGGTGAGCTGACCGCCCAGGTGATCGAGGGGACCGAGCCGGTCCTGCTGGTCACCATGCACGAATACGGCGACCTGCCGGTCTATGTCAGTGTCGGGCCGCTGCAGATGGTGGTCTCGGTGATCCTCTGGCCGGTGGACGAGCAGAAGGACCAGGCGGCGTTCAACGTCTTCC
>NZ_JAUYNW010000016.1 GCF_030698145.1 Phenylobacterium sp. | reverse complement strand
GAGACGGACATCTCGCCACGTAGAGACGCGTCCCTGAGACGAACAACAATCGCCCCAGGGACCGCAGGCCTATTGAGGCCGCACCGCCGTCATTTCGCCGGCTCCACCGGCGAGCTTGAGATCGAACGCGACCTTGTCGCCAACCTTGACGGTGTCGAGCAGGGCGGGCGGCGTCGCCTTGAACGCCATGGTCATGGCCGGCCAGTTGGCTTCCGGGATCGGCTCATGATCCAGGGTGACGGTCCCGGCTTTCTTGTCGATCGCCGTGACGGTCCCCTTGCCCTTGGCCATAGTCGCAGCGCCGCTCATGTCCATCTTCGACATGTCGCCGGATTTCGCCATGTCGGCGGACACCGCCCCGCCCGACGCCGGGGTCGCGGCCGCCGGCATGGCCTCGGTGGGGACCGTGGCGGCCTCCCTCTTCGGCCCACAGGCGGCGAGGGCCAGGGTCAGGGCGAGCACGCCGGCCGTGGCGTAGGGAAGAGCTCTCATGATGATTTCCTTTGGGTTCGAGAGGCAGGGGTGAAGTCGGGGCCGCGGGGGCGGGGACGGCGCATCAGGAAGAAGGCGGCCGGGATGACCAGCATCGAGAGCAACGGCGCCGTCAGCATGCCGCCGATCATTGGGGCGGCGATGCGGCTCATCACCTCGGAGCCGGCGCCGTGACCGACAAGGATTGGCGCCAAGCCGGCCAGGATCACCGCGACCGTCATGGCCTTCGGCCTGACGCGCAGCAGGGCGCCTTCACGAACGGCGTCCTCGACCTGATCGCCCGAAGGACCAGGCCCGCGATCCGCCATGGCGTGCTTCAGGTAGATCAGCATCACCACGCCGAATTCGGCGGAGACGCCGGCCAGCGCGATGAAGCCCACGCCGGTGGCCACGGACTGGTGGTAGCCCAGCAGATAGAGCGCCCAGATGCCGCCGGTGAGCGCGAACGGCAGGGTGGCCATGATCAGGGCCGCTTCGTCGAAGCGGCCGAAGGTGACGTAGAGCAGGACGAAGATGATCAGCAGGGTCGCCGGAACGACGATCTTCAGCCGCTCGACGGCGCGCTGCAGGTATTCGAACTGGCCGGAATAGGCGATCGAGACGCCCGGCGAGAGCTTCACATCCTTGGCGACGGCGCGCTGCAGGTCCTGGACGACGGCGTTCAGGTCGCGGCCGCGCACGTCGATATAGACCCAGGTCGAGGGCCGGGCGTTTTCGGTCTTCAGCATCGGCGGGCCGTCGGCGATCTCGATCTTGGCCACCGTGCCGAGCGTGATCTGCTGGCCCGCGGGTGTCAGGACCGGCAGGCTTCGCAGGCCCTCCAGGCTGTCGCGGATCTCGCGCGGATAGCGGACATTGATCGGATAGCGGGCGAGGCCCTCGACGGTCTGGCTGACCGTCTCCCCGCCGATCGCGCCTGAGACGATCGCCTGCACGTCGGCGACGTTGAGCCCGAAGCGCGCGGCGGCGGCGCGGTCGATGTCGACGTCGACATAGCGCCCGCCGGTCAGCCGTTCGGCGAGCGCCGAGCTGACGCCTGGGACCGTCTTGGCCACCGTCTCGACGTCATGGGCGACGCGGTCGAGCTGGGCGAGGTCGGCGCCGGAGACCTTCACGCCGATCGGACTCTTGATGCCGGTGGCCAGCATGTCGATACGGTTGCGGATCGGCGGCACCCAGACATTGGCGAGGCCCGGAACCTTCACCGTCCGGTCCAGCTCCTCGACCAGCTTGTCGGGCGTCATGCCGGGCCGCCATTCAGCTCGCGGCTTGAACTGGATGGTGGTCTCGAACATCTCCAGCGGCGCGGGATCGGTGGCGCTCTCGGCGCGGCCGGCCTTGCCGAACACGCTCTTCACCTCCGGCACGGTCTTGATCAGCCGGTCGGTCTGCTGCAGCAACTCGCCGGCCTTCTGCGCCGAGAGGCCCGGCAGGGCCGAGGGCATGTAGAGTAGGTCGCCCTCGTCCATGCTGGGGATGAACTCGCCGCCGAGCTGGCTGAGCGGCCAGGCCGTGGTGGCGAAGGCCAGGACGGCGATCAGCAGGGTCGCCCTGGGCTTGCGCATCACCCAGTCCAGCACCGGCTTGTAGGCCGCGGTCAGCCAGCGGTTTAGGATGTTGCTGTCCTCGCGTGGGATGCGGCCTCGGATCAGGTAGCCCATCAGCACGGGGACCAGGGTCACAGACAGGATCGCCGCCCCGGCCATGGCGTAGGTCTTGGTGAACGCCAGGGGGGCGAACAGCCGGCCCTCCTGCGCCTGCAGGGTGAAGACCGGTACGAACGACAGGGTGATGATCACCAGGCTGAAGAACAGCGCCGGCCCGACCTCGGCCGCAGCGTCGGTGACCACCCGCCAGCGGGTTTCGCCCTCGAGCACTTCGTCCGGATGGTCATGCTCCCAGCGCTCGATCTTCTTGTGGGCGTTCTCGATCATCACCACGGCGGCGTCGACCATGGCCCCGATGGCGATGGCGATACCGCCCAGCGACATGATGTTGGCGTTGACGCCCTGGACCCGCATGACGATCAGCGCGAACAGCACCCCCAGCGGCAGGGTCAGGATCGCCACCAGGGCCGAGCGCACGTGCCAAAGGAACAGGGCGCAGACCAGGGCGACGACGATGAATTCCTCGAGCAGCTTTTCGCGCAGGTTGCCGATGGCCCGGTCGATCAGTTGCGAGCGGTCATAGGTCGTTTCCACCTCGACGCCCGGCGGCAGGCTCTTCTTCAGCCCGGCGAGCCTGTCCTTGACCGCGGCGATGGTCTCGCGCGCGTTCTTGCCCGAGCGCAGGATCACCACCCCGCCGGCGACCTCGCCCTGGCCGTCCAGTTCGGCGACGCCGCGGCGCATCTCCGGGCCGAGCTGGAGGGTCGCGACATCGCCCAGCCGCACCGGGACACCGCCGGATGCGGTCTTCAGCGGGATGGCGCGGAAGTCGTCGAGGCTTTTCAGATAGCCCGAAGCCCGGACCATGTATTCGGCCTCGGCCAGTTCCAGCACCGAGCCGCCGGTTTCGCTGTTGGCGCGCTGGATGGCGTCTGTGACCTGGCCATGGGTGACGCCGTAGGCGGCGAGCTTCACCGGGTCGAGCACCACCTGGTATTGCTTGACCATGCCGCCGATCGAGGCGACCTCGGCCACGCCCGGCAGGCTTTTGAGCTCATAGCGCAGGAACCAGTCCTGCAGGGAGCGGAGCTCCGACAGGTCATGGCGGCCGGTCCTGTCGACCAGGGCGTATTCGTAGATCCAGCCGACGCCCGTGGCGTCTGGCCCCAGCGCCGGCTTGGCCGTCTCCGGCAAACGGCTCTGGACCTGGTTCAGGTATTCCAGCACCCGCGAGCGGGCCCAGTAGAGGTCGGTCCCGTCCTCGAAGATCACATAGACGAAGCTGTCGCCGAAGAACGAGTAGCCGCGCACCGTCTTGGCGCCCGGCACCGACAGCATGGTGGTGGTCAGCGGATAGGTGACCTGGTTCTCGACGATCTGCGGCGCCTGGCCTGGATAGGGCGTGCGGATGATCACCTGCACGTCGGAGAGGTCCGGCAGGGCGTCGACCGGCGTGGAGCGCAGCGCGACCAGGCCGGCGGCCAGCAGGGCCAAGGCGGCGATGATGACGAAGAAGCGGTTCTTGACCGACCAGCGAATCAGGTTGGCGATCATCGGGCCGCTCCGGCCGGGCTGACGCGCCGCACGACCGGGCCGTCCGGCCGTTGCTCGAAGCCGAACGCGACCCGGTCGCCCACCTTCAGCCCCTTGGCCAGGGACGGGGACCCGAGCTTGAAGGTCATGGTCATGGCCGGCCAGCCGATGGCGGGCACGGGATCGTGGGAAAGGGTGATCGATCCGGCCGATAGCGCCTCGATCCGGCCGCGGCTCTCGTAGAGGGCGGACGCGGCCTTGGTCGTAGGCTCGGACGCAGCGCCGAGAGGCTTGGCCTGGACGCCGGCGAGGCTGGCTTCCGAGTCGATCAGGAACTGCCCCGATGCGACGATCTTCTGACCCTCGCTCAGGCCGGCCAGGATTTCAGTCCGTCCATCATCCTCGCGGCCCAGCTGGATCTCGACCGGCTGGAAGCGGCCCTTGTCGCCGGCGACCATGACCAGGGCCCGCTTGCCGGTGCGGATCACCGCCTCGGAGGGCACGAACAGGGCCGGCCGGGCCGGGCCGTCGAGATGAACCTTGGCGAACATGCCCGGCTTGAGCCGGCCGCCGGGATTGGCGAGCTCGACCCGGACGGTGAGCGTGCGGCTGTCGGCCTGGGTGGTCGGCAGGATCGCGGTCACCCGGCCGTTGAAGCTTTCGCCCGGAAAGGCGGCGAGTTCGGCGCGGACGGCTTGCCCGACTCGGACCTGGCCGCCCTGCGCCTCGGGCACGGCGGCGTTGAGCCATATGGTCGACAGGCCGGAGACCTGGGCCAGGGTCTGGCCCATGCCCACGGTCATGCCCTGGCGCACGTCCAGGGTCTGGATGACGCCGCCCACCGGCGTCGTGACGGTGATGACGTTGCGGGTCCGCCCCGTCTGCGCGACCTGGTCGATCAGGCCCGCGGGCATGCCGAGCAGCGTCAGCCTCTGCCGGGCCGCCGCCTCCAGGGCTGCATCGCCGGATCGGCGCACGGCCAGGTATTCGGCCTGGGCCCCGCCCCACGACGGAACCAGCAGATCGGCGATCGGTGCGCCGGCGGCGACCACGTCGCCGGGCGCCCGGGCATAGACCCGCTGCACGAAGCCGGCGGCCTTGGCCTGGACGATGGCGACGTCGCGCTGGTTGAAATCGAGGACGCCCGTGGCGTCGAGGCTCTGGACGAAGTCGCCGCGCTGGACGCTGGCCAGCCGCACGCCGAGGCTCTGGACTGCCGCCGGATCGATCCGCACGCCGCTCTCGCCCGCCGGCCCGTCATCGGCGTAGCGGGGGACCATCTGCATATCCATGAACGGCGACTTGCCCGGCTTGTCGAAGTGCTGGGCCGGAACCATCGGGTCGTACCAGTAGAGCACCTTGCGGTCGCCGGGCGCGGCGGGCGCGCCTGTCGGCTGCGACGGCTTTCCGAGTTGGGCCAGACCATAGCCGCCTGTTGCGGCCAGCACGGCGATGGCGGCGGCCGAAAGGGCGAGTTGGGCGCGGGTCATTGGGCGTCGCTTTCGTAGGTCAGGACGATGCGTATGGCGTCGCGCTGGACGTCGACTTCGCGGTCGAGGATGTCGATCTTGGTTTCGGCCAGCGCCAGGAATGCGCCCAGCACCTCGGACAGGTCGGCGGTCCCGGCGGCGTAGCTCGCGGTCTCGAGCTGCGCCTTGCGGGCGGCGAGCGGCTCCAGCGTGGTTCGGGCGCGCATCAGCCG
>NZ_JAUYNW010000055.1 GCF_030698145.1 Phenylobacterium sp. | reverse complement strand
CGACCGCCCGGCACGAACGGCTCGATCCGCGCCCACTGATCGTCCCGAAGAACCTCGCCTTCCAACACACCCTCCAAAGAGAAGCGTTGAATCAGAACAGCGCCAGTCAGGGAATCCTAAATCGTCACTACCGCCTAGTCTGCTCTACCTGAACCGTGGCCAACCGTCAGGTTCACCGGGGCGTAGGTCTTTCAAGACCAGACCGGCGTTACCCGACAATTGCGGTGAAGCAACAAATGCTTAGAGCGGCAGCTGGACCCGCGCCGTCAGCCCGCCGCCCTCACGGTTGACCAGGGACACGTCGCCGCCGTGGCCACGGGCCACCGAACGCACCACGGCCAGGCCCAGGCCGATGCCGCCGGTCTGGCGGCTGCGCGAGGGTTCGCGGCGATAGAAGGGTTCGAAGACCCGTTCGCGGTCCTCGGCCGGGATACCGGGACCGTCGTCTTCGATCTCGACCACGGCGCTGGCGCCGTCGCGGAACACCCGCGCCCGGGCCCGGCCGCCGTACTTGACCGCGTTGTCGAGCAGGTTCGTGAACATCCGGCGCAGGGCCACCGGATCGCCATGCAACACCACCTTCTCGCCGCGCTCGACCTCGGTGTCGGCCCCGGTCTCGGCCATCTCGTCGCAGACGCTTTCCAGCAGCGACGAGAGCTCCAGCGGCGTCCGCGCTCCGGCGCGGGTGGCGTCGCGCACGAAAGTCAGGGCCGCGGAAATCATCTCCTCCATCTGATCGATGTCGGCGACCATCTTGGCGCGGGTGTCCTCGGGCGCGCTCTCGATGCGGAACCGCAGGCGGGTGAGCGGGGTGCGTAGGTCGTGGGCGATGGCTCCGACCATGGCGGTGCGGTCCTCGACATAGCGGCGCAGGCGTTCCTGCATGTCGTTGAACGCCCGCGCGGCGATGGCCACCTCGGCTGGACCCTTCAGCGACAGCGGCGCGGCGCGGGGATCGCGGCCCAGCCGCTCGGCGGCGTCGGCGAACAGGCCGATGGGCGCCGAGAGGCGTCGCGCGAACACATAGGCCACCGGGACCATGGCCAGGCCTGAGAGCAGGAACCACAGGATGATCCGCTGCTGCCAGGGATCGAGGCCGATACCGCGCTCGGGCCGGACCACCATCCACTTGCCGTCGGGTTGCCGGACCGCCACGTCGAACGGCGCGATCAGGAAATGCTCCTCGCGCTCGCCGCCGTCGCGCGCCATGCGGTCGCGCACGATGCGGAACACCCGGCGGTCCGAGACGGGGAAGCGCGATGTCGAGGCGATCACCACCCGTTCGTCGGGCACGCCCAGGGACACGGCCAGTTGATGGCGGATCAGCGGCGCGATCCGGCCTTCCATCACCTGGGTTGGCGCGGAGTCGACGATCTTGACCGTCAGCGGCGGGCGTTCCGTGAAGGTTGGCGTGGCGCCGCGGAAGGCCGCGACGATCTCGCTGATCCGATAGAAGTCCGGGGCCGGCGGCGGCAGGTTGAACAACATCGTCAGGCTGATGATCTGGGCGGCCACCAGGCTGATGCCGATCAGGGCCAGGAGCTGGCCGAACAGTGAGGCCGTCGGTCGTCCTGACCAGGGGAACCTCACGTGCGCTTCACCTTGGCGGTGAACATGTAGCCCTCGTTGCGGATCGTGCGGATCAGGTCCTGGCCGCCGCCGTCGTCCAGCTTACGCCGCAGCCGGCTGATCTGCACGTCGATGGCCCGGTCGAAGGCGTCGGAGTCGGGGCCGCGCGCGAATTCCAGTAGCTGGTCACGGGTCAGCACCCGCTGTGGCCGCTCCACGAACGTGCGCAGCAGGGAGAACTCGCCCGACGACAGGTTGACCACCACCCCCTGCGGGGAGCGCAGCTCACGCCGGACCAGGTCGAAGCGCCAGCCCGCGAACTCGCAGCCGGCAGTGGCCGCGCCGGCCTGGCCGCGCTGTTCGGCCCGGCGCAGCACTGCGCGCACCCGGGCCAGCAGCTCGCGCGGATTGCAGGGCTTGGACAGGTAGTCGTCGGCGCCGAGCTCCAGACCGACGATGCGGTCGGTGTCCTCGCCCATGGCCGACAGCATGATGATCGGCGGGCCGTCGCCCACCGCCAGGCGGCGGCAGATGGCCAGGCCGTCCTCGCCAGGCAGCATGACGTCCAGCACGATCAAGTCGACGGGGCCGCGTTCCAGCGCCTGGGCCATCTCGCGCGCGTCTCCCGCGGTCTCGACGGCGTAGCCGTGCTTGCCGAGGAAATCGGAGACGACGTCGCGGATGCCTGGGTCGTCATCGACCATCAGGATCCGCGGGGCGGGCGGGGTCTGTTCGTTCGAGGTCTGCATCCGCGCTATCCTTACGTCGTTCCGTAACGTCCGGATTTCACGCTTGAAAGCATCATGCGTCGGCCAGGACCTCGTCGGCCACGAACGGATTGGTGCGCCGTTCGGCGCCGAAGGTCGACATGGGGCCGTGGCCGGGCACGAAGGCGACGTCGTCGCCCAGCGGCCAGAGCCGGCCGGTGATGGAATCGATGAGCTGCTGATGATTGCCGCGCGGGAAGTCCGTGCGGCCGATGGAACCCTGGAACAGCACGTCGCCCACCTGGGCGAAGCGCGCCTCGCGGTGGAAGAACACCACATGGCCCGGGGTGTGGCCGGGACAGTGATAGACCTCGAACTGGGTCTCCCCGAGGGTGACGATGTCGCCGTCGGCCAGCCAGCGGTCAGGGGTGAAGGTCTTGGCCTCGGGCATGCCCCAGCGCGCGCCGGAGGTCCCGATGTCGTCGATCCAGAAGGCGTCGTCCGGATGCGGCCCCTCGATGGGGCAACCGGTGATCTCCTTCAGCGCCTGGGTCCCGCCGGCATGGTCCAGGTGGCCGTGGGTGATCCAGATCTTCTCGAGTGTCAGGTCGTGCGCCTTCAGGGCCTCCAGCAGGCGGGGGACCTCGCCGCCCGGATCGATGATCGCGGCCTTTCGGGTCTTGGCGCACCATACGATGGTGCAGTTCTGCGCCAGGGGCGTTACGGGCGCGATCAGGGCGCGGATGGGCGGTTCGGTGCTCATGGCCCTAGCATCGGGCCTTGAGGCCCATATGAAAAGACCCGGGCGAACCCGGGTCTCTCCTTATCAGGCTCGGCGATCCGTCGGAGACGGTGCGCCGGGCATCGGCGGCACCGGGCCCGGAGGCGCATCGGCCGCCAGTTCCGGCACGTCGATGATCCCACGACCCACATGGCTGCGGCTGCGGCCGTAGAGGAAGTAGACCACCAGGCCGATGGCGGCCCAGCCGACGAACATCAGCTTGGTCTCGGTCGAGAGGCTGAAGAACAGATAGACGCAGCCGAGCGCGGCCAGGGGCGCGACGAGCATCACCGCGGGCGTCCGGAACGGGCGCTTGCGGTCGGGATCGGTCTTGCGCAGCACCATCACCGCGATCGCCACCATGGCGAAGGCGAACAGCGTGCCCGAGTTCGAGATGTCGGCCAGGACGCCCACCGGGAAGAAGGCGGCGAAGGCCGAAACGAACAGGCCGGTGATGATGGTGATCACATAGGGGGTGTGGAAGGTGGGATGCACCTTCGAGAACACCGCCGGGAGCAGGCCGTCTCGGCTCATGACGAAGAAGATCCGGGTCTGGCCGAACATCATCATCAGGATGACCGAGGGCAGGGCGAGGCCGGCGGCCAGGCCCAGCAGATTGCCGATCTGCGGCCAGCCGATCTGGCGCAGGGTCCAGGCCAGGGCTTCCTTGGAGCAGACCACGTGGCTGTCGGCGAGCGAGGCGCAGGCCGCCGTGAGTTCCGGGCTGCCGGGACGCAGGCCCGCGCCGCTGGCGTCCATCACCGGCTGGGCGCCGACGCCGCCGATCACGCCCATGGCGACCAGGATGTAGAAGATGGTGCAGATGCCCAGCGAGCCGATCAGGCCGATCGGCATGTTCCGCTGTGGATTCTTGGTCTCCTCGGCCGCGGTCGAGACCGCGTCGAAGCCGACATAGGCGAAGAAGATCGAGGCCGCCGCCGCCGAGATCCCGGCCATGCCGAGCGGGGCGAAGGGCTCGAAATTCTCCATCTTCATCACCGGCAGGGCCAGGACGCAGAACAGTGACAGGGCGGCGACCTTCACGGCCACCAGGAAGGCGTTGACCGTCGCCGATTCCCGGGTGCCGACCACCAGCAGGGCGGTCACCACCAGGGCGATAAGGGCGGCGGGCAGATTGACGATCCCGCCGTCCATCGGCCCGAGAACCAGGGCGCTGGGGATGTCGATATTGAAGGCGTTCTCCACCAGCCCGACCACATAGCCGGACCAGCCTACGGAGACCGCTCCGGCGGCCACGGCGTATTCCAGGATCAGCGCCCAGCCGACCATCCAGGCCATCATCTCGCCCATGACAGCGTAGCTGTAGGTGTAGGCGGACCCGGAAACCGGGACCATGGAAGACATTTCGGAGTAGCAGAGCGCGGCGACCGCGCAGACGAACCCGGCGATGATGAAGGCCGCGATCATGCCGGGCCCGGCCTTTTGGGCCGCCTCGGCGGTGAGCACGAAAATCCCGGTGCCGATGATGGCCCCGATGCCGAGCATGGTGAGCTGGAATGGACCCAGCGAGCGGTGCAGCGACTTTTTCTCGGCAGTCGCAAGAATCGCGTCGAGCGATTTAACTCGCCACATATTTCCTCCAGGAGTTCCGGCGGCCCCCGCCGCTCGGTCATGATTTGGCGTTACGTGGCCTTTTGTCTGGCTCGCGGTCAAGCGCCAACGCGCAGCGGCCGATTGCGCCAATCTGGGCGCCTGGGGAATGAGCGCCCGCTTGGCGCGGGAAGGCGGCCCGGCTAGACCGCCTCATGCTCCCGGTCGAGGAAATTTTGCCCGCGCTGAGGACGGCGCTCTCCGAGCGGACGTCGGCCGTGCTTGTGGCGCCGCCAGGGGCGGGCAAGACCACGGTCGTTCCCCTGCGCCTGCTGGACGCGGCCTGGCTGGCCGGGCGCAAGATCATCATGCTGGAGCCGCGACGTCTGGCCGCCCGCGCTGCGGCCGAACGCATGGCCCTGACGCTCGGCGAGCGGGTCGGCGACACGGTCGGCTACCGGGTGCGGATGCAGTCGAAGGTCTCGGCCCGGACCCGCATCGAGGTGGTCACCGAGGGGGTGTTCAGCCGGATGATCCTCTCCGACGCAACCCTGGACGGCGTCGGTGCGGTGATCTTCGACGAATTCCACGAGCGCAGCCTGGACGCCGACCTCGGCCTGGCGCTGGCCCGCGACTCGCAGAGCCTGCTGCGCGAGGACCTGCGCATCCTGGTGATGTCGGCGACCCTGGATGGGGCCGCGGTAGGCGCGCTGCTGGACCAGGCCCCGGTGATTGAGAGCCAGGGCCGCGCTCATCCGGTGGTCACCCGCTATCTGGGCCGCGACGATCGGCTGCGCCTGGAGGACCGCGTGGTCCGCGCCGTGGAGCGGGCCCTGGCCGAAGAGACCGGCAGCGTCCTGGTCTTCCTGCCGGGGCAGGGGGAGATCCGCCGCACCGCCGACCTGCTGGCCGAACGCGTCCGGCGGCCCGACGTGCGGATCGCGCCGCTCTACGGCGCCCTGGACGCCGCCGAGCAGGACCGCGCCATCTCCCCGCCGCCCGACGGGGTCCGCAAGGTCGTGCTGGCCACCTCGATCGCCGAGACCAGTCTGACCATCCAGGGCGTGCGGGTGGTGATCGATTCGGGGGTGGCGCGCGTCCCCCGGTTCGACCCATCGAGCGGCCTGACCCGCCTGGCCACCGTCCGCGTCAGCCGCGCCGCCGCCGACCAGCGCCGGGGCCGCGCCGGCCGCACGGAGCCCGGCGTCGCCTATCGGCTGTGGGACGAGGCCGAGACCCGCGCCTTGCCGGCCTATGCCGATCCCGAGATCCTGGACGCCGACCTGTCGGGCCTGGCGCTCGACTTGGCGCGATGGGGCGCCAAGGACGCGGCGAACCTGGCATTCCTCGATCCGCCCCCGGCCGCCGCGTTCGCCGAGGCCCGCGCCCTGCTGCGGCGCTTGGAGGCCTTGACCGACGATGGCGTACTCACCGCTCACGGCGAGGCCCTGGCCGAGTTCCCCCTAGCGCCGCGCCTGGCCCACATGGTGCTGAAGGCGCAACTGAGCGGGCAGGGCGGCCGCGCCGCGCAGATCGCCGCCCTGGTCACCGAACGCGGCCTGGGCGGACGCGACGCCGACCTGCGCCACCGCTTAGAAGGCTTCGAACGCGACCGCACGCCCCGCGCCCGCGACGCCCGCGCCCTGGCCGACCGCTGGGCGGGCCTGGCGGGCCGGGCCGGGCGCGAGGCCCATCTGGACGACGGCCTGCTGTTGGCCTTCGCCTATCCCGAGCGGATAGCCAAGGCGCGCGGCGGCTCGGGCGAGTTCCAGCTCGCCAGCGGCCGCGGCGCCTTCGTGGAGCCCACCGATGCGCTCGCCCGTGAGAAATGGCTAGCGGTGGCCGAACTGGGCGGCGGCGAACGTCGCGACCGCATCCTGTTGGCCGCGCCGCTGGACGAGGCCGACCTCGCCAGGGTCTTCGCCGGCCAGCTCGAGACCGAGACCCGTCTGGAGGAGAGCGGCGGCGGACGCCTGCGCGCCAAGCGGATCGTGCGCCTGGGCCGCCTGGCCCTACGTGAAGAGATCGATGAGCGGCCCGACCCGGCCCTGATCGCTGCCGCCCTGGCCGATCGCGTGCGCGCCGAGGGTCTGGGCGCCCTTCCGTGGAGCGACTCGACCTCCGGCCTGCGCCAGCGCGCGGCCTTCCTGCGGGGCCGAGAGGGCGAGGCCTGGCCTGATTTCTCCGACGCGGCCTTGCTAGACCGGCTTGAAGACTGGCTCTGGCCCCTGCTGTTGGGTGTCCGTTCCCTGGCCGCCCTGAAGCCCGACACCCTCGACGGGGCGGTCCGCGCCCTGATCCCCTGGGACCAGCAGCGCCGCCTCGACGCCGCCGCGCCGACCCGCTGGACGGCCCCCACCGGCAACAGCTTCGCCATCGACTACGCCGCCGAGGGCGGGCCGAGGGTCGATGTGCGGGTGCAGGAAGTGTTCGGGCTGGGCGAGCATCCCAGCATCGGCGGCCAGCCGATCACGCTCTCGCTGCTGTCGCCCGGCCATCGCCCGGTGCAGGTGACCAAGGACCTGCCCGGCTTCTGGAGAGGGTCTTGGAAGGATGTCCGCGCCGACATGCGCGGCCGCTATCCAAAGCACGTCTGGCCCGAGGACCCCGCGACTGCGGCGCCCACGGCCCGGGCCAAGCCGCGCGGGACCTAGGTCGCCGCGTAGATCATGATCCCCGTCGCCACCGACAGGTTCAGGCTGTCGGCGCGTCCACGCATCGGGATCTTGACGTTGACGTCGCACAGCGCGGCCATGTCCGGTGTCAGCCCCTGCTGCTCGTTGCCCATTAGCACCAGGGCCGGCTTGGCGTAGGTCGCCTGGCGATGGTCGACCTCGGCGGTGAGCAGGGTGCCCACCACCGATCCGGGCCAGCCGGCGCGCCAGGCGGCGAAGTCGGCCTCGGTGGCCTTGACGATCGGCACGGCGAAGATCGAGCCCATGGTGGCGCGCACGGCCTCCACCGAGAACGGGTCGCAGCACTCGCCCACCAGGATCACCGCCCCGCAGCCCGCGGCGTCGGCGGTGCGCACGATGGTTCCCAGGTTGCCGGGATCGCGCACCCGGTGCAGACCCACGAAACAGGGGGCGGCCTGTGGCTTCAGGTCGGAAAGCGCCGTGAAGGCCTGGGCGAAGACGCCGACAACCGCCTGGGGATTGTCGCGCCGCGAGACCTTGGCGAGGATGTCCTGGGTGACCTCGATGACCTCGCCGTGCGCGGCCTGGGTGGCCGAGATCGCCTGGCGGAGCAGGGGATGGCCCTGGGCCTCCTGGCCGTACATCAGGATACGGGGCGCATGGCCCAGCTCCACCGCCTCGGTGACGATCTTCAGCCCCTCGGCGACGAACAGGCCGGTCTCGTCCCGCTCCTTGCGCAGATGCAGGGCGCGGACGGCCTTCACCGTCGGATTGGTCAGCGACGTGACCGCGCGGCCGGTCACGCGGCCCACCGGGCGTAGAAGCTCATGCCCACCTGCCGCTCGCCGCCGTCCTGCACCAGGGCGAGTTCCCCCCATTCGATCCTGCCGCCGCGGTCACCGAGCTTGTCGGCCAGCAGGCCGGCCAGGGCCGCACCCGAGATGCGCTCGGCATAGGCGTTGAGCAGCAGGAAGGACGCATTTTCCGAAAGAAGTTCAGCGCATAGGGTCGAAAGTTCAGGCAGGTTCTCGAACAGCCGCCACACCTCGCCGTCGGGTCCGCGGCCGTATTTCGGCGGATCGAGGATGATCCCCTCATAGCGCGAACCCCGGCGCGCCTCGCGCTGCACATAGCGGCGGGCGTCCTCGCAGATCCAGCGGATCGGCCGGTCCTCCAGCCCCGACAGCGTCGCGTTCTCCCGCGCCCAGCCGATGGCCTTCTTCGAGGCGTCCACATGGGTGACGGCCGCGCCGGCGGCGGCGCAGACCAGGCTGGCCACGCCGGTATAGCCGAACAGGTTCAACACCTTGGGCTGACCGCTGATTGCGCGAATCCTCTGGTCCAGCCAGGCCCAATTGGCGGCCTGCTCCGGGAAGAAGGCCAGATGGCGGAAGGCGGTGAAGCGGGCCTGGAACCGGGCCTCGCCCCAGGCCATGGGCCAGCTTTCCTTGGGCTTGCCCTGGAAGCGCCAGCGGCCGGCGTCCTCCTCGTCGCTGGGATCGAAGACCGCGTCGGCCCGGTCCCAGGTCTCGCGGGGCAGCGTCGGCGTCCACAGGGCCTGGGGCTCGGGCCGCACCACCGAATAGGGGCCGTAGCGCTCCAGCTTGCGCCCATCGCCGCTGTCCAGCAGGGCGTAGTCGCTCCAGCCGGTGGTGCGCATGACGCCGGGAGCCTCGGCGACGGCGGGGGCGATCTTGCTCATCGTCCCGCACTAGCCGTTTGGACGCCCGGCCGTCCAGCCTCGCGACTAGTGGCTTTGCAGCGCCGCTTCGGTGCTTTCGATCTCTTCCTTGATCCAGTCATGGCCGTTGAAGGCGAAAACGCCTTCCAGGGCCGCGATGTGGACGCTCAAGCGGTCGCGGATCTCAGGGTCCACATCGGTGCGCCCAGCCATCCACTTGGCGATGAGGTGAAGGCCGAAGGCGCTGTGCAGGGCCAGGCGTTGCAGTTGGTCGTCCGGCAGTTTCATGGTCGCTTCCAATCCTCGGGACATCCCCAAGAGAAAGATGGCTCCCGCTGTCTAGGTTCCGTCAAGCCGCGGCTTTGCAGCGCATCTGAATCTACGCTGTGGCCTTAGTCACGGAAATGCCTCACCTTCCGGCGGCGGACTTGCCATGGCTGTGGTTTTGGTTTCCGCTGAGTTGTTCAGATGTCGGAAGGATTCCAGTGACCACGGCAGTGACCGCGCGACGCTCGGCCCGCAAACCCAAGGGCGACGGCCATCTTCGCCGGGCCGAGATCCTGGAGGCCGCCGAGCGCATCTTCGTCGCCGAGGGCTATGAAGGCGCGACGATCCGCAAGATCGCCGACGAAGTGGGCGTGTCCTCGACCGCCCTTTACATGCACTTCCCCGACAAGGGCTGCATCCTGCTCGAGATCTGCGAGCGCACGATCGGACAGCTCCTGGAGCGCAACAGCGCCATCGCCACCAAGCCGGTGGACGCGGCCACCCGCGTCAAGCTGATGCTCGAGAGCTACATGCGCTGGGGGTTCGAGCATCCCAACGCCTACGAGCTGGTGTTCTCCGGCGCCCGGCAGATCTCGGGCGTCTGGCACGAGGGCACCGCCGACATGGGCGCGCGTTGCTATGACGTCTTCTCCGGCGTGGTCCGCGAGATCGCGGCCGAGGGGCGGCTGCGCACCGGCACCGCCGATTCGGCGGCCCAGGCCCTGTGGGCCTCCTGCCATGGCGTCGTCACCTTGACGATTACCCGGCCGAACTTCGAATGGGCTCCCACCGACGAACTGATCGCGGTCACCCTCGACGGCCTGATGCACGGCCTGGTGGCCGACTAGGCGCCTACTGAGGATTCGGGACCGGCGTGCTCGCCCTGCCGATCGGCAGGGGCGCCGGCGATGTCTGGGTGGGGCCCGCATAGGCCCCGTAACCACCGCGTTTCAGGTCCGCCGACAGGGTGATCGGGGCCGAGCCGCCGTTCAGCTTGGCGCGATAGACCTGCATCCCCTCCATCACCCGCATCACGTAGTTCCGCGTCTCGGAGAACGGAATGCACTCGATGAAGTCGACCGGGTCGGTTCCGCCGCCGCGCGGGTCGCCGCAGAAGGCGATCCACTGGCTGGGCCGGCCGGGGCCGGCGTTGTAGGCGGCGATGGCCATCGGATAGGAGCCGGAGAAGGTTCCCACCATCTGGCCCAGATAGGCCTGGCCTAGCTGCATGTTGTAGTCGGGATCGTCCAGCATGGACGGGGCGTAGGTCAGCCCCACCTTGCGCGCGGTCATCGCCGCGGTGGCCGGCATCAGCTGCATCATGCCGCGCGCGCCCACACCAGAGCGCACCATGGGGTCGAAGCCGCTCTCCTGGCGGGTGATGCCGAGCGTCAGGGCGGTTTCCGGCGCGCCCATCACCTGGGGCGGGGTGCGCACAGGATAGCCCCTGCCGGGCAGGATGAAGCCGCGCTGTGCGGCCGTGCGGACCACCTTCATCGAGGTGTCCTGGTCACCGTAGCCGCGGGCCAGGTCGACCAGCAGGGCCTGTTCCTCGGCGGTGGGTAGCACGTCGTCGAGGGCCAGTACGAAGGCGCGGAAGCGGTCCTTGTCGCCCATCTCGTAGAGCAGGCGCGCCGCGCGCACCGATTCGCGGGCCTCGAACCGGGCGCGGTCGGCCTGGGTGACCGCCGGGTCCTGGCCCAGGGTCAGGCGCCCGCCGCCGACCTTCTCGCCGGCCAGAAGGCCGTAGAAGGTGGTGTTGTGGCGCGCCGCCGCGCCATAGAAGGCGTCGGCCTTGGCGCGGTCGCCCGCCGCCTCGGCCGTCCGGCCGCGCCAGTAGAGCGCCCGGCCCTTGGTGATCGGCGAGGAGCCGATCACTTCCAGGTTGGCGAAATGGATGTCGGCCTGGGCCGGATTGCGCAGCCGGTTGAGCGCCAGCCAGCCGGCGTAGAACTCCGCGTCCGCCGCGTCGCCGCCGGACTTCAGGCCGCTGTTGGCGGCTGCGGCGTAGGCGCCCTGGGTGTCGCCGTTGCGAAGCGCGAACAGCACCAGGCGGTAGCGCTCGTCCCAGATCCGGTCGGCCATCTCGGCGTGGGGGACCTCGACTGGGAAATAGCGGACCTGGGCCAGGGCCAGGGTCTCGAGGTTGCGCTTGCGGTAGTAGGCGGCGCGCTCGAAGGCCAGGCCCGGGTGGTTGAGGAGGTCGGCGGGCAGGGCGGCGGCCAGGTCGTTGGCGTTGACCGACCCGGCGCGGAACGCGATCCGCGTCTCGGCCAGGGCCAGGTGATCGGGCGGCAGCAGGGGCAGCATGTCGCGCGCCGCGGGACCCTGCGAGCCGTAAAGGACGATGTCGGCGCGCCGGATGTGGTCCTGCGGCGTCAGCACGGCGCCGAAGCGGGTGAGCATGGCCTTCTGCGGAGCGGCCTCGAAGATTTTGTCGCGCCAGAAGCCGCGGATCAGGTCGGCGGCTTCCTGGGGCTTGCCGGTCGCCTGATAGGCCGCAGCCAGCGCCATGGCGCCCTCGGCGCTCTGCGGCGCGCCGCCGCCGAACCAGGCGATGATTCGCTGCGGATCTTGACCGGAGGTCTCCAGCAGTTTCTCGGACGCCAGCAGCCTGCGCTGGCCGCGCGGCCAGCCGGCCAGGTCGCGACGCGCCTGGTCCACTTCGAAGAACGACAGCGACTCGGCGGCCGCGTCGACCAGGGCCCAGGTGGCGATCTTGCGGGCGATCGGGTCGCCGATCATGCCGATGGCCGATCGCGCGCCGGTGACGTCGGCGCGCTTGGCCGCGTCCAGGGCGCTGCGCAGGGCGGCGGAATCGGCGTCCGACAAGGGCTGGCGATAGGCGGTCTGCGGCGTCTGCGTCAGTTCGAGCGGGCGGGGCCCTCCATCGGCCCGAGGCGCGGACACAGGCTGCGCCTGCGCGACGCTGGTCACGAGGATCGCGGCGCTGGCGCTCAGGATCAGTTTGCGGGCCTTGGAAGCCAAGTCGGCGAACTCCGGTCTCATGATATGGAACTAGATGTGTTGCGGCGTGGGGGCCCCGCGCCATATTGTCCGGCCAAATCTTGAGGCCGCAATTAACAGGCCTCGCTTTCACGGCTTTTTGCAGACCATGTCACAACCTTTGTTCAAGGGCGTCATGCCAGCCTTGGTGACGCCGTTCCGCGACGGCGCGCTGGATGAGCAGGCTTTCGTAGCCCTCGTCGAACGGCAGATCGCCGGCGGCGTCCACGGCCTGGTGCCCGTCGGCACCACGGGTGAGACAGCGACCCTCAGTCACGACGAGCACCGCCGTGTGGTCGAACTGTGCGTGAAGGTGACCGCCGGCCGCGTCCCGGTGATCGCCGGCGCCGGCTCCAACTCCACCGCCGAGGCCATCGAACTGGTCCGCCACGCCAAGACCGTCGGCGCCGACGCCGCCCTGGTGGTGACGCCCTATTACAATCGCCCCAGCCAGGAGGGCCTCCACGCCCACTACGCGGCGATCAACGAAGCCGTGCAGCTTCCAGTGCTGGTCTACAACGTGCCGGGCCGGACCAGCGTCGACATCGCCGACACCACCCTGGCGCGGCTGGCCAAGCTGCCCAATATCGTGGGGATCAAGGACGCCACCGGCGACATGACCCGGGCCACCATGCAGCGCCTGCTGTGCGGGGAGGACTGGGTGATGCTGTCGGGCGACGATCTGACGGCGCTGGGCTACATGGCCCACGGCGGCCACGGCTGCATCTCGGTGACCTCGAACGTGGCGCCCGACATCTGCGCGACCTTCTACAACGCCGCCATGGCCGACGACTGGAAGACCGCCCTCTACTGGCAGGATCGGCTGTTCCGCCTGCACAAGTCGCTGTTCTCGGACGCCTCGCCGGCGCCGACCAAGTTCGCCCTGGAGCATCTGGGTCTGTGCGAGGCGTTCGCGCGCCTGCCGATCACGCCCGCCTCCGAAGCCTCGCGGGCCGAGGTGCTGGCCGGAATGCGGGAAGCCGGGCTCGTCTGATGGCGGGCAAGCTGATCGCCGAGAACCGCCGCGCGCGGTACGACTATTTCCTCGAGGAGACCTTTGAGGCCGGCCTCGTCCTGACCGGGAGCGAGGTCAAGTCGCTGCGCAACGGGCGGGCCAATATCGCGGAGTCCTACGCCTCGGTCGAGGGCGACGCGGTGATGCTGATCAACGCCGACATCCCGCCCTTCGCCCAGGCCAACCGCTTCAACCACGAGCCGCGCCGTCACCGGAAGCTGTTGCTGCACAGGAAGCAACTCGACAAGCTGATCGGCGCCGTTCAGCGCGAGGGGCGCACCCTCATCCCGACCAAGCTCTATTGGAACGAGAAGGGCCTGGCCAAGCTGGAGATCGCGCTCGCCAAGGGCAAGAAGACCCACGACAAGCGCGAAGCGACGGCCGAGCGCGATTGGCAGCGCGATAAGGCCCGGCTGATGCGGGACAAAGGCTGATGGACGTCGAGGCCATCGAACGCGCGACGCTCGCCGCCGTCGCGCCGCGCAAGGCCGTCGAGATCGAGCGCTGGCTGATAGCCCTTGAGCCCGGCACGATCCGCCGCGCCAAGAGCGCGGTCCCGCTGCGCCACGATCCCGCCTTCTCGCCCGCGATCCTAGACCGCATCGAGGCGGCCTTCGCCGAGCACGGACTGGAGCCGGCCTTCCGCCTGGCCGATCTGCCTGGCCTGGCGCCCGTGCGCGCCGAACTGACGCGGCGGGGCTATGGCTTCGAGCAGCCGACCCTGGTGAAGCTGAGCTCGCCGGCCGCCATGATCGTTTCGGCCCGCGGCGCGCCCGCGCAGGTCGCCGACGCGCCCGACGAGGGCTGGGCGGGCGTGTTCACCGGCGAGGGCTTCGATCCCGCTGACGGCGCCAATCGCGTGGCCGCGCTCACGCGCTCTCCGGACGCCGTCTATGGCGGGGTGCGGGAGGACGGCCGGACGGTGGCGGTGGGCGTGGCGGCTTTCGGCCAGGGCTGGGCCAGCGTGCATGGCATGCGCACCGATCTCACCCGTCGCGGCCAAGGGCTGGCAGGCCGCGTGCTGGCGGGCCTGGCCGGCGCGGCCCAGGCGCGCGGCATCGACCGGGTCTTCCTGCAGGTGGAGGAAGCCAACACCACCGCCCGCTCGCTCTATCGCGCCTTCGGGTTCAAGCCGGCCTGGCGGTACTTCTACTGGAGCCGACCGGGGCGCTGA
This sequence comes from Phenylobacterium sp., assembly GCF_030698145.1. Taxonomy (GTDB): domain Bacteria; phylum Pseudomonadota; class Alphaproteobacteria; order Caulobacterales; family Caulobacteraceae; genus Phenylobacterium. The sequence continues at coordinate 25,524 of NZ_JAUYNW010000055.1, read as the reverse complement.
CCGCAGCGCGCCCCGCGCCTGGAGGGGTGATGAACGACGAGGCTTCAAACGGCGCCGACCCGTCGCTTCGTAAGGTCCTGGTGCTCGTGGCGCTCCTGAATTTCGCCTATTTTGGCGTGGAGTTCGCCGTGGCGAGCACCATCGGGTCTGTCTCGTTGTTCGCCGACTCGATCGACTTTCTTGAAGATGCTTCGGTCAACCTGCTGATCCTGGCGGCTCTGGGCTGGACGGCGCGGCGTCGCGCCTCGGTCGGCATGCTGCTCGCCGCGATCCTCCTTGTGCCCGGGATCGCGACGCTGTGGACGGCGTGGGACAAGTTCAACACCCTTGTCGCGCCCGATCCGGTCCCGCTCTCGATCGCGGGCCTCGGTGCGCTGGGGGTGAACCTAGCCTGCGCCGTCATGCTCGCTCGCCATCGCCACCGGGAAGGCAGCCTGACCAAGGCGGCGTTCCTGTCAGCGCGCAATGACGCGCTTGCAAATGTCGCCATCATCTCCGCGGGCTTCGTCACCGCCCTGGTCTGGCGTTCGGCATGGCCGGACCTGATTGTGGGGCTCGGTATCGCGTTGATGAATGCCGACGCCGCGCGCGAGGTCTGGGAGGCCGCGCGGTCCGAACGGCGAGCTTCGTCCTAATTGGCCTCGGTGCGACAACTGTGGACCGTCATTCGTCCACCAGTTCTCGCGCCCGGCGGAAGACGGCCTCGAACATCTCGCCCGTCAGCCGGCCGGTGTTCGTGTTGAGCCGCGAGCAGTGGTAGCTGTTCAGCACCACATAGGGCCCGGCCTGGAACTCGGTCCCATGACCCGGAAGGCCCGCCGAGGCCTTCAGTCCCAGCGCCTTCAGCACATTGCGCCGCGAGACGTCGCCCAGGGTGACGATGACCTTGAGCCGGGGCAGGGCCTCCAGCCGGGCGGTCAGGAACGGACGGCAGGTGTTCTCTTCGCTGGTCTCGGGCTTGTTGCCGGGCGGGGCGCAGCGCACCGCGTTGGTGATCATGCAATCGACCAGTTCCAGCCCGTCAGCAGGATCGGCCTTGTAAACGCCGCGCGCGAAGCCCGTCTTGATCAGGGTCTCGTAGAGCATCCAGCCGGCGCCATCGCCGGTGAACGGCCGGCCGGTGCGGTTGGCCCCGGTGCGGCCGGGCGCCAGGCCTGCCACCAGCAGGCGCGCGTCGGGATCGCCGAAGGACGGCGCGGGGCCGTTCCACCAGTCGGGGTTCTGGGCGCGGTTGGCCTGGCGATAGGCCACCAGCCGCGGACAGAGCGGGCAGTCGCGAGGAGGCTCCGCGCCCCAAAGCGCGACCGACATCAGGCCTCGGCGTCGATATCGGCGTCCGCGTCGCGGTCGGCCGGGGCGGTGCGGCTTTCCTGGATGAAGCGCGGCAGGCGCGACGGCCGGCCGATGATGTCGGCCAGGTCGGCCAGGTCCACGAAGCTGTCGGCCTGGCGGCGCAGGTCGTCGGACGCCATCGGCGGCTGGGACTTCACGGTGGAGACCACGGTCACCCGCGCGCCCTTGCGCTGCACGGCCTCGACCAGGACCCGGTAGTCGCCGTCGCCCGACAACAGCACCAGGAGGTCGGCATGGCCGGCCCTCTCCCGCATGTCGACGGCGATCTCCACGTCCATGTCGCCGCGCCAACGCTTGCGGCCCTGGGCGTCGGTGTATTCACGGGCGGGCTTCGTCACCAGGCGGAAGCCGTTGTAGTCCAGCCAGTCCACCAGCGGGCGGATCGGGGAGTATTCCTGATCCTCGACGAGGGCGGTGTAGTAGTAGGCCCGGATCAGCACGCCGCGCTGGCGGAACTCTTCCAGCAGCTTGCGATAGTCGATATCGAAGCCCAGCCCCTTGGCGGCCGAATACAGGTTCGCGCCGTCGATGAAGAGCGCGAGCCTGTCGGTGGGGTAGAACGTCATGGTTGCGGAAATCCTGGAAATGGGGCGTTGGGCTTGAACCCGGACGAGGCGGTCATCATCGCCCTTGGCGGAAATATCGCCGGCGACTTTGGGTCGTCCGAAGCCCTTCTCGAAGCAGCGCTCGCGCGTTTCGCAGAGGCGGGATTGCCCCTGGTGGCCCGGTCGTCCTGGTGGCGCTCCGCCGCCTGGCCGGACCCGACCGGCCAGGAGTATCGCAACGGCGTCGTGCTTGTCGAGGCTCGACAGCCCCCGGAACACGTAATCCGAACATTGTTCAGCCTCGAGGCGGCGTTCGGGCGCGAACGTGGTGCGCGGAACGCGGCGCGGACGCTCGATCTCGACCTCATCGCCCATGGCCGAACGGTGTCGGACGATCCCGACCTCATCCTGCCGCACCCTCGCGCTCACGAGCGGCTGTTCGTCATGGGTCCCCTGGCCGAGATCGCCCCAGGGTGGCGCCATCCCGTGCTCGGCAAAACGGCCGCCGAGCTCGCCGTCGGCGCGACAGTGGGTCTGGACGCGAGCCCGGTCCAGTCGTCTGTCAGGCGATCTTGAGCGAGCGGTCCAGCGACCAGGCGCCGCCGCCACGGCCGACGAGGAAGATCAGGATCGCGGCCCAGGACAGGTGCGTCGGCCAGGCGTCGGGATAGACGAAGACCTGGATCACCAGGGTCATGCTGAGCAGGGCGAGGGCCGCGAAGCGGGTGAACAGGCCCAGGACCAGCAGAATGGGGAAGGCGTGCTCGGCGTAGGTCGCCAGGTGGGCGGCGATGTCGCTCGGGATCACCGGCACCCTGTATTCCTCGGCGAAGAGCACATAGGTCCCGTCGCGCAGGTTCAGCAGGCCGTCGACCTTGGTGCGTCCGGACTGCCAGAAGACCCCGGCTATGCCGAGGCGGGCGACGAACGACAGGAGGGCTTGCGGCAGCGCGCGTTCGGCGGCCGCGCCCGCCAGGGCGAACGGCGCGCGGGCGGTTTCAAGCAGGGACATGGAGGGGCTCCGGGTCGATGGGGAAGAAGTCGGTGAAGGCGCCGAAGCCGATCAGGCGGCCCAGAAGGCCGCCAAGATCGGCCTTGGGATCGGCGGCCAGGGCGGCGATGGCGCAGTCGAGCAGGGTTGCGCCGTTCCGGCAGGCGTCGAGGAAGGCGAAGGCCGCCGCGTCCAGGACCAGCGCCTCGACGCTTTCCGCCGGGCGCGCCAGCAGCAAGCCCTCAGGGCGATCGTCGAGCAGCAGTTCACCGCCCTCGAAGTCTGTTCGATTGGCCAGCCACAGCGTCGGAATGGTCGTTGCGAACCAGGCGAAGCGGACCGAAGGATGCAGGCGACAATGCGTTCGCTCCATCGCGCCGGCGTCAAGCTGCGCCAGGGCGCCGAGCTCGAGCACGGGGGCGTCCGCCGCCAGGTGAGCCTCCGTCCAGGCCCGATCGAGGCGGGCGACGTCGGGGAGGAACGGAAGCGAACCCGCCGGGGGGAATTCCGCCAGGAAGTCGGCGAAACCCTCGCCATAGAGCGACATCATCGGATTGGTCGGCGCGCGGACCTCGGCGAAGGCGGCCCCGGCGGCGCGCGCCCAGTCCGAACCGGTCAGCGAGGCGACGGCGGGATAGTTGGCCTCGACGGCGTCGATCCAGCCCTTCCAGACCGTATTGCGGTAGACAGCGAAGGCCGGATGCGCGGCCAGGGGATGCTCCGCGCCCCTCAGGCCCGCGGCGAAGGCGTCCTGCCAGACGGCGAGCAGGCTCACGCGGCGACCCGGCGGCCGGAGGTTGTCAGCACCGCATGGGCGCGGTCGCGGTCGGTCATGAGCTCGGCAAAGGCGGGTATGTCTTCGTCGCGCTCGATCAGCGTCGGTCGGGAGCCGATCCGCGCGACCAACCGCTCGTAAAGGTCCCAGACCTGATCGGCGACAGGCGCTGAATGGCTGTCGATCAGCAGGGCGCGGCCCAGGTCCGGATCCTCGGCGTGGCCGGCCAGGTGGATTTCGGCGACGTGTTCGCCCGGAAAGGCGTCGAGATAGGTTTCCGCCGAAAAGCCGAGATTGTTGGCGCTGACGAAGACGTTGTTGACGTCCAGCAGCAAGCTGCAGCCGGTGCGGCGGACCAGCTCGGCCAGGAAATCGATCTCGCCCCAGTCGTGCCCGTCGATGGGCAGGTAGTGGCTGGGGTTCTCCACGGCGATGGGGCGGCCGAGGGCGTCCTGCGCCCGGTGTATGTTGGTCGCGATCCGGGTGAGCGCTTGGCGTGTGCGCGGAAAGGGCAGCAGGTCGGGATGGTAGGCCCCCCGCCAAGCCGACCAGGCCAGGTGCTCGGAGACGAGGGCCGGCTGGAACCGGTCGGCCAGGCTCTTCAGGCGCGCGAGATGGCCCCGATCGGGGTCGGCGTCCGCGGCGAGCGACAGGGCCACGCCATGGAAGGACAGGGGACGGCGGGCGCCGATGCGCTCGAGCCAGGCGAGCCTCGGCCCGCCGTCCGCCATGTAGTTTTCGGGATGGACCTCGAACCACAGCCCGTCCGCCGAAGCGGCCAGCGCTTCATGATAGTGGAAGGGCTTCAGGCCCAGTCCGGCGGTCAGGTCGTGGTTCATGGCGTGCTCCGGCCTTGGGATCAGCGGCCGGGGATCGGGCTCAGCGAGCCCATGCCCCTGGGCGTCTTGATGGCGGTGCAGGCGCCGGCCGCGACGTGGACCCAGGCGTTGCCCTGGTAGTCGCGCTTGGCCGTGCCGGCGCAGGTGGTGCCGGGACCAGCGGCGCAGTCGTTCTTGCCGGCCTTGGCGACGCCGTAGCACTTCTCGGTGGCGGCCTCCGGCTTGGCGGGGGCGGTCTGCGCGGCCGCCGCGCCGGCGACGAGGGCGGAGAGCGCCAGGGCGGAAAGCGCCGAGGCGACGAGGGTCTGGGTCTGCATGGGTGTCCTCACAGTGGTTTTGAGCCCGGGTCGATCCCGGGCTCGGTGAGGAATTCGCCGCCGCTGCCGTGGAGGTTACAGTGGCTCCGAAATATTTCTCGCCGGAGGCGCGGACCGCGAGCGGTTCTCTTTTCGCGGCGAAGCTTGTAACCGAAGGGGTCTCGGCGACGAACTTATGGACGTGACTGCGCGTGCAGGAGATCGAACAGCGCTTACGGCGCCTGATGATCGACGGCCTGTCGGGCGACGGGGCCGCCTATCGCGACCTGCTGCGCGACCTGACCCCCCGCCTGCGCGCCTTTTTTCGGCGCCGGTTGGCCAATTGGCCGGAGGACTGCGAGGATCTGGTGCAAGAGACCCTGCTGGCGGTGCATGCGCGACGCCACACCTACGACGCCGATCAGCCCTTCACCGCCTGGGCCTACGCTGTGGCGCGCTACAAGCTGGTCGACTGGCATCGGCGCCACCGCCGTCGCGAGGCGCTGCACGATCCGGTGGAGGATCGCATCGACGTGTTGTTCGCCGAGGTGGAACACGAAGCCAGCGACGCCCAGCGGGATGTCCGCGTGATGCTGGAGAGCTTGCCGGAGAAGCAGCGCGAGCCCATCCGCATGGTCAAGCTGGAGGGTCTGAGCGTCGTCGAGACCGCAGCCCGCACCGGCCTGTCGGTTTCCGCGGTGAAGATCGGCGTGCACAGGGGCTTGAAGGCCCTGGCGGCGAGGTTCAGTCGTGAAGCCTGACGATGCGCACTGACGACCTCGCCGAGATGCTGGCCCGCAACGCCGGGGCCGAGACAGTCGGTCGCCCTGCGCGGTGGTGGGCTCTCGCCGTCGCCTGCGGCGTGGCGGCTGCGGTGGGGTTGATGCTGGTCACCCTGGGCCTGCAACCGCGCCTGGCCACGATGATCGAGACGCCTGCCTGGTGGGGCAAGGCCGGGTTCGGCCTGGCCATGGCCTTGGCGGGCCTGGCCGCCGCCGCGCGGCTGGCGCGGCCCGGCGCGGCAAGGCCATGGCTGGTCGCCCTGGCGCTGGCGCCCCTCGCACTGCTCTGGATGACCGCGGCGATCCAGTTGCTGGGCGCCCCCGCGGAGCTGCGTGATGAGCTCGTCATGGGTCGGACCTGGCGCGAATGCCCCTGGCGGGTGGCGACGCTGTCGGTCCCGGCCCTGGCTGGGGCGCTCCTGGTCCTGCGGCGAATGGCTCCCACCCGGCTGCGGTTGGCGGGGGCGGCGGCCGGCCTGTTCGCGGGCGGCGTGGGTGCGGCGGTCTATGCCTTCCACTGTCCGGAACTCGCCCCGGCCTTCGTGGCGGTGTGGTATGTGGCGGGGGTGCTGATCCCCGCGGCGCTCGGCGCCCTGATCGGTCCGCGCGTCCTGCGCTGGTGAGGCGGGACGCCGCGGCGGTCATGCGGCGTTGCACAATGAGCGCAAAACCTCTATTTTGCAGGGTTCTACTGCTCCTCTGAGGATTCCATGGCCCGCGTCACCGTCGAAGATTGCGTCGAGAAGGTTCCCAACCGCTTCAGCCTCGTGCTGCTGGCGGCCCATCGCGCCCGCGCCATTTCGGCCGGCGCCCAGCTTCTCGTCGATCGCGACAACGACAAGAACCCGGTTGTCTCCCTGCGCGAGATCGCCGACGACGTGGTCGACGCCGAAGAGCTACGCGAGAACCTGATCGGCACCCTGCAGCGGGTCGACGAGCGCTCGGAAGCCGAGGAAGAGGCTGAAACCCTCGCCCTGCTGGCCGATCCGACCCACATGCAGATGAGCGAGCTGGAACTGGTCCGCGCCCTTCAGAGCGACCGGGACGGCGGCCAGGAGGAGCGGTACTGAGCCTCGAAGGCCCAGAACCCCTCACCCTGAAGGCGGCGACCTCACCGCCCGCCGACCAAAGGGACGCGCCGTCCAGTAAGCGTCCCAAACTCCTGCGTCAGTACGAGCTGATCGAGAAGGTCCGCTCGTACGATCCGACCGCGGACGAGGCGATCCTCAACCGCGCCTATGTCTACGCCATGCGCATGCACGGCTCGCAGAAGCGCGCCTCCGGCGATCCCTATTTCGCCCACCCCATCGAGGTGGCGGGCATTCTGACCGACTATCGGTTGGACACTTCGACCATCGTTACGGCGCTGCTGCACGATGTGATCGAAGACACCCCGGTCACGCCGGACGACATCAAGAACCTGTTCGGCGCCGAGATCACCGAACTGGTCGAGGGCGTCACCAAGCTCACCAAGCTGGAGCTCAACAGCGAGCACACCAAGCAGGCCGAGAACCTGCGCAAGTTCATCCTGGCCATCTCGAAGGACGTGCGCGTCCTGATGGTCAAGCTGGCCGACCGCCTGCACAACATGCGCACGCTTCACTACATCGCCAGCCCGGCCAAGCGTGAGCGCATCGCTCGCGAGACCCTGGACATCTACGCGCCCCTGGCGCGCTCAATCGGCTGTCACCGCATCTGTTCGGAGCTGGAAGAGCTGGCCTTCGAGCACCTGAACCCGGTGGCCCGCGACGCCATCGGCCGGCGGCTGGAGAACCTGCGCGTCGAGCAGGGCGGGGCGGTGGCCGTGGTCTCGGGCGAGATCGCCGCCAAGCTCGAGGCGGGCGGGATCTCGGCCCGGGTCTTCGGGCGCGAGAAGAACCCCTATTCGATCTGGCGAAAGCTACAGCGCAAGTCGATCGGCTTCTCCCAGCTCTCCGACATCTACGCCTTCCGGGTGATCGTCGACTCCGAGAGCGACTGCTACGCGGCGCTCGGCGTCATCCACCGCGCTTGGCCCAGCGTGCCCGAGCGGTTCAAGGACTTCATCTCCACGCCCAAGCGCAACAACTACCGCTCGCTCCACACCACGGTGGTGGGCCCCAAGGGCATGCGCATCGAGATGCAGATCCGCACCGAGGCCATGGACCGGGTGGCCGAGGACGGGGTGGCGGCGCACTGGCGCTACAAGGACAAGTCCTATGGCTTCGACGCCGAGGCCCAGGCCGACGCCGGCGGGCGCGACCCGCTGCTCAACCTACGCCATCTGGTCCAGGTGCTGGAGCATGGCGGCGACGTCGAGGAGCTGGTCGAGCACGCCAAGCTCGAGATGTACCTCGACCAGGCCTTCGTCTTTACCCCCAAGGGCAAGCTGGTCAGTCTTCCCCGAGGCGCCATGTCCCTGGACTTCGCCTACGCCGTCCACACCGACGTGGGCGATACCTGTATCGGGGTGAAGATCAACGGCGAGCTGAAGCCGCTGCGCACTATCCTGCAGAACGGCGACGTGGTGGAGGTGGTGCGTGGCCCCAAGCCCGTGGTGCCGCAGGACTGGCGCTCGCTGACCGTCACCGGCCGGGCCCGTTCGGCGATCCGTCGCCACATCCGCCAGACGGAGAAGGAAGAGTTCACGCGCCTGGGCCGCGCAACGGTCGACCAGACCTTTGAGCGGGCCGGCAAAGCGCGCAAGGACGTCTCCCTGCGCGCGGCTCTGGAGCGCTTCGCCGTCGGCGGCGAGGACGAGCTGTTCGAGAACATCGGCCGCGGACGGCTCTCGCCGACCCAGGTGCTGGACGTGATCTTCCCGGGCCTCAAGGCCTCCGACCGCGAGGCGGCCACCGCCACCACCCGGATCGAGGGGGGCAAGGCCGCGCGGCTCTATGTGCGTGGCGGCGGCCTGACGCCGGGCGTCTCGCTGAATTTCGGCCCTTGCTGCACTCCGGTGCCCGGCGACCGCATCGTCGGCATCCTGGAGCCGGACGGCACGGGCCTGACCATCCACACCATCGACTGCGCGACCCTGGCCGAATACGAGGACCAAGAGGAACTCTGGCGCGACCTGCAATGGACGCCCGAGGCCGAGCGCAACACGGTCACTCTCTCGCGCCTGACCGCCACCATCCACAACGCCCCGGGCGTGCTGGGCCAGGCCTGCACGGTGATCGGCGAGGCCGGCGGGAATATCGTCAACCTGCGCATGCACCGTCGCCAGGCGGACTTCTTCGACGTGGACTTCGATGTCGAGGTCAAGGACGCCAAGCACCTGACCCACATCGCCGCGGCGCTACGCGCCAACCCGTCCATCGAGACGGTGGATAGGGCTAAGGGGTGAGAAGCGCCGGCTCGCGCTGGCGAGCCGGATGCGATCGCTGCGCCGAACGCCCGTAGCGCAAGCGAAGGACAGGATCCAGATACAGCGAAGCCCGGGGGTCGCTCCGAGGTGAATCGGGGAAATCCTCCGGGCTTCTTGTCCGATCTGTTTCCGTTTCATTGGATGCCAGGTCGGGCATGGCTGTCGGCTTTCGCGTTCAACCGAAGTACAAACCGTCGATCCGGCTGCTTGGTTCCAACCAGGCGTGAAAAACAGTCGCGTCGAAAGTGGGGTCCGCTACTGGGCCTGCGGGGTGGTCTGCAGCTTGTCGTGGTCGTCGTTGAAGGTGAGCTTGGTCACCACCCACTTCGCGCCGTTATCGTAGAGCTGGAACTTGAAGAAAACCGGTCCGCCCTCGGTGCGCAGGATGTAGCACCGCTCCCGAAAATGGGGCGAGGCCGGACCCTCGTGCAAGAGTTCCCAGCCCACGATCGGCCCGAAGTATTTGATCACCATGGCTGTCTGGTCGGACATGACCTGCACCGCGCCGGGCTTCCGGTCGATCAGGGTGCCGGCCCAGATTGCCCGGTAGGCTTCGGCCGCATCGCCGGCCTTGAGCTTTCCGAAAAAGAGTTCGACGGGCGCATCGGGGCTCGACGCCGTCGAGACGACGGCAGCCGGCGCGGCGATAGCGGCGGCGAGCAGGACAGCGATAGGCATTGTAGAATCCCCCAAAGTCGGCTCGCCATTCTAGGTTGGCGACGGCGATGCGCACAACCGGCTGGTACGATCGATTGTGGCTGACAGGATAGGGATTCTCGCGCCAGATGATGCGATGAAGTCGATCGTCGCCGTCAGCCTCGCCGTCGTTCTGCTCGCGTCTTGCGTCAGTGCGTCCAAGGCGCCCGTTTACGACCTGCTGATCCGCAACGCCTACGTCTATGACGGTTCCGGCGGCGCGCCGTTCAGGGGCGAGGTGGCGGTGTCCGGCGACCGGATCGCCTATGTCGGGCCCCAGGCGCCCGGCGCGGGCAGGGCCGTGATCGACGCGGGCGGCAAGGCCGTCTCGCCAGGCTTCATCAACATGCTGTCCTGGGCCACCGAGAGCCTGATCGTCGACGGACGGGGGCTGTCGGACCTCAAGCAGGGGGTCACCCTGGAGGTGATGGGCGAGGGGACCTCCATGGGGCCCCTGTCGCCGGAGATGAAGCGGCTGGCGATCCAACGGATGGGCGACATCAAGTTCCCCATCGAATGGACGACCCTGGACGAGTATCTGGCTTCGCTGGAACGGCGCGGCATCTCGCTCAACGTCGCCTCGTTCATCGGCGCGGCAACGGCGCGCGAGCACGTGCTCGGCGAGGGCGATGTTGATCCGACCCCCGAACAGCTCCTGGCCATGCGCAGGCTAGTGGTCGAGGCCATGGAGGATGGGGCGATGGGCGTCGGCTCTTCCCTGATCTACGCGCCCGCGAGCTACGCCGAGACGCCGGAACTGACGGCGCTGGCCACCGAGGCCGGGCGCTGCGGCGGCATCTATATCAGCCACGTGCGCTCCGAAGCCGACCGGCTGCTGGAGGCTGTCGACGAGCTGATCGAGATCTCGCGGCTGTCGGGCGCGCCGGCCGAGATCTACCACCTGAAGGCCGCAGGCCGCGCCAACTGGGGAAAGCTGGACGCCGCCATCGCCCATATCGAGACCGCCCGCGCCAAGGGCCAGCGGATCACGGCCGACATGTACAACTACACCGCCGGCTCCACCGGCCTGGACGCGGCCATGCCCCCCTGGGTCCAGGCCGGCGGCGTGGAGGCCTGGATCGGCCGCATGAAGGACCCGGCGACCCGCGCCAAGGTGCTGGCCGAGATGCGCCACGACAAGCCCGGCTTCGAGAACCTCTACCGCCATGCCGGCGCCGAGGGGACGCTGCTGGTCGGGTTCAAGAACCCCGCGCTGAAGACCCTGACCGGCAAGACCTTGGCTGAGGTCGCCAAGGATCGCGGCGTCTCGCCGGAGGATGCGGCCATCGACCTGGTCATTGAGGACGGCAGCCGCGTCCAGGTGGTCTATTTCCTGATGTCCGAGGCGAACGTGAAGCGCCAGACCGCCCTGCCATGGATGAGCTTCGGCTCCGACGCCGCGGCCCAGGCGCCGGAGGGGGTGTTCATGAAGTCCAGCACCCACCCGCGCGCCTACGGCAATGTCGCGCGCCTGCTGGGCAAGTACGTACGCGACGAGAAGGCGACCAGCCTGCAGAGCGCCATCCACCGGCTTTCGTCCCTCCCGGCCAAGAACCTGGGGCTGAAGGACCGCGGCCTGCTGAAGGCGGGCTATTTCGCCGACGTGGTGGTGTTCGATCCGGTCACGGTCGGCGACCACGGGACCTATGAGGCGCCCAAGCAGTTCGCCACCGGTGTCACCCACGTGGTGGTCAACGGCGCGGTGGCGCTTGCCGACGGCGAACCCACGGCCGCCAGGGCCGGCAAGGTGGTGCGCGGCCGCGCGTGGAAGGGCTGGGCCGACGGCGGCTGCCGCCCCACCGCCAAGGACTGGAGCTGGGCGTGGTGAGTTTCCGCCTAGACCTCCGTCGCGTAGAAACCCGTAGGCTGGCAGGCCGGGTCGCTGCAGCAGGCCGCGCGGCTGGCGGCCACATAAGACGCCTCGTGCCACCAGAAGGCCGGCTTGGCGGCGTTGCGGCGGATCGGGCGGGCGTCGGCCTGGGTCGCGTTGGCGAAGGGCGCGATGAGGGTGGCGATGTCGTAGACCTCGCCGTTTTTGATCACCTGGCGGACCGCCGCGGTGTCCTCGATGCGCACCAGGGGATCGCCGTCGGTGACCACCAGGTCGGCTAGCATGCCCTTGGCGATGACCCCCAGCGGCTGTTCCAGATATTCGCCTGAATAGCGGGTGGCCGTGGTCAGGGCCTCGTAGGGGCTCATGCCATATTTGACCATGGCCCGTAGGTTCATGTGCAGGCTGATCCCATTGAAATCGATTGGGGAGTCGGTCCCCGTCACCACCCGCCCGCCGCCGGCCAGTATGGCTTTCAGATGGGCCACGTTCCGCTCCAACGAGGCCAGGGCCACCTTGGGACCGGCGGCCGCGGCCTGGGCGGCCCGCTCGGTGAGGCGGGCATATTCCCAGGGCGGGTAGAGCGCCTTGACCCGGGGATCGTCCACCAGCGAGCGGTCGGTCCCGTACAGCGCCGAGGACTGGAAGAGCGTCGGGGTCCTGCGGGCCCCGGAGGCGGCGAAGAGGGCTGTGACGTCCTGGTAACTGGCGCCCAGCGCGCTGACCGTCCGGGAATAGCCGAAGCGGCTGGTGGCTCCCATGTGCTCCATCCCGTCCAACCCGAAGGCCAGGGCCGGATAGTGGTAGTGCGAGGTGACGTGCATGCCGTTGGCGTGGGCCCAGGCGGTAACGTCGCGCTGGGCCTGAAGGGGCAGGCGGACATAGGCCTTGATCAGGTCGTAGGAGAGGGCCTTGGCGCGCGCGAGCTCCAGCTGCATCTGGCCGGGTTCGGTGACCGGCCGCATGAAGTTGTAGAAGATCCGCGAGCCGTCGATGGCCTCGCCGGTGGAGAAGTAGCGCGGGCCGAGCCGCGCGCCCGCGTCGATGGCCTCGCGGTCCTCGACCATGTGATAGGCGGGCGAACCCGGCGAACGGGCCGAAGTGATGCCCAGGGACAGCCACAGCCGACCCTCGCGGTCGCCGTAGCCATAGCCCTGCATTTGTCGGTGTGCGTGCATCTCCACCAACCCGGGGATGACACTAGGGCCCTCCACCAGCTTGGCGTCGCCCATGCTGGCCTGGCCGGCCGGGACGATATCAGCGATGCGATTGCCCGTGATCACGATGTCGACGTCGCGGCGCTGGTCGGGGGTGAGTCCCTGCCAGAGCTTGCCGGCGCGGACCACGACCTTGCCCCGCGGCTTGGCGAGCGCCCAGGTCAGGCTGTGCGGAACGGTCCTGGCCGCCCCGCCTGTCGCCGCGATCAGCCTGAGCTTGCCGTTGCAAAGATAGAGCAGGCTTTGGGAGTCGCCGCTCCAGGTCGGGGCGTCGGTGACCTCGTTGTTCAGCGCCTTGGGCTCGGCCTGGAACCTGCCCTTGATGTCGACCTGCACCGTCCAGAGGCGGCTGGCGAAGACGAAGGCAAGGCTCTTGCCGTCCGGAGACCAGACCGGGCCGTCGTCGCCCCGCGTGCCCAGCGACTTGTCCGGGAAGACCGGCTGATAGCTGGCCGCTCCAGTCGCCACGTCGACAGTGAGGATCTCGCTCAAGCCCTCGCGGAAGCGGGCGGAATAGGGCTTGAAGGCGGCGAGCGCCAGGGTCTGGCCGTCCGGGCTCCAGGTGGGCTTGCCGGGCTCCCAGATCGCGCCGAACACCTGGCGGATGGCGCCGGTCTCCACCGCAACGGTGTGCAGGGAGCCGGTCTGGTCCAGGAAGGCGATGGACTTGCCGTCCCGCGACCAGGCGGCCGATACCGCCGCGCCCTTGTGCCGGGTCAGCTGGCGCTCGGCGCCGGTGGCCAGGGTCCGCAGCCAGATGTCCAGCTTGCCCTCGCGGTCGGAGGAATAGGCCAGGGTCGCCCCGTCCGGCGACCAGGCCGGGTCGCAGGCCCAGAACCCGTCCTTCACCAGGGGCGCGGGCTTGCCGCCGACGGGCAGCAGGTAGAGAGCGTTCAGCGCCCGGAACACCACGCTCTTGCCATCCGGCGACAGGGCGGGCGAACCGATCCCCACGACCGGCTTGGCGCCCGCGCCGTCATAGTCGCGCCTGGCCTTGGCGTATTTCGGCTTGGCGATGGGGACGGTGACCGAGAATGGGATGTCGGTGGCCGTGACGCCCGCGCGCCGGCGGATCTTGCCATTGGCCGCGTAGACCAGGTCGCCGCCGGGCAGCCAGGTCGGGCGGAAGGGGAAGATGTCCTCGCCGGTGAACAGAGGCCCGCCCGGGGCGCGGAGCTGGACGGTTCCGGCCTCGATGACGCTGTAGATGATCGTTCCATCGGGGGCGAAGCCCGGGCTGTGCAGCTCAGTCGGGCTCATCCGGTCGACGGAGGCCTTCACCGCCGCGGCCACGGTGGTAGCGCCCGTGGCGTCTGTGGTCATCACCCGGGACCGGTCGACCGCGAAGGCGATCCGGGTTCCATCCGGTGACCAGGCCGGCTGGCAGGCCTGGCCCGCCACCTGGGCCCAGAGCTTCGTCTCGCCGGTGGCGAAGTCCAGGACGTGGATGGCGCAGACGCCCGTGCGGTCTGACGAAAAGGCCACCAGCTTGCCGTCCGGGGAGAACCGCGGCTCGCGGGAGTCGAAAGGGCCGGAGGTGTGCTGCTTCAGGTCCGTCCCGTCGTCGCCCACCGACCAGACATGGAAATTGCCGTCGCGATAGGACTGGAAGACTAGGCGCTTGCCGTCCGGCGACCAGCTGGGCTGGGCGCCGTCGGTGAGATCGTCGGTGAGCCGGGTGGCCGACCCGCCACCGATCGGGACCGTCCAGATCACCCCGAACAGGTCGAAAGCCACGCGCCTGCCGTCGGGCGAGGCGGCGACGGCGATGTTGGTGCCCTCGGTCAGGGTCACCGATCCCGCCGCCGTCTGCGCCCTGGCCGCCATGCCCGGGAGGGCGGTGGCGGCGAACGCCGTCCCGCCCAGCGACAACACCCCGCGACGGTCCACGCCGCCGTTGTGCGGATCCTTCAAGCGCTTGCCCCCACGAGCATACTCAGAACTTCCAATTGAGCCTGGTGTAGTAGAATCCGCCAGTGATCCCGAACGGCGAGTACTGGTTGAAGTAGGGGAAGGGATTGGCCCCGCCCCGATTGGCCGGCTGAACCACGTCCGGATAGGTGTCGAGCAGGTTGTTGGCGCCGATCGAGATCTTGATGGCGTCGGTCACCTCGTAGCTCATGTCCAGGTCGACGATGCCGGTCGGGGAAATGGTCTCGTCCAGCAGCGGATTGACTGAGTTGCGCTGGATGACCTCGCCATAACGGGTGACCCGGACATTGGCGTTGAACCGGCTGCGCGTGTAGTCGGCCGAGAGGATCTGCTTGTCCCGCGGCGTGCCCACCGTGAAGTCGCCGATCCGGCCGCGACCCACCAGCACCAGGCCTGCGGCCGCCAGTTGCGGCGGCGGCGGGGTGATGCGGTCGAACTCGCTCTTGTTGTAGTTGGCCGAGAAGGTCCATCGGACCGCGCCGTAGTCCCCGAAGTCCGTGCGGTAGTCGACCACGAAGTCGACCCCCTTGGTGGTCATGTCAGCGGCGTTGGCGTAGTAGAACGCCGCCTGGCCGGGATTGAGCCCCTGGCTCACCAACACGGCGCTGACCGTGGCGTTGGGGCCGAGCTGCTCACTCTGCATGATCCGGTTCTTGATCTCGATCTGGTAGACGTCGAGCGTGGCGCTCAGCGCCGACAGCGGGTTCATCACCAGGCCCAGCGAGTAGCTGGTCGACTCCTCGGGTTCGAGCGGCTTGGCGCCGAGCGCGATCGCGGCGGGATTGTCGGACGGCAGGATCTGCGACGGGCCGAGCTGGGCCGGCCGGCCGGGCAAGGCGACATTGATCGTGCTGGCTGATCCGTAGTGCTGCTGCTGCAGGGACGGGGCCCGGAAGCCGGTCGAGGCGGTGCCGCGGACGGCCAGTCCGTCGAAGGGTTCCCAGCGCGCGGAGATCTTGCCCGTCGTGGTCTCGCCGAAGTCGGAATAGCTCTCATAGCGGCCAGCCAGCGAGACCTCGAAATTGTCGGCCAGGGCCTGTTCGATGTTGATGTAGACGCTCTTGTTGTCGCGCTCGAAGGTCCCGGCCGCGAAGGGCGGGAAGCCCGACACGCCCTGCGACCCGCCTGCCGTAAGCTGGCCCGCCAGCGGCGTGCCGGCCGGGGCCACATAGCCGCCCGAGATGTAGGAGGCCGGCTCGCCCACCCCGATGATGAACTCGTCCTTGCGGTATTCGGCGCCGACGGCGAGGAACAGCGGCTTCTCCAGCCCGATGTCGAACTCGCGGTTGATGTCGAAATTAGTGGTCCACTCCTTGAAGGTCAGCGTCCCCAGATAGAAGAAGCTGGGGCTGGCCGGGCCCATGGAGGCGTTGAGCGAGTTCTCGTAATAGCCGACCTCGTTCTTGCTGAGGGTGGTCGAGAGGTCCCAGGCGAAGGAGAACAGGTTGTCGCCCTTGGCCCCCACGGCGAACTGCCAGTCCTGGTCGTCCAGCTTGAGGCGCACGGCATAGCCGTCGGGATAGACCGCGACATTGTTGAGGATGCTGTTCGGCGGCCGGAAGGTGAGCCAGGCCGCGGTCTGGCGGCTGGCGATAGTGCCGAATGAATAGAGCTTGATGCTGTCGCCCAGCTCGTAGCCGCCGTTATAGGCCAGCGAGTAGAACTGCACCTGCGGACTGCCCGGGTGGGCGGTGTGGCGGGTGTGGGTTCCCTCGCGCGGGTCGGGCTGGCCGTTCACCGGAAAATAGAAGACGCCGGTATAGGGCGTGAACATGCCGCGATCGGCGTAGTTGGTGGTGCGTGCGTCCAGGGTGACGTTCAGATATCCGGTTTCCCCGAACGAGAAGCCGTGGTTCAGAGAGCCCTGCAGGGTCTCGCCATCGCCCTTTCCGGTCATGCCGGCCAGCGCCGTGAAGCCGCCGCCCTCGGCGTCGTCCTTCAGGATGATGTTGATCACCCCGGCCAGGGCGTCGGAGCCGTACTGGGCCGAGGCGCCGTCGCGCAGCACCTCGATGCGCTCGACCGCGGAGGAAGGGATCAGGTCGAGATCTGGCGGCGACTGCCCATTTTGGGTGGTGCCGTTGACGAACAGGACGGCCGTGTTGTGTCGCCTCTTGCCGTTCACCAGCACCAGGGTCTGGTCGCCAGCCAGGCCGCGAAGCGACACCGTCTTGATGGCGAAGCTGGCCCCGGCCCCGGAGTTCGAGGTGTTGGCCGAGGGCACCAGGGTGGAGATCAGGTCCCGCGTGGACTGCTTGCCGCTCTTCTGGAGCACCTCGGACGACAGCACGTCGATGGGCGCCAGGCTGGTGGTGACGGTACGCGTGGTCGACCGCGTGCCGGTGACGATCACCTCGTCGACCGTGTCGCTACTCTCGTCCGCCCATGCGGGCGACGCCGTGGCCAGGGCGAGCAGGCTCGCGGCCGCCAGATACGCTTTCATTGCCGATTTCCCCTATGATCCCCACGAGAACCCGGCCTGGACTCCTCCTTGGCGCTCAACTTTTTGACGGCAAGTTCAAAAGTAGCCGTGTTGAGTCACCTGATTTCGCGCGCGGCGACGCCCGCGGAAGCGGGTCAATCCGAGCGGATGTTCAAATTGAATACTTATGAGAGCGTCGACGGATCATCCGTCCGCCTGAATCCCATGCAACTGATCTAGGTGAACGCCGTCAATCTATCGGCTCGCCAGCGCAAATATTGCTCCATCCATGGTGATGCATTCAGCAGGCGGAGAATGTCTTGCCCATTCGGCGATCATCGGCCCGCCGATCCGCGTCGCTCAGGTTGTGGCGCGTCCGGCGCTCGTCCACGCCTTGGCCGCGCCCTGCTGTTCGGCGCGTCTCGGTTTCGACGATCACCTACCCGCCATTGACCACCACGTGGGTCGTGCGAGGGCGGGCGTGGAAAGGCTGGGCCGACGGCGGCTGTCGCCCGACCGCGAAGGACTGGACCTAGGCGTGGTGAGCCCGGCCTGGCTAGGGCCAAGCTTTCTCCAGACGATAGAGTCGGTAGGCGACGTCCCGGCCGCCATGTGGCTTGGATGATTTCATAGTGTCTCCGGCATGGCGAAAGCCGAGGGCCAGCAGCACCCGACCCGAGGCTGGATTTTCCGCCGCGTGCCCAGCGATCAAATGATCGAGTCCAATTGTGCGGAAGGCGAAGTCCCGGACCGCTCCCGCCGCCTCTCGAGCCAAGCCCTTGCCCCAGTGGGCCTCATCGAAAAAGTAACCAAGCTCCGCGCCGCCCGACGCGATCGCGTCGATGTCGGCGCAGCCGATGACCTCTCCCTCCATCACGCAGGCGAACCGATAGGCCGCGCCCGCACGCCATTCCTTCCCGTGAATGTCGACCCAATCGACCATAGCCTCTGGCGTTGGAGGCCAAGGGGCCAAGCGCAGCATGCGGGTGACGTTCCAGTTGGACTGAATCTCCACCAGCCTCGGCGCGTCGGCTGGCTCAAAGGGGCGCAAGGTCAGCCGCGGGGTGGAAAGGCGAAGACCGCGGTCGATCATCAGCTCGACTGCTTCGCCCGCGCCTTGGCGGCGGCCTGCTGTTCGGCGATGGCGTCTCGGGTCTCGGCGATCACCCGCGCGGCGATCGGATCGGTCTGGATGGCGCGCCAGTAGGCGGCGAGCCTGGGCAGGGCCTTCAGCGGATCGGGGGTGCCGAACAGGCCGGGGATCCATTCGCTGGCCAGCACCAGCTGCGGGGCGATGGCGCCGTCGGCCTGGGTGAGTGAGCGTCCGACCGCATAGCCGTGCTCGCCGATGAAGTCCTCCAGATAGGCCAGGGCCTCGGCGAGCCTGCCAGCCGCCGCGTTCACGACCTCCGGCTCCCAATGGCGCCGCGAGCGGCCGGCCAGGGTGAACAACGGGACCATGGCCATGACCACGTAGAAGTCGCAGATGCGCGAGAGCAGCCGCATCCGCGCGCGCTCCCACAGGTCGTCCGGCCGCAGTGACGGTTCGGGATAGGCGTCTTCCAGGTACTCGCAGATCACCTCGGACTCGGGCAGGGCCCGGCCGTCGTCCAGCACCAGGGTGGGCACCCGGCCGATGGGATTGATCTTGAGATACTCTTCCTTGGTCTCGACCGAGGCGTGGAAACCGGGCGGCTGGATGATCTCGACCTCGATCCCCTTGGCGTAGAGCAGCAGGCGCACGCGGGTGGGGAAGGGCGAGTCATAGGTCTGGAAGAGTCTCACCGGTCTGCGGCCCCTACGCGAATTGGTCGATGACAGCTTGGCAGGGGTTCGGTAATCCGCAAGCCAGGAGACCCCGCATGAACACCGAAGATGTCCTCGAAGAATTCCGCGGCGCCGGCGCGCTTCGCGAAGGCCATTTCATCCTGGCCTCGGGGCGCCACAGCCCGATGTTCCTGCAGAAGAACCTGGTGTTCCAGTATCCGGAGCGCACCGCGCGGCTCTGCAAGGCGTTGGCGGAGAAGATCGTCGCCCAGTTCGGCAAGCCTGACGTGATCGTGGCCCCCGCGGTCGGTGCGATCATCCCGGGCTATGAGGTCGCCCGCTGGCTGGACGTCCCGTCGATCTATGTCGAGCGCGAGGAGGGCAAGTTCAAGCTCCGCCGCGCCTTCACGATCGCGCCGGGCGCCAAGGTCGTGGTGGTCGAGGACGTGATCACCACGGGCGGCTCGTTCCGCGAAGCCGTCGAGCCCATCGAGGCCGCCGGCGGCAAGGTGCTGTGCTGCGCCTGCATCGTCGACCGGTCCGGCGGCAAGGCCGATGTGGGTTGGCCGCTGGTGGCGCTGGCCACCGTCGATGTGCCGTCCTACGCCGCCAACGAGCTTCCGCCCGAGCTTGCGGCCCTCCCGGCCGAGGAGCCGGGCAGCAAGAGGCTGCGCGGATGAGCCGCCTGCGCCTTGGGGTGAACATCGACCACGTGGCGACCATCCGGAACGCCCGGGGGTCCACCTATCCCGACCCCGTCCGCGCCGCCGAGATGGCGATCGCCGCCGGCGCCGACGGCATCACCGCCCACCTGCGCGAGGATCGCCGCCACATCTCGGACGGCGACATCGAGGCCCTGGCTGTCATCACCCGCAAGCGCGGCCGGCCGCTGAACTTCGAGATGGCCGTAACGCAGGAGATGGAGGCTATCGCCATCGCCCACCTGCCGCACGCCGCCTGCCTGGTGCCCGAGCGCCGCGAGGAGCGGACCACCGAGGGCGGCCTGGACGTGGCCGGCGGCCACAACGCCATCACCCCGGTCGTGCGCCGCCTGGTGGAGGCGGGCATCCGCGTCTCCTGCTTCATCGACGCCGACCCGGTCCAGGCCCAGGCCTCCAAGGACATGGGCGCCCAGGTGATCGAGCTGCACACCGGCGCCTATTGCGACGCCGTGCGCGAGCGGACCGGCGAGGCCGACCGGCTGCTGGAGGCGCTACGCAAGACCTCCGAGGCCGCCGAACGGATGGGGCTCGAGGTCCATGCCGGCCACGGCATCGACTACGAAACCGTCAAGCCGATCGCCGCGATCCCGCAGCTCGCCGAGCTCAATATCGGCCACTTCCTGATAGGCGAGGCGATCTTCACCGGCCTCGGCCCCGCCATCCATCGGATGCGGATGCTGATGGACGCCGCGCGCGCCGAGCGTGCCGCTTGATCATCGGGATCGGCTCGGACCTCTCGGACATCCGCCGGGTCGCTGAGACCCTGGAACGCTTCGGCGAGCGGTTCACCAACCGCATCTTTACCGAGGTCGAGCGCATCCGTTCGGAGCGCAAGCCCGACCGCGCCTCCAGCTACGCCAAGCGGTTCGCCGCCAAGGAGGCCTGCGCCAAGGCGCTGGGCACGGGCATGCGCCGTGGCGTGTTCTGGCGCGACATGGGGGTGGTCAACATGCGCTCGGGCCAGCCCACCATGGCGCTCACCGGGGGGGCGCTCACTCGCCTGCAGGAGATGACGCCGGCCGGCCACAAGGCGGTGATCCACCTCTCGCTCACCGACGACCATCCCTACGCCCAGGCCTTCGTGATCATCGAGGCCTTGCCGGACTAGCGGCCGAGGCGCCGGCCGGCAGCAAAAGCGGCTCCAAAAAAAAAGCCCACCCCGGCGAACCGGGATGGGCGAGGTCAGGGCTTGGACACTCTGGAAAGCGTGGAGGAGCCTGGGACGTCAGACGGTCATCTGCTTGGGGTCGTAGAAGAAGGTCTCGCGCGCGATCTTCTCGCCGCGCCAGGTCTGCCAGGCGACCTCTTCGATCACCCGCGACGGGCCTTGCTTGGGGAAGAACTCGAAGCGCCAGCGGATCGCCACCTGGTCGCCGTCGGCGAGCACCAGGCCCATCAGCTCAGTGGTCACCCGTTCGACCCGGGCCAGCACCTTGGCCTCTCCGGCCATCAGCACCTCGCGGCCGACACGGGGCGGGTCGTTGTTCTCCTGCATGGAAGCGTCGTCGGTGTAGTAGCGCTCGATGGCGCCCACATGGTCGCCGCTGACCACGTGGGCCACAAAGGCGTCGAGGGTTTCTCGGCTGGGCATCGGGCGTTCCTCAGGCGTGGCTGTCTTCGGGATGGCGGGAGATCAGGCGGGCCAGGTTAAGGAAGGCCGGCCCGCTGCGCACCGCATAGTCGAAGGTCCCGCTGGCCCGAACCTCGTCCAGCACCGCCCCGGCCTGGGCGTAGGTTGCGGCCATTAGGCTGCCGCCCATGGAGATCCGGCGGACCCCGGCGCCGGCCAGCTGGCGGAACGGCGCCGTCGCGGTCTTCTGGGCCGCCATGAGGTTTACCGGGCCGTCGATGGCCGAGACCAGGCTCTTGGCCGTCTCCAGGTCGCTGGGCACCGGCACGAAGACACAGGTCGCCCCGGCCGCGAGGTACATGTTGCCCCGCACCACAGCCTCGGCGAAGGCCGCCTGCGGGTCTGAAGGCTGGTGGTAGTAGGGATCGGTCCGGGCGTTGATCACGAAGTCGGGCAGGCCGGAGGCCTTGGCGGCCTGGACCGCGGCGGCGATCCGCTCGGCGGCCCGCAGGGCCGGGGTCAGGCCGCGGGTCACCGGATCGGTGTCCTCTAGGTTGCAGCCGACCAGGCCCGCGGCGATGGCCAGGCGCACGGTCTCGGCCACGTCACGGGGGGAGGGGCCATAGCCCGCCTCGAGGTCGGCGGTCACCGGGATCGGCACGCGGCGGGCGATGGCGCCGCTGGCCGCCAGCATCCGGTCGCGGCCGATCTTCTCGCCGTCCGGGACGCCATGGGCCAGGGCGACGGCCATCGAGCTGGTGCCGACCGCTGGGAATCCGGCCTCGTGGCAGAGCAGGGCGCTCGGGATGTCCCAGGCGTTGGGAAGCACGAAGCACCCAGTCCGGTGGAGCGCCGCGAACCGGGCCGCCTTTTCGATCTGCGCCGTCGAAACCATGCTCGTACCTGCGGAGTTACTTAAACCGACCGTAAGTCGGTATTTACCGACTGGGAGGCGGTATGTCAATTGGCGCGTCGCCCGGCGACTGCTACGGTGACCTCATGGCGAAGCAGGCCGAACGACGCACCGCCACCCGCGCGGCCATCCTGACGGCCGCGGCCGACCTCTTCGGCGGGCAGGGATTCGCCGCGACCTCGGTCGACCAGATCGCCGCCGCCGCCGGTGTCGCCAAGGGCGCGGTCTATCATCACTTCCCGACCAAGGAGGCCGTGTTCGAGGCGGTGTTCGAGGAGGCTTCCGAGGTCCTGGTCCGCGACGTGATGAACGCCTCGCGTGGGGCCCGCGACGTGCTGGCCTCCATAGGTCTCGGCACCGCGGCCTATTTCGAGGCCTGCTCCCAGGGGCCCAACGGCCGGATCATCCTGGGCGACGGGCCGAAGGTGCTGGGCTGGGAGCGCTGGCGTGAGATCGACAGCCGCTATTTCGGCGCCCTGATCCCGCGCGCGCTGGGCGTGGCCATGGAGCAGGGGATCATCGCCCACCAGCCGGTCGAGCCCCTGGGCCGCCTGCTGCTGGGCGCGGTGACCGAAGCCGCCGTCGCCGGCGGCCACGGAGGCGAACCACAAGCCTATGTGGCGGCGCTGAAGACCTTGCTGGAAGGGCTTCGGCTGCGGCGCTAGGCCCGGGCGAACCGCCGCTCCATGGCGGGCCAGAAGATGTTCAGCGCCAGGCCGCTCATCACCAGGGCCGCGGCCTGCAGCTTCCAGTCGGGCAGGGATTCGCCCAGCCAGAGCGCCGAGGCGCCCATGCCGAACACCGGCACCAGCATGGCCATGGGCGTGATGGTCGCCGCCGGGTGGCGCGAGAGCAGCCAGCCCCAGGCGGCGTAGCCGAACAGGGTGTTGCCGACCGACTGCCAGATCACCGCGGCCCAGGTGGCGGCGTCGGCGTTCTGGACGCCCTGAAGCATCGCGGTCGGACCCTCGAAGACCAGAGCCAGGACCAGCAGGGGCGGCACGGAGAACAGGCTCGCCCACACCACATAGGAGAGCATGTTGACCTGGCCTGCGGCCTTGGAGAATGCGTTGCCCCCGGCCCAACTGGCCGCGGCCAACAGCACCAGGCCCAGGCCCAGCGGGGTCACGCTGGCGTCGGTATGGGCGACGATGACCAGCAGGCCGATCGCGGCCAGGGCCAGGGCCGCGACCTGGAAGGTGCGGATGCGTTCCTTGGCGATCCACATGGCCAGGCCGATGGTGAAGAAGACCTGGGTCTGGACCACCAGCGAGGCCAGGCCCGGCGAGATGTGGCCGTTGATGGCGATGTAGAGCAGGCCGAACTGGCCCGCCCCGATCAGCATCCCGTAGGCCGCCAGGTTGCGCCAGGGCACGTCGGGCTTCTTCAGGAAGAACACCGCCGGCAGCAGGGCGAAGGTGAAGCGCAGGGTCGCAAAGGTCAGCGGCGGCAGGTGGTCCAGGCCGATGCGGATGACCACGAAATTGGTTCCCCAGACCGCTACGACGGCGAGCGCGAGCAGGACGTGTAGCCAGGGCAGGGCGGGACGAGTCATCGCGCGACTAGATAGGGCGTTGTCGCCCCGCCGCAATGGTCAAGTCAGTCCACTTCGGCTTCCGACGCGCAGTCCACTTCGCCGGCGGACGTCGACCATACAACCCTCGACTGCGTCGAAATGCGGGGCGCCCATGACACAGAGTTCGCGGCCCGCTGGCTTGCTCCTTGCGTAAGCAGCGTCTAGCTAGGCTCTCTGTCCGAAGCCCGGACATCTGTCAGGACGTTGTTGATGACCGAACAGGCTCAAACCGCCGCCACCCCGGAGAAGTCCGGCGCGGTGAACGAGTTCGTTGAGATCGTGAAAACGGTCGCCTACGCCCTGCTGATCGCGCTGTTCCTGCGCGTGCTGTTCTTCCAGCCCTTCACGATTCCGTCGGCCTCGATGGAGCCGACCCTGCTTGAGGGCGACTACATCATCGTCTCGAAGTTCACGTACGGCTATTCGCGCCACTCCATCCCGTTCAGCCCGCCGCTGTTCAGCGGCCGCATCATGGGCCGCACGCCCGATCGCGGTGACATCATCGTCTTCAAGCTGCCCCGCGACGGTCGCACCGACTACATCAAGCGCCTGATCGGCCTGCCCGGCGACCGCATCCAGATGCGCGAAGGCAAGCTCTACCTGAACGACAAGATGATCCCGCGCGAGACCTTGCCGCCGGTGATGATCGATTCCGGCTATGGCTTCACCCGCAGCGTCGAGCGCTTCAAGGAGAGCTTCCCGAACGGGAAGACCTTCGTGACCTACGACTTCGGGCCGGATGGCGAGGTCGACAAGACCGAGACCTTCGTAGTGCCCGAGGGCCACTACTTCTTCATGGGCGACAACCGCGACAACTCGCTCGACAGCCGCGTCCCGGCCGAGATCGGCGTAGGCTTCGTCCCGGCCGAGAACGTGGTGGGCAAGGCGCAGATCATCATGCTGTCCTGGGACAAGGAAGCCTCGATCTTCAAGCCGTGGACCTGGGTGATGGACGCCCGACCCAGCCGGTTCTTCCAAGTCCTCAAGTGAACAGGCGCCTGGCCGCGGTCGCCGAGCTCGAAGACCATATCGGCCACGTCTTCCGTGATCGCGACCTCCTGGAGCGGGCCCTGACCCACGCCAGCGTGGGCGACGGGGCGACCAAGGTGCGTCACTACGAGCGGCTGGAGTTCCTGGGGGACCGGGTGCTCAATCTGCTGGCCGCCGAACGGCTGATGGACCTCAACACCGAGGCCCGTGAAGGCGAGATGAGCCGGCTGATGGCCGACCTCGTCAACTACCACGCCTGCGCCCGGGTCGCCCGGCGGATCGGCCTGGCCGAGGCCCTGCGCATGGCGCCCAGCGCCAGCAAGATCGGCGCGCGGGAGAACGACACCGTGCTGGGCGACGCCTGCGAGGCCCTGATGGGCGCGCTCTATGTGGAGGGCGGGCTGGATTTGGCGCGGACCTTCTTCCTGGAGTTCTGGTCCGAGGAGTTCGCAGGGCTGGGCGAACAGCGGATCAAGGACCCCAAGACCCAGCTCCAGGAATGGGCGCAGGGACGCGGCCTGCCGCTTCCGGCCTATAAGGTGGTAGAGCGTACGGGACCCGACCATGCGCCGTGCTTCACGGTCTCGGTGAGCGTCGGCGACCACGAACCCGAACTGGCCCAGGGCCGTTCGCGCCAGGACGCGGAGAAAGCCGCGGCCATGGCCATGTTGTTGAAACGAGAAGGAACGTTATGACCACCCGCGCCGGCTTCGCCGCGATCATCGGCGCCCCCAATGCGGGCAAGTCGACCCTGACCAACCGACTGGTGGGGGCCAAGGTCTCGATCGTGACGCAAAAGGTCCAGACCACGCGCTTCCCGGTGCGGGGCGTGGCCATGGCCGGCGAGGCCCAGATCATCCTGGTCGACACCCCCGGCATCTTCGCGCCGCGCCGCCGGCTGGACCGGGCCATGGTCCGCTCGGCCTGGGGCGGGGCCCAGGAGGCCGACTGCATCGTC
>NZ_JAUYNW010000031.1 GCF_030698145.1 Phenylobacterium sp. | reverse complement strand
CGGCGGCGACCCTGCTCCCCCACAGCCCAAAAGGCTCAGGTGGCGACGGTCCCTCCACCGACAGTCCGCCTGGCGTTGGCGCGTCAGGCGGACGTCCCGGAAGACACCGTCAGACTAACACCGCTCCAACAGACAAGGTGGCGCGTCGCCCTCTTCGGCGACGTGACGGAGGGGGTTGAAGCGCGCCGGCCTAGCGGCCAGCTCCGCCGCCCAGCGCGCGGTAGAGGGTGACGCGGTTGGTGGCTTCCACCAGGCGGGTGTTGGTCAGGGCCTGGCGGGCGCCATAGAGGGTGCGCTGGGCGTCCAGCAGGGCCAGATAGCCGTCGACGCCGCGATCGTAGCGGGCCTGGGTCAGGCGCTGGACGTCGGTCGCCGCGGCGACCAGGCGCTCCTGGGCCTCGATCCGCTCGCGGATGGTGGCGCGGATGGCGAGCGCGTCGGAGACCTCCCGGAAGGCGGTCTGGACGGCCTTTTCATACTGCGAGACGGCGATATCGCGATTGGCCCTGGCCACGCCGAGGCCGGCGATATTGGCCCCGCCGGCGAAGATCGGCAGGGTGATCTGCGGCATGAAACTCCAGGTCCCGGTCCCGGCGCTGAACAGCTTGTCGAGGTCGGTGCTGGCGTTCCCGGTGGCGCCCGTGAGCGTGATCCGCGGGAAGAAGGCCGCGCGCGCGGCGCCGATATTGGCGTTCTGGGCCTGGAGCGTGTGCTCGGCGGCCAGGACATCCGGCCGGCGGGTCAGGACCTCGGACGGCAAGCCGGGGGGCAGGTCGGCCAGGACGGCGATCTGCGTCGGGCCGCCACTGGGCAGCAGGTCGGCCGGGACCTCGGCGCCGACCACCAGGCGCAGGGCGTTACGGTCGAGATCGACCAGGGCCTCAGCCGCCGCCGCATCGCTGCGGGCCTGTTCGGCCAGGGTCTCGGTCTGGCGCAGGTCGAGCTGGGAGGTGGCCCCGCCCTCGAAGCGCTTGCGCGCCAGGCCGAGCGCGTCCTCGCGGACCTTGAGCGTGTCGCGGGTGATGGCCAGCAGGTCCTGGTCGGCGGCCAGGGTGAGGTAGGTCGTGGCCACTTCGCCGATCAGGCTGATCTGGGCGACGCGGCGGTTCTCCTCGGTGGCGAAGTAGCTCTGCAGGGCCGCGGCGCTGAGGCTGCGGACCCGGCCGAACAGGTCGAGCTCATAGGCCGCGAGCCCGACGGTGGCGCTGTACTGCTCGGTCTCGAAGGCTTGGCCGGTCTGGGAGACCGAGGCCGGGGTGCGCGACTGGGTCTCCGAGCTCGTGGCGTTGATGGTCGGCAGCAGGGCCGCGCGCTGGATGCGGTATTGCGACCGCGCGCGCTCGATATTGCCGACCGCCACCCGCAGGTCGCGGTTCTCCTTGAGCGCCAGGTCGATGACGCCTTGCAGGCCCGGGTCCTGGAAGACCTGCCGCCAGTCGAGCTCGGCGGCGGAGGGCCCCTGGGCGGTCGCGGCCTCGGGCCAGGCCTGGGCGACCGGCAGGGCCGGACGCTCATAGCGCGGGGCCATGGTGCAGGCCGAGACGGCGGTCGCGGCCAGCAGGACCGCGGCTAGGGTTCGACGCGACATCAGCTCGCCTCGCTGGGGGTGGGAACGGCTTCCTCGGTCTTGGGGGCGCGGCCGAGGTGGCGCTGGACCAGGACGAAGAAGAGCGGGACGAAGAAGATGGCGAGCGCCACGGCGGAGATCATCCCGCCGATCACGCCCGTGCCGATGGCGTGCTGGCTGCCTGAGCCCGGTCCGTTGGCGATGGCCAGCGGCAGGACCCCGAAGACGAAGGCCAGCGAGGTCATCAGGATCGGCCGCAGGCGGATGCGCACGGCCTCGAGCGTGGCCTCGACCAGGTCGGCTCCGGCGCGGTAGCGGTCCTTGGCGAACTCAACGATCAGGATGGCGTTCTTGGCCGCCAGGCCCATGGTCGTGAGCAGGCCCACCTGGAAATAGATGTCGTTGGAGAGGCCGCGCAGGGTGGTGGCCAGCACCGCGCCGACGACGCCCAGGGGGACGACCATGATCACCGACAGCGGGATGGTCCAGCTCTCATAGAGGGCGGCCAGCAACAGGAAGACCACAAGGACGGAGAGGGTGTAGAGGGCTGGCGCCTGGGCGCCGGACTCCCGTTCCTGCAGCGACAGGCCGGTCCATTCGTAGCCGATGCCGGGGGGCAGCTTGGCGGCCAGGGTCTCCATGGACTTCATGGCCTCGCCCGAGCTCTTGCCCGGCGCCGGGGCGCCCTGGATGTTGACCGACGAGAGGCCGTTATAGCGCTCCAGGCGGGGCGAGCCGACCGTCCACCGGGTGGTGGCGAAGGCCGAGAAGGGGACCATCTGGCCCTTGTCGTTGCGCACGTACCAGCGCTCCAGGTCCTCGGGGGCCATGCGGTAGGGGGCATCAGCCTGGACGAAGACCTTCTTGATCCGTCCCCGGTCGATGAAGTCGTTCACGTAGGCCCCGCCAAGCGCGGCGCTGAGCGAGCTGTTGATGTCGGCGGTGGTCAGGCCCAGTGCGCCGGCCTTGGCCTGGTCGACGTCGATACGCAGCTGCGGGGTGTCGTCCTGGCCGTTGGGCCGGACGCCCGCCAGGGTCGGGTCCTGGCCGGCCATGCCGAGCATCTGGCCGCGGGCGGCCATCAGCGTCTCGTGACCCACGCCGCCGACGTCCTGCAGCTGGAAGTCGAAGCCCGAGGAGGTTCCGAGCTCCGGCACCGCCGGCGGGACGACGGCGAAGACCATGGCGTCGCGATAGCCGCCGAACTCCGCCATGGCGCGCCCCGCCACGGCTGGGGCCTTGAGGTCGCCGACCTTGCGCTCTTCGAAGGGCTTCAGCCGCACGAAGGCGATTCCGGCGTTCTGGCCGGCGCCCGAGAAGCTGAAGCCCGAGACCGTGAACACCGCCAGGACGGCGTCGTCCTTGGCGTAGTGCTCGCGGACCCGCTTGAGCACGCCCTGGGTGCGCTCCGCGGTCGCGCCGGGGGGAAGCTGGACCAGGGTGATGACATTGCCCTGGTCCTCTTCCGGCAGGAAGGCCGTGGGCAGGCGGACGAACAGCAGGGCCAGGATCACGATGATGCCGGCATAGATCAGCATCCAGCGCCCGCCATTGCCCAGGATGCGGCGGACCTGGTTCTGGTAGCGGCCGCTGGCGTTGTCGAAGTTGCGGTTGAACCAGCCGAAGAAGCCGCTCTTGGTGACGCCGTGACCCTTGGGTTTGGGCTTGAGCAGGGTGGCGCAGAGCGCCGGGGTGAGGACCAGGGCGACGAGGACCGACAGCGCCATGGCCGAGACCAGGGTGATGGAGAACTGGCGGTAGATCACGCCCTGGGAGCCACCAAAGAAGGCCATGGGCACGAAGACCGCGGCCAGGACCAGGGCGATGCCGATCAGGGCGCCGGTGATCTCGTCCATGGATTTGCGCGACGCCTCCCTGGGCGACAGGCCTTCCTCTTCCATCAGCCGCTCGACGTTCTCGACCACGACGATGGCGTCGTCGACCAGCAGGCCGATGGCCAGCACCAGGCCGAACATGGTGAGCGTGTTGATCGAGTAGCCGAAGGCCGCCAGCACCCCGAACGTGCCCAGCAGGACCACCGGCACGGCGATGGTCGGGATGAGCGTGGCGCGCCAGTTCTGCAGGAAGAGGAACATCACCAGGAAGACCAGGACGATGGCCTCGACCAGGGTCTTCACCACCTCCTCGATCGACTGCTGCACGAAGGGCGTAGAGTCGACGGGGATGACGTACTCGACGCCGGCGGGAAAGCTTGAGGACAGTTCGTCGACGCGGGCCTTCACCGCCGCGGCGGTGTCGAGCGCATTGGCGCCGGGCGCGAGCCTGATCGCGACGCCCGCGGCCGGCTGGCCGTTGTACTTGGCGATAGAGCCGTAGTTCTCGGCCCCGAGCTCGACGCGGGCGACGTCGCGCAGGAAGACGTGGGCGCCGTCGGGCGTGGTGCGCAGGACGATCGCCCGGAACTGGTCGGGGGTTTGCAGGCGCGACTGGGCGCTGATGGTGGCGTTGAGCGCCGTTCCGGGGGTGGACGGCGCGCCGCCGAGCTGGCCCGCGGAGACCTGGGCGTTCTGGGCGCGGATGGCGGCGATCACGTCGGCCGGGGTGAGGGAGAAGGAGGCCAGCTTGGCGGGGTCCAGCCAGATGCGCATGGCGTATTGGGCGCCGAACAGCTGGACGTCGCCGACCCCATCGACCCGGCTGATCGGGTCCTGCAGGTTCGAGGCGATGTAGTCGGCCAGGTCGTTGTCGGTGGACTTGCCGTCGGCGGAATAGAGACCCACCACCATCAGGAAGTTGCGGGCTGACTTGACCACGCTGAGGCCCTGCTGCTGCACCTCCTGGGGCAGGAGGGCGGTGGCGGTCTGCAGCTTGTTCTGCACCTGCACCTGGGCGATATCGATATTGGTCCCGCCCTTGAAGGTCAGGGTGACGGTGGCCGCGCCGCTCGAGTCGCTGCTGGACGACATGTAGAGCAGGCCGTCCAGGCCTTTCATCTTCTGCTCGATGACCTGGGTGACGCTGTCCTCGACGGTCTTGGCCGAGGCGCCGGGATAGAAGGCCTGGACCGCCACCTGGGGCAGGGCGATGTCGGGATACTGCGCGATCGGCAGGCTGCGGATGGCCAGGGCGCCGGCCAGCATGATGACGATGGCCACGACCCAGGCGAAGATCGGCCGGTCGATGAAGAAACGGGACAACATGGCCGGGACCTAGGACTTGGCGCTGACGGGGGCGGGCTTGGCGCCGAGCGGGGCGGGCTTGATGTCTGCGCCGGGCCGCAGGTTCTGCAGGCCCTCGACGATCACCTTCTCGCCTGACTTCAGGCCGCCGGTGACCAGCCACTTGTCGCCCACCGTCTGGGCGACGGTGAGGGGCCGGATCTCGGCCTTGTTCCCCGCGCCGACCACCAGGACCGTGGCCTGGCCCTTGGGATCGCGGCTGACGGCGGCCTGGGGGATCAGCATGCCGTTGGTGGCCACGCCCTTGCTGAGCCTGGCGCGGACATACATGCCGGGCAGCAGGGCGCCCTGGGGATTGGGGAAGACCGCGCGCAAGCCGACCGAGCCGGTGCCGGGGTCCACGGTGACGTCGGAAAACTGCAGCGTGCCGGGCAGGGGATAGGTCGAGCCGTCCTCCAGGATCAGGCTGACCTGAGCGGTGTTGGTCGCGCCCAGCTGGCCGTTGGCCATGTCGCGCTTCAGCTTCAGCAGATCGGCGGAGGACTGGGTGACGTCGACATAGATCCGGTCGAGGTTCTGGACCACGGCCAGGGCGTTCGCCTGGCCGGCGGTGACCAGGGCGCCGGGAGTGACGGTGGACTTGCCGATGCGGCCGGAGATGGGCGCGGCCACGCGGGTGTAGCCGAGATTGATGCGCGCCTGGTCCACCGCCGCGCGCTGGGCCTGGACGTTGGCGGCGGCCTGCTGGGCGGCGGCCTGGGCGTCGTCGTTCTCTTGGCGGGAAACGGCGCTGATCGCCACCAGGTCCTTGTAGCGGTCGGCCTTCAGCTTGGCGGAGACATGGGCGGCCTGGGCCTGGGCCAGGCCGGCGTTGGCGCTGTTGAGGCTGGCGCGATAGGTGGCGGGATCGATCTGGTAGAGGGCCTGGCCGGCGCGGACCTGGCCGCCTTCCTGGAACAGGCGGGCCTGGACGATGCCGCCGACCTGGGGCCGGACCTCGGAGACCAGCACGGCCGAGGTGCGGCCCGACAGCTCGGTGGTGAGCGCCACCGGTTCGGTGCGCGCCACGATGAAGCCGACTGGGGCGGGGCCGCCCATGTCGGGACCGCCCGGCGTCTTGGGGCCGCAGGCGGCCAGGGCGAGGACGGCGAGGACGGCGGCCGCGCCGCTCCGGATCGATAGAGGCATGTTCGCACCTGGGGGCGGCAGGGCGCCGCAGGCCTGTGGCCTTGACGGAATCCCGCGGGTAGACGACATGAGAATGAACGTTCATTCTCGGGTGGCGGACTTAAGGTCGGCCAACGGGCAAGTCAACCGCAGGCGACAGACTTTTGTTGCAACGCACAATTGGGGAGGCCTAGTGACGGACGCAATAACCCCGGCCCGGCCGACGGCGGAAGCCCGGCGCCAGCAGATCCTCGACGCGGCCTGCGCGTGCGTCCGTCGGGCGGGCTTCCACGGGGCGAGCATGGCCGAAATCGCCCAGGCCGCGGGCCTGAGCGTGGGCCAGATCTACCGCTATTTCGAGAACAAGGAGGCGATCATCGCCGCCATCGTCGACCAGGACCTGGCCGAGATGCGCGAGAAGTTCGCCGAGATGGAAAGGGCCGGGGGCTCGCTGGTCGAGACGATCGTCAGCCAGCGCTTCGACGCCCTCGATCGTCACTATGAACCCGATCGCGCCGCCCTGATGCTGGAGGTCCTGGCCGAGGCCGCGCGCAATCCGCGGGTCGCCGCCATCGTGCGGGAGGCCGACACCGTCGAGCGGGCGCTGAAGCGGTCGATCCTCGACCGGGTCAGCCCGCCGGGCGCCAGCGAGGAAGAACTGGTGGCGCGGGGCGAGGTGCTGAGCATGTTGTTCGAGGGCATGGTGATCCGCGGGGTCAACAATCCGGGCGCGAATCGACAGGCCATGGGTGAGGTCCTGGGCTCGGTGCTGCGCCATTTGTTGACGGACTGTGTCGGCCAGCCCGCGAACAAGGCCGAATCCTAGGCACCGCGCATCGGGGCCGCGTCACAAGGCTCTGGTCAGACGACGAATTTGGTCGCATCCTGCATTTTGCGTACGGCAAGCCCTCGAGAGCGGGCCGGCGCGTGGAGGAAACGATGTCGCTGCATCACACCGCTCAGCGTGCGCCAAAGACCCTCGGCGAAAGCGCGATCTGCTTCGCCTTTACGGCCGCGGCGCTGGTCGCCCTCACGGTCGGCCTGCAATGGCTGTTCGGATTGGTCCTCTAGACCCTTTCCGGGTCAGCTGGACTCATCTGACCGGATGAAAAGAGTCTATCTTCAAGAGCTTAGAGCGTGAGGCCGCCTGAACCGGTATCCACTTCAGGCTGTCACGCTCTTGGGCCTGAGTTCGTGCGGCCTAGACCCCGCCGATCCTGCGGATCAGGCCGGCCAGCCGCGCCACGCCATCCTCAATCTGGACGTCCGTCGGCAGGGAATAGCTGAGGCGGATGGCGTTGGCCGCGGGGACCTCGGCGAAGAACGGCTCGCCGGGCACGAAGGCGACGCGCTCCTCGGCGATGGCGCGTTCCAGCAGGAGCTTGCCATCCATGCCCTCCGGCAGCCACAGCCAGACGAACATGCCGCCTTCCGGCTTCGACCAGGTGACGCCCAGCGGCATGTGCCGCGCAAGGGCGTCGAGGGTCGCCCGGGCCTTGGCGCCATAGGCGTTGCGCAGCCGCGACAGGTGTTGCTCGTAACCCTCGGACACCGTGCCGTAGGCGACCATCTGGTTGATGGTGGAGACGTGCAGGTCGCAGCCCTGCTTGAGTAGGACCAGCTTCTCGATCACCGCCCGGGGACCGCAGACCCAGCCCATGCGCAGGGCCGGCGAGATGGTCTTGGATAGCGTGCCGCAGAAGAGGGTCCGCACGGTCTCGATGGAGCCTGTGCGGGCGATGTCGAGGGCGAGCAGGCTGGGAGCCTGGGCGGCGCCGAACCGCAGCTCGCGATAGGCGGCGTCCTCGATCAGGGTCATGTCCTGGCGTTCGGCCAGGTCCAGCAGCGCTTCGCGCTCGGCCAGGGTGAGGCTTTCACCGGTCGGGTTGGCGAAGTCGGGGACGAAATAGCCAAGCGGCCGGGGCGCGCGACCGTCCAGCAGGGCCGTCCCGTCGATCTCCCCGCAAAGCGCGCCGCTGGGCAGGTCGAGATAGTCGGGTTCGTAGGCGCTGAAGGCCTGCAAGGCGCCCAGATAGGTCGGCCGCGCGACCACCACCGTGTCGCCTGGGCTCAGGAACAGCTTGCCCAGCAGGTCCAGGGCCTGTTGGGAGCCGGCGGTCAGCAGGATGTTGTGCTCGTCGCAGGCCACGTCCGAAAGGGCCATGCGCTCGGCGATCCAGCGGCGCAGGGGCAGGTAGCCCTCGCTGACCGAGTACTGCAGGGCCTGCCGCGCCTGGACGGGATCGGCCAGGATCTCGTCATAGGCGGCCTGGATGGCGGCGGCGGGGAACATCTCCGGGTCGGGGATGCCGCCCGCGAAGGAGAGAATGTCGGGCTGGTCCAGGAGCTTGAGCAGCTCGCGGATCTCGTTGGCGCGGACGCGCGCCATGCGGTCGCTGAAACGCGCGGCCCAGTCGGGGGGCGGGGTGGTCATGAGCAAGGTCTCTTATCGTATCGCCGACGCCGTGGGCGTCTGTCTGGCCGCGCGGACGCGGCCTCTCACCTGATGGGGGTCAGGGGCATACGCTGCAGGTCTGGCCCTGCGTCCGGCGGCGCCAGAAGCGTCGCGGAGCGCGTTTGAACTTGCTCATGGGCCAAGCTTAGCGGGGCGACGCTGATAGGGAAACCCCCGCGGCGATCCCGTCGAACCCTTCTCCCCTTGCGGGAGAAGGTGGCCCCGCGAGAGAGGGGTCGAAAGCCCTATCCGTCCGAGATCTGAGTTGCGGCGGCGAGTTCTGAGAGACCCCTCATCCGTCGGGCTCCTCGCCCGACACCTTCTCCCGCAAGGGGAGAAGGAACGCTGGGCCTTTGGACTCTTGTGAGCCTCAGTTCTTGGTCGGGATCACCACTTCCATGTACTCGTAGCCCTTGACGAAGGCCGAGGGCACGCGGCGGGGCTCGTCCAGGACCTTGATCTCGGGGAAGCGCGGCAGGATCTCTTCCCAGAGGATGCGCAGCTGGAGTTCGGCCAGGCGGTTGCCCACGCAGCGGTGGATGCCGAAGCCGAAGGAGAGGTGGTTACGGGGCCGTTCGCGGTCGATGATGTAGGCGTTCGGGTTGTCGATCACCTCTTCGTCCCGGTTGCCCGAGGCGTACCACATGATGACCTTGTCGCCCTTCTTGATGGTCTTGCCGCCCAGCTCGAAGTCCTTGGTGGCCGTGCGGCGCATGTGGGCCAGCGGGGTCTGCCAGCGGATGGTCTCGGAGACCATCGACGGGATCAGGCCGGGATTGTCGCGTAGCTTGCGGTACTGGTCGGGGTTCTGGTTGAGCGCCAGGACCGAGCCGGTCATCGAGTTGCGGGTGGTGTCGTTGCCGCCGACGATCAGCAGGATCAGGTTCCCGAGATACTCCATCCGGTCCATGTTCTTGGTGGCCTCGCCGTGGGCGAGCATGGAGATCAGGTCGCCCTTGGGCTCGGCGGCGATCCGCTCGTTCCAGAGCCGGGTGAAATAGTCGACGCAGCCGAACAGCTCCATCTTCCGTTCCGCGTCGACGATCTCGGGATCGGTGGAGCTGAAGAGGCCGGATTCCGGACCCGCCGTGGCCACGTCCGACCAGCGGGTCAGCATGCGGCGGTCTTCCCAGGGGAAGTCGAACAGGGTGGCCAGCATCTGGGTGGTCAGCTCGATGGAGACCCGGTCGACCCAGTCGAAGGGCTCGCCGATGGGGAGCTCATCCAGGGTCTTCTGGATGCGGCTGCGGATCAGCGGCTCAAGCACATGCAGGTTGGCCGGCGAGACGATGGGGCTGACGGTCTTGCGCTGGACGTCGTGCTTGGGCGGGTCCATCGCGATGAACATCGGAAGCGTGAAGTCTTCCTTGGGGTCGAAGATGGTGATCGCCGGCTCGGACGAGAACACCTCGTGATTGGTGTCGACGGCCATGATGTCGTTGTACTTGGTCACCGACCAGAAGGCGCCGTCCTCGTGGTGTTCGGCCGGGTGGAGGTGGACCGGATCCTCTTTCCGCAGGCGCTCGAAGTAGGGCCACATGGTGTCGGTGCGCCACAATTCGAGGTCGGTGAGGTTGATGTCCTCCAGGGGCATGGCATAGGCCTTGGCCCGGGCCTCGGCTTTCAGGTCGATCGCGCCGTCGCTCATGGGATCCTCCGTGCAGCGCCATCTGCGGGCGCTTCTGTCGCTATCTAATCACTGTTCAGAAGAATGCGGGAGCGGGGCCCGGCTGGCAACCCCGTGATCGATGACACCTGCGTCATTTTAGGGGGTCGCGCCAGTTTTTCTGCGCTGACGTGGCGCCGCGGCCATGCTCTACGTGCGCCGAACATCTGTTTGAAACCGGAGCGCCCATGGCCGCCGCCGCCCTCTTCACGCCCTTCACCTTCAAGGGCCTGCATCTCGCCAACCGCGTCGTGATGGCGCCGATGACCCGCTCGTTCTCGCCGGACGGCGTGGCGACCCAGGAGGTGGCGGCCTATTACCGCCGCCGCGCCGAGGGCCAGGTGGGGCTGATCGTCTCGGAAGGCACGGGCGTCGACCGCCCCGCCTCGGTGAACGACCGCAACGTGCCGCGCTTCCATGGCGAGAAGGAGCTGGCCGCTTGGAAGACCGTCATCGACGAAGTCCACGCCGCGGGCGGGGTGATGGCGCCGCAGCTCTGGCACGTGGGCGCCGTGCGCACCCGCGACCCGGAATGGAGCCCGCCCGGCCAGTATGACAGCCCCTCGGGCCTGTCGCGCCCGGACAAGGAATTCGGCGCCCCGATGAGCGACGCCGACGTCGCCGACGCAATCCGCGCCTTCGCCGACGCCGCGGCCGCCGCCAAGGCGCTGGGCTATGACGCCGTCGAGCTGCACGGCGCGCACGGCTATCTGATCGATCAGTTCTTCTGGGACGGCACCAACCGCCGCGAAGACGCCTACGGCTCCAAGGACCTGCCGGGCCGGGCGCGCTTCGCCGCCGATATCCTCAAGGCCGTGCGCAAGGCGGTGGGACCGGACTATCCGGTGATCATCCGCATCAGCCAATGGAAGCAGCAGGACTATGAGGTGAAGCTGGCCCAGGACCCCAAGGCGCTGGAAGCCTGGCTGGGCGCCCTGGTCGATGCCGGCGCCGACATCCTGCATTGCTCGCAGCGGCGGTTCTGGGAGCCCGAGTTCGAGGGCTCGGACCTCAACTTCGCCGGCTGGGCCAAGAAGGTCACCGGCGTCCCGACCATCACGGTGGGCTCGGTCGGCCTTTCGGGCGAGTTCATCGCCGGCTTCGCGGGCGAGGCCTCCCAGCCCGCCTCGCTGGACGAGCTGGAGAAGCGCCTGGAACGCGGGGACTTCGACCTGGTCGGCGTCGGCCGCGCCCTGCTGCAGGACCCGGAGTGGGTGGTGAAGATCCGCGACGGCCGCACCGAGGAGCTGAAGAGCTTCGACCGGGGCGTGATGGCGACGCTGTACTAGGGGCGACCTTTACGCCGCCCTTATGCGTGGGGGCCGCAATCCACATCGAACCCTGACGTCGACCGGGCCTAAGCCATGGCCTCGGTCACGTGAGGGTGTCGGATGTCGGGTGAGCAGGTCTTGGCGCCGGACGCCGCGCCAGTTGCGGCGGCCAAGCGGGGGCAGGGCTTCTGGGCCCTGACGCTCGGTTCGATCGGCGTGGTGTTCGGGGATATCGGGACCAGCCCCCTCTACGCCATGAAGGAGGCGCTGGCCCACGCCAAGGGCGGCGCCTCGGACCTGGCGGTGTTCGGGGTGGTGTCGCTGATCTTCTGGGCGCTGCTGCTGATCGTGACCCTGAAATACGTGGTCGTGGTCATGCGCGCCGACAACAAGGGCGAGGGCGGCACCCTGGCCCTGATGGCCCTGGCCCAGCACGCGGCCGGCCGGCGGTCGGGATGGATCTTGGTGCTCGGCATCTGCGGCGCGGCGCTGTTCTACGGCGACGGCCTGATCACACCGGCGATTTCCGTGCTGTCAGCCACCGAAGGCCTCACCTTGGCGCCGGGGGTCGGCAAGCTCTTCGAACCCTATGTCCTGCCGGCCGCGGCCGTGATCCTGACCGGCCTGTTCCTGGTCCAGTCGCGGGGCACAGCCGCCGTCGGCCGGTTCTTCGGCCCGATCACGCTGGTCTGGTTCCTGACCCTGGCGGCCATGGGCATGATCCATATCGTCCAGGAGCCGTCGATCCTGAAGGCGCTCAGCCCGACCTACGCGGTCCGTCTGCTGGTCGGCAACGGCCTGCTGGGTTTCGCCATCCTGGGCAGCGTGTTCCTCGTCGTCACCGGGGCGGAGGCGCTCTATGCCGACATGGGGCACTTCGGAAAGGCGCCGATCCGCGCCGGCTGGCTGATGGTCGCCTTCCCCTGCTTGATGCTGAATTATCTGGGCCAGGGCGCGCTGGTGTTGAGCGACCCGTCCACGGCCGAGAGCCCCTTTTTCCGCATGATCCCGGAGATGGCCTACTGGCCGGTCATGGCCCTGACCACCGCGGCGACGGTTATCGCCAGCCAGGCGGTCATCACCGGCGCCTATTCGGTCACCCAGCAGGCGGTCCAGCTTGGCCTGCTGCCGCGCATCGAGATCAAGCGGACCAGCGAGACGGTCGCGGGCCAGATCTATGTGCCGGCGGTCAACGCCTTCCTGCTGGTCGGGGTGGTGCTGCTGCTGTTCGTGTTCCGCAATTCCTCGAACCTGGCGTCGGCCTATGGCATCGCCGTGACGGCGACCATGGTGGTCACCGTGCTGCTGCTGTTCATCGTCGAGCAGAAGCTGTGGAAGTGGCCGCTGGCCGTGTCCCTCGCGGTGGTCGTCCCGTTCCTCTGCATCGACCTGGTCTTCCTGGGATCCAACGTCCTGCGGATCGCCGACGGCGGCTGGTTCCCGATCGCGGCCGGCGGCGCCATCGTGCTGGTCATGTGGACCTGGATGAAGGGCGCGCGGCTT
This sequence comes from Phenylobacterium sp., assembly GCF_030698145.1. GTDB lineage: Bacteria > Pseudomonadota > Alphaproteobacteria > Caulobacterales > Caulobacteraceae > Phenylobacterium. The sequence goes on along the minus strand of NZ_JAUYNW010000031.1, from coordinate 9,001 downwards.
CTCGGCGACAAGACGCAGCGTGACTCGGTTCCACTCGAAGATCTGATCGCGACCTTCAACCGCCGCTCGCCGTTCCGCGTGCCGGGCACGGCGATCTTCCTCACCTCGCAGGCCGACGTGGCGCCCGTGGCGCTCATGCACAACCTGAAGCACAACAAGGTGCTGCATGAGCGGAACATCATGCTGACCGTGCAGACGTCGGACCGTCCGCGCGTGCCGGAGGCGGGCCGGGTCCATATCGAGACGATCAGTCCCGACTTCGATCGCATCACGGTGACCTACGGCTTCATGGAGCAGCCCAACCTGCCCAGGGCCTTGAGCGCGAGCCGCCGTCAGGGGCTCAAGTTCGACGTGATGGCGACGTCCTTCTTCCTGGGCCGCCGCTCGGTGGTGGCCGGAACAGGGCCGGGCATGCCGCTCTGGCAGGACAGGCTGTTCATCTATCTGATGAAAAACGCCGCCAATCCGACGGACTATTTCCGCATCCCGCCCGGGCGCGTGGTCGAGATGGGCGCCCAGGTCGCGATCTAGGTGTCGCCGATGAAGCGGTAGCCGACGCCCGGCTCAGTCACGATGTGCGCCGGCTGGGCGGGGTCGGACTCCAGCTTCTGGCGAAGCTGGCCGATGAAGACCCTCAGATACTGGGTGTCGTGTTCGTGGGCCGGACCCCAGACGGCGGTCAGCAACTGGCGGTGGGTGATCACCTTGCCGCCGCCCTGGACCAGACGCGCCAGCAGTTCGAACTCCTTGGGCGACAGCCGCACCGCGGCGCCGTCGCGTCGGACCGAGCGCATGGGCAGATCGATGTCCAGCTCGCCCGCGCGCACCGCCGTGGGCGCCGTCCCGCCGCTAGGGCCGCGGCGGATGGCGGCGCGCAGGCGGGCCAGCAACTCGCCGACACCGAACGGCTTCTCGACGAAATCGTCGGCTCCGAGATCCAGGGCGTCGATCTTCTCGGTCTCGCGGTCCCTGGCGGAGAGAATCAGGATCGGACCGTCATAGAATTCCCGCGCCTTCCGAAGCGCGTCCTTGCCGTCCATGTCGGGAAGTCCGAGGTCCAGGATGACCGCGTCGGGCGCGCGCAGGGCGATTTCACGCAGGGCGGCGGCAGCGGTCTCGGCCCGGATGGGTTCGAAGCCGGCGGCTTCCAGGGCGGGTGACAGGAACCGGTGAATCTGGGGTTCGTCGTCGACGACGAGGATGCGGAGACGAAGGCTCACAGGAGGTCCCTTGGCGTGCGATGGGCCTTGGGCAGCGAGATCAGGAACCGCGTGCCGCGTCCATCGAGAACCGGGCTGGTGGCCGCAATCCTCCCACCCATCGCCTCCACAAAGCCCTTGGCGATGGACAGGCCCAGGCCCAGGCCCTGCGCCCGGTCGGTCGGGGTCTCCAGCCTGCGGAACCGATCGAAGACGCTGTCGAGCGCCTGGGCTGGGATGCCGGGCCCCTCGTCCTCGATGGAGATCAGCACGTGGTCCTGGTCTTCCTGCACCGCGAGCTCGATGGCCGACCCGTCGGGACTGTAGGCGATGGCGTTCTCCAGGATGTTGAGCACCGCCTGTCCCAGCAGCGTGGAGTCGGCGCTGACCTGCGACACCTGGCGGGCGAAGTCGTGGACGATCCGCCGGGCGCCGATCTGCTCGTCGAGCCGAGTCAGCGTCGAGGTCAGCACCTGGCGAACATCGGTCGGCTCCTGCCGGGGTTTGAGCGCCCCGCCTTCCAACCGGCTCATGTCGAGTAGGTCGCCGACATAGCGATTCAGACGGCGAGCCTCCTCGGCGATGCTGTGCAACAGGTCGCGACGCACTGACGGCTTCAGGTCCGCCTCGTACTCCAGCAGGGTGGTGGAGGCGCCGAGCACGGTCGAGAGCGGTGTCCGGAAATCGTGGCTGATCGAGTTCAGGAGCGCCGATCTCAGATGGTCGGCCCTGCGGAGCGCCTCGTTCTCGGCCGCCGCGGCGGCGAGGCCGGCCCGCTCCAACGTCGCTGCGCCCTGGTGCAGCAACGCGACCAGCCGCCCTTCCTGTTCGGGATCGAGGGCCAGGCCCGCGCCGCGGAAGCCGATGATCCCGACCCGTCCGTGCGGGCCCGACAGGGGCCGCAGGAACCACCCGGCGTCGGCAGGGCGCGCGCCGCCCCTCGCGGCGACCTCCCCGGTCTCCCAGGCGTGGCGCGCGGCGAGCCAGGTCGGCTCCGCCAGATCGGTCAAGCCGGGAGGCCCCGCCGCCAGCCGCATGCTCTCGCCGTCTGGCAGCAGCACGATGGCGCTCGATCCGGCGGCCATGGCGGCTTGCTCAGCCAGGGTCTCGGCCGCGTCGTCGAGGCTGGCGGCGGCGGAGAGGCGACGACTAGCCTCCAGCAGCAGGCTGACGGTGCGCGCCCGACGGGCCGTGGTCCTGGCCTCGTCCCGGACCCGGCCCGCCAGCCCTCCGGTGGCGAGCGCCACGGCGAAGAACACCATGAAGGTGAGAATGTCGGCGGGATGGGCGATCGCCAGGGTGAGGCGCGGCTCCAGGAAGAAGAAATTGTAGCTGACCGCCGCGAGCAGGGCCGCGAACAGGGCCGGGCCGAGCCCGAAGCCGAGGGCGCTCGCCAGCACGGCCAGCAGGAACAGCATCGCCAGGTTGGCGCCCGCGAACTGTCCGCCGCCCGCATGGCCGACAAGGTTGGCGCTCGAGACCAGGGCCGCGGCCGCAAGGTAGCCCCCCGCCTTCCCGATCGCCCGCCCACGCCAACCGGGCCGTGCTTTCGCCATTGCGTCCCTGACCTCCTGAGGCCTGCTTGGTCGGCGAGTCTACTGGGCCTTGCCGCGGTCGGACGCAATCACCTCGATGGCGCTGGCGGCCGCGTTCAGGCGTTGTAGTTCAGCTCCAGGCCCGGCCGGGGCCAGCGGGCCTTGAACAGCTTGCCCGTGGCCGAGCAGGTCACCCAAGCGTCCATCATGTCGGCGCCGCCGAAGCAGATGTTGGTCACGATCAGGTCGGGGAAGGCGTGGTGCTCCGTCGAGCCGTCGGGGTCGAAGACGGTGATCCCGCCGTTGATGATGGTGGCGACGCAGACCTTGCCCGCGGCCTCGACGGCAAGGCTGTCGAGGAGTTGGTAGCCCGGCAGGTTGCTGATCACCCGGCCTGGGCCGAAGCCCGCCTGGGGGGCGAGCACGCCCGGTTCAGCGACGTCGAAGGCCCAGAGCCGGCCGAGCTGGGTGTCGGCCACGTAGACCACGCTCTCGTCCGGCGAGAGGCCGACGCCGTTGGGCGAGATGATGTGGTCGCGCTGGCGGCTGATGTGGGAGCCGTCGACCTTCGCGTAGTAGAGGCCGCCGTACTTGCGGCCCTCCGGCGTCGAGCAGCCGTGGTCGGTGAACCAGAAGCCGCCCTGCTTGTCGAAGACCAGGTCGTTGGGCCCGATCAGCCGGCGGCCGTCGCAGGCGTCGTAGAGGGTGGTGAGCGCCCCGGTCTCAAGGTCAAAGCGCTGGATCATGCCGCCGGTGTGGCTGGCGGGCGTGGGGCCCGGGATTGTCATGCCGCCGTTGTCCAGCCACTGGAACGCGCCGCCGTTGTTGGTGATGTAGATGGCGCCGTCCGGGCCCACGGCCGCGCCGTTGGGGCCGCCGCCGGTCTCGACCAGGGTCTCCTTGCGGCCATCGGGATGCACCCGGGTCAGGCGCTGGCCCTTGATCTCGGTGAGGATGACGCCGCCATCGGCCATGGCGATGGGGCCTTCGGGAAACTCGAAACCCTCGGCGATCAGCTGCATGTCCATGGTGGCGCTCCCCCCTCGCCGCTCGGGATGACGGCGTTCGGAGGCGACTATGGCCGGGCGACGCGAGGGCAGGTCAAGGACCTCAGCGCCGCTCCAGCACCCGGAAGGTGAAGGGGTGATCGTCGCCATCGCCGGCCGGATAGGACTCGCGGCGCACCTCGGTCCAGCGGCTCTCGTCGATAGGGGAGAGGACCACGTCGCCCTCGACCTCGGCGTCGACCTCGGTGAGGTAGAGGCGCTTGGCGCGAGGCAGGGCCATCTCGAACAGCGAAGCGCCGCCGATGACGCAGACCTCGTCGACGCCGTCCTCCTGCGCCTGTTCCTTTGCGATGGCGAAGGCCTCGGCGAACTCCTCGCAGACCACGGCCTGCTTGGGCTCGAACGAGCCGTCGCGGCTGAGCACGATGTTGGTGCGCCCGATCAGCGGCTTGCGCGGCAGGCTGTCCCAGGTCTTGCGGCCCATGATCACCGGCTTGCCCATGGTCACGGCGCGGAAGATCGCCATGTCGGACTTGAGCCGCCAGGGGAGGCCCCCGTCGCGGCCGATGACGCCGTTGCGCGACCGGGCGATGGGGCCGGCGGTGAGGATCGGTGTGGGCATGCCCGCGTCTTAGCAGGTCAGACGGCGATCGGCGCGCTGATCCTGTCGTGGGCCTTGTAGCCGCGGAGCTTGAAGTCCTCGTACTCGAAGGCGAAGAGGTCGCGCTTGTCGGCGATCTCCATGATCGGCAGGGGCAGGGGCTCGCGTTCGAGCTGTTCCCGGGCCTGGTCGAGGTGGTTCAGATAGAGGTGGGCGTCGCCCAGGGTGTGGACGAACTCACCGGGCTGCAGGCCCACGACCTTGGCCACCATCATGGTCAGCAGGGCGTAGGAGGCGATGTTGAACGGCACGCCTAGGAAGACGTCGGCCGAGCGCTGGTAGAGCTGGCAGGAGAGCTTGCCGTCGGCCACGAAGAACTGGAACAGGCAGTGGCAGGGCGGCAGGGCCATGTCGTCGACATCGGCCGGGTTCCAGGCCGAGACGATGTGGCGGCGCGAATGGGGCATGGTCTTCAGGCTCTCGACCACGGCGGCGATCTGGTCGATGACCCGCCCGTCCGGGGCGGTCCAGGAGCGCCACTGCTTGCCGTAGACGGGACCGAGCTCGCCGTTCGGGCCAGCCCATTCGTCCCAGATGCTGACGCCCCGCTCCTGCAGCCACTTCACATTGGTGTCGCCGCGCAGGAACCAAAGCAGTTCGAGGATGATCGACTTGCGGTGCAGCTTCTTGGTGGTCAGCAAGGGGAAGCCCTTGGCCAGGTCGAAGCGCATCTGGCGGCCGAAAACGCCGCGCGTGCCGGTGCCGGTGCGGTCGCCGCGCTCGACGCCATTGGCCAGGATGTCGGCCAGCAGGTCGAGATACTGCCGCTCCGGATGGGCGGCGGCGGCTTCGACGATGGCGACGTGAGCGTTCATGGGCGAGGCCAAGTTAGGATCCAGGTGATTCGTAGCTGATTCGCTTACGCCTCGGTTGCGACCATTTCGGCTTCTCCACAGCCGCGAAGGCTTGTCACACCGTCGTCGCCGGGGCGTCCTATCGGGACTGCGACACGGGGGAGAGCGCGATGAGGATTCTGGGGGTTCTGGCGGCGGCGATGAGCCTCGCGGCCGCGAACGCGGCGGCTGCCGACAGCCGGGTGGTGCTGGTGACCCTGGACGGCCTGCGCTGGCAGGAGGTGTTCCGTGGGGCCGAGACCGCGCTCGCCGAAGACCCGACCTATGTCGAGGATCGCAAGGCCGTGAAGGCGGCCTATCTGGATCCGACCGACCGCAAGGCGGCGCTGATGCCGTTCCTGCACGAGGTGGTGGCCAAGCAGGGCGTACTGATCGGCGACCGCGACAACGGCTCCTGCGCGCGGGTCACCAACGACCAGTGGTTCTCCTATCCCGGCTACAACGAGATCCTGACCGGACGCCCCGATCCCGCGATCCGCTCCAACGACCCGACCCCGAACGCCAATGTCACGGTCCTCGAGTGGCTGAACCGCCAGCCGGGGTTCAAGGGCAAGGTGGCGGCCTTTACCTCGTGGAACGTGTTCCCGGCCATCATCAACGCGGAGCGCAGCGGCGTCCCGGTCGATGCGGGCATGACGACGCCCAAGGCCCGCACGTCCTTCGAGGCGGCGCTGGGGCGGATGCAGACGCAGACGCCGCGCATCTGGGCGACCGTGCGGTTCGACGTCTTCACCCACAACTACGCCCTGGAGGCGCTGAAGCGCGACAAGCCGAGGATGGTCTACATCTCCTATGGTGAGACCGACGATTTCGCCCATGAGGGCCATTACGGCCTGACGCTGGACGCCGCGCGGCGCACCGACGGCTTCCTGCGCGAGCTGTGGACCGCCCTGCAGGCCGACAAGGCCTATGGCGGCAAGACCACGCTGATCGTCACCACCGACCATGGCCGCGGCGCCGGCGACAAGAAGGGCGACTGGAAGAGCCACGGCAAGGTGCTGTGGCCGCGTTCCGACGAGACATGGATCGCGGTGATCGGCCCGGGGGTGAAGGCGGGGCTCTCCAAGACGCCGCAGTGCGCAGGCGCCGACCAGGTGGCGGCCACGGCGCTCACCGCCCTGGGGCTGGACTGGAAGGCGTTCGACCCGACGGCCGGGGCGCCGCTACCGATCTTCGAGGACCCGCGCTAGGCGAGAGCTACAGGCGGCTGGACGCCCCGCCGAAATGGCCCAAGGCATCCGCAGCTTCGCCGAGATGCAGAGCGACCACAACGTCTCCCCGACCAAGGGCAACTAGGCCCCGCCTCAGCCCGCGAAGCCGCCCTCGTCGAGGAAGGCCTGTTCGGCCGGCGTGGTGATCCGGCCCAGGCTGGCGTTGCGATGCGGGAAGCGGCCGAAGCGGTCGATGATGTCGCGGTGGATCAACGCCCATTTCAGCGACTCCGCGTCCCCCGTCTCGTCCCGGACGGCGGTGAACAGGCGCACGGCCTCGTCCTGGTCGGCCAGGTCCTCGGAGTGCTCGAAGGGCATGTAGAAGAACTGCCGCAACTGCGGTTCGACGGCGCGGTCGTGGCCGGCGCTCACCGCCGTGCGCGCCACCTGGCGGGCCTTGCCATCGGTGGCGAAGGCGTGGGGCGACCTTCGGAACAGGTTGCGCGGGAACTGGTCGAACAGGATCAGCAGGGCGAGCGCCCCCTCGGCGCTGACCGCCCAGCCGTCATACTCGCCGCGGGCGGCCGCGTAGTGGACGGGCTCGAACTTCAGCGCAATGGCGGCGTCGAACTTGGCGTTCTTGGCGTACCACTTCGGCGGCCCCGCGGTGCGCCAGAAGCCGGTGACGTCCTGCGGTGCGGCCATCTGAACCCTCTCGATCGGTCGCCCTATGTCGGATGGCGCGGCCTTTCGTTCAAGCGCGGTTCAGCTTGTCGGAGTCATCCCTGTTAACCAAGGGACCAATTCGGGCGTCGGCGGTCTTCCGCCACATCGAGAATAGACATGACGAAATTTGGTACGAGCGTTCTGGTCCTGGCCCTGCTGGCCTCCACCGGCGTGGCCGCCGCCCAGGAGGGCGGCTACCGGCCCGAAATGCGCCGCAGCTGGAAGAACACGGACCGGCCGCAGACAGCCCCGGAAACCCGTCCTGCCCGGGAGGCGCGCGAAGCACCGGCCGCGCCGCAGGCCGCGCCCGCTCCCGAAGCGCCGCGGGTGCGCGACGGCGGCGAACGCGGCCCGCGTCCGGGCGGCGAGCGTGGGAACTGGAACCGTGGCGACCGAGGGAGCCGCGGCGGAGACCAGGCGGGTCCGCCCGCGCCCGCCGTGGTCCAGCTCGCGCCCGAGCAGCGTCGCGACTGGAACCGCGACGGGCGGCGTCCCGACTCCGAGCGGGGGGAGCGGCGCGATCGCGACTGGAACAACGATCGCCGCGATGACCGGCGCGACGGCCGCGACTGGAACCGAGACCGCAACGACGGGCGCGACTGGAACCGCAACGACGGTCGTCGCTGGGACGACGCGCGCCGCCATCAGCAGCGGCCGCGCTACGACCGCCGCCACTACCAGCCCGACTGGCGCAGCCAGCAGCGCTACCGCGGCTGGGCCTATCACGCGCCGCGCGGCTTCTACGCCCACAGCTGGGTATTCGGCGACCTGCTGCCGCGCAGCTGGTGGGAGCCGCAGTACCGGATCGACGACTGGTGGGCCTATGGCCTGCCCATTCCGCCCATCGGCTACGAATGGGTCCGGGTCGGGGACGACGCCCTGCTGGTGGACATGTTCAGTGGACGGGTGATCCAGGTGGCCCGCAACCTCTTCTGGTAGACGGTCGTTTGGCCGCGGGACTTCCCTCTCCGAAAGGCGAGGGAAGTCTTGACCTTCGCGCAAAATTCCCCTCCATAGCCCCGCCTTTGCTGCGGCGCCGTTGCGCGGATCCGTGGCGACCTTCGTCTCAGGAGAATGATCATGCGCGTCTACTATGACCGCGACGCCGACCTCGCCCGCATCCTGGACAAGAAGATCGCCATCGTAGGCTATGGCAGCCAGGGTCGCGCGCACGCGCTGAACCTGAAGGATTCCGGCGTGAAGAACGTGGTCGTGGCCCTGCGCCCCGGCTCGGCGACCGCCAAGAAGGTCGAGGCCGATGGCCTGAAGGTCATGTCCGTGCCGGAAGCCGCCGCCTGGGCCGACGCCATCATGGTGCTGGCGCCCGACGAGCTGCAGCGCGGCATCTATAACGACGAAATCGCGCCCAACATCCGCGACGGCGCGGCCCTGCTGTTCGCCCACGGCCTCAACGTCCACTTCAACCTGATCGAGCCGGCCCCCGGCATCGACGTGCTGATGATCGCGCCGAAGGGTCCTGGCCACACCGTGCGCGGCGAGTACCAGAAGGGCGGCGGCGTGCCGTGCCTGATCGCCATCCACCAGAACCCGACGGGCAACGCCCACGACTTCGGCCTGGCCTACGCCTCGGCCATCGGCGGCGGCCGTTCGGGCGTCATCGAGACCACCTTCCGCGAGGAATGCGAGACCGACCTGTTCGGCGAGCAGGCCGTGCTGTGCGGTGGTCTGGTGGAACTGATCCGCGCCGGCTTCGAGACCCTGGTCGAGGCGGGCTACGCGCCCGAAATGGCCTATTTCGAGTGCCTGCACGAGGTGAAGCTGATCGTGGACCTGATCTACGAAGGCGGCATCGCCAACATGAACTACTCGATCTCCAACACCGCCGAGTACGGCGAGTACGTGACCGG
>NZ_JAUYNW010000030.1 GCF_030698145.1 Phenylobacterium sp. | reverse complement strand
GATCAACCACCTGTCGTTCAACGAGATCGACATCGGCGACTACCGCACCTTCCTGAAGTTCGACCCGCCGGTGCGCGGCGAGGACGACCGCCAGGCGACCATCGAGGCCCTGGCCAGCGGCCTGATCGACATCGTCGTCTCGGCCCACGCCCCCGCTCCGGCGGAAGACAAGCGCCTGCCCTATGACGAAGCGGCCCCCGGCGCCGTCGGCCTGCAGACCCTGCTGGCCGCCCTGCTCGCCTTCCACCACGAAGGGCGCATCCCGCTGATCGACCTGATGCGTACCGTCACCAGCCGCCCCGCCGACCTGCTGGGCCTGGCCGCCGGCCGCTTGGCCAAGGGCGCCCCCGCCGACCTGGTGCTCTGCGACCTCAACGCCCCCATCGTCGTCGACCTGGAGAAGCTGAAGTCGAAGTCGCGCAACTCGCCCTTTGACGGGCGGAGATTGCAGGGCGAGGTGATGATGACGCTGGTCGATGGGCGGGTGGTCTACCGGGGCTGAGCAACGACCAGAGGCACATGGCAAAACGCGCGTCCCGCAAACTCCTAGATGAGCTTCCCAGCACTGCAGAGATGCAGAGGTCAATTGCGGGTCTGAGGCGACAATCGGATGCCGTCATTGCGCTGATGGGAGCCGCCTATCTTGAGCGGGCCCTTGAGGCCCTAATCGAAAGCCGGTTTCGCCCACTCGCTGCCGACGAGCACGCGCGCATCTTCAGCGGCAGAGGCGGAGGATCACTCGGGACGTTCGCGGCCAAGATCGACATGGCATATGCGATGAAGTTGCTCGCGCCGATCGCAAGAGACGACCTCAAGCTCGTCAATCACCTCCGAAACACGTTCGCCCACTCGCTCCACAAGGTGTCGTTTTCTAATCCGACGATTGAAGCTGACTGCAAAGCCCTGAAAGTTCGCGAGGTGGCGGAGGCCGCCACCGGCATGTTGAAGCCATTGGCGGGCGCAAAAGACCGCTTTTGTTGGACAGTGCACACGCTTTACGGAGGCCTAATCGTTGCATTGGAAGACTCGAGGTCAGGCAAATTCGACACTGGTCCACGCGCGCTTCACGACAAGAACAATTGACGAACACGTTGGAGTTGCGCCAAGCTCGGCCTTGGGCATGGGCGGATGACGTCCGCCCCAGGCGCGGCTACCACTGGGCCAGTACGAGGAAACGCCGATGCCTGAGTCACTCAGTCCCACGCTGATCGCGGCCGCCGTCGTCGGCGGTTACCTGCTGGGTTCGATCCCCTTCGGCCTCATCGCCACCAAGCTGGGCGGCCAGGGGGACATCCGCAGCATCGGCTCGGGCAATATCGGGGCGACCAACGTCCTGCGCACCGGCCGCAAGGACCTGGCGGCCATCACCCTGCTGGGCGACGGCGGCAAGGGCGCGGTGGCCGTGCTGCTGGCCTGGCTGGCGACCCGCGACAAGGGTGTGGACGCCCAGGCGACGCTGACCTCCATCGCCGGGGCCGCCGCCTTCCTGGGCCACCTGTTCCCGGTCTGGCTGAAGTTCAAGGGCGGCAAGGGGGTGGCGACCTTCTTCGGCACGCTGCTGGCCGCGGCCTGGCCCGTGGGGCTGGCGGCAGGGGCCACCTGGATCATCATGGCCCTCCTGCTGCGCATGTCCTCGCTGGCGGCCTTGACCGCGGCGGCCCTGGCGCCGCTCTACGTGGTCTTCGTCTTCGACCGGCCCTATCCGATCGCGGCCATGGCCCTGTTCATGGCCGTGCTGATCTACATCCGCCACAAGGACAACATCGCCCGCCTGCTGAAGGGCCAGGAACCGCGAATCGGCGGCAAAAGGGACAAAGAGGCGGCGTGATCCGGGCGCTGACCGACGCCGCGCGCCGCGACTGGCTGCGCCTGGCGCGCACCGAGAACGTCGGCCCGGTCACCTTCCAGCAGCTCATCAGCCGCTACGGCGAGGCCTCGCTGGCCCTGGCCGCCCTGCCCGACCTCGCCCGCCGCGGCGGGCGGGTGTCGCCGCTGGGCATCCCGCCGCTCTCCGAGATCGAGCGCGAACTGGAGGCCGGCGAAGCCCTCGGCGCGCGCCTCATCGCCGCCTGCGAGGCCGACTTCCCGGCCCCTCTGGCGGCGCTGGATCCGCCGCCACCGGTGATCTGGGCGCGCGGCGACCCACGCCTGCTGTCGCGGCCGGCCGTGGCCATCGTCGGGGCTCGCGTGGCCTCGGCGGGCGGACAGCGGTTCGCGCGCGGCCTCGCCGCCGATCTCGGTGCGGCCGGCATGGTGGTGATCTCCGGCATGGCGCGCGGCGTCGATGGCGCGGCCCACGAGGGGTCGCTGGCCACCGGAACCGTCGCCGTCCTGGGCGGCGGGATCGACGACATCTATCCGCGCGAGCACCGCGACCTCTATGACCGCATCGTCCATCAGGGCTGCGTGGTCTCCGAGAGCGCGCCGGGCCGCACCGCCACGGCCAAGGACTTCCCCCGCCGCAACCGGCTGATCTCGGGCCTTTCCCAGGCGGTGGTGGTGGTCGAGGCCGAGCTGCGCTCCGGCTCGCTGATCACCGCGCGCCTGGCCGCCGAACAGGGGCGCGAGGTCCTGGCCGTGCCGGGATCGCCGCTCGATCCGCGCGCGCGCGGGACCAACGACCTGATCCGCCAGGGCGCGGCGCTGTGCGAGGGGATCGACGACGTGCTGCGCGCCCTGGAAGGGTTCGGCGGCTTCCGCGCGCCGGAACGCCGCTTCGAGCCCGCGCCGCCGACCGCTCCGGACGCCGAGGTGGCCGCCGTGCGCGAACGTGTCGCGGCCTTGCTGTCGCCCACGCCGGTGTCGCGCGACGACCTGATCCGCGCCGCCGGCGCGCCGGCGTCGATCGTGCTCGCGGCCCTGGTCGAGCTCGCCCTGGCGGGGCGGGCGGAGCTGACCTCGGGCGGACTGGTCTCGAGCGGTTAGTGGTCGGAGGCCTGGTCCCGGCCCTTGTCGGGCCCGCGATCAGGAGCCTGGTCGGGGGGACCGGCGGCGGCCCTGGCCGCATCGAGCGCCGCCATCATCAAGGTCGACGCCAGCCCACGGTAGCCCTTCAACGCCGCCAGTTCGGCGAGTTGGTTCAGCACCTCTTCGATAAAGGTCGCGGAGGCCTGCGGCGACGCGTTGCGGTTCCACGGTTCCATCATGCTGGAGAACGTCGGTATCAGATTCTCGTTGCAAATGCCCGTGAAAGTTGTTCGCCAACCTGTAATTGCACAGCTTGATGTTCTTTCGACGACCCGTTGACAGGGCATGGGCGCCTCGCCCACCTTTCGCGCCCTTGAATTTCGGGCCTTCCGCCCGGGACGCCTATATAGAGCGCCCATGAACCTCGTCGTCGTCGAAAGCCCGGCCAAGGCAAAGACCATCAATAAATACCTCGGGTCCGGCTATGTCGTGCTGGCCTCGTACGGACACGTGCGCGACCTTCCCGCCAAGGACGGATCGGTGAAGCCCGATGAGGACTTCGCCATGATCTGGGACGTGGACGCCAAGTCGGCCAAGCGGCTCAGCGACATCGCCGAGGCCGCCAAGGGCGCCGAGCGCATCATCCTGGCCACCGACCCCGATCGCGAGGGCGAGGCCATTTCCTGGCACGTGCTGGAGGTGCTTCGGAAGAAGAAGGTCCTCAAGGACGCCAAGGTCGAGCGCGTCGTCTTCAACGCCATCACCAAGTCGGCGGTGACCGAGGCGATGAAGAACCCGCGCGACATCGACATGGAGCTGGTAGACGCCTATCTCGCCCGCCGCGCCCTGGACTACCTGGTCGGCTTCACCCTCTCGCCGGTGCTGTGGCGCAAGCTGCCGGGCTCACGCTCGGCCGGCCGCGTCCAATCCGTCGCCCTGCGCCTGGTGGTCGACCGCGAGATCGAGATCGAACGCTTCAAGACCCAGGAGTATTGGACCGTCGAGGCCGACGTCTCGGCCGGCGGCGATCCCTTCCTGGCCCGGCTGGTCAAGCACGAGAGCAAGCGCCTCACCAAGTTCGACCTCGGTAACGAGACCTCGGCCCACGCGGCCCAGGCCGCGGTCAAGGCCGCGACCTTCAAGATCGCCACGGTCGAGAAGAAGCCCGGCCGGCGGTCCCCCGCCCCGCCGTTCACCACCTCGACCCTGCAGCAGGAAGCCTCGCGCAAGCTCGGCTTCTCGGCCCAGCGCACCATGCAGGCGGCCCAGAAGCTGTACGAGGGCATCGATATCGGCGGCGAGACCGTGGGTCTCATCACCTATATGCGGACCGACGGCATCCAGACCGCGCCCGAGGCCATCGACGAGGCCCGCCAGGTGATCGGCGGCCTCTACGGCAAGGAATACGTTCCCGAGAGCGCGCGGATCTACAAGACCAAGGCCAAGAACGCCCAGGAGGCCCACGAGGCCATCCGCCCGACCGCCTTGGCCCGCAATCCCGGCTCCCTGCGGCTGGAGAGCGACCTCGGCCGGCTCTACGAGCTGATCTGGAAGCGGATGATCGCCTCGCAGATGGAGGCCGCCCGCATCGAGCGGACCACCATCGAGCTGGAGAGCGCCGACGGGAAGACCGGTCTGCGCGCCACCGGCCAGGTGGTGCTCTTCGACGGCTATCTCGCCGTCTACGAAGAGGGCCGCGACGACGCGCCCAGACTAGGGGAGGATGGCGACGAGGAGAGCGGCCGCCTGCCCCAAGTGCGCGAAGGCGCCGACGCCAAGGTGCTAGCCGCCCGCGCCGACCAGCACTTCACCGAACCGCCGCCGCGCTACTCCGAAGCCAGCCTGGTCAAGAAGATGGAGGAGCTCGGCATCGGCCGGCCCTCGACCTACGCCTCGGTCCTGACGGTGCTGCGCGACCGCGAATATGTCCGCATGGACAAGAACCGCTTCATTCCCGAGGACAAGGGACGCCTGGTCACCGCCTTCCTCGAGCAGTTCTTCGCCCGCTACGTGGAATACGACTTCACCGCCGCGCTGGAGGAGAAGCTCGACCTGGTCTCGGCCGGCGAGCTGGACTGGAAGGCCCTGCTCCGCGAGTTCTGGACGGACTTCCACGCCGCGGTCGGCGAGATCGCCGAGCTGCGCGTCACCCACGTGCTGGACGCGCTGAACGAGGCGCTGGGCCCGCACATCTTCCCGGAGAAGGCTGACGGCTCCGATCCACGCGGCTGCCCGACTTGCGGCACCGGCCGCCTGTCGCTGAAGACCGGCAAGTTCGGGGCCTTTATCGGCTGCTCCAACTATCCGGAGTGCCGCTTCACCCGCCAGATCGCCCAGTCGGACGACGACAAGACCACCGAGAGCGGCGACCGGGAGCTGGGCGTCGATCCCATCACCGGCGAGATGGTGTTCCTGAAGGCCGGCCGCTTCGGGCCCTATGTCCAGCTCGGCGAGGGCGACAAGCCCAAGCGTTCCAGCCTGCCCAAGGGCTGGTCGGCGGCGGCCATGGACCTGGAGAAGGGTCTGCGTTTGCTGCGCCTGCCTCGCGAGGTCGGAGCCCACCCCGAGGACGGCGGCATGATCACCGCGGGCATCGGCCGGTTCGGGCCATTCGTGCTGCACAACGGAACCTATGCCAACCTGCCGGGCGTCGACGAGGTGTTCGAGGTCGGCCTCAACCGCGCCGTGACCCTGCTGGCCGAGAAGCGGGCTGGCGGCGGCGGACGCGGACGCGGCGAGACCGCGGCGCTGAAGGAGCTGGGCGCCCACCCTGCCGACGGCGCGCCGGTGAAGATCATGTCGGGCCGCTATGGCCCCTATGTGAAGCACGGCTCGACCAACGCCAACGTGCCCAAGGGCAAGGAACCCTCCGACGTGACGTTGGAGGAGGCCGTGGCCCTGCTGGCCGAGCGCGAGGCCAAGGGCGGCGGCAAAAAGAAGCCCGCCAAGGCCAAGGCCGCCGCGAAGCCCAAGGCCGAGAAGAAGGCTCCGGCCAAGAAAGCGGCTGCGAAGAAGCCGGCCGCCAAGAAGGCCGTGGTCGCTTAGGCGATCACGGCTTCGAGTTCCCGCGAGCCGAACGTCGATTCCCGCGTTAGAAGAGCGGGATGCCCAAGACACGCACGCCGAAGTCCGCCCGGTTCGCCCCCAAGGGCCCCAGCAAGCCCGCCCAGGGCCTGCCCGACCGCGACACGCTGCTGCAGTACATCCGCGAGGCCCGCGAGAGCGGCAAGGCCGACATCGCCAAGGCCTTCGGCCTGAAGGGCAATGACCGCCGGGCCCTGCGCGACATGCTCAAGGAGCTGGAGGAATCCGGCGCTCTGGGCAAGCGCGGCCGCAAGGCCTTCGCCGAGTCCGGCGCCCTGCCGGAGGTCGGCGTGGTCGATGTGGTCGAGAAGGACGCCGACGGCGAACTGATGGTGCGCCTGACCAAGGGCGAGGACGCGCCGGCCGTACGACTCGCCCCCGATCGCCGCGAGGCGGTGGGCGGGGCGCCTGGCCTGGGCGACCGGCTGCTGGTGCGCTTCGAGCGCACCGAGGCCGGTGAGATCGAGGCCCGCATGATCAAGCGGCTGGGCCAGAGCGCCCACCGCATCCTGGGGGTGATCCGCAAGGCCAACCGCCAGGTCCGCGTCGAGCCCGTCGACCGCAAGACCAAGGAAAGCCTGCTGCTGGTCCCGGCCGAGGCGGAGAACCTCAGCGACGGCGACCTGGTCCTGGCCCAGGTCAGCGGCGCCGACGGCCGCTATGGGCCCAAGCGCGGCAAGGTGCTGGAGGTGGTCGGCCGGGTCGACCAGCCGCGCGCCGCCTCGCTGATCGCCATCCATTCCCACGGTATCCCCACCGGCTTCACCCAGGCCGCCGAGGCCGAGGCGGAGGCCGCCCAGCCGCCGACCCTCGCCGGCCGCGAGGACCTGCGCGCTGTCCCGCTGCTGACCATCGATCCGCCCGACGCCCGCGACCACGACGACGCGGTCTATGCCGAGCCCGACACCGATCCGAGGAACGAGGACGGCTGGGTCGTCTGGATCGCCATCGCCGATGTCGCGGCCTATGTGCGGCCGGGTTCGGCCCTGGACCGAGAGGCGCGCGACAAGGGCAACAGCGTCTATTTCCCCGACCGAGTGGAACCCATGCTCCCCGAGCGGCTGTCGGCGGGCCTCTGCTCCCTGCGCCAAGGCGAGAACCGCGCCTGCATCGCCGTGCGGATGGTGTTCGGCAGGGACGGCCGCAAGCGGTCCCACAAGTTCATGCGCGGCCTGATGCGCTCGGCGGCCAAGCTTTCCTACGAGCAGGCCCAGCGGGCCATCGACGGCTTCCCTGACGATCATACCAACCCGCTGCTCGAGCCGGTCCTGAAGCCGCTCTGGGCGGCCTATCACACCATGCTGAAGGGCCGGCTGGCCCGCTCGCCACTGGCCATCGAGAGCGCCGAGCGCAAGATCGTCATCAGCCCCGAGGGGGAGATCACCTCGATCACCGCCCGCGCCTCGCTCGAGGCGCATAAGCTGATCGAGGAGATGATGGTCCAGGCCAATGTCTGCGCCGCCGAGACCCTCGAGCAGAAAAAGACGCCGCTGATCTACCGGATCCACGACACGCCCAGCCAGGAGAAGGTCCAGTCGCTGTCGGAGTTCCTCCAGACCCTGGGGATCAACTGGAACAAGGGCGAGGCGCCGCGCACCGACCGGTTCAACAAGCTGCTGGGCGAGACCCGCGAGGGGCCGCACGCCCAGATCGTCAACGAGGTGGTCCTGCGCACCCAGATGCAGGCGATCTATTCGACCGAGAACATCGGCCACTTCGGGCTGAACCTGGACCGCTACGCCCACTTCACCTCGCCGATCCGCCGATACGCCGACCTCATCGTCCACCGGGCCCTGATCAAGGCCCTGGGCCTCGGCTCCGACGGCCTGACCGACCGCGACATCGCCGAGATGAAGGACACCGCCGAGCGGATCACCTTCGCCGAGCGCCGGGCCATGGCCGCCGAGCGCGACGCCACCGACCGCTATGTGGCCGCCTTCCTGTCCGACCGGATCGGAGCAACCTTCCCGGGCCGGATCACCGGCGTGACCCGGTTTGGCCTGTTCATCCGCCTGGACGAGACCGGCGCGGACGGCCTAGTGCCGGTCTCCACCCTGGGCGGCGAGTACTTCGTCCACGACGACCGCTCCCACGCGCTGGTCGGCGAACGCACGGGCGCTCGCTGGCCGCTGGGCATGACCGTCGAGGTGCGGCTGCGGGAGGCGACCCCGATCACCGGCGGCCTGCTGTTCGACATGTTGAGCGAACCCGCCGCCGCCGATCCCAACGCGCCGCGCCCGAGGCTCGGCATGCGCGAGCGCCAGTTCTCCGGTCCCAAGCGCGGGGGCGGCGCCGGCAAGAGCGGCCTGCCCAAGGGGGTCAGGCGCAAGGCCGGCGGCAAGGCCAAGCGCTAGGATCTCCGGCGAGGGCGGGTGAGCCCCAACGCCACCCAGGCGACCAGGGCCCAACTGGCGCCCAGCGCCCAGCCGCCCAGCACGTCCGTGGGCCAGTGGACGCCGAGATAGACCCGGCTGATCCCGACCGTGACCACGAAGACCATGGCCAGGCCGAAGATCACAGCCTTGGTGCGCTTCTTGGTCTCCACGCTCGCGACCACCGTCGCCAGGGTGAAGAAGGTCGCCGCGGCCAGGGCCGAGTGGCCGCTCGGGAAGCTCTGCGAATAGACAAAGCCGCCATGGGCCACCAGAGACGGTCGCGGCCGATCGTAGAACACTTTCAGCAGTTCGCTCGAGACCTGGGCCAGGACCACGGTCGCCCCGAAGATCAGGGCCTCGCGCCGCCGGTCGTGGAAGATGAGCAGCAGGACCGCCACGATCGTCGTGATGGTGAGCAGGGTAAATCCGCCCAGCGCGGTGATGTCGCGCATGGCCTCCTCGAACCAGCGCGGGCCGACAGGGTCAGCCGGCGCGCCGGGGGTGCGCAAGGCCAGCAGCAGGTGGCGGTCGACCACGTCGGTGTCGCCCTCGCCCACCTCCTCGGCGAGCGTCAGGAACAGCCAGGGCGCGCCAACCACGGCGATCCAGGCGACGAGCGTGCGGCCCTCCAGACGACTGGCGAGGGCTATCAGGCGTTTGATCATGCGGGCTCCCGCCAAGCTTGGCGTTACGCACATCAACTCCGAACTCACCGCTCCGATCCGTCGCAGGCGGTTGACGTAAGGGCGCCGTTCCCACCGACCGACTCGGCTCATACAATTGTTTCATGAGCCAAACTGAACCTGTCCGGCGTCCGGAAGGACGCATGCGCGCCGAGGGTGCGCGCGCCGTGAAGCCGCGCAACGCCGCCACCCTGATCATCGTCCGCCGCGACCACAAGAAACCCCAGGTGCTGATGGGCAAGCGCAACAGCGGTCACGACTTCATGCCCGACCTCTGGGTCTTCCCCGGCGGCCGCATCGACCGCAGCGACTTCCGCGCGCCCTTCGCCACCGACCTGACGCCCGACGTGGCGGCGCGATTTCAGTCCCACATCCCCATGACCCGGGGACGCGCCCTGGCGATGGCGGCGGTCCGCGAAACCTTCGAGGAGGCCGGCCTGCTGCTGGCCAAGAAGGTCCCCGCCCGCCCGCTGGCCGGCCCCTGGCGCGAGTTCGCCGCCCACGGCGCCGCCGCCGATCTCGGGGCCCTGGACATCGTCGCCCGGGCCGTGACGCCGCCCATGCTGGCCAAGCGCTTCGACACCTGGTTCCTCATGGCCGACGCCGAGCGGCTGGTCAGCCTGGACCGCGAGCCGGACTGCGGCGAGCTGGAAGAGATCGCGTGGGTCGATTTCGACGAGGCCATCTCGCTGCCCCTGCCCGCGGTCACACGGACGATGATCGGCGAGGCCGTCCGCCGGATGGAGGACCCCGATCGCCCGCGGCCCTTCATGCGGTTCGGCAGCGGCAAGACCAAGCTCAGCCACCTTTAGACGCTTGATCAGATGGTCCCTCGGGACCCCTTATCTGCGAATTGTTCGCAACAAGCTTGCGTCGATCCGGCCCTGTTGCTAGTGCGAGCCATTATCGGCGCGCGCGAGGACCTGGATTTTGTCGGCTTCTGAACTCGTGGGCGCCAAACCGGCCATCGACGAGGACAAGGCGCGCGCAAAGCGCGCGGCGCAGCGGCGCGCGGGCCTGTTGCGTCAGATGGTCCAGTGGCACTGGATCAGCGCCGCCATCTGCCTGATCGGCACCCTGCTCTTCGCGCTCACCGGCATCACCCTCAACCACGCCGGCGACATCGAGGCCAAGCCCCGGACCGTCGAAATCGAGGGTCACCTGCCGCCCGAGCTGATCGCCCAGGCCAAGAGCGCCCAGGCCTCCAAGGCGGCTCTGCCCGACCCCATCCGCGTCTGGCTGGCCGAGGAGATCGGCGCCAAGGCGCCCAGGGCCGCCGCCATCGAATGGACCGACCAAGAGGCCTATGTGGCCCTGCCCCGGCCCGGCGGCGACGGCTGGGTGACCTTCGACGCGGCCACCGGCGAGGTGCTGCACGAGACCACCAGCCGCGGCTGGGTCGCCTATCTCAACGACCTGCACAAGGGCCGCAATTCCGGACCGGTCTGGAGCCTGTTCCTCGACGTCTTCGCCGTCGGCTGCGTGGTGTTCTGCGTCACCGGCCTGGTGCTGCTGCAGCTCAACGCCCATGCGCGCAAGATCACCTGGCCGCTGGTGGCCCTGGGCCTGATCGTGCCGGTCCTGCTCGCCCTCCTCTTCATCCACTGACCGGAGCCTTCATGCGCCTGCCCGTCTACACCGCCGCCCTCACCGGCCTGATGGCGAGCCCCGCCTTGGCGGCGGACCTGACGCTCAGCCTGGAGATCCCGCGGCTGAGCGTGGCGGAGTATCACCGCCCCTATGTCTCGGTCTGGGTGGAGACCCCCGACAAGACCGCCGTGAAGACCCTGGCGGTCTGGTACGACGTCAAGCTGAAGAACCAGGAAGGCCAGAAATGGCTGAAGGACATGCGCCAGTGGTGGCGCCGCGCCGGCCGCGACTTGCCCCTGCCCGCCGACGGCGTCAGCGCCGCGACCCGCGCGCCCGGCAAGCACCAGGTGGTGTTCAAGGCCGGCGCCTCGCCGCTGGGGACCCTGCCGGCCGGTGAGTACAACCTGGTCGTCGAGGCCGCCCGCGAGGTCGGTGGGGTGGAGGTTCTGCGCGCGCCCTTCCAGTGGCCGCCCAAGGCCGCGACCTCCTCCTCGGCCAAGGGCGAAAGCGAACTCGGCGCGCTCAGCGTCACCGTCAAGCCGTGAACCCCAGAAGGACCTCGCCCATGATCTCCGTCCGTCGCGGCGCCCTCGCCGTCCTGACCGCGGCCGCCCTGCTCGCCGTCCCCGCCGCCGCCAGCGCGCACCGCCAGTGGCTGCTGCCCTCGTCCACCGTGCTGTCGGGGAACGACCCCTGGATCACGGTCGACGCGGCGGTCTCCAACGAGATCTTCTATTTCGACCACAACCCCATGCGGCTCGACGCCATCACGGTGACCGCGCCCGACGGCGCCAAGGGCGAGATCAAGAACGCCACCACCGGCAAGTTCCGCAGCAGCTTCGACGTCCAGCTCGACAAGCCCGGCACCTACAAGATCGGCACGGCCAGCGACGGCCTGACAGCGTCCTACAAGCTGAACGGCGAGACCAAGCGCTGGCGCGGAACCGCCGCCGAGCTGGCGACCGCCATCCCGAAGGAGGCCACCGAGGTCAAGCTCACCCAGTCCGCACGGCGGGTCGAGGTGTTCGCTACGCGCGGATCGCCCACCAAGGAGGTCCTGAAGGTCACCGGCCAGGGCCTGGAGCTGGAACCGGTGACCCACCCCAACGACCTGGTGGCCAGCGAGCCGGCGGTCTTCAAGCTGATGCTGGACGGCAAGCCCGCCGCCGGCGTCCAGGTCGATGTGGTCCCGAGCGGAAACCGCTATCGCGCCGCCACCGGCGAGATGAAGCTCGTCACGGACGCGCAAGGGGTGGTGACCATCAAGTGGCCCGGCGCGGGGATGTACTGGATGGAGGCCACCGTGCGCGGCGGCAAGGCCAGCGTGCCCGCCGAGCGCAGCGCCAGCTACATCGCCACCCTGGAAGTCCTGCCGGACTAGGCGGTTGAACCGCGTCGCGGTTCCGCTCGACCTTTCGCCCGTGGCCGTCCGGCCGCGCGGCGGCGTCATGCTCGAGTTCGGCGGCCCCACCATGGGCGTCGACTGGACGGTCAAGGCGCTCGCCCCGGCCGGGTTCGACGTGGCGGGCGCGCGGGACGCCGTGCAGGCGGCCCTGAACGCGGTCGTGGCCCAGATGAGCCCCTGGGAGCCGGCTTCCGACATCAGCCGGTTCAACGCCGCCCCGGCGGGCGCCTGGATGGACCTGGCCCCGGCTTTCCAGCACGTGCTCGACCGCGGCCTGCATTGGGCCCAGGCCAGCGACGGCGCCTTCGATCCGGCCCTTGGCCGCCTGGTGGACCTGTGGGGCTTCGGGCCGCCGGGGCCGGTCACGGCCCCGCCTTCCGCTGAGGCCGTCGCCGAGGCCCGCGCCGCGGGCGGCTGGGACCGGCTGGCCCGCGAGGGCCGCCGGATCTTCCAGCCCGGCGGACTGGCGCTGGACCTCTCCGGGATCGCCAAGGGTTTCGGCGTCGACGAGGCCTCCGCCGTGCTGCGCCGCCTGGGGCTCGCCCACCACCTGGTGGAGATCGGCGGCGAACTGCGCGGCGAAGGGGTCAAGGCCGACGGGGAGCCCTGGTGGGCCCAGATCGCCCCGCCGCCGGGGCTGAGCCTGCCGGGCGGGCCGATCCTGGTGGCGCTGCATGGCCTCGCCATCGCCACCTCCGGCGACTACCGGCGGACGCTGGAGCATGAGGGGCGCCGCTACGCCCACACCCTGGATCCGCGCACGGGGCTGGCGGTCGACAATGGCGTGCGCTCGGTCAGCGTGATCGCGGCGACCTGCATGGACGCCGACGCCCTTTGCACCGTGCTGACGGTGCTGGGTCCCGACGAGGGCGCCCGGTTCGCGCAGGCGCACGGGGTCGCCGCCTTCATGCTGGTCGAAGACGGCCGGGGCCTGCGCGAGGTGGTCTCGCCGGCCCTGGCGGCGATGCTCGACTCCTAGAGCTTGCAGGCGACGTAGAGGTGGGTCTCCCAGGGGCTGGGAAAGGCGCCGCCATTGGCCGCGACCGCATCGGCCATGGCGTCGAACAGGGCGAACCGGCTTTGCTCGACCAGGAAATGGTAGCTGGAATCGGTGCGCAGGTAGCGGCCCAGGGTTTCCGGGTCGAGGTCCCAGGTCCAGGGATAGGCCCGATGCATGGCCGGGCCGAACAGGGCTGAGCCGGCGAACATGCCGGTGAAGGGGCCGCTGGGCAGATAGGCCGCCTGCGGCGGCGGCTGGCCCCAGACGCCCGGCGCATGGCGATCGAAGGCGGCCTTGAAGGGCGCCTCGAACGGGCCTGCGACCGGCAGGGGGACATGGCCGAACACCGCCAGCCAGCCACCGGGCGCCAGGGCTTCGGCGGCCTTGGAAAAGGCGATCTCGCGGGGGATCCAGTGCCAGGCCTGGGCCGAGGCGACCAGGTCGAAGCCCTCGAAGTCGGGGGCGTAGTCCTCGAACCGCGCGACCACGAACTCGACATTGTCCGCAGCCACCCGCCGCCGCGCCTCGTCGACCAGGCGGGCGCCGGGATCAAGCGCCGTCACGTGGCGGGCCCGCGCCGCCAGGTCGCCGGTCGCCTGGCCGCCGCCGCAACCGACCTCCAGCACCCTCCCATGCCGCGTCAGGGCGCCCAGCCGTGTCAGGTCGTCATAGAGGACCGCCGGATAGCCCGGCCGGACGGCGGCGTAGGTCGCCGCGACCTGGTCGAAGGACGCCTTCTGCGCCAGGGCGAGCGGCGCCTCGTCGATACCGGGCATTGCGGCCTCCGTCGGTTTCGGGTTCGCGGCCAGCCTGCGGGTTCGGAGGGACTTCGCCAAACGACCATTGCGCCACAGGTCTGTGAGTTGACCTCACAGCTTGGTGGGTTATGGAGGCCCGCCGGGGCTTGCGAAGCGCCTACCTGCGAGCCCCGCATTGACTTTGGGTTCGAGATTCGTATTGTCCGCGGCTCTTTCGAACACCTGCCGGTCTTGCCGGCCCGCGAGGACCGACCATGGCGAAGTCCGCCTCCATCAAGATCCGCCTGAACTCCTCGGCGGACACCGGCTACTTCTACGTGACGAAGAAGAACGCCCGCACCAAGACCGACAAGCTGGTCATGAAGAAGTATGACCCGGTCGTGCGCAAGCACGTCGAATTCAAGGAAGGCAAGATCAAGTAGGCTCGAAGCCTCGATCTTTCCGTTTGTGAAAGCGCCCGGTCGATGACCGGGCGTTTTTCGTTTCAGCTCTGTTTCGGCCTACCCAGCAACGAGAGCAGCAGGCCGACGACGGTGACGCCGAACAGCACGCCGATGATCAGTGTCAAGCGCTGCTCACGGGCGCCGATCTCCGCTCCGGCCTTCATCACGTCGCCATAGTGGCCGAAGAACGACATCCAGAACATCGCGCAGGCGAACCCCCAGCCGGCCGTCAGCCAGCGCTCGACGCGCCGGCGCAAGGCCAGCAACCCGCCGACCACCAGCAGTATCACGGCGATGTAGTCGACGACCCAGAACGGCCACCATTGCCAGTCGCCCCAATTGCGGACCGCTTCCAGTACGCCGAGCGTCAGCCCGAACACGATAGCCAGCCACGCCGATGTCTTGATCATGCCAATCCTCCCCAATCCGCCGGGAAGCTTGACCATGGAACTCGCATTTGAAAAGGGCTTCGGCCTCGTAGACCGCCTCGTCGGCGCGCCTGAGCAGAGCCTCGATCTTTCCATTTGTGAAAACGCCGGGTCCCGCGACCGGGCGTTTTTCGTTTTCCTCCCGCCTCCTTGTGGGGAGGGAAAAGGCCTACGGCGACGGCACGTTGACGTGGACTCATCCGCGGCGGACATTCCCGGGATGGCCGTGCTGCTGCTGGGTTCGACAGGATTTATTGGTCCTCGCATCGTCCACGCGCTGGAAGCCCTTGGGGTTGAGGTGGTGGCGGCGAGCCGAGGGGGCCACGGCCCCAACGCGGTTGCGCTGGACCGGGGCGATGTCGCGCAGGTGCGGGCGCTGGTGCGCGAACGGCGCATCCACGCCGTCGTCGATCTCCTGGCGTTCACCGAGGCCGACACGCTGCCGCTGCTGGACGCGCTCGACGGCCAAGTCGAGCGCTGGGTCATGGCGAGTTCTTGCGACGTGTACCGAAACTACGAAGGCCTGCAGCGAAAGGCTGGGCCCGATCCGCTGCTGGAGCCCGCGACAGAGGCGTCGCCGCTTCGCACGACCCGCCACCCCTATCGCACGGCGCCGCCGCGCGCCCGCGACGCCACCGAAGCCTGGATGGACGACTACGACAAGATTCCGCTGGAGGAGGCCCTGCGCGCGCGACCCGGTCTGTCAGGCGTCATCCTGCGCTTGCCGATGGTGTTCGGACCAGGCGACCGGCAGCAGCGCTTTCGTTGGATCACGGCCCCGATGCAGGCGGGCAAAGCGCAGCTCGCGGTCAATTCCGCCTGGGCGGGATGGCGGACCACCTATGGCTATGTCGACGATGTGGCGCACGCCCTGGCGGCGGCGTCACGCCATCCGGCGGCGGCGGGCCGGACGTTCAACCTAGGTGAGCTCAACGCGCCGGACCACATGACCTGGATAGGCCGTTTCGCCGGCGTGCTTGGTTGGCGAGGCGATGTCGTCGAGGCGCCGGCCACAGATCCACTGGCCGCGTTGGATCTGAGCTATCCGATGGTCTGCGATACGAGCGCCTTTCGGAACGCCTGCGGCTGGCGCGAGCCCACCGCGCCGGAAGAGGCGCTGTTGCGCACAGCCGCCGACGAACAGAGGCGCCAAGGCTCGAACGCCTAAGCCGCCCGCGCGATGACCTTGTTCCGCCCAGAGGCCTTGGCCTCGTAGACGGCCTCGTCGGCGCGCTTGAGCAGGGCCTCGGGCTTGTCGGTCTCGCCCAGGGTGGCGGCGACGCCGATGGAGATGGTGACGGTCAGCAGCTCCGAACCGCCCATGACGCGGAACGGCGAGCCGGCCACGTGCAGGCGGATCCGCTCGGCGATCCGCTCGGCGTCTTCCAGCTTGGTGTCGGGCATGACCACCACGAACTCCTCGCCGCCGTAGCGGCACGGCAGGTCGATGGCGCGGACGTTTGACGCCAGGCGCACGGCGAACTCGCGCAGCACCTCGTCGCCCACATCGTGACCGTAGCCGTCGTTGATCTTCTTGAAGTGGTCGATATCGATCAGCAGACAGGCGACCTGGTCGCCGCCCAGCGCCGCGCGCTTCACCAGGGCCTCGAGCTGGCCCACCATGTAGCGGCGGTTGTGCAGGCCGGTGAGCTGGTCGGTGACCGCCAGCTCCAGCGAGTGGTCGAGGTTGTCGCGCAGATAATCGGTGTAACGCTTGCGGCGGATCTGGGTGCGGGCGCGGGCGGCAAGCTCCTGCGGGTCGATGGGCTTGGAGAGCACGTCGTTGACGCCGATCTCCAGCGCCTTGACCAGCCGCGAACGCTCGTCGAAGTCCACCACCGCCAGGATCGGCAGGTGGCGGGTGGCCTCATCCGAGCGCAGCTGGGCGGCGAAGCGCAGGCCGTCGAAGGACCGCGCCGTCGCATTGATGATGATCAGGTCGACCGGCCCCTTGGCGGTGACCATGGCCTTTTCCAGGGTGGTCTCGATCACCGGGCGGTGCTCGATGGCCAGTTCCGTGGCGACGCGCTGGGCCTGGCGTTCGTGGTCGTCGACGATCAGCACCCGGCCGCCCGTGCCGCCCAGGCGCGAGGAGGCGCCGGCGATGACGCCCATGCGGCGGCCCGAGGCCTCGCGGTCGCGCAGTTCGTCGATCACCATCTTCAGGCGGGTCAGGCTGCGCACGCGGGCGAACAGCATGACGTCGTCGATGGGCTTGGTCAGGAATTCGTCGGCGCCGGCCTCCAGGCCCGCGATGCGGTCGGCGCGGCCGTCGAGGGCCGTCACAAGCACCACGGGCACGTGGCGGGTCTCGGGGTCGTCCTTCAGCCGGCGGCAGACCTGGAACCCGTCCATGCCGGGCATCATCACGTCCAGCAGCACGATATCGGGTTTCTCGGCCGCGGCGATGGCCAGCGCCGTGGGGCCGTCATAGGCCACCAGGACCTCATAGTATTCGGCGGTCAGCTTGGCTTCGAGCAGGCGGACGTTGGCCTCGATGTCGTCGACCACCAGGATACGCGCGGACATGGCGGCCTAGTCCAGCAGACGGCGGATGGTGTCGAGGAAGTGCGACACCGAGATCGGCTTGGAGATATAGGCCTCGCAGCCACCCTCGCGGATGCGCTCCTCATCGCCCTTCATGGCGAAGGCGGTGACGGCCACGACCGGGATATGGGCCAGCTCGTCGTCTTCCTTCAGCCACTTGGTGACCTCCAGGCCGGAGATCTCGGGGAGCTGGATGTCCATGAGAATCAGGTCGGGGCGATGCTCGCGGGCCAACGCAAGCGCCTGCAATCCCTCGCGGGTCTGCAAAGTTTCGTAGCCTTGGGCATCGAGCAGATCATGAAAGAGTTTCATGTTCAGCTCGTTATCCTCGACGATGAGGACCTTCTTGGCCATTTTCATCTCGATGATGCTCTCGAGCCTGCGAATCGTGCGCCGACCCCACCTGTGAAGCCTTGATCACACGGATATCCTTAAACTCGCGTTAGTCGCGACGGAGCCTCCCCTGACCGACACCCCGCCCCTCGCCCGTCCCGCCAAGCCGCCCAACCTTCAGGACCTGGGCGTCGACCTGGGCCGGCCGCTGCTGCTGGTGGATGTCGACGAGGTGCTGGGCCTGTTCATGGAGGGCTTCGGCCGTTTCCTGGAAGGGCGCGGGCTGGAGTTCCGGGTCGACCGCTTCGCGCTCTTCCAGAACATCTACCGCCCGGGCGAGGCCGAGCACCTGCCCATCGCCGACGGCCGGGCGCACTTCGACGATTTCTTCCGTTACGGCTGCGGCGACATGGAGCCCGCGCCTGGGGCGGTGGAAGGCCTGCGGGCGTTGTCGCGCCAGGCCAGCGTGGTGATCTTCACCAACGCTCCAGGTCCCGCCCGGCTGGCGCGCGCGCGCTGGCTGGGCCGTCACCGGCTGGACTATCCGCTGGTGCTCAACACCGGCCCCAAGGGTCCGCTGGCCGCGGGGATGGCCGCCCAGGTCCGCGGCCCGACCGTGTTCGTCGACGACCTGATGTCGAACCTGGATTCGGTGGCCGACAGCGCGCCGCAGGTGATCCGTTTTCAGATGGTGGCGGACAAGCGCCTACAGCCGCTCGCCCCCGCCGCGCCAGATCGCCACACCCGCATCGACGACTGGGACGAGCTGCGCGCGGCGATCGAGGCGGCGATCAGCTAGGGACCGCCGCCTTAAGTTCAGGTCTTCGGCTTGGGGACCGGCAGGGCGCCGGGCGCGATGGTCGCCGCACTCGGGAGCTGGGTGAATTCAGTCTCGATGATCACCTCGACGTCGTCGCCGACCCCAAAGTTCGAGCCCGGAGCCGGGACGCCGTAGCTGACGCCGAACTCCGAGCGCTTCAGCCCGCCCCGGGCGGAGAAGCCGATCCGAGATCCCTTGGGGTCCATGGCGTTGGCCGCCAGGCCGCCGTTGAAGGTGGCGTCCAGAGTCACGGGCCTGGTCACGCCGTGGAGGGTCAGGTCGCCGGTAAGCTTGGCGGTGTTGGCGCCGGTCACCTCGACCTTGGTGGACTTGAAGGTCATCTGCGGGAACTTGGCCGCGTCCAGCCAGTTCGGGCCGGCCAGTTCGCCGTCGAAGTCCAGCTTGGCGGCGTCGGGGTAGTCGGTTTCGAGGGAGCGCGGATCGATGGTGGCGCTGACGCTCATGGCCGCCGGATTGGCCGGATCGAACTGCAGGTCGCCATCGGCCTTGGTGAAGCGCGCCGTGTAGCGCGACAGACCCAGGTGATTGACCCGGAAGGTCACGCTGGTGTGGTCACGGTCCAGGACATAGGCGCCGGGCGGGGCGGTGTTGACCACCGCCGGGGCCGCGGCGGCCTCGGGCCTGGCCGGCGGGGCCGCCTTCTGCGCGGGTTGCGGCGAGCAGGCCGCCACGGTCGCCAGCAGGGCGCAGGCCCACAATTGAGGTCTCATGCGAATATCCTTCTGGGGTTGATCGCT
The DNA here is from genome assembly GCF_030698145.1 of Phenylobacterium sp. Lineage (GTDB taxonomy): Bacteria > Pseudomonadota > Alphaproteobacteria > Caulobacterales > Caulobacteraceae > Phenylobacterium. The sequence continues at coordinate 2,789 of NZ_JAUYNW010000030.1, read as the reverse complement.
CGACGCGGCCGGAGACGCCCCAAGGTGGTGTTGGAGCGCTCGCCATACAACCGCGACGCGGCCATTGAATTGGCGGGCGAAACGGAACAAACCATGACCTCATGATACGTATCGGGGTGGATTTCGGCGGCACCAAGATCGAGGCCGCGGCGCTCGACGCCGACGGCGCCTTCCGGGCGCGCGTACGCGGCGCCTCGCCGCGGACCTACGAGGCCGGACTGCAGGCCGTGGCCGACCTGGTGGCCGAGGCCGAACGCCAGGCCGGGGCCAAGGCCGCGCGGGTGGGGATCGGCGGGCCGGGCTCGCCCTCCCCGGCCACCGGCCTGATGCGCAACGCCAATTCCACCGAGCTCAATGGCCACCCCTTTCCGCAAGACCTCGCGCGGGTCCTGGGCCGTCCGGTGCGCTACGCCAATGACGCCAACTGCCTGGCGCTCTCCGAGGCCGCCGACGGCGCGGGCGCGGGCGCCAAGACGGTGTTCGCCGCGATCCTGGGCACCGGATGCGGCGCGGGCATCACCGTCGACGGCCAGATACTGGAGGGCGCCAACGCCTTCGCCGGCGAGTGGGGCCACATGCCCCTGCCCTGGCCCACCGACGACGAGCACCCAGGCCCGCCCTGCTGGTGCGGGCGGCGAAGTTGCCTGGAGCTGTGGGTCTCGGGTCCCGGCTTCGCCCGCGACGGCGGCGCGGCGAACGGCGAGGCGGTCGCCGCCGCGGCGCGTTCGGGCGACGCCCAGGCGGCCGCCGCCCTGGAGCGCTATGTCGACCGGCTGGCGCGCGGCCTGGCGGTGGTCTGCGACGTGCTCGATCCCGACGTCATCGTGCTGGGCGGCGGCATGTCCAATGTCGTCGAGCTCTACGAGCGTCTGCCCGGCGCCATCGCCGCCAGGGTGTTCTCCGACGTCTTCGCCACCCCGGTGCGGCCGGCCCTGCACGGCGACTCCTCGGGCGTGCGCGGGGCGGCCTGGCTGTGGCCGCCGTCATGAGCGCGCTCTGCCGCGACTGCTTCACGCGCGGCGACTTCGCCCGGCGCTGTCCGAAATGCGGCTCGCCGCGCGTGGCCGACCATCCGGAGCTGGAGGCGCTCTCCATCGCCCACATGGACTGCGACGCCTTCTACGCCTCCGTGGAGAAGCGCGACGACCCGTCCCTGCGCGACAAGCCGCTGATCGTCGGCGGCGGCAAGCGCGGGGTGGTGACCACCTGCTGCTACATCGCTCGCATCTCCGGCGTCCGCTCGGCCATGCCGATGTTCAAGGCCCGCCAGCTTTGCCCCCAGGCGGTGATCCTCAAGCCCGATTTCACCAAGTACCGCACCGAGAGCCGGCGGATCATGGAGATGGTCCGCGCGCTGACCCCGCTGGTGCAGCCGCTGTCGCTGGACGAGGCCTGGATGGATCTCTCCGGCACGGAGCGGCTGCACAAGGCGGCGCCGGCCGAGACCCTGGCGCGGCTCCAGGCCCGTATCGAGGCTGAGATCGGCATCACCGTCTCCATCGGCCTGGCCCCCAACAAGTTCCTGGCCAAGATCGCCTCCGACCTCGACAAGCCGCGCGGCTTCTCGGTGATCGGCTCGGCCGACGCCCAGAGCTTCCTGGCCACAAAGCCGGTGGGAATCATGCCCGGCGTCGGCCCGGCCATGGTCAAGTCCCTGGAGGGAGCGGGCTATCGCACGGTCGGCGACCTCGCCGGCGCCGACATCAAGGACCTGGCGCAACGCTTCGGCGCCTATGGCCTGAGACTGGCCGAACTGGCTCACGGCCGCGACAACCGCTTGGTCAATCCCAACGAGGAGCGCAAGAGCATCAGCGCCGAGACCACCTTCAACGACGACCTGCAGCGCCTGGATGACCTGGAGGCCATGCTGGCCCCGCTGTGCGAGAAGGTCGGCCGCCATGCGCGCTCGTCGGGCCTGGCCGGGCGGGTGGTGACGCTGAAGCTGCGGTCGACCGACTTCAAGATCATCACCCGGCGCCGGGCCATCCCGGTCCCGACCCAGACCGCCCGGACCCTGTTCGCCGTCGGGCGCGAGCTGCTGGCCAAGGAGGCCAAGGGTCAGCACTGGCGCCTGATCGGCATCGGCATCGGCGAACTGACGCCGGCCGAGGCGGTGGAGCACGACCTGTTCGCCGGGGACGAGCGTCGCGCGCTGGCCGAGGAACGCACAATCGACGCCCTGCGGGCGCGATTCGGGCCGGGAGCGCTCGCCTCGGGGCGTGCATTCCGCTCGAAATCCTCACCCGAGGATTGAAGCGAGCCTCCTCAGGCGCCCTCCGGCGCGGCAAAAACGCACTGTTGGCGCTTTCGGTGACACCGGTAACGATTTCAACCCTTCCATACAGACATCTTTTCCATATCTAATCCGTAGATAGGGTGACCCCGTGGTCGCCAGGAGACCTGTTACGATGGCCGAGCGAAAGCAAGGTGATCAAGAGACGGGCGTCAAGTCGGCGGTCATCACCCAGACCAAGCCGAAGACGCAGAAGCCCTCGATGTACCGGGTGCTGATCTTGAACGACGACTATACTCCGATGGAGTTCGTCGTTTACGTACTTGAGCAGTACTTCAATAAGTCGCGCGAAGACGCGACGCGCATCATGCTGCATGTCCACCAACACGGGGTGGGTGTGTGCGGCGTGTTCACTTACGAAGTGGCGGAAACAAAGGTGGCCCAGGTCGTTGATACCGCGCGGCGGCATCAACATCCGCTTCAGTGCACCATGGAAAAGGATTGAGGCCCAGATTGCCGTCATTCTCGCGCCATCTCGAAGAATCCCTCCACCGCG
>NZ_JAUYNW010000028.1 GCF_030698145.1 Phenylobacterium sp. | reverse complement strand
GATCAACCCGACCATGGCGACGCTGGCGCCGAGCGTGCCCACCAGGAACACGGGCAACAGGCTGTGGATCATCTCCGAGGAGATATCCATGAACATCGAGACGAAGCCGATCGCCCAGACGCCGCGGGGGACCGCTCGTAGGCCGCGTGAGGGGGAAGGGGCCAGCATCAGCGCCAGGCGTGCTGCTGTGGGCGGATCCGAAGACCGACGCGGAGGTCATCGACGCTGCGGTCGCCGGTCACGACGGCTGCCGGCGCCGACGGGACGCGGTCGAGCCCGCCAGGTAGCCCGGGCCCATCCGCTGTCAGCTCGAAGGTGGAGGAGCTTCGTTGAGCACTAGCCAGTATAGGCCAAGTTGGCGCGCAGCCTCGGAGAACCGTTCGAAGTCCACCGGCTTCTGGACGTAGCTGTTGGCCCCCAAGCTGTAACCCCGTAGGCGATCCTGTTCTTCGCGCGAGGAGGTCAGAATCACGATCGGGACCAAGCGCACATGCGGGTCCGCGCGCACCTGCTTCAGGACTTCTAGGCCATCGACCTTTGGCAGCTTGAGGTCGAGCAATACGACCGCCGGAATATCGCGTGGATCACGCTCTGAATAGACGCCTCTTGCGAACAGATAATCGAGCGCTTCAGCGCCATCCCGAACAACAAAAATCGCGTTCGCGATGTTGTTCTTCTCGAACGCCCGCAGGGTCAGGTCCACGTCGTCCGGATTGTCTTCTACGAGGAGGATGATGTCGCTGTGCATGTGGATTCCCCGTCAGTCGGTTCGGACCTACACTCTGAAATAGAACGTCGCTCCCGCGTCCGGCTGGCTTTCGGCCCATGCCCGACCGCCCAGGCGGTGCATGATCCGCTGGACGGTGGCCAGACCAATTCCGGTGCCTGGGAAGTCGTTCTGGGTGTGCAACCGTTGGAAGACGCCGAAGAGCCTGTCGGCAAAGTTCATGTCGAAGCCGACGCCGTTGTCTCGGACAAAGTATGCTGGGCCATCCGCCAGTTGCTCCATGCCGATCTCGACCTTTGGCTGACTGACCTTTCCGGTGAACTTGAAAGCGTTGCCGAGCAGGTTCTCGAGCACGATCCGCATGAGCTGGGCGTCGGCCTTGATCACCAGCCCATCCGATGTCGAGACCTCGACGGTCCGGCCGGGATCCTGGCTGCTGAGATCGGCGGCGACCAGGCGAGCCAGCGCGGAGAGATCGACCGGCCGCAGCGTCAGGTTCATGCGATTGATCTGGGATAGCTGGAGCAGGTCATCGATCAACTCCCCCATCCGCTGGGCTGCGCCGCGCACGCGGCGCAGATAGCCCCGTCCCTTGTCGTCAAGCTTGTCGGCATAGTCCTCGAGCAAGGCCTGGCTGAAGCCGTCGATGCTTCGCAGCGGCGAGCGCAGGTCATGGGACACCGAATAGGTGAAGGCCTCCAGTTCCTCGTTCTTGCGCTCGAGCTCCTGGATCAGAGCGGCGCGGACCTCGGCCAGCGCCCGCTCGGACCGAGCCTCGGCGATCTCGAGCGTCGTTCTCTGCAGCTCTTCCCGTATGCGGCGGTTCTCGTCTTCGAACTGCTTGCGGCGAAGCTGCGCCCGCATGCGCGCTTTCAGCACCTGGAGTTCGCTCGATTTCTGGATGTAGTCGTCGGCCCCAGCGCCCAGGCCCTCGAGCATGGCCGACCGATCGTCGACCGCCGTCAGCATGATCAGCGGTATGTCGCGCAGGCCTGGCGCGGCCTTGATGAGCCCGCACGTTTCCCGACCGCTCAGGCCGGGCATGAGCAGGTCGAGCAGGATACAATCCACCGGCTGAACCGCGAGAAGCTGGAGGGCTTCCTCGCCCGAGCGCGCGAGGACGACGTCGTACCCCTCGTCGCGAAGCGCGGCGGCCAACTCCTGCAGGTAGGTGATGCTGTCGTCGACCGCGAGAATCCGTTTCGGCCCCATCAGGCTCGCGGTCTCCTCAGACGGCGGCTGGGACGACCGCCGGAGCATCGCCGCCAGCTTGGCGAGGATGAGCTCGACATTGTCCTCTTTGCGCACGAAGGCGTCCGCGCCGGCGTCGTAGGCCTGTAATTCCACGCCTCCATCTTCCAGGGCCGTCAGCAGGAGGCACGGAATGCCGCGAAGCGCCGCATCGAGACGCACGCGCCGAACCACCGTGGCGCCGCCGATCCCGGGCATTATACCGTCGACGACAATGGCGCTCGGCCGTTGATCGGCGGCGACGCGAAGCCCCTCCTCGCCGTCGCCCGCCACCAGGACGGCGTAGCCCGCCTGTTCCAAAGCCTCCCGCAGGTGCTCGCGAAACGTGACGCTGTCATCGATGATCAGAATGGACTGGCGGGTGGGCACAGCAGCGCCGCGCCGCAACTTCAGCATTTCACGCGCCTTGGTCACGACGTAGCCCGTGTCGTAAGGCTTGCCGACATACTCATCGGCGCCGGTTCTCAAGCCCCGAATCCGATCCCCGATCTCGGCTTCCGTCGACAGCATCATGACCCCGGCGTCCGAGCCCATCGCCGATGCGCGCAGCTCGCTCAGGAACTCAACACCGTCGCCGTCCGGCAACAGCACGTCCAGCACCACCACGCCGATCCGCCCGCCGGCGAGCGCCAGGCGGGCTTCCGCGATTGAGGCGCAAGGCAGAGCCTCGAGCCCGGCCGCAGCGAAGGCCTCCGCAAGGTCCATCCTCACGGTCATGCTGTCATCGACGACGAGGACCGCGTCACGCATGGCTTCCTCCGTGGGGCGCCGGCTCCAAGGCCGTCAGCGCGGGACCGATCTCGCCGATCGGGAGGATACGCTCGGCCGCGCCGAGCAGGACGGCTTCGCGCGGCATGCCGTAGACCGTCGATGTCGCCTCATCTTGGGCGATTGTCACGCCGCCCGCCCTGTGGACCGCCAGCATCCCGGCCGCGCCGTCCCGCCCCATTCCGGTCAGCAAGCAGGCCGCAACCGAGCCGCCGAACATTGCGGCGGCCGATTCGAAGAGGACGTCGACCGACGGCCGGCACGAGTGCCGTTCGGGCTCCTCGGTCAAGTGCAGGCGCCGGCCGCGGACGACGAGGTGGTATCCGGGCGGGGCCATGAGCACACGACCAGAGGCCTGCTCGATGGCCTCGCCGTCCCGTGCATAGGCGACGCGACGCGGCGTCTGGCCATCCAGCCAGTCGGCGAAGGCGATGCCGAAGGGTTCGTTGATGTGCAGGACGATGAGCACCGGAAGGGTGAATTGCGGTGAGAGCCCACGCAGCACCTCGACAAGCGCCCCTGGCCCGCCCGTGGAGGCGCCGATCGCGACGATCTCGCACGGCCGCGATGCGGCGACGGCGCCGACGCGATCGTCCGGCCTGGGCGCATGGAGCCCGGCGAGCCGCGCGCGGGGGTGGGTGATGACGCGAATGCGCGCCACGAGCTTGACGGTCCCGATGAACCGTCGTTCCCAGGCTCCGTCCTCTCCTTCGCCCCAAGGCTTCTCGAGCACATCGACTGCACCGGCGGCCAGGGCCTCGTAGGTCTTGAAGAGCTCGCCGCGATTGACCGACGAGGAGACGATCAGGATCGGCGTGGGGTGATGCGCCATGATGTACTCCGTCGCCGCGAGACCGCTCATCACCGGCAACATCATGTCCATGGTGATGATGTCGGGCCGAAGCTCCCGGGTCAGTTCGATCGCCTGCTTGCCGTCCTCGGCCTCGCCGACGATCTCGATCCCGGCGTCGGCGCCGAGCACGTCGCAAAGCCGCCGCCGCACGGTGAGCGAGTCCTCCACCACGAGCACGCGGAGCTTGGTCATCGCGAACCGCCCACCAGCCGCCCCACCGTCTGCAAGAACTCCCGCTGATCGAACTCGCTTTTGACGATGTAGCCCTGCGCGCCCACGTCGGATCCGCGTTGGCGGTCGTCGGGAGAGCCGCGGGATGTGACCAGCAGGGCCGGAATGTCGCCGAGCGCCGCGTCACGGCGCACATGCTCGATGAAGGTGAAGCCGTCCATGCCCGGCATTTCGACATCCACCAGGAAGAGCGCAAAACGCTCCCGTCGAGCCTGCTCCAGCCCCTCCTCGCCGGACTTGGCCGTCTCCACACGATACCCGGCCGACTCGAGAATACTCTTCTCGAGCATGCGCGTGGTGAGCGAGTCGTCGACCACCAGGACCGGCAGCAGCTGGGTCGGCGTGTCGTCCCGCCATGCAACGGGGCCCAGGGCCGCCGCGACGAGACCATCGGGATCGAGTACGAGCTGTGGATTGCCGTCCGCATCGAGCGTGGTTCCCGCGACAATGGGAGCCGATGGCGCGAGTTCGGGCAGCGGGCGCAGGACGACGCTCGCTGACCCCAGAAACCGATCCACGCCGATTGCGACCGTTCCGCCGGTCCCCTCCACGACCACCGCCGGGCACGAGCGGTCGAGGCGGGTCGTCGGGCCCACGCCGATCAGCGCCGACAACGGGATGAACGGGACCGCCTGCCCGTCGAACAGGATCGTCTCCCCCTGCGCTGTTCTCGCCGTGCGCTGGGTTCGCTGGTGCAGGACGCGGCGCACGGCGTCGAGCGGTATCGCCATCACCCCGGCCGGCGTCTCGATCAACAGCACGTCCAGCGCGGCGACGGATAGCGGGATGAGCAGCTCGATGGTCGTGCCCACACCGGTCTGGGTGTGGACGGCGACCTCACCCCCTACGCGCTCCGCCGCCTCGCGCACGATATCGAGACCGATGCCCCTGCCGGAGACCTCGGTGACGGCGCTCGACGTGCTGATGCCGCCGCGAAGCAGCAGGCGCAGCAGGTCCTCAGCATCGAGCGCGCCCATGGCCGGCGTCAGCAGGCCCTTGCGCAAGGCCGCGTGGCGCACGGCCTCGACATCGACGCCGGCGCCGTCGTCCGCACAGCTGAACGCGATGCGTCGTCCGCGCCGGGAAACCTTGACCACGATCCGTCCCGCGGGCGGCTTGCCCGCGCCGATCCGCTCGCCTTCAGCTTCGATCCCGTGTGCGGCTGCATTGCGCACGAGTTGCACCAACGCGCCCTGCATCTCGCCCAGGACATGCGCATCCAGACGCACCTCGCCGCCGCGGCCTTCGAACGTGATCGGCTTTCCCAAGGCCAAGCCCGCATCGCGTACCGTCCGCTCGAGCGTGTCAAAGAGCGCGCCTGCCCGCACCAGCCGCAGGCGCTCGGCGGCGCTGCGCATCTGCCTCAATTCGCGGTCCATCTGATCGACGGACATGGTCATGCCCTGCGCGACCCCGCCGAGCGCGGCTCGGACCTCCGCCGCCAGAGGCGGCGATGCGCGCACAATTTCGGCGACGCTCCCCGACCACCGTTCGCGACCGTCCCGCGCGGTTCCCTGTTCGACGACCGTGTCCATGAGGCGGCGGACGCGCTCCAGTTCGCCCAGGCCCTGCTGCACCTCCGTCAGCCGAGCGCGCGTTTCTGCAAGGCTGTCCAGCAATGTGTCCACCTCGCCGATATCCGCCCGCACGGTCCGCAAAGTGTCATCCGACGGCGCATTGCCCGAGGCGACGGAGTCGGCGACCGAAGGCGGAGACAGGGCGGCGAGGCGGTCTCCGACGGCGTCGAGCATCTTCAATACGGCGTCGGTCTGCTCTCGCGACACGGGTTCGGGCGTGTCCCGCAGGGGGCCCAGAAGGTCCTCAATCGAATGAGCTTGTTCAGCGATTTCCCGCTGGTTCACGACCCGTGCTGCACCCTTCAGCGTGTGCGCCAGGCGCAGCAACCGCGCCACCCCATCGGAAGCGTCGGCGGCCTTCTCGAGATCCAGAACGCTCCTTGAGAGCTGGTCGAGCAACTCGCGCGCCTCGATGCGGAAATATCTGTAGGGATCCTGCGCCACACGTCACGCCTGGGCCTGTGGCTGGACAAGACGTAACAGGTCCTTGGAGAGGCCTGCGAGCTGAGACACGGTCTCAAGGGTCTGGCGCGAACTCACCTCCGTTTCCCGGGTCGTCTGCGCGACGTTTGCGATCGCGACGTTGACCTGCTCCACGGCCGTGGCCTGCTGCTTGGTGGAAAGCTCGATCTCGCGCGCCGCCTCCGACGAGGTCGTCAGGAGGCCAGCGATCTGCTTGAATGACGACGCCACCTCGCTGAACTGCCCGGAGCCGGCGTCGACAGCCTTCGATCCGGTCTCGGTGGCCATGATGGTCGTATTCACCGCGCCGCGCATGTCCTCGATGAGCGGGCGGATTTCCTTGGTCGAGCCGCCGACCCGGTCGGCCAGTTGCCGGATCTCGTCGGCCACCACGGCGAATCGATTGCCGGCCTCGCCGGCGCCCGCCGCCTCGATCGTCGCGTTGATCGCCAGGATGTTGGTCTGCTCCGCCAGCTCGGCGACGATGTCGACCACGGCCCCGATCTGCTGGGACTTCTTCCCCAGCTCGAGCATGTGGCTGACCACCGTATCGACCTGCTGGCGGATCGCGGCGATGGAGTCGTGCGCCTGGTCGACGGTCGCCTCCCCCGCCTGCGCCGCTGCCGTCGTCTTCTCGGCGATCTGCGCGACGCTTTGTGCGCTCTCGGCGATCTGGCGCGATGTGGCCATCAGTTCGCTGATGGTCGTCGCGATCTCGTTCATCGCCGTCGTCTGCTCCTTGGCGCCGGTCGCCTGCTGGTTCGCGGCGGTCTGGAGTTCGGCCGACGAACTCTGCACGTGTGTCACGGCCGTGCCGATCTGGCGGGTCAGGGCCCGCGACAGGACGAACGCCACCACAATGGCGAACAAGGCGCTCACAGCCACGGCGGTTCCGACGAAGGCGATCGCGAGAGCCGCCCGGTCCGCGGCGGCCTGCCGGGCTTCGGCGAGGTTTCTCTCCTCCCGGGCGGCGAATGCGCGGACGCGCGCCGCCACCTGGTCCTTCTTCGGGACGACCTCATTTTCGAAGGCGGCTGAGACAGCATCGATCCGCCCAGCCGAACGGCGAAGCCCGGCGATCCGGTCGAAGGCCTGCTGATGCGTTGCCGCCGCGGTCCCGATGGCGTCGAGCAAGCGCAATTCCTCGCCTGTCGAAGCCGTCTTCTTCATTTTTTCGAGCACGGCCGAGAACTGTCCGTCATTCACCTCGACCTGGGCCATGAAGTCGTCGTCGGCGGAAATCAGAAATCCTCGGCAGGCAGACACCTTCCGTTCTAGGAAACTATCGAGCTCCTTGGCGTTCAGAAGCTGCTGAACATGCACGTCCATCACCCGGTCGCTACTGAGGATCACGCTGCGGAGCGCGACGATGGAAATCACGCCGATCAATACTGTCAGCACCGTGCCGACGGCCAAGCTCGCGCTGATCCGGCGCGAAAAGGTCCATTGCTGAAGCATGTCCGATGTCCCCATCCTGATCACTCGCTTGAAGCGTTGTTGAGGCCCGCCATCGCGCCGATCGACTGGACGATAGAGCCCATGTCGATGACCGGGCGAACGACGGCGTTGCTCTGCAACGCGCCCGACACATGCCGGCGCGGACGCTGGGCGTCGCCGGGTCCCGCCAACGCTTCTTCCCGCAGCCGGAGGAACCCTTCGACCTCATCGAAGGCCAGGGCGGCGCGCGCGCCGGCGATCACGGCCAGCCAGCGCCCCGCGCCGGCTCCCGTCGAATAGCCCAGCAGGACGCAGAGGTCGTATGCGGGCGTCACCACCCCTCGGAGTCCCGCGACGCCCAGGCACTCGGGCGGGGTGTTCGGCAAGGGCGTGAGCCTGCCCCGAGGGACAAGCCCGGCAATGTCGGCCAGTGCGATCGCATAGGCATCGCCGCCGACGCGGACCGCCAGGAAATCCAGAAGCGGCGGCGGGCTCGTCGCTCGGGCTTCGGCGAACGACCGATCGAACGCTTGCGCCAACGCGCGCGCCTTGGTCGCCAGGGCCGGATCGCGGCCGCTCACGGCTTGCGCCCACAGGCCAGCTGCTCGGCTCGGCATAGGGCAAGCAGCGCCTCGCGGGTGAACCCGCCGCCGAACAGCAGGAGCCGCGCCGGTTCCTCGCCCCGTAGCAGGACGAATGCCTTGTCGAGCGCCGCTCGGGCCACCTCGACGTCGCCGGCGCGGCGGCCGAGCAGGCCAAGGTGCAGATGGGGCATGGCGAAGGACGGATCCAGATGGATCGCCATCCGATCCTGTTCGGCGGCGGCGCTGACATCGCCCGCACCCTCCCGGCACAGCGCCAGGACGTAGTGCGCGCCGGCGCTCATCTCGTCGATCGCCAGAAGACGCCGGCTGGTCGTCTCGGCGCTATCCAGTTGGCCGCTGTGGACCAGCAAAGCCGCACGCAGGAGGATCGCATCAGGATCGTCCATGGCTTCCGGCGGCAAGGCTTCCAGAAGGCCGATCGCCTCCGCAAACCGCTCTCGCGACATGAGGTCCAGCGTCGGACCGAAATCCCGGCTGGGGCGGGCCATTCGATTCAGGCGAGGCGGCGGCATGGTCCGCGCCAGCAGCTCGATCCGCTGCGTCGAGCCGCCGATCGCAGCGATCCACGCCTCGGAGTCCGCGCTGTCGTTCGCCGCCGCCGCGAGGGGAACGGCGCGCCGCACCGCTGTCGGCGCCGACCTCTCCCACGATTGCACCCCGGCGTCCCTGCGCTGGTAGTAGAAGGTTCCGTGCGTGTGCCGCAGATGAAAATCCTGCGACAGCCCCCGCAATGTCTCGGCGTGGCCCAGAAACAGATAGCCACCGGGCACAAGGGCCTCGGCGAGGCGCGACACCACCGCCCGCGCAGTCTCCATCGAGAAGTACATGATGACATTCCGACAGAACACGACATCGTAGCTCTGCGGTCGCCAGAACTCAGGATCGTCGTCGATCAGATTCCGTTCGGCGAACTCCACGGCCCGGCGCGCGCGGTCGTCGAGCACGAACTCCTGGCCCTCTTGTCGGAACCATCGCTGCCTGACGTCGGGCGAGGTTTCCCGGAACGCCCAATCGGAGAACCGGGCGCGGTCCGCCTTTTCGAGCATCTCCGGGTTCACATCGATCGCCCGGATCGAAACGCACGCCCGAACATCGGCCGCCACCTCGTGCGCCAGGATCGCGATCGAGTAGGCTTCTTCGCCTGAAGCGCAGCCGGCCGAGAGTATCCTCAGCGGGCCCCGCGAGGACCGCGCGGCCAGCCGCTCCGGCATGATCGCATCCCGCAGGGCGTGGAACTGATCCATGTTGCGGAAGAAGTAGGTCTCCGGGACGGTCAGCTCCCGGGCGAGTGCAGCCACCTCCTTCTTTGCCGGATCGGAACCAAGGCGCATGAGGTAGGCCTCCGCGCCGCCGCCGCTGGCTTTCACGCGTCGCCGCATCACGTCGGCCAGCATGCTGAGCCTCGTGTCGTCGAAGGCGATCCCGAGCCGCCGGACGACGAGGCCTCGAAACCTCTCGACGTCGCGGTCGCTGAAGGTGGCGTTCATGCGGCGGCACTCGCGGCCTCGAGCGTGTCCCACACATCCTGAGGCACGACCCGCACATTGCTGAGGACGAGCAGCAGTTCGTCGTCCAGGGCTCCAATGCGTGAAACGACGTCCGAGGCGGCGTTCTCGAGGAGTGAGGGCAGCGCCTGAAGCGATCCATCCGGGATCGGCCGCACGCCCAGCACGCTGTCGACGGCGAGCGCAACCCGAGCGTTTCCCAGCAGCGTGGACACCAGATAGGCGGAGTCGGATCGCTCGTCCTCGAACAGCTGCGCCACGTCCACGACTGGCATGGGCGCCCCGCGTATGATCGCGAGCCCGAGCACGAAGGGCGGCGCGCCCGGCATCGGATCGATCGGCAGGCGCCGCATGATCTCAGCGACGCACGCGATCGGCAGAGCGCAAAGACGCGCCTTCACTCGGCAAAGCAGCGCCAGGTCCTTGTTGTGCCCGGCCATCGAACTCTTCTCGGCAAAAGCCTCGCGTCAACCGCGACCGCATCAACCGTAGCCTTGCGTCTCCGGCAATAGATCCGGAAGATCTTGTCCAGCGACAGTCCAGCATGGGGACGCAACTTCACTTGAGATCATGGAAACCTGGCGAGGACAACCAAAACTTGTCTATAATTAGATCGCACTCTTCGCGAATGTTCCGGCTCATGTTAGGTAAAGGTGCGTCGCGCTGGGCGACGGCGCGGGTCGGCCGAGCGACGTCGGACACCGCCCACATCAGAACAGGCAAGGTGGCCGATGTCGTCGCCGCTGCGTATCCTTATCCTTGACGACGATGCCGCCGATGCGGAGCTGATCGCGCTGGAACTGCTGCGATCTGGAGTGCCTCTGGAATGGAGCTGGGTCTCGACGGAGAACGAATTCGTCGAGGCGCTCGATCCGGCGATTGACGCCATCCTGGCGGACTACGCGCTTCCGGGTTTCAACGCCCTGGTCGCGCTGGATCACCTCAAGCAACGCGATCTGAAAATTCCGCTGATCGTCGTGACCGGCATGCTGGGCGATGAGGCTGCGGTCGATTGCATCAAGCAGGGCGCGACCGACTATCTCCTCAAGGATCGCTTGAAGCGATTGGGCCCAGCCGTGACGCGAGCGGTCGAGGATCGGCGAAGGAACTTCGAGCGCGAGGAAGCTGGGGAGCGCCTACGCCTGTCCCAAACGGCGGCGGCGGATGTCCTGAGCCGCGCCAATGTGGAGCTCGAAAGACACGTGGCCGAGCGCACCCTGGACCTGACCGAGGCGAACGAACAGCTCCGCGGCCAGATCAACGAACGACAGAAGACCGAGGCTCAACTACGCCAAGCGCAGAAGATGGAGGCGATCGGCCAACTCACCGGCGGCATCGCCCACGACTTCAACAACCTCCTCACCGCGATCCTGGGCAACCTCGATCTGGCGATGCGGAAAGACGTGAGCGAGCCGGTGGGGCGACTTCTGAGCCGGGCCATGCAGGCGGCCGACCGAGGCTCGCGCCTGACCTCCCAACTGCTCGCTTTTGGCAGACGCCAGGCGCTCGCTCCCAGGCCGGTCGATCTCAACTCCCTGATCCGCGAGCTTGAGCCGATGCTCGCCAGCACGCTGACGCCGGCCATCAGCATCCGGCAGGTGCTGGACCCGGAGCTCTGGCCAGCGCGCGCCGATCCCACGCAGATCGAGTTGGCGCTGCTCAACCTTGCAATCAATGCACGTGACGCAATGCCATCGGGCGGCAAGCTGACGATCGCCACCTCCAACGTGGCGGCCGGTTATGCCGATGGTCCCGGCGATCTCGCAGCCGAAGGCGCCGACTACGTCGCCCTTGTCGTCAGCGACGACGGCGAAGGGATGACCCAGGAGGTCGCCAACCGGGCTTTCGAGCCCTTCTTCACCACCAAGGACGTGGGCAAGGGGTCGGGCCTTGGTCTTTCGATGGTATACGGCCTGGCCAAGCAACTCGGGGGTACGGTCAACATAGAATCCGAGCCCGGTCTGGGCGCGGCGGTGACCGTCTATCTGCCTCGGGCAAACATGTCGGAGGCCGCAGGCATCGAAGAGCCGCCGCCGGCCGCCGTCAAGGCGGCCGATCCCCAATCGACACCTGTCCTCGTGGTCGACGACGACATCGACGTGCGCGACATAACCGCGGCGTCCCTACGCGAGTATGGCTATGACGTCATCGAGGCCGACAGCGGCGCGAGCGCGCTGGCGATCATGGATCGCGGCTGTGAGATCGGTGTCCTTGTGACCGATCTCATAATGCCCGGGATGCGCGGCACGGAGCTCGCCACCGAAGCACGCCGTCGCCGACCGACACTGCCGATCATCCTGATCACCGGCTTCATGGGAAACCTCCCGGAACCCTCCGAGGTGGGGGGCCGCTACCCGGTTCTCCAGAAGCCGTTCCTGCCGGCAGCCCTGGCCTCTATGGTGGCCGAATGCAGGCAGGCCTAGCCATCGACCATCACCATCCCGAGCAGGCAAGGCAGCTACCGAACTCGCCGACGCCTGCGCTCGGCGCTCACCTACCCGTCACCCACGGAGTTTGAAGCCAACCTGCCTTGGGCCGCTGTCCCTGACTGTCGCCGTCTCACCGAAGGAGTGCAGTCCAGTCGCGTTTGATCTCAAGGTCTCCGGCGGCGGCGGCGAAGTGACGGCGATCCAGAAGCAGTGATGGGTCGGACCGGAGCAGACGTTCCGCTCCGGCCGCCTGCGCTTGCACCTGTCATTGCGCGCTGGGGCCGCCGATCCGCCGACGGGCGATACTCCGACCTTGCCGTTTCCCGAGCCCGCTCCCGAATCTGCCCTATGGGCGGAAGGGATTGAGCATGTCGGCGACGAAGATCCTTTGGGGTCAGGTCCTGATCGTTCTCGGGATTGTGGTCGCCACCACCTGGGGCGCGACGCAGCCGCCGGTGGCCTCCTCGCCGTGGTCGCCGCATTCGCGCTCTCGGTCTGGCGCGCGCGTGAGGCCAAGCAGGTCGCGACCTATGGCTCGGCGCGGTGGGCGAGCCTCAAGGAGGTCCGGGCCGCGGGGCTTCTGGAACCTGACGGTGTCGTGCTGGGCAAGCTCGGCCGAGCCTAGCTGCGCCATGACGGACCCGAGCATGTGCTGTGCTTCGCCCCGCAAGGGGGTGGGCCTGGTGGCGCCTTCGCTGCTGACCTGGCCGGGCTCGGCGATCGTCCACGACATCAAGGGCGAGAACTGGGGCCTGACCGCGGCCTCGATTTTTTCTGCAGCGATGCTCGAGCTGTCGACGATCTTGCTGCGCGGCCGAGTGGTTGCACTGTGGTTGCAATGTCGCAGCCGGCTGCTCCCCGCCGGCTCAGTGCTTTGAGTAGAGCTTTGAAATCATTAGAGAAATTGGCGCACCCGACACGATTCGAACGTGTGACCTTTGCCTTCGGAGGGCAACGCTCTATCCAGCTGAGCTACGGGTGCATATGCGCGGGAACGCTCCTCTAGCGGAAAGCGGGCCCGAGCGAAAGGGCGGTCAGGCGGCCGCTTTCGAAGTCAGCGACACGAAGACGTCCTCCAGGTCCGGGTCCTCGGTGGAGATGTCCTTGATGTGCAGGCCCGTGGCGCGCACCGCGGCCAGCACCTGCTCCACGCTGGACTGGCCGGTGCGGTAGGTGACCGAGAAGGCGCCGCCCGGACGGGCCTTGGTCTCGAAACCCGCCACCTGCGGCGCGACCATCAGCGGTTCCTCGGGCGTGACCACGACATTGCGGGTGTCGAGGCGCTTGAGCAGGGTGGCGGTGGGTTCGCAGGCCACCACCTCGCCGCGGTTGACGATGGCGATCTGGTCGCAGAGCTCCTGGGCCTCTTCCAGGTAGTGGGTGGTGAGCACGATAGTCACGCCCTTGCGGTTCAGCTCCACCACATAGGCCCAGAGCTGGCGGCGCAGCTCCACGTCCACCCCGGCGGTGGGCTCGTCCAGGATCAGCACCGGGGGATTGTGCACCATGGCCTTGGCCACCATCAGCCGGCGCTTC
>NZ_JAUYNW010000010.1 GCF_030698145.1 Phenylobacterium sp. | reverse complement strand
GAACGACGACCCGGAGCGAAACTCGTTGCGGCTGCTTCCTTCCGGACCTGACCGGGTTGGCGAGGCGTCCGCCCGTCGCCGATCTCCACCCCCTATATCGCGGCCTTGAGGGTCGCGCGCAAGCGCTGGCGCAGCTACAACTCCGCGCATGCCTCTTTCCGCCTTCCAAAACACCTTCGCCGGCAACCCGCTGAACCGCGCCAGCGAGAAGCGAACCGATGTCGCCTGGCTGACCGAACAGCTCCGCTCCGACGAATCGCTCGCCGTGGCGATCTGGAACGGCAAGCCCTTCGTGGAGACCGCCAAGGACGGCGGCCTGCAGATCGCCTACCTGCCCGCCAAGATGGCCGAGGAGCTGTCGGGCGGCGGCGAACGGCTGCTGTTCCTCGGGCTCTGGCAGGAGACCGCGGTCTTCGCCGTCGACCTGGAGGGCGGGGCCGACCCCGCCGACGGGCCGCTGTCGGGCCTGGGCCGATTCGAGGACCTGCGCGCCGTGGCCCTGCGCCTGCCGCCCACCGACGCCGCGATCATGGCCACCTCCAAGCAGATGTTCGAATGGCGCCGGCGCCATCGCCACTGCTCGGCCTGCGGCGAGCAGACCGACGTGGTGGAAGGCGGGTGGAAGCGCGCCTGCGCCGCCTGCAAGGCCGAGCACTTCCCGCGCACCGATCCGGTGGTGATCATGCTGGCGGTGCACAAGGACCGCTGCATGCTGGGACGCCAGGAGATCTGGCCCAAGGGCATGTTCTCGGCCCTGGCCGGCTTCTTGGAGCCCGGCGAGAGCATCGAGGAGGCCTGCGCCCGCGAACTGCACGAGGAGGCGGGCCTGAAGACGGTGAGCGTCCGCTACCACTCCACCCAGCCCTGGCCCTATCCGTCCTCGCTGATGATCGGCCTGATCGCCCAGGTGGAGGACGACGACGCCACCCCCGACCAGACCGAGCTCTCCGAGGTCCGCTGGTTCACCAAGGCCGAGGCCCGCGACGTCCTGGCCGGCAAGGGCGACGGCGTCAACGCCCCCGGCGGGATGGCCATCGCCCACCAACTGCTGAAGGCCTGGGCCGAGGAGGACTAGCGCCTCTTGGCGAGGGCGTTGACATCATCCATAGCGGGCGCATGTCAACGTCGCGACCGCACGTCATCATCATCAACGGCGTCGGCAGCGTCGGCAAAAGCTCGACGGCTCGCGCGCTTCAGGCGGTCACCGCAGAACCGTTCTTGCACGTCGCCATGGACGCCTTCGTCGAGATGATGCCGGCGGCGATGTTCGGCCATCCTGAAGGGCTGGTCTTCGAAACCATCCAGGACCAAGGCAAGCCCTCCGTCGTCATCAGGACGGGCCGAGTCCTCGAGCGCGCCATGCGGGGAATGCGCCACGCCATCGCCGCCATGGCGGCGCAGGGCAACAACCTCATCGTCGATGACGTGATGATCGGACAGGGCGAAGCCGCCGAATACCGCCGCCTTCTGTCAGGACACGCCCTGCGTCTTGTGGGCCTCTTCGCGCCCCTTGAGGTCCTGGAAGCGAGGGAGCGCGAGCGCGGAGACCGGGAAATAGGCTTGGCGCGTTGGCAGTACGATCGGGTTCACCGGGACGTCGCATACGATCTGGAGCTCGACGCCAGCGCGGCGACACCGCTCGAGAACGCCGAGAAAATTCGCGACACCTTCGGGCTATGACCAACTTCAGCAACATGCAGCGCTAACGCCGCCCGATCTCCAGCACCACCGGGATGTCCTCGCCCTTGCGGGTGCGGCGGTCGGTGCGGGCCGCCTCCAGGGCGTCCGAGAGTTCGCGGGCGAAGCGGCCGACCTCGCGGTCGAGCTTGCCGGTGACCTTGATGGTGTAGGGCGGCACGAGGTCGCTCACCCCCGTCCCCCAGATCATCGAATCGACGAAGGCCGGGATGCTGGAGCCGTGCCCGGGCAGGGCCTGGATGGCGTCCTTGAGCCGCGTCGTGAACGCCTTGATCGTTGGGCAGTCGGCGGCGTCGATGGCGATGATCTTCATCTAGCCGCGTGACCGGAACGGGTCGGCCGGATAGACGCCCATGACCGTGAACTGCTCGGAGAAGAACTGCAGTTCTTCGAAAGCCAGCGCCAGGCCGCGGTCCTCGGGACGGCCGTCGACCTCGGCGTAGAAGAAGGTCGCCGTGAAGGCGCCGTTCTCCATGTAGCTCTCCAGCTTGGTCATGTTGACCCCGTTGGTCGCGAACCCGCCCATGGCCTTGTAGAGCGCCGCCGGCAGGTTGCGGACCCGGAACACGAAGCTGGTCACGCAAGGCGTGGTGAAGGGCGGCGGGGCCGGGTCCTTGTCGGCGGTCATCACCAGGAAGCGGGTGGTGTTGT
>NZ_JAUYNW010000005.1 GCF_030698145.1 Phenylobacterium sp. | reverse complement strand
GGGCGTGGCCATGGCCGGCGAGGCCCAGATCATCCTGGTCGACACCCCCGGCATCTTCGCGCCGCGCCGCCGGCTGGACCGGGCCATGGTCCGCTCGGCCTGGGGCGGGGCCCAGGAGGCCGACTGCATCGTCCACCTGGTGGATTCCGTGGCCGAGCTGGCCGCCGCCGAACCGGGCGCCAAGTCGGCCGACAAGCGCTCGGCCATCGACGTCGAGTCGATCGTCGAAGGGCTCAAGAAGGCCGGCAAGAAGGCCATACTGGCGCTGAACAAGATCGACGGCATGCGCCGCGACCGCCTGCTGGGCCTGTCGCAGCGCCTGTTCGACACCGGGGTCTATTCCGAGGTCTTCATGATCTCCGCCGCCGACGGCCAGGGCGTGGACGACCTGAAGGCGCGCCTGGCGGGCCTGATGCCCGAGGGCCACTGGCTCTATCCCGAGGAACAGACCGCCGACCTGCCGGCCCGCCTGCTGGCCGCCGAGATCACCCGCGAGAAGCTGTTCCTGCGGGTGCACGAGGAACTGCCCTACGCCGCCGCCGTCGAGACCACCGCCTTCGAGGAACGCAAGGACGGCTCGGTGCGCATCGAGCAGCAGATCTATGTGGAGCGCGAGAGCCAGCGCCCGATCATCCTGGGCAAGAACGGCCAGACCCTCAAATGGATCGGCCAGAAATCCCGCGAGGAGCTGATCGAACTGCTCGACCGGCCCGTTCACCTGTTCATTCACGTGAAGGTCGATGAGCGCTGGGCCGACAAGCGCGAGTTCTACGGCGATGTGGGCCTGGATTTCGACGCCTGACGCGATGGAATTCGAAGACGACGCCTATGTCCTGTCGGCGCGCGTTCACGGCGAGACCGGGGCGATCGTCGAGATCCTGACCGCGCGGCATGGCAAGTACGCGGCCCACGTGGCCGGGGGCGCGTCGCGGCGCATGAAGCCCTTCCTGCAGGCCGGGGCGCGGGTGATCGTCCAGTACCGGTCGCGGGTCTCGGACCAACTCGGCTCGGCGGCGCTTGAGCCGGTGGGCGAGGGGCCCTCGGCCCTGTTCGACGATCCGCTGGCCCTGGCGGGCCTGTCGGCCGCCGCCGCTGTGGCCGCCGCCGCCCTGCCGGAGCGCGAGCCACATCCCGGGGCCTTCCTCGCCTTCGAGGCACTTTCCCAATCCTTGCTGGCGCCCGACATCTGGCCGGCGATCTTCGTGCGCTTCGAGGCGGGGCTGCTGCAGGATCTGGGCTTTGGCCTGGACCTCTCCAAGTGCGCCTCCACCGGCGCCGTGGACGACCTGATCTATGTCAGCCCGCGCACCGGGCGCGCTGTCAGCCGAGCAGCGGGCGAGCCGTACAAGGACCGTCTGCTGGCCTTGCCGCCTTTCATGCTTTCCTCCCAGGGCGGGCTATCGGAGGGAGACGTGCGCGCGGGTCTCGACCTGACGGCCCACTTCCTGGAGCTATTCGTCTTCGGCCCGCTGAACCGTCCCCTGCCGCCGGCGCGGGTCTGGCTGGTGGACCGGCTGAACGAGGCCGATCGCCTGTAGAGATCCCTGTGAAGAGTCGTTGCGTCGCGGGGACGGCGCGCGCGGCTGCCGCTAGAACAGAGGCAAGGTTCTAGGTCCGATTCGACATGACAGTTCATACCCAGCCACCCGGCGACGGCGCCCGCATCATCGACGAGCCGCTGACGGAGGCCTTGTCGCGGCGCTATCTCGCCTACGCGCTCTCGGTGATCACCGACCGGGCGCTACCCGACGTGCGCGACGGCCTCAAGCCCGTGCAGCGCCGCGTGCTCTACGCCATGCGCGAGATGCGCCTGAACCCCGAGAACGCCGCCCGCAAGTGCGCCAAGGTCGTGGGCGAGGTGATGGGCGGCTATCACCCGCACGGCGACCAGTCGATCTACGACACCCTGGTACGCATGGCTCAGGACTTCTCCCAGCGCTACCCGCTGGTCGACGGCCAGGGGAACTTCGGGAACATCGACGGCGATAACCCCGCGGCCATGCGCTACACAGAGGCCAAGCTGACGGCTGCGGCCATGCTGCTGCTGGACGGTATCGACGAGGACGCCGTCGACTTCAAGCCGACCTATGACAGCCAGGACGACGAACCCGTCGTCCTGCCGACCGGCTTCCCCAACCTGCTGGCCAACGGCTCGAGCGGCATCGCCGTGGGCATGGCCACCTCGATCCCGCCGCACAACGCCGCCGAGCTGATCGACGCCTGCCTGATGCTGCTGGACAATCCGGAGGCCTCGACCGAGGCGCTGGTGGAACACGTCCAGGGGCCGGACTTCCCGACCGGCGGCGTGATCGTCGAGCCTCGGGCCTCGATCATCGAGACCTACGCCACGGGTCGGGGCGGCGTGCGCGTCCGGGCCTTCTGGGAGAAGGAAGAGACCGGCCGCGGGACCTATCAGATCATCGTCACCCAGATCCCGTATCAGGTGAAGAAGGCCGACCTGGTCGAGCAGCTGGCCGAGTTGATCGAGAACAAGAAGGCGCCGCTGCTGGGCGACGTGCGCGACGAGAGCGCCGAGGACGTGCGCCTGGTGCTCGAGCCCAAGAGCCGCAACGTCGAGCCCGAGGTGCTGATGGAGAGCCTGTTCAAGCTCTCGGCGCTGGAGACCCGCTTCCCGGTCAATATGAACGTGCTGGACGCCCGCGGCTCGCCCGGCGTCATGGGCCTGCGCCAGGCGCTGCAGGCCTTCCTGGATCACCGCCGCGAGGTGCTGGTGCGCCGCGCCCGCCACCGGCTGGCCAAGATCGAGGCCCGGCTGCATATCCTCGACGGCCTGGTCATCGCCTACCTCAACCTGGACGAGGTGATCCGGATGGTCCGTTACGAGGACGATCCCAAGGCCAAGCTGATCGAGGCCTTCGAGCTTTCCGAGCTCCAGGCCGACGCCATCCTCAACACCCGTCTGCGCCAGTTGGCGAAGCTGGAGGAGATGGAGCTGCGACGGGAGCACGCCGAGCTCGCCGAGGAACGCGACGGCCTGATGACCATGCTGGCTTCCGACAAACAGCAATGGAAGCTGGTCGGCATGGGTCTGAAGGCGGTCCGCAAGGTGCTGGGGCCCGACACCGAACTTGGCCGCCGCCGCTCGATCTTCGCCGAGGCGCCGATGGTCGACGCCGACGCGGCCATCGAGGCGATGATCGTGCGCGAACCGATCACGGTGATCCTGTCGGACCGCGGCTGGATCCGCGCCGCCAAGGGCCGCGTCGAAGACCCTTCGGAGCTGAAATACAAGGAAGGCGACAAGCACGGCTTCGTGGTGCCCGCCGAGACCACCGACAAGCTGCTGATCTTCGCGTCCGACGGCCGGTTCTTCACCATCCCGTGCGACAAGCTTCCCTCCGCCCGCGGTCATGGAGAGCCGCTGCGGCTGATGCTGGATCTGGACGACAAGACCGCCATCGTCGACGTTTTCCCCCACAAGCCGGGGACCCGGCGGGTCATCGCCTCGAAGGAAGGCTACGGCTTCATCCTGCCTGAGGAGGAGGCGATCTCCTTCCGCCGGGCGGGCAAGCAGGTGCTGAACGCCGGCGCCAAGGGCGCGGCCTTTGCCATGCCGGCCACGGGCGACCACCTGGGCGTCGTCGGTGACAACGGCAAAATCCTGATCTTCCCCCTGGCCGAGCTGCCGGAGATGCCGCGTGGCAAGGGGGTCAAGCTGCAGTCCTATCGCGAGGGCGGCCTGCGGGACGCCATCGTGTTAAAGGCCGAGGAGGGCGCGACGTGGATCGACACAGCCGGCCGCACCCGGGTCTGGGGCGAGTGGCGCGACTGGCTGGCCAAGCGCGCGGCGGCCGGCAAGCTGGCGCCCAAGGGCTTTCCGACCAGCAAGCGGTTCAGGCCGAAGTAGGGCGCCAAGCCTGCAGGAATGCGGCGATCTCCCGGTCGTTTCGCAGGCGGATGACCGGCGCATGCGCGCCGTGCTCGATGCGCGCGGCCTCGATGCGCGGGCGATTGATGCGGTCGAATCGCCAGATGAACCGCAGCACCTCGAGAAGATTGCTCGGCCGGTGGTGCTGACCGGGCTGAAGCACCCGGGTCGCGGCGCGCAAGGCGCAGGCGAGGCGCGATCGGTCCAGCCAGATCACCAGGTCGGCGCGGGGCAGTCGGATGTCGAAGGTGACCAGCGCGAAATTGCCGTCGCTGATCCAGGTCTGCGCGGCGTGGGACGTCGCCATCATGGCGCGAAACCGCGGGGTGTCGTCCTTGCCCCAATCAGGCCGCCAGATCTCGTCCAGGCAGATCATCGGCGCGCCGGCTTGCTCTGCCAGTCGCCGCGCCAGGGTGGTCTTACCGCTGCCGGCGCAGCCGAGGATGACGATGCGGGTCAAGGGCGGGCTCAGCGGATCGGCGACCGACCCAGTCTAGCCGCCTATCAGCCGGCCGCCAGCCCCAGGACCAGGGTGACACCGTAGAGCACTCAGGCGGCCTTGAGACGAATCGCGCGATTCAGCGCGGCGATCAGTTGCCGGGGTTCGTACGGCTTGAACAGGAACGTCGAGCCCTCGACCCCTTCCAGGGCGTGGCGCGCCGCCGCGGATCCGGAGATATAGACGACCGGCAGGTTGGGATGGGCGGCCCGGGCGCGGCGCCCGATCTCGAACCCGTCCGGGCCGGGACCCAGGTCTATGTCCGTCACCAGGGCCGACAGTTGGTCGTGCTTGGCGATGACTTCGAACGCTGCGGAGGCGCAATAGGTCGTCATGACCACGAAGCCGCAGCCGCGCAGCACCTCGCAGGTGTCTAAATTGCATAGGAAGTTGTCGTCGCAGAATAGGATCTTGCGATTGAACATGTCGGGTTGACCCCTCGGGGTATACAACCCGTGAGGCCGATAATGTTTCCAATCAACCGGAAATTAGTTTTGAATACTGAACGCCTGTGGATCCAAATTGAACCTATATTTGAACACTATCGCTATTCTTTCAGGCTCCGATCGGGCCCAGGCGGCGCGCCTTTTCGAAGATTAGGTCCGGCGCATCTTGCCGCCTTCCGCTCGCGGCGTAAGCTTGAGCCAACAACAAAACCGGGGGGATACACCATGACGCGCCGCGGCCATCTGCTCGCGACCGCCTTCGCGCTCGCCACGCTCAGTTTGTCGGTCGCGCCGTCGGCCTATGCCCAGGCCAGGAGCGCGGCGCTGTCGCCGGCGGTCAGTCCTGAATCCGTGGGCTTCGACAGCCAGCGCCTGAAGAAGCTGGACGCGGCCATGGCGCAGGCCGTGGCCAGCGGCCGCGTGGTGGGGATGCAGACCCTGCTGGCGCGCCACGGCAAGGTCGTGGCCGCCAACACCTACGGCAAGATGAGCCTGGCCACGGGTCAGCCGATGCAGAAGGACGCCATCTTCCGCATCTACTCGATGAGCAAGCCGATCACCGGCGTGGGGATGATGATCCTGTTCGAGGAAGGCAAGTGGCGGCTGGACGACCCGGTCAGCAAGTTTCTGCCGGAGCTGAAGGACCTCAAGGTTTGGAAAGGCCTCGACGCCCAAGGCAAGCCGATCCTGGAGCCGGTCCGCCGCGCGCCCACCATGCGCGAGCTGATGAGCCACACGGCCGGATTCGGCTATGGGCTGTCGGATCGCCATCCCGTCGACAAGATGTATCAAGACCAGCGGGTGCTGGGGTCCAACGGCCTGCCGGAAATGACCACCAAGGTCTCTGGGCTGCCGCTGCTGTTCCAGCCCGGCGAGCGGTGGTCCTACAGCGTGGCCGTCGACCTGCAGGGCGCGATCATCGAGAAGCTCTCGGGCCAGCCCCTGGGCGCCTTCCTGGACAGCCGCATCTTCAAGCCGCTGAAGATGAACGACACCGCCTTCATGACGCCGGCCGACAAGGTCTCGCGCCTGGCCGCGGTCTATGGCGAGGATCCCAAGACCAAGCAGATCGTCGAGGCCGTCGTCGGCCCGACCAACGCCCAGGTGCAGGACTTCACCAAGCCGCCGCTCATGGAGTCGGGCGGCGGCGGCCTGGTCGGCACCACCGCCGACTACGCCCGCTTCGCCCAGATGGTGCTCAATGGCGGCGAACTGGACGCGGTGCGCATCCTGTCGCCCGCCTCGGTGGAGATGATGGGCACCAACCAGATCCCAGCCGCGGCCCTGGTGACCTCCAACGGCTCGGCGGCGTCGTTCTTCAACGAGTCGGTGGGCTTCGGCCTCGACTTCCTGGTGGTCAACGATCCGCGCAAGGCCGGCAGCCTGGAAGGCAAGGGGACCATGAGCTGGGGCGGGGCGGCCGGGACCTGGTTCTGGATCGATCCCACCAACGACGTGATCTTCGTCGGAATGATCCAGCACTACGGCGGCACGGGCGACCTGGGCGGCCTGTCGCGCACCCTGGTCTACCAGGCCTTGGTCGATCCAGCGAAGTAGGGAGCATCCAAGCATGGCGCCGGCCCATGGAGCCGGCGCCTCGCCTTGACTTTCGGGGGCCTACATGCGCCCTTCCGCGCCTCGATTTTCAGAGCCCAAGCGACTCCAAATGCACGCCTACCGCAGCCACACCGCGGGCGCTCTGCGCGCCGCCGACACGGGTCAGACCGTCCGACTTTCGGGCTGGATCCACCGTAAGCGCGACCATGGCGGTCTGGTCTTCATCGACCTGCGCGACCACTACGGCCTGACCCAGCTGGTCATCAGCCCGGAGACCCCCGGCTTCGACGTCATCGAGCGCCTGCGCGCCGAGAGCGTGATCCGCATCGATGGCGAGGTGGTGGCCCGCTCGGCCGAGACCATCAACGCCAACCTGCCTACCGGCGAGGTCGAGGTGCGTGTGCGTTCCGTCGAGGTGTTGTCGGAAGCCGCCGAGCTGCCGCTGCCGGTCTTCGGCGAGCCCGACTATCCCGAAGAGATCCGGCTGAAGCACCGCTATCTCGACCTGCGCCGCGAGACCCTGCACAAGAACATCGTCCTGCGCTCGAAGGTCATCCACTCGATCCGCAACCGCATGATCGGCCAGGGCTTCCTAGAGTACCAGACGCCGATCCTGACGGCTTCGTCGCCGGAAGGCGCGCGCGACTTCCTGGTGCCTTCGCGGCTGCATCCGACCAAGTTCTACGCGCTGCCCCAGGCGCCCCAGCAGTTCAAACAGCTGCTGATGGTCTCGGGCTTCGACCGCTATTTCCAGATCGCGCCCTGCTTCCGCGACGAGGACCTGCGCGCTGACCGCAGCCTGGAATTCTACCAGCTCGACGTCGAGATGAGCTTCGTGACGCAAGAGGACGTGTTCGCGGCCATCGAGCCGGTCATGCACGGCGTCTTCGAGGAATTCGCCGACGGCAAGCCGGTCACGCCCTATCCGTTCCCGCGAATCCCGTACCGCGAGAGCATGCAGAAGTACGGCACCGACAAGCCCGACACCCGCAACCCGCTGATCATGCAGGACGTCTCCGAGCGCTTCCGCGGCGGCGGCTTTGGCCTGTTCGCCCGCATCCTCGAGGACGAGAAGAACGCGGTCTGGGCGATCCCGGCGCCTAAGGGCGGCAGCCGCGCCTTCTGCGACCGCATGAACAGCTGGGCCCAGGGCGAGGGTCAGCCCGGCCTCGGCTACATCTTCTGGAGCGAGGACCAGGGCGCCTGGGGCGGTCCGATCGCCAAGAACCTCGGCCCCGACGCCACCGGCGCGGTGATGGGCCAACTTGGCCTTGGCGCCGGCGACGCGGCCTTCTTCGCGGCCGGCGACCCGAAGGTGTTCGCCAAGTTCGCCGGCAATGCGCGGACCAAGGTCGGGACCGACCTGAAGCTCGTGGACGAGAACCGCTTCGAGTTCGTCTGGATCGTCGACTTCCCGATGTTCGAGATGAATGAGGAGACGAACCACGTCGACTTCTCGCACAACCCGTTCTCGATGCCGCAAGGCGAGCTGGAGGCCCTGCTGACCAAGGATCCGCTCGACATCCTGGCCTACCAGTACGACATCGTCTGCAACGGCTATGAGCTCTGCTCCGGCGCGATCCGGAACCACCGCCCGGAGTTGATGCTGAAGGCCTTCGAGATCGCCGGCTACGGCTCCAACGTGGTCGAGGAGCAGTTCGGCGGCATGCTGAACGCCTTCCGCCATGGCGCGCCGCCGCACGGGGGCCTGGCGCCCGGCATCGACCGGATCGTCATGCTGCTGGCCGGCCAGACGGCCATCCGTGAGGTGATCGCCTTCCCGCTGAACCAGCAGGGTCAGGACCTGCTGATGAACGCCCCCTCGGAGGTCGAGGAGCGTCAGCTCAAGGAACTGCACATCCGCTTGGCGCCGCCGATCAAGGTCTGATCGGCGGGCCGCTTAGCGGCCTAGTCGTGCATGACCAGATAGCGCGGGGCGGGCGGTGCGGCCGGCGCGTGCGGGGCGGGCGGCGCAGGGACAGCCGGCACGGCGCGCACGGCCGGAACCGGACCGCGGCCCGAGACGAAGCGCAGCTTGCGGCTGCAGGTCCTGGCTGCCAGGCCGGCCGGCAGCTTGGTGGTGGCGTCGCCGCAGGCCTCGTCGAGCTGGTCCTGGTCCAGGCCCTGGGTCCGGGAGAGGTCGGCGCCCGTGATATTGGCGTTGTCGAGGCTGGCGTCGCGGAAGTCCGCGCCGACGAAGCTCGCGCCGCTAAGATTGGCGCGGTCGAGGTCGGCGTCGCGGAACGAAGCCTGATCGAAGCGGCCGTAGGACATCGTGGCGCCGGTCAGTTCGGCGTCGCGGAAGCTGGCGCCGCGCGCGTCGGACTTGACGAAGTTGGCGCCGCCCAGCGACGTCCCCTGGAAGCGGCCCGACGAGATATTGGCCTTGGCGAAGTTGGCGCCGGGGGCCTCGGCGTCGCGCATATCGACCCGCACCAGGTTGGCCGCGGCGAAGTTGACGCCGCGCGCTTCCACAGAGCGCAGGCGCGCGTCGGTCATGGTGGCGCCCGCGAAGTTGGCGCCCACCATCTCGGCGTCGGAAAGGTCGGCCCGCGATAGGTCGGCGCCGGCGAAATTGGCTCCGAAGAACCGCGCCTCGCGCAGATCGGAGCCCACCAGGGCCGCGCCGGAGAAGTTTGCGCCCATGAAATGGGCCCCGGCCAGCTTACGGCCGGAGAGCTCGCAGCGGCTGCAGGCGCCGCCGAACGACACCATGCGGGCGACGTCCTTGTCGCCGATCGCGGCGCTGGCCATGCTGGGTGAGAGGGCGGCGGAGGCGGCGAGCGCGGCCATCAGGACGGCGAGTCGGGGCGTCAAGGTTCGGGTACTACGATCCATGAGCAGATGATGTGCCCGGCCCGGCCTCAATAGGCTACTTAATTCGCGGTAATTCTCAGCAACTTAGCCGGTCGCTCTAGCATTGCGGGATGCGGAGGCCCGGCGGCAGGCCGGTCGAGGAATCGCCGCACGCGCGGTTCAATTGCGCTTGAGACAAACCTTTGGCGCCGTTCAGGCTGGCCCCGGAAAAATTGGCCCCGTCCAGCTTGGCTCCCGCGAAATTCGCCCCCGCGAGATAGGTCCCGACAAGGCTGGCGTTGGTCAAGTCTGCGCCCGTGAAATTTCCGCCGGAAAGCACCGCGCCATAGGCCTCGACGTCGCGCATGTCGGCCCCGGCGAAGTTGGTGCGGTTCATCACGGCCAGGGACATGTCGGACTGGCGCAGGCGCGCGCCGGCGAAATTCCGGCTCTGGACCTCCAGTCCGGTGAAGTCGGCCTGGAACAGATTGCACTTGGGGCAACTCGCGCCGCGTTGGGCCTGGCCGATCTGGCCCTTGTTCTGCGCCGCGGCCGGAACGGCGGCCGCCAGGAGGGCGAGGCCCACGATCACTACCGGCGGTTTCATGGCGGTCTCCGACCCGATGACCGCTACTCTGTACAGGCCAAGCTTTAAGACCTGATTGATCGTGAAGAGGGCCTCGGGCTCGGTTCGGGCTCTGATGAAACGGTCTTGGCTGAGTCCCTTCACGTCCCTTCACCCGCAAGGGGAGAAGGGCGCTGTCGCTTAGCCGGTCATGTCGCCCCCGTGGGTGTCGGCCCGGGTTCCGCAGGTTTCGCAGATCAGGCTGGCGCCCTTGCGGACCACCGCGACGTCGCCGCAGGCGGCGCAGACATCGGCTTCCAGGGCGTTCGGCGGCTGGCCGCGTTCCTTGGCGCTGGGCAGGAAGACGAGGTTGTCGGGCGCCGCGCCCCTGGCGAAGCCGCGGGAGATGAAATGGCTGGCCGGCTGGGGCTCGCCGGCCTGTTCAGCGCCTTCGTCCAGCGCGCCGCGGCCCAGGCCGTCGGCGTTCAACTCGTCCGGATCGGCGTTGGCCAGGTCGTCGCGCGCCAGATAGGACACGCCCAGCTCCCGGAAGATGTAGTCCAGGATCGAGGTCGCCGAGCGCACCGAGTCATTGCCGGTGACCGGGCCGGCCGGCTCGAACCGTGTGAAGACGAAGGCGTCCACGAACTCCTCCAGCGGCACGCCGTATTGCAGCCCAATGGAGATGCCGATGGCGAAATTGTTCATCAGCGAACGGAAGGCCGCGCCTTCCTTGTGCATGTCGATGAAGATCTCGCCCAGCTCGCCGTCGTCGTATTCGCCGGTGTGCAGATAGACCTTGTGACCGCCGACCGCGGCCTTCTGGATATAGCCCTTGCGCCGGTCGGGCAGCTTACGGCGGGTGCGATCGCGCTCGACGATGCGCTCGACGATCCGTTCCTGGGCCGGGCGCTCCTGGGCCTCGGGACCGAAGTCGCGGGCCGCGCGGGGCGGCGGTTCGGAGGCCCTGGGCAGGTCCAGCGACAGGTCGGCGGGCGGCGGCGCACGGCGCACGCGGATGGCGGCGACCCCGGCGCGGGCCGCGGCGCTCATCAGGGCGCGGGCATCGCCGGGGGCGGTGTCCCACTCGAGCTCCAGGTCGGGCATGGCCGGCAGGGCGAGGCTGGGCTGCAAGGCGGCCAGCAGGGCGAAATAGGGGACGGGCCCCAGGTCGTCGGCGGTCTGGAACACCGCCTGCTGGGCGGGCGTCAGGAACTCGGCGTCGGCCAGGGCGCCGGAGCCCAGGGCGTGCTCCTCCGTCTGGGCGATCTCGGCCTCGGTGAAGCCGGCCAGGACCAGGACGTCGAAGGCAGGATCAGCCAGGTCGGCGTCGGTGGCCCCCAGGACGTCGCAGAGGAACCCGGCGTCGATGGCGGCGAAGGCGTCGGACAGATGCGCGGCGAAGGGCAGGGCGGCCTCGGCGGCGGCGATCTCGTGGTCGGTGAACCCCTTGGCGTGTAGGGCGGCGTGGCTGACGCCCGGCGCCTCGGAGAGGTCCAGCCGGCCCAGCAGATGGGCGCGAGCCTGGGCGAGGTCGCCGCCAAGGACGGTCAGCCCCTGCAGACTCGCCTCGGACAACACGCGGGCGATCGCCCCGTCCTCGGTCTCGGCCACCGTGACCGGTCCGAGCCAGGGCGCGGCCGAGGCGCCGACTCCGCCCAGCCGCAGGGCCAGTTCCGGGTCATCGAAGACGGCCAGGCCACCGCTCAGCTTCACGCCGCTGGAGATCAGGGCCGAGCTCGCCCGGCGATAGAGGTCGCGCGCCGCGGCGCGGCCGGCGGGTGAGTCGTAGGCCAGGCCCTGGGCCACCAGCCAGTCGGCGAGGCCCGCAAGTCCGAGAGCCGCGGGCCGGTCGTCGGCGGCCGCGGCCAGGCCGGTGGCCAGCAGGGCGACGGCGGCGTCGAATCCGGGCGCGTCGAAGTCCTGTCCGGCCCCGAAGGCCAGCACATTGATCGCGCCGCGCACCCCGCCCCAGCCGCGGGCGACGGCTTGGCCGGCCTCGGGGGAGAACGCCGCGGCGACCGCGCCGGTCTCCCAGGCCGCGACCGCGACGCGGGGATCGGGCTCCTCGCCCGCCACGCAGACAAGTTCCAGGCCGTCGACGTCGCTGAACCGGGGATCGACCGACGACCAGTCGTGCTCGCCCGCCCGGGCCAGCGAGATGGCGTCGAGGATCATGGCGTCCGTGGCGCCGGCCGAGCGGGCGGCCTCGGCGGCGCGGGCCAGGCTGGCGTTGGCGCGGGGATCTGCGCAGGCGGCGGGGTCGCCCTCGCAGCGCAGAACGCTGTCCATCACGGCCTGCAGCCGGGCGGTGAGCTCGCGGACCGCCGCGCGCGCCATGGCCCGGCCGCGATGCTCGGCCCGCAGGGTGACCAGGGCGCCGGCGAAGTCGCTGTCGGCGGGCTGGACCAAGGGCATCCTCTGGCCGAGCCGGGGGGCGGAAATCGCCATCTGGCCCGACAGCATGGCCGCGCCCAGGTCCCGTCGGAAGCCACCGCGGGCGCGGGCCGAGTCGAACAGGCCGGCCACGTCGCCGGCCTGGACCAGGCCTTCGGCGTAGCGGAAGAGGGCGGCGGGCAGGTCGGAGGTCTCGTCCAGCCAGTCGAGCCAGGCCTCGACCCTGGCGTCGGTCCAGGCGGCGGGGGCCAGGACCTCGGCGACGCTCGAGGCGCGCTCCAGAAGCCGCCGCTCGATCCTCGCCGTCTCACTACGCATTTGGTGGTTCTCCCGAGCCTGGAGTCTAGGCAGAGCCGCCCTGTCGGGCAATAGATGTTGCGGTCGCGGCCCTAGCCATCCCCAACATATTGCGACGCTTGGGTCGCTGGACGCCTCGGGGCGCGGGACCTATAGTCCGCCCGCTTCGTAGCTCTGTCCGGAACTCCCAAACGTGCTCAAGAAAATCTTCACCTGGTGGAACGGCGCGACCATCGGCATCCGTTTCACCGTGGGCCGCCGTGGCGTCTTCATCGGCAAGGACGAGAACGGAAACAGCTATTACGAGGCCAAGGACACCAAGGACTCCTATGACGGCCGCAAGCGCCGCTGGGTGATCTTCGAGGGCTATGCGGAAGCCTCCAAGGTCTCGCCCGACTGGCATGGCTGGCTGCACCACACCTTCGAGGAGCCGCCGACCGTCGAGCCGCTGAAGCGGCAGGCCTGGGAGCGCGATCATATCCCCAACCTGACCGGCACCGTGCACGCGTGGCGCCCGCAAGGCTCCATCGCCCGTGGCGGCGAGCGCCAGAAGGCGACCGGCGACTACGAGGCCTGGCGGCCGGAATAGTCATGGCGCGGCGTTCGATCCTGGCGGGCCTTGCGGTCCTGAGCGCGGTCGCCGCGGCGGGCGTCGTCGTGGCCCAGCCGGCCCCGGCCCCGGCGCCGACGCCCTTGCAACCGCCGCCGCTGGCCGTGCCGCCGCCCAATCCGGGCGCGGCCCCCGCCGAGGAGGCGCCGCCGGCCCAGGTGAGCGCACCGGCGCCCGTCGCCACCCCGCACATCGAGGCCGCCGAGGTCGCGCCGGCCCCGCCGCCCAAGGCCCAGGTTGCGGTCAAGCCTACCGAGGCGGCGATCAAGCGCGCGCGCTACGACATCGCCGTGATCCAGGCGCTGGACAAGGTGACCGCCGAATCCATGCGCTTCGAGGCCGCCGTCGGCCGACCGGTGCGCTACAAGAACCTGGTCTTCACGGTGAGGGCCTGCGAGCGCTCCGCCGAGGACGAGGCGGTGGAGGACTCCATGGTTCACCTCATCGTGGAATCGCAGCCGCGCCCCGCGCCGGGCAAGCCGGTGCCACCGCCGCGCCAGGCCTTCCGGGGCTGGATGTACGCCGCCTCGCCGGGGCTGAACCCCCTGGAGCACCCGATCTACGACGCTTGGCTGATCACCTGCAGGGCCGCCGCGCCGCCACCGACCGCGCTGCGCTGAAACCGGGGTTCGCGGGTCAGGGCCCGGGCGAGCCGGCGGCGGTATTCCGCGCGCGGGATCTCCTCGGCGCCGAACTGGCGCAGATGCTCGGTCATGAACTGGGCGTCCAGCAACACGAAGCCATCGGCGATCAGCCGCGCGACGAGGTGGACCAGGGCCACCTTCGAGGCGTCCGTGGCCCGCGAGAACATGCTTTCGCCGAAGAAGGCGCCGCTCAGCGACACGCCGTAGAGGCCACCCACCAGCCGTCCGTCCTTCCAGCACTCGACGCTGTGGGCGTGGCCGATCTCGAACAGGTCACCGTAGAGCCGCTCGATCGCCCCGTTGATCCAGGTCTCGGTCCGGCCTGGCGTCGCCGCGGCGCATAGTTCCACCACCTGTGCGAAGGCGGTGTCGACCCGGATCTCGAAGGGCTCGGCGCGCACGGTCCGGGCCAGCCTGTGGCCGACATGGAAGCCGGCCAGAGGCATCACGCCGCGCTTCTCGGGATCGATCAGGAAGACCCGCTCGTCCTCCCGCGCGTCAGCCATGGGAAAGACGCCGCGGGCATAGCAGTCGAGCAGTTCGCGCGCCCCGAACCTGCCGCTCATGGTCGGAGGACCGCGGCGCGCATGGGTCCTAGGCCTCTTCCTGCGCCTTCATCCACCGTTCCAGCCAGTGGATGTCGTACTTGCCGGCCAGGATGTCGGGCTGTTGCAGCAGGTCCTGGAACAGGGGGATCGAGGTCTCTATGCCGCCCACCACCATCTCGCCCAGGCAGCGGTTGAGGCGCGCGATGCACTCCTCGCGGTCGCGGCCGTGGACGATGAGCTTGCCGATCAGGCTGTCGTAATACGGCGGAACCGAATAGCCGGCGTAGAGCGCGCTATCCAGGCGCACGCCCAGGCCGCCCGGGGCGTGGAAGTCGGTGACCAGGCCTGGCGACGGAATGAAGGTCTTCGGGTTCTCGGCGTTGATCCGGCACTCGATGGCATGGCCCTCGAAGACCACGTCCTCCTGCTTGAAGGACAGCGGCATGCCGGCGGCGATGCGAATCTGTTCGCGGACCAGGTCGATGCCGGTGATGGCCTCGGTGACCGGATGCTCCACCTGCAGGCGGGTGTTCATCTCGATGAAGAAGAACTCGTCGTTCTCGTACAGGAACTCGATGGTGCCGACGCCGAGATAGCCGATGGCCTTGACCGCATCGACCACCACCTTGCCGATCTTGGCGCGCGCCGCGGCGTCGATGACCGGGGAGGGGGCCTCCTCCAGCACCTTCTGGTGACGGCGCTGCAGCGAGCAGTCGCGTTCGCCCAGGTGGCAGACATTGCCGAAGCTGTCGGCGATGACTTGCAGCTCGATATGGCGCGGGGTCTGGAGGTAGCGCTCCATATAGACCGCGTCGTCGCCGAAGGCCGCCCGGGCCTCCGCGCGGGCGGTTGAGACCGCCTCGTAGAGTTCGTCCTGGTTCTGGGCGACCTTCATGCCGCGCCCGCCGCCGCCGGCGGCGGCCTTGATGAGGACCGGGAAGCCGATCTCCTTTGCCGCGGCGAAGGCTTCCTCCTCAGTGGTCACGGCGCCGTCGGAGCCGGGGACCACAGGGATGCCCGCGTCCTTCACCGCCTGCTTGGCGGTGATCTTGTCGCCCATCATCTTGATGTGCTCGGCCTTGGGGCCGATGAAGGTGAAGCCGTGGGCGGTGACGATCTCGGCGAACCGGGCGTTTTCCGAGAGGAAGCCGTAGCCGGGATGGATCGCCTGAGCCCCAGTGATCTCCGCCGCGGCGATGATCGAGGGGATGTTCAGATAGGACTTGGCCGCCGGGGCCGGACCGATGCAAACGCTCTCGTCGGCCAGCCGCACCCACATGGCGCCGGCGTCGGCCTCGGAGTGGACCGCCACCGTCGAGATGCCCATTTCCTTGCAGGCCCGGTGGACCCGCAGGGCGATCTCGCCACGATTGGCGATGAGGATCTTCTCGAACATCGTCCTACTCGACGACGACGAGCGGTTCGCCGAACTCGACCGGCTGCCCATCCTCGACGAGGATCTCCACCACCTTGCCGGCCTTGGTCGCGGGTATGGGGTTCATGGTCTTCATCGCCTCGACGATCATCAGGGTCTGGCCGACGGTGACGGTGTCGCCCACCTTGATGAAGGACGGCGCGTCCGGCTGCGGCTGCAGGTAGATCGTGCCCACCATCGGCGAGTTGACCGTGTCGCCCTTGCTGCGAGCTTCCGCCGCAGGGGCGTGAACGGCTTCGCCGGCCGGCGCGGGGGCGGGGGCCGCGTGAGCCGTCGGC
This sequence comes from Phenylobacterium sp., assembly GCF_030698145.1. Lineage (GTDB taxonomy): Bacteria > Pseudomonadota > Alphaproteobacteria > Caulobacterales > Caulobacteraceae > Phenylobacterium. Next base: position 2,701 of record NZ_JAUYNW010000005.1, on the reverse strand, counting down.
GCGGGCGCCGCGGCGTAGTGGATTGGGGCGGCGGTCAGGGTCTTGGCGACGCGAATCTTCAGTCCGTCACGCTCGACTTCGATTTCCGAGAGGCCGGTGTCGGTGAGGATGTCGGCCAGTTTGCGCACCAGACGCGCGTCGATCGGATCGGCAGGAGCCTTGGGACTGCTAGCCATATGATAATCCTTAAGCTTGGTTTGAGACCTAGCGGGCGAGGCCCGCGGCGGCCTCGACGGCCAGTTCATAGCTCGCTCCGCCGAAGCCGGAGACGACTCCGGTGGCGGCCAGCGACACATAGGTTTCGCGGCGGAACGCTTCGCGCGCCGCTGGGTTGGATAGGTGGCACTCGATGACGGGAATATCCAGCGTTTTCAATGCGTCCAGCAAAGCGACGGAGGTGTGGCCGTAACCTGCGGGATTAATAACCAGGGCGCAGGCCTCCAGACGGGCCTCCTGGACCCAGTCGATCAGCTCGCCCTCGTGGTTGGATTGGCGGAAGACGATGACGCGGCCCAGCGCGCCCGCACGTCGCTCGCACCGGGTGCGCACGTCGTCCAGGGTCTCTTTTCCGTAAATCTCCGGCTCTCGGACCCCCAGGAGGTTGAGGTTCGGTCCACTAAGCACATAGATCGGTTTCGACATTCGGCCCCGCCGTCGATTCCGCCGTCTTGTAACGGTCGGCGGCGGGGGTCACAAGCATTCGGCGGTTTGGCGCTTCACGAGGTCGTCATGACTTTGACCATCAACGGCGAGGAACGGGCGTTTTCGGGCCTCTCCAGCCTGGCCGCCCTGGTGGCCGAGCTGGGTCTCGACGCGCGCAAGGTCGCCGTCGAACGGAACCTGGAAATCGTGCCGCGTTCGGCCTATGGCGCCATCACGCTCGCCGACGGCGACCGTATCGAGATCGTGCATTTTATCGGAGGCGGCTGACATGGACGGGTCGGTTCACAAGGAAGACACCTGGACCGTGGCCGGCCGGACGTTCACGTCGCGGCTGATCGTCGGCACGGGCAAGTACAAGGACTATGCGGAGAACGCCGCGGCCGCCGAGGCGGCGGGCGCGGAGATCGTCACCGTGGCCCTGCGCCGGGTGAACCTCTCCGATCCCAGCCAGCCCATGCTGGTCGACCATGTGAAGCCCGACCGTTTCACCTTCCTGCCCAACACCGCCGGCTGTTTCACGGGCGAAGAGGCGGTGCGCACGCTGCGCCTGGCCCGCGAGGCCGGCGGCTGGGACCTGGTGAAACTGGAGGTGCTGTCAGACCCCAACCTGCTCTATCCCGACATGGAAGAGACCCTGCGGGCGCTGAAGATGCTGATCAGCGAGGGCTTCCAGGTGATGGTCTATTGCACCGACGACCCGGTGTTCGCCCGCAAGCTGGAGGACGCCGGCGCCGCGGCGATCATGCCGCTGGCCGCGCCCATCGGCTCGGGCCTGGGCATCCTCAACGCCGTCAACCTCAAGATCATCATCGACCAGACCAAGGTGCCGGTGCTGGTGGACGCGGGGCTGGGCACCGCCTCGGACGCGACGCTCGCCATGGAGCTGGGCTGCGACGCGGTGCTGATGAATACCGCCATCTCCAACGCCCGCGACCCGATCCGCATGGCGCGGGCCATGAAGCACGCCGTGATCGCCGGCCGCGAGGCGTTCCTGGCCGGCCGCATGCCCAAGAAGGTGTTCGGCGAGGCGTCGTCGCCGACCGCGGGGCTGATCTGATGCGCCGGGCGAACGGCCGTAAATCGATCTTCATCACCGGCGCCGCCTCGGGCATGGGACGCGAGACCGCCAGGCTGTTCGCCGAGGAGGGTTGGTTCGTCGGCGGCTATGACGTCAACGAGGCGGGCTTGAAGGCCCTTGAGGACGAACTGGGCGCCGGCAATTGCATCGTCCGCAAGCTGGACGTGACCGATCGCGCGGACTACCGCGCCGCCCTGGCCGCCTTCGGCGAGGCCACGGGCGGCCAGCTCGATCTGCTCTTCAACAACGCCGGCATCGGCCGCGGCGGCCCCTTCGCCGACCAGCCGTTCGAGGACGTGATCGCCGTCGTTCAGGTCAACCTGATGGGGGTGCTGATCGGCATCCACGAGGGGATCGGCCTGCTCAAGGCCACACCCAACTCGCTGTGTTTTACCACCTCGTCGTCCTCGGCCACCTTCGGCATGGCGGGGATCGCGGTCTATTCGGCCACCAAGCACGCGGTGAAGGGGCTGTCGGAAGCCCTGTCGGTGGAGTTCAAGGCCTATGGCGTGCGCGTCGCCGACGTCCTGCCGGGCCTGATCGACACCCCGATCCTGCCGCCGGAAGCGGTCGCCAATGCGCCTAAGGATGGCCTGTTCCGCGCCATCCCGCCGGTCGAGGTCGCCAAGGTGGTGTGGGCGGCCTACCACGCCGACACCTTGCACTGGTACGTGCCGCCGGAGCTGGTCGAGATGGACAAGATGGCCACCGCCGCGCCCGAGGCCATGCGAGACCAGATGGCCGCGGGCGGCTTGTTCAACCGGCCTGCGGACTAACCCAGGTCGCGGAATGGGTGGTGCGCCAGATGCTCCCCTTCTGGGGCAGGGCTATCGCATATGCGGCGGAGCTTAGATGCTCCCCCTCTGGGGGAGCTGGCCCGAAGGGCCTGAGGGGGACTTTGACTCCTGCTCAGACCGGTCGAACCTCCGTTGAAGGGCATTTTAGTCCCCCTCACCCGGC
>NZ_JAUYNW010000004.1 GCF_030698145.1 Phenylobacterium sp. | reverse complement strand
CCCGTCGCCCTGGCAGGCCTCGCAGCGGCCGCCCTTGACGTTGAAGCTGAAACGGCCGGGCCCATAGCCGCGCGCCTTTGATTCCGGCAGGCCCGCGAACCAGTCGCGGATCGGCTGGAAGGCGCCGGTATAGGTGGCCGGGTTCGAGCGCGGCGTGCGCCCGATGGGCGACTGGTCGATGTCGATCACCTTGTCGAACATCTCCAGCCCCTCGATCTTGTCGTGGGGGGCGGGCGCGTCCGAGGCGTTGTGCAGCCGCCGCGCGGCGGCCTTGTAGAGCGTCTCGATGGTGAAGGTCGACTTGCCCCCGCCCGACACCCCGGTGATGCAGGTGAAGGTCCCGGCCGGGATCTCGGCGGTGACGTTCTTCAGGTTGTTGCCGGTGGCGCCGATGACCCGCAGCATCTTCTTCTTGGAGATCGGGCGGCGGTCCTGCGGCACCTCGATCTCGCGCACGCCCGACAGGTATTGGCCGGTCAGGCTGTTGGGATTGTCCATCACGTCCCGGGGCGTGCCCTGGGCGACGATCTCGCCGCCGTGGACGCCCGCGGCCGGACCCATGTCAATGACATAGTCGGCCGTCATGATCGCCTCCTCGTCGTGCTCGACCACCAGCACTGAGTTGCCGAGGTCGCGCAGGCCCTTGAGGCTTTCCAGCAGGCGGGAATTGTCGCGCTGGTGCAGGCCGATGGAGGGCTCGTCCAGCACATAGAGCACGCCGGTGAGCCCCGAACCGATCTGACTGGCCAGGCGGATGCGCTGGCTCTCGCCGCCCGACAGGGTGCCCGAGGCGCGCGACAGGTTCAGGTAGTCCAGCCCCACATTGACCAGGAACCGCAGGCGATCCTTGATCTCCTTCAGGATCCGCCGGGCGATCTCCATCTGCTTGTCGGTGAGCGAGCCCTCCAGACCGGTGAACCACTCCTCGGCATGGCGGATCGAGAGCCGGCTGACCTCGCCCACATGCTTGGCGGCGATCTTCACGGCCAGGGATTCCGGCTTCAGGCGATAACCGTCGCAGGCCTCGCAGGGGGTCTCGGACTGGTAGCGGCCCAGCTCCTCGCGCACCCAGGACGAGTCCGTCTCGCGCCAGCGGCGCTCCAGGTTGGGCAGCACGCCCTCGAAGGTCTTGTTGACCTCGTACTTCCGGGCGTTGTCGTCATAGATGAACTTGATCTTCTCGGTCCCCGATCCGTAGAGGACCACGGTCCGCGCCGCTTCCGGAAGCTTCCACCACGGCTCGTCCATGGAGAAGCCGTAGTGGCGCGCCAAGGCCTGCAGGGTCTGGGTGTAGAGCGGGGAGGGGCCCTTGGACCACGGCCCGATGGCGCCCTTGTGCAGGGTCTTGTCCTTGTCGGGGACCACCATGTCGGCGTCGAAGGCGAGCTTGGCCCCCAGGCCGTCGCAGACCGGACAGGCGCCGTAGGGATTGTTGAACGAGAACAGCCGCGGCTCGATCTCGCTGATCGTGAAGCCCGAGACCGGGCAGGCGAACTTCTCGGAGAACAGCAGCTTGCGCGGCTCTTCCTCGCCCTCGGCCTTGTCCGCCCACTCCGCCACGGCGATTCCGTCGGCAAGCTTGAGCGCGGTCTCGATCGAGTCGGCGTAACGGGTCTCGAGGCCGGCCTTGGTCACCAGCCGGTCCACGACGATGTCGATGTCGTGCTTGAACTTCTTGTCGAGCACCGGGGCGTCCTCGATCGGATAGAACTCCCCGTCGATCTTCAGGCGCTGGAAGCCCGCCTTCTGCCACTCGGCGATCTCTTTGCGGTACTCGCCCTTGCGGCCACGCACCACGGGGGCCAGCAGGTAGAGCCGCTCGCCCTCGGGCAGCGCGGTAAGCTTGTCGACCATCATCGAGACGGTCTGGCTTTCGATGGGCAGGCCGGTGGCCGGCGAATAGGGCACGCCGACGCGGGCCCACAGCAGGCGCATATAGTCGTGGATCTCGGTGACGGTGCCGACCGTGGAGCGCGGATTGCGGCTGGTGGTCTTCTGCTCGATGGAGATGGCCGGCGACAGGCCCTCGATCAGGTCCACGTCGGGCTTGCTCATCAGCTCCAGGAACTGGCGCGCATAGGCCGAGAGCGACTCGACATAGCGGCGCTGCCCCTCGGCGTAGATGGTGTCGAAGGCCAGCGAGCTCTTGCCCGACCCCGACAACCCGGTCAGCACCACCAGTTCGCCGCGCGGAATGTCCACGCTGACGTCTTTCAGATTGTGCTCACGCGCCCCGCGCACGCGGATGAAGTTAAGCTGTTCGGCCATGTTTTTCCGGAAACGAAATCCGCCCCCTGCGCTCAGCGGGCCCCGCCTAATGTAGTTCCGAGACTCAGCGATAACACAGGAACATTATGCGAACAAACGTCGCATGCGAGGTTATCGCCCGGTCTCCCCGGGAGTCCTAGCCCGTCGGCGCGCCAAAACTTGTCAGCAGTGTTGTCAGCAGGGCGTTGGTCTGGAACCCGACGCCGTCCCAGGGCTTTAAACGTCAATTGCGGTTCGCTCGAACCGCGGCGGAGAGACCGACATGATCCAGCGTGCTTCGAAGATCGTCATCGCGGGAGCGATGCTGCTAGGTGTTGCCAGCCTCGGCGGCTGCGCTACCAAAGGTTTCGTCAATGAGCAGGTGGCCATCGTCGACAGCAAGGTCACGGCGCACGATGCGCGGATCGCAGGCGTGGACGCGACGGCGCGCGAGGCGCTGCAGCGGGCGGACGCCGCCGGCAAGCTGGCCGAGGGCAAGTTCGCCTATTCGATGGTGTTGTCCGACGACAGCCTGAAGTTCCCGGCCGCCAAGGCGACCCTGTCGCCCGAGGCCCAGGCCCGGCTCGACGCCTTCGTCGAGAAGCTCAAGGCCGACAACCGCAATGTCTATGTGGAGATCCAGGGCCACACCGACGCCAGCGAGTCCAAGGCCGGCGCGTATCGGCTGGGCGAGCAGCGGGCCGAGGCCGTGCGCCGCTATCTGAGCCAGAAGGGCGTCGCTCTGAACCGTATCGGCACCATCTCCTACGGCGCCGAGGCGCCGGTGGCGCCCAACACCGACAAGGCCGGCCGCTCCGCCAATCGCCGCGTGGTCCTGATCGTCCTGTCCTAGGGGACAGAACGCCTAGCCTTCCCGCCGTTCGTAGCGGGGTGGCCGCTTCTCCAGGAACGCGGTCACCCCCTCGGCGAAGTCGCCGTCGAGGCTGCTCAAGATCTGGTTGCGGTCTTCCATGGCGCCCTAGGAGCCCTTCAGCCGGTCGGCTTCCTGGAGCACGCGGAGCGCGTTGCCGCCCCAGAACTTGGCCAGGTCTTCCTTGGTGAAGCCCGCCTTGACCAGCCGCTCGGTGAGCGCCGGGAAGTCGGAGACGTCGTCGAAGCCCTCGATGCCGCCGCCGCCGTCGAAGTCGCCGGAGATGCCGATGTGGTCCTTACCCGCCACCTTGGCCGCGTGCAGGATGTGCTTCATCAGGTCGTTGAGGGTGGCGCGGGGCAGGGGATATTTCGCGTCGATGGCGGCGCGGGCGGCCTTGTAGGCCTCGCGCCTGTCGGCCGGCACGTCGCGAGGCGAGCCGTAGGCCTTGGTGAGTTCCAGCAGGGCCGCGTCGCGCTCGGGGATCTTGGGCACGTCCATCATGTAGCCGGTGAAGGCGTTGATCTGGATCACACCGCCCTTGGCCGCCAGGGCGCGCAGGCGGTCGTCGTCGATGTTGCGCGGGTGGTTGTAGATCGCCTTGGCGCCGGTGTGGCTGAGGATGATCGGAGCCTTGGAGAGGGCCAGCATCTGGTCCAGCACCAGGTCGGAGGAATGGCTGGCGTCCAGCAAGACCCCCAGGCGGTTGGCCTCGGCGACGAACGACTTGCCCAGCGGGGAGAGCCCGCCGAACTCGGGTCCCTTGGGGTCGGTGGCGCTGTCGCCCAGGTCGTTGTTGGCGAAATGGATGGGCCCCATCATCCGCACGCCCATGTCATAGAAGGTCTTCATCAGGGTGAGATCGCCGGCCAGCGGCGCGGAGTTCTCGATGCTGATATAGGCGAACCGCTTGCCGGCCTTGGAGATGGTCTCGGCGTCCTCGGCCTTGGTGGCGAGCGCGAACAGGTCGCTATTCCTGGCCACCAGCTTGTGAATCACCAGGGCCCGCTGCAGGGCCAGGTCGCGGTTGGCGGCGTTGGCCGCCGGACCCCTTGCGCCCTGGGGCGTGAAGATCACGAAGAATCCGCCGTCGACCCCGCCCTCGACCATGCGCGGATAGTCCACCTGGCTGCCGTCGGAGACCTCGTGGCGGGCGCGGATGTCGAAGCCGGGAACCGCGGCGTTGGCCGGGGTGTCGAAGTGAGTGTCCAGTACGATCAGGTTCTCGTGCAGGACCTTGACGGCGGGGCTGACGCCCGACGAAGCTGCGGGGGCGGCGAGCGCCGGCGCGGCGCTCGCCAGCAGGACCGCGAGCGGAAGACCAAACTTGAACACCAACGCTTCTCCCCGAAATGACCGGGGCGAACCTTCAGTGTTCGAAGCACCGTTCGCAAGCCTCAGGCGCGGTCAATCCGCGCCGCGAAACAGCCGCGGCCCGCATTGTGGGCATGCAGGTAGGCGACCTGGGGATTGGCGAGCATCCGCTCGATCACCGGCGCCAGGTCCGCGCCCGGCGAGATCTCCGCGGCGGTCATCATGCCCGCCTCGTCATAGGCCCGCAGCGCGATATGGGGCCGCACGGCGAGGCATCCGGGGATTTCATTCGCCGCGCGGCGGGTCTGCGTCGCGCTCTCGTTGACGAAGATGGCGTGACGCGAGCGATAGGGCGTCTCGGCGGGCTGGTGCTCGTAGTTCAGCAGCAGCAACGTGTCGCCCGCCTGGGCGTCCTCCAGGGTGATGCGGCAAGGGAAGCCGATGGCGGCGGTGGCGGTGTGGCGCACGATCCCGCGCGCGGTGAGATCTGCGTCGGAAAGGCCGAACAGCGGACGGAAGTCTTCGACCGGCAGGCCGGTGACGACGAAGGACATGGCTTTGCTCCGGAAGGTCTAGAGGGCGTCGTGGAATATGACGCCGAGCGTGTGGCGATGGCCGCTGCGCACTTGGCTGACGCCGTGGCGCAGGTTGACCCGATAGGTTCCGCGCGTGCCCTGCACGGGCCGGTGGTTGACGGCGAAGACCAGGGCGTCGCCCTGGCGCAGGGGCGCGACCTCGACGCGCGACTGCATCCGCGGGCGCTGCTCGGTCAGCACGAACTCGCCGCCGGTGAAGTCCGCGCCGGGCTCCGAGAGCAGGATCGCCACCTGCAGCGGGAAGACGTGCTCGCCGTAGAGGTCCTGATGCAGGCAGTTGTAGTCGCCGGCCTCGTACTGCAGCAGCAAGGGCGTGGGCCGGGCCTGGCCCGCCGCGCGGCAGCGGTCCAGGAACGCGGCGTGATCGTCGGGGTAGCGCACCGCGATGCCCATGGCCGCGTTCCAGCGGTTGGCGAGGCCGGTGAGCCGCGGATAGATCGCCGTCCGCAGCTCGGCCACCAGGTCTGGCAGGGGATAGGCGAAGTAGCGGTACTCCCCGCGCCCGAAGCCGTGACGGCCCATGACCACCCGGCTGCGGAAACCGGCCTCCTGGCCATAGAGCCCCGCCACCGCGCGGCATTCGTCGGGGCTGAGCAGCCCCGGCAGGACCGCGCTGCCCTGGGCGTCCAGGGTGGCCAGCGCCGTGGGCCAGTCGAGGGCGCCGACGCGGCTCTCGACCGACGGCGGGGAGAGGGCAAGCGCGCTCACGCCGCGGCCTCGCGGTCCAGCAGGGCGCGCTTGCGCTCCACGCCCCAGCGATAGCCCGACAGCGCCCCGTCGGTGCGCACCACCCGGTGGCAGGGGATGGCCACGGCGATGTGGTTGGCCGCGCAGGCCTGGGCCACGGCGCGGACCGCCTTGGGCGAACCGATCCTGGTGGCGATGTCCAAGTAGCCCGCGGTCTGACCGGCCGGGATGTCGCGCAGGGCCTGCCAGACGCGCTGCTGGAAGGCGGTGCCGCGCACGTCCAGCGGCAGATCGAGGCCCAGCCCCGGCTGCTCGACGAAGCCCACGACCTGGGCGACCAGGGCCTCGAATTCCGGATCCGCCCCGACCAGGACCGCCCGGTCGAAACGGTCCTGCAGGTCGCGGGCCAGGGCTTCGGGATCGTCGCCCAGCAGGATCGCGCAGATCCCGACCTCGGTGGCCGCCACCAGGATGGCGCCCAGCGAGCACTGGCCGATGGCGAACTTGATCGTCGCGGCCTCGCCGCCGGCCCGGAAGCGCGTGGGCGTCATGCCCAGCACCTGGGCCGACTTGGCGTAGAAGCGGCCGCCGGAGTTGAAGCCGGCGTCGTAGATGGCCTCGGTGACCGTCTCGCTGGAGGTGAGCGCCGCGCGCACCTTCTGGGTGCGGTGGGCCTCGGCATAGGCCTTGGGCGTGACCCCGGTCACCGACTTGAACACCCGGTGGAAGTGGTAGGAGCTCATGCCGGCCAGGCCCGCCAAATCGGCCAGGCTGGGGACCTCCTCGGCGGCCTCGATCGTGCGGCAGGCCTCGCCCACCATGGCGGCGTGACGCTGCGCCATCGGCGGCTCGTCGGGGCGGCAGCGCTTGCAGGCCCGGAAGCCCGCGGCCCGCGCGTCGGCGGGGGTCAGGTGGAAGGCGACGTTCTCGCGCCGGGCGGGGCGGGCGGCGCAGGAGGGTCGGCAAAACACGCCGGTGGTGCGCACGGAGTAGAGGAACGCGCCGTCGGCGGCGGGGTCCTTGGCGATGACGGCGGCCCAGCGGCCTTCGTCGGATTGGGTTGCGATCTGCATCTCGGTTGCTCCATCGATCGTGTGCTCGATGGGATAGGCCTTCGAAAACCGCGGCGAACTCCGCCTCTTGCTTTCAAATCCGCCTCCGTGCGTCCCGCCGCAAGAGCCCGCCGGACGTCGTGTCCGAAAACCGCGAATTGCGATGGCTCGTAGGACCGACTATATCCGCCCGACTGTTGAAGGAGGCCCCGACCATGGAACGCGCACCGGACACCCGCTTCGTCCCGAACGCCCCCCTGTCCAAGGTCGACCATGCCCAGCTTCGTCACGCTCGACGGCCTCTCGTTCAAAACCCCTGACGGCCGCGTCCTCTTCGACAACCTGACCCTCGCCTTCGGGGCCGAACGCACCGGCCTCGTGGGGCGCAACGGCGTCGGCAAGACCACCCTGATCGGCCTGATGCTGGGCGAACTCGCCCCGGCCTCGGGATCGGTGAGCGTGCGCGGCCGGGTCGGGGTCCTGCGCCAGGCGGTGGCCCCGCCGCGAGACGCCAGCGTCGCGCAGGTGCTGGGCCTTTCCGAGGCGTTGGCGCGGCTCGCCCGCATCGAGGCGGGGGCCGGAGGCGAGGCGGATTTCGCCGAAGCCGACTGGACCCTGGAGGCGCGGCTGGACGCTGCGTTCGCTCAGGTGGGGCTGGCGGGGCTCGATCCCCGGCGTGCCGCGGCGTCGCTCAGCGGCGGGCAGGCGACCCGCGCGGCCCTGGCCGGCCTGCTGGCCGCAGAGCCTGATCTGCTGCTGCTCGACGAGCCCACCAACAATCTGGACGCCGAGGCCCGCGCCCTGGTCGCCGAGGTCCTGGCCGGCTGGAAGGGCGGAGCGATCGTCGTCAGCCACGACCGGGCCCTGCTGCGCCAGATGGACCGCATCGTCGACCTCTCCAGCCTGGGCGCGAAGGTCCATGGCGGCGGCTATGACGCCTATGAGGCGCGCAAGGCGCAGGAGGAGGCCGCCGCCGTCCGCGACCTGGCCGAGGCCGAGCGGGCCCTGGCTCGGGTCGGCCGCGAGGCCCAGAACGCCCGCGAGAAGAAGGCCCGCCGCGACGCCGCCGGTAAGCGCGCCGCCGCCAAGGGCGACGCCCCGAAGATCCTCCTCGGCGCCAGGGCCGAGCGTGCGGAGAACTCGGGCGGACGCGCCAATCTGCTGGCCCAACACCAGACCGCCGAGGCGGGCGCCGATCTCGCCGAGGCCCAGGGCCGAGTGGAGCGCCTGCGCCGGCTGGCCTTCGACCTGCCGCCCTCCGGGCTCGCCGGCGGCAAGACCGTCCTGGCGTTCGAGCAGGTGGGGTTCGCCTGGCCTGGCGGGGCGCCTCTGCTCTCGGGCGTCTCCTTCCGGATGACCGGCCCGCGCCGTCTGGCGGTCACCGGTCCGAACGGCTCGGGCAAGAGCACCCTGATCAAGTTGGCGGTCGGCGACCTCTCGCCGAGCCAGGGCTCAGTGACCTCCGGGGTCCGCGCGGCGCTGCTGGACCAGCGCACAGACCTGCTGCGCGACGAGGAAACCCTGGTCGAGGCCTTCCGCCGCCTGAACCCGCCGGCCAGCGACAACGCCGCCCGCGCCGCCCTGGCGCGGTTCCTGTTCCGCAACGTGGCGGCGGCCAAGACGGTCGGCGCGCTGAGCGGCGGCGAGCGGCTCCGCGCGGCGCTAGCGTGCGTGCTGATGTCGGAACATCCGCCGCAGCTCCTGATCCTGGACGAGCCGACCAACCACCTTGATCTGGATTCCATCGCAGCCATGGAGGCGGCCCTGCGCGGTTATGATGGCGCCCTGCTGTTGGTCAGCCACGACCGCGACTTCCTCGACGCCGTCGGCGTCGAGGAAGAGCTACGGCTAGGCTAGACGGCCTTCTTGAGCACCCGGAACACGGCGTTTGCCCGGGCGCAGGGTTCGCCGTCGGCGGTGACGAAGGCCTGGGCGAAGGACAGTGTCCCGCCGGACTTGACGAAGACGGTGGCGAACTCCAGCCACTGGCCGACCCGCGCCGTTCCCAGGAAGTCCAGGGTCAGGTTCACGGTCACCAGGCTGGCGCCGCCGCCCAGCCGCACGCCGCAGGACAGGCCCATGGCGTTGTCGGCCAGGGCGCTGATCAGCCCGCCGTGGACGAAGCCGCGGCTGTTGGTGTGGGCCGCCTCGGCCACCAGGCCCAGGATCACCGCGTCGTCCGTCTTGCGGCTGTAGAGCGGCTCCCAGGGGTCGGTGAGCGGGCTCTGGCGGTAGTGCCGCTCGAAACCGGGCGGGACGGTGAGGGTCTCGTGCGTCATCCTCGTCCTCACGCCGCCGCCGCCAGCCGGGCGAGGCTGTGCAAGGTCTTGGCGCAGGCCTGGGCGGCCTCGGCGCCCTTGACCAGGAAGTGCTCGCGGAAGAAGGCGCGATGCTCGTCGTGGTCATGGAAGTGGTGCGGCGTCAGCACCACGGAAAACACAGGCACCTCGGTGGAAAGCTGCACCTGCATCAGGCCAGAGATCACCGTCTGGGACACGAAGTCGTGGCGGTAGATGCCGCCATTGACCACGAAGCCGGCGGCGACGATGGCGGCGTAGCGGCCGGTCTTGGCCAGGGTCTGGGCGTGCAGCGGAATCTCGAAGACGCCAGGGGTCTCGAAGCGGTCGATGGAGGACTCGGCGAAGCCGAGCGGGCCGATCTCGGCGATGAAGCCCTGATAGGCGTTGTCGACGATTTCGGTATGCCAGCCCGCCTGGATGAAGGCGATGCGGGCCTGGCGGAAGGCGCCGTTGGCGGTGGGGAGTTCGTAGGTGACTTGGGTCATGGTCAGTTCCCTGATCGGGGTTGGAACCACGACTCAGGGAGACGCCGTCGACCGACTC
>NZ_JAUYNW010000126.1 GCF_030698145.1 Phenylobacterium sp. | reverse complement strand
CGAGATGCTGGGCGCCGCGGTCCAGGCCTTCGAGGTCACCCTCGACTACCTCAAGGTCCGCGTGCAGTTCGGCCAGGTGATCGGCTCCTTCCAGGCCCTGCAGCACCGCGCGGCCAAGATGTTCACCGACCTGGAACTGGCGCGTTCGGCCGTCGAAGCCGCCCTCCAGGCGATCGACGCCGGCAGCCCTGACGTGCCGGAGCTCGTCTCGCTGGCCAAGGCCAAGATGGGCGACACCTTCCACCTGGTGAGCAACGAGATGGTCCAGATGCACGGCGGCATCGGCATGACCGACGCCCACGACGCGGGCTTCTACCTCAAGCGCGCCCGCGCCTGCGAAGCGGCGTTTGGGAGCCAGAGCTACCACCGGGATCGCTACGCCAAGATCCAGGGATATTGACGCTTCGCTTCGACCCCCGGCTTGCCGGGGGTCGGGGTAAGAACGTGAGCCCTCCGGTCGCAAGGCCGGAGGGTTTTTCGTTTGTGGAGGTGGGCTATCGTGGCGGTCCAGTTCGGGAACAAGCCTGATGGCGACAAGGCCGTCTAGCGTGATCATGCAAGATAGCTCACAGCCTATGGACGCGGCATAGCTTTCAGGCTATATTTCGTATGTGCCGTGGACCGTTCGCAACCATGACCAATTCGACCTGGAGTTCGACGCCTTGCCCGTCGAGGTCCAGGACGAGCTTCTGGCGATGATGGCGCTTCTGGAAACCTACGGGCCAGGGCTCGGTCGGCCGCACGCCGATACATTGGCGGGTTCAAGGCACGCCAACATGAAGGAGCTGCGTTTCAAGGCCGCGGACGGAGTCTGGCGGGTGGCGTTCGCGTTCGACCCTGAGCGGCAGGCGATCCTGCTGATCGCCGGCGACAAGGCAGGCGTCGCGCAGAAGCGGTTCTATAAGGGGCTGATCGTCAAAGCTGACAGCCGGTTCTCCGAACACTTGAAGGCGTTGAGGGAGATTTGAAGATGGGCCGCACGCGCGACGAAATCATGGCCGGCCTGCCCAAGGTCCGCCGAGCGCGGATCGACGCCCGCGCCACCGTCCTGGCCGGCGAGGTGGAGGGCCTGAAGGCCCTTCGCGAACTGGCCGATCGCAGCCAGGAGCAGATCGCCCAGGCGTTGGGAGTCAAGCAGCCCTCGGTGCTCAAGATGGAGCGCCAAGCCGACCTCTACCTTTCGACGCTGCGCCGGTTCGTCGAAGCGGCCGGCGGCACCCTGGAACTGCGCGTGGAGCTTCCGGGCAAGGGCGTCCTTCACCTGACCGGAATGGGCGACACCCGCTGATCGGATTGGCGCGGCAGTGGCGGCGGGCAATTAAGTATGGTGTCCCCGAATTTCCCGGCTGAGACTTGGAGAGCCCCGTCGGCGAGAGCCGGTGGGGTTTTTCGTTGGGCGCTCCCAGCAAAACTAAAAGTTGCAGAACACGCGCACTTCTCGAATAGTCGAGTACCTGCTCGATCCGCAGGGAGAGCAAAAGACAGAATAGGAATGTCGACCGGAGACCGATCGGCCGAGTTTAACTCTTAGAAGGCGGCACCCTATCGGGGGGAGATTCCGGCGCTTCATCGGCGCCTATCGAACCATCATCCTGCCAATTCGCAGAAATGGTTTCGGCCCAAGCTTTATTTCGATCAGCGAACACTGTCGCTTCATCGATTGATTTCTTGAGCCAGCCATCTTCAAGCATGTTCGGCTTGGTCATTATGGCCTCCTCTAGGGTGATAGCCACCTTACGCTACCGAATCAGAGACACATATCCCCTAGTTTCATCTCCGGCGCAGATATCCACATGGCGATACAACCAAGAAACACCGAGATAGTCGTTGGCATTGTGGCACGCATCGGAATCGAAACTCCTCATGTCGCTCAAGCCATTGCCAAATGTTTGAGTGAGTATGGATACAATAGTATCCACCAGATCAAGATAACTGACACCTTAAAGCAGTTATCGAGCTTTAGCGGAATACCGAGTAAGCCGATGGAGGAGCGATACAAAGCCTTCATTGGAGCATGCAATGAGGTTCGTCTTCGAACCAGCTCCGATAACATAATGGCTAGACTGGCGGTCGCGAGAATCGCGGCCCTAAGGGCTGCTGATGCTGGGTGCGAAGAAGGTGAATTGGAGAAATTAGAGGCAGCGGCCGTCAGCCGCCGCGCCTTTGTTCTCAATCAACTAAAACGCCCTGAAGAATCCGCCCTGCTCAGGTCATTGTACGGCGAGCATTATGTTCAAATATCCTGTCATGCCCCAGTCGAAAGCAGGGCACAGGCCCTGTCGGTGCGAATCTCTCATGATCACCCGGCGAAGCCCCGCGCCGATGCCTGGATAGGTGAAGCTCATAACTTGATACGAGTGGATGATGCGGAGGAAGATAATCCTCATGGTCAGAGAGTCCGGGACATTTTTCCCTCCTCTGATGTAGTCATAGATGCCTCTTCTCAGGCGATCATGGATCAGCAGCTTTCGCGGTTCTTCTCGGTATTGTTCGGCGACTATTCGGTAACGCCGACTGCCGATGAACACGGAATGCAACTCGCGAGCACCGCAGCACTCCGATCCTCAGATTTGTCACGTCAAGTGGGCGCGGCAATCTTGAATGCCAACAACGAGGTGGAGGCGTTAGGTTGTAATGAAGTTCCGAAAGCTTTCGGTGGAACTTATTGGGAAGGTGATAGTCCCGATGGTCGCGAACATGCGCTGGGCGGCGACACTAACGATAGACGAAAGCGAGAAGTCCTCACTGACCTAGCCTTTCGTTTTCGCACCGCTGGACTTCTTTCCGAAAAATATCGAACAGACGACGATGCGTTACTAAAAGACATATTTTCGCGAAATGATGACGTGATCAGCGATTCCCAAGTGATGGACTCGCTGGAATATGGACGAACCATACATGCTGAAATGAATGCCATTACGGATGCAGCCAGAAACGGGCACTCAATAAGAGGATCTACCTTATACTGCAACACGTTTCCATGTCATAATTGCGCGAAGCACATAGTTGCGAGCGGAATTAGGAAGCTGTTTTATCTAAAACCGTACCCCAAAAGCTACGCTAGCGACCTGTTTGTCGATTCCGTTGTTATAGATCAAAATAGTTCTGATAAGGTTCTATTCAATCAATTTATTGGTATAACGGGCCCTATGTATATCCGCGTCTTTCAGAAAAATAAGTGGAAGATGCCAGACGGCAGCATTAGGGAATTCAACCGCAAAACAGCGTCTTTTGTCCATGGCTCTTTGGTTCCGTCATACGTTAGAGCTGAAAGTTTGCTTTCAAAGCAACTGGGCGGCGACCTTCGTGCTGCTGAGTTAGTTCCTATGGATCCCGCTAATTAGCGGGGCTCCCAAGCGGCCGACGCGCGGACGAAAATTCAAGCACGCGCGGATCGGCGATCGGAGGCTTGAGTTTTGGCGACGCACTACTCATTCAGCATCTGCGCTTTCAACCACATCCCCCCGCCGCACGACCGCCTCGCCGTCCCTGAGCGTGCGGAACGCGATCCCCTGCTCCGTCATCCAAGCCACAGCCCGAGCGGCGGCTTCGGCCTCCGCGTGGGCCGATGCGAAGTGGGGGACGATGGCGAAGTCGACGAGGCCAAGGCCCTCCCAGATCGGCGCGGGGTCGTAGCCGGGCGGGACGGCGTCGGGGTCGGGGTCGGGGTCGTCCATCAGGTGGAGACCGGGATTTTTGGGGACACTATACTAATTGCGCTCAATGAAGCCTACCGCCCCGAGGCCGTGTGACATACGATGATCCCGCAGACAAATGTACGGCAATTCCGTATAGTCCCACATGAACTCGGGGCGGCAGTTCGAGTGGGATGACGCCAAGGCGCAGAGCAATCTGGCCAAGCACGGTGTTCCAATCGTCTATGCCGCCCGCGTGTTCCTCGACTGGTCGACTTCGACGCCTCCAAACCCGAGGACGGCGAGGTTCGACGCAAGGCGGTCGGGGTGATCGAAGGACGGCTGTTCGCGCTGGTCTATGCGGAGCGGGACGGCGTCATTCGCATCATCTCGGCGCGCCGCTGCAATGCCGCGGAGGCAAGGCGCTATGGCCCGGTTCACTCTTGATCCGAACACCCCACCGGAGCTGACGGCCGCCGAGCGCGCGCGGCTGGAGGCCCTGTCGGACGCGGAGATCACGGCCGGCGCTCTGGCCGATTCGGACAACCCGCCGCTGTCGGCCGACGAATTGCGGAAGCTGGAGGCCGTGCGTCGGGTGCGGGCGGTGCGGGCGCGCACGGGCCTGAGCCAGACGCGCTTCGCGCAGGCCTACCGGATCAATGTCGCGCGGCTGCGGGACCTGGAACAGGGCCGCACCCAGGCCGACAGCGCGATGATGGCCTATCTGACGGTGATCGAGCGGGAGCCGGAGGCGGTGCGTCGGGCGTTGGCGAAGGGCTAAGATAGGCTAGACCTTGGGCCACAGGTTCTCGGAGGGCGTTGTGATATCCAAAGCAGGATCGCGGCGCCTCTGGTGGGTCTTCCATCGGGAGAGGCTCGGCCTGGTGCTCGGTGTCGCGATGGCCACCGCTCTCAGTGCCGTTCATGCTGGATACGGCTCCGGCGACGACGGTCTACGGCAAGATCACGGGCTTCCGCGCCGGCCAGTCCGACACCGCTGCTAACATGTTCGTCCAGGTGCTGCTCGGAAAGCGACCGATTGTCGTGGAGCTAAGGCCCGGCCATGGGTGCGAGGTCGGCGGGAGGATCGAACTGCTGGACCGCAAGACGATGCGTTTCTATCGCTACAGCGCCGCGAGCCACCGGGTCGTGGACCCTGGCGGCGTAGGCGCGGCGGTCGGCGTCGGGGCCAACGCGTTGGAGACCACCACAGCCCGTACCCCGGGGCCCGCGCAGTCGAGCAGGGGCTGGACCGTGCGAGGTGGAGGCGCATCCGTCATCCCAGGCTTCGGGGCCCAAGGCGGCGGATGAGCGGCCTTCGCCAGCGGGCCTGGCGCTAGCGGAAGAGGAAGCCCAGCAAGCCGCGACGCTTCCTCGCCGAGGCGGGGGCGCCGACGCGGGCCGGACGACGCAGGGCCGTAAAGGCAGGCTGGTCGTCGGCTTGCTCGGGCTGGTAGCCGCAGAGGGCCTCGGACAACAGCGCCGGCAGGTCGAAGATCAGATCGACGCCGGCGTCCTCGCCGCCCTCGGCCTCCTGCTCGGCCAGCAGGCGGTCGCGCAGGGGGATATATTGCGGCGGCGGCTCGCCCACCACGGCGAGGTGATCGATCCCCTCTTCGGGGTCGTGCTCGACGGACCAGGCCAGCCCGCCGCCGGCATAGGCCTGAATGATCGACCACATGACCGTCGTCGAGTAATCGACGGCGAGGACCGGGCCCTCGCGGGACAGGGGCGCCAGGAACTCGGCCCTGCTGAAGTCGCCCGCCTGCTTGCCGATCGCGACAACCGTCACCCAGCCGCCGGGCAGTTCGGCGCAGACGAGGCCGTCGTCCACCTCCGCCTCCGCGCCGGTGTCGACATAGCCGAGGGCTTCGATCGCCTCAGCCCTGGAGCGACCGTTGAACGCCACCCACGCCACAGCACCCATGGTTTCTCTCGCGCTTCAAGATTGCATATCATTCCTCATTGCAGCTAATGGAGGTATCACCACACTGTCAATGTTCCTTATCTGTTCTGAGTAGACGCCCGTTCAAGGCTAAGCCCCCTGGTGGGACCGGAAGTCCCAGGGAGGCGCATGGCAGGTCGCTCCGTCCGAGGGTTCGAAATATCGCTTCAGCGGCCGGACCCTTCCGCGCCGTCGGCCATTCCTTCCCTATCCTGGCCGCCCCCGCATCGCTGGGGGAGCTTTTCCTTGAGCGAGGGCTGTCGCCTCGCCTCCCATATGAAGATCTACGCCAAGCGGCCTGGCGCACCTCCGGATGATGACCATGGCGCATGATTTTTCGACCTCCATCCCAAGACGAAGCGTGGTCGCGCTGACCCTGACCGCCGCCTCGGCGGCCGTGCTGGCGGCGACGGACAGGGCCTATGCGCAGCCCAAGCCGGCCGCGCCCGAGAAGAGCCTGTACGACCGGCTGGGCGGTGTCTTCGCCATCGCCGCGGTGGTGGATCACTTCAGCGACGCGGTGGTGAAGAACCCTGTCGTCGGTAAGGGGTCCAAGAACCCGCAACTGCGGGAATGGCACACCAAGAGCCTGGACCGGCTGGCCGGGCTGAAATTCATGCGGACCCTATGGGTCTGCAAGGTCTCGGGCGGGCCGTTCGAGTACACGCCCACCAGGCCCGGCGCGACGCCGCTGGGTCTCGAGGAGGCCCACCGCGACCTGCGGATCTCGCCCGCCGAGTTCGACGAGGTGGCGGCGGAACTGGGACGTAGCCTGGACTTCGCCAAGGTCCCGAAGGCCGAGAAGGCCGAGGTGCTGGCCGCCTTCGCCGCGCATAAGGGCGAGGTGACAGCGGGCTACGCGGCGCGCGGTTGAGGCGGTTTGACGTCCGCGTCCGATGAGGGTGGCTGTGGGGATATGTTCTCTTTTTGTTCTTGCCTGGTCGGCCGTTTGCGGCTAAGCTTCGAGGTGTGACCGGATACGACTTCGCCAACCGCTGGATACCCCCGCGCGAGCGGTATGTGCCGCCGATGGACCACACCGGGGGCCACAAGGACTCGCAGTATCGGCGCGAGATCGGCGAGGTGATCTGCGCGCGGATGGAGGTGGGCGAGACCATCGCCTCCATCGCCGCCGATCCGGCCATGCCGTCCTACGCCACCATCTTCCACTGGCGGAAGGTGCAGCCGGAATTCGCGGCGATGTACGATCGGATCCGCGCCGACCTGGCCGAGGGCAGGGTGTCGAACCGGCGGGGCAAGCACGTGGCCGACGCCTGGCGCATTCCCCACGAGATCAGGCTGGGGCTGCGCCGCCATTGGGTGGCGGGCGCGAAGAGCACCTATGACCGGGCCTGGGCGGAGCGGTTCTGCGAGCGGGTGGCGGCCGGCGAGGCGGTGAGCGCCATCGTCAAGGACCCGGACATGCCCTCGTCCAAGCAGGTCTATGGCTGGCTGAAGCGGCAGGAAGAGTTCCTGGACATGTACATCGCCGCCAAGGCCGACCAGCGGGACTGGCTGGAGTTCGAGGTGGATAATCTGGTGATGGATGTCCGGCCCGAGACTTTCAAGCAGACCAAGGAAGAGGTCGCCCGGCTCGAAGGCTGGATCGGGCGGCTGACGCCCAAAGCCTATCGGCCGCCGGGCGGCTCTTGACTCTATAGATTACGAACGTAGTCTTGTACGACTACGTTCGTAATCTTGAAGGGACCCTTGATGGCCGTCACGCACCGCCTCTTCGTATCCGCCGCGATCTGCACCGCGCTTTGGGCCGTCCCGGCCATGGCCCAGGCCGCGCCGCTCACCGTGGGCGCGGTGTTCGCCAACGCCAGTCCGATCGCCCAGGGGGTAATGGTGGTGCTAATCGCCTCCAGCCTCGCGGCCGTGGCGGTCTGCGCACGCAAGGTCGCCTCGGGGCCGCACCTTGCGGGGGGCTCGGCCTTCCTGTCGGGGCTGCGGCTGGGCGGGCCGCTGATCGGCTGCCTGGGCGCGGCCTATGTGGCGTTCCTGAGCTTCCTGGGCATCTCCAACGTGCCCGTGCCGCCCACCCTGACGATCATCGCGCCGGGCCTGGCGGAGGCGGCGCTGATGCTGCTCCTGGGCCTGCTGTCGGGGGTGGTGGCGGTGATCGCCAACTGGGCGGTGGAGTCGCGCATCGACCGCGCGGTGCTGCGGTCCTGACGCCCTCGCTTCACATCACCGAGGCCGAGAGCTGGGTGCTCGATCCGCTGTGGCGGCGGGGGCCGATGTCCTTCGCCGCCCTGATCGCCGAGGTGAAGGCCGCCCAGCCCTGGGCCGACGCGACGATCAAGACCCTGCTGGGGCGGTTGATGCGCAAGAACCTGGTGGCCTCCGAGCGCCAGGACGGCCGCCAGCTCTACCGGCCGCTGGTGACCCGCGAGGCCTATGTGGACGCCGAGATCCAGGCCCTGGCCGACCGCCTGTTCGGCGGCGAGGTCGCCGCCCTGGCGCGGCGGCTGGCGGGGGGCGCCACCTGAGGCTGTCGCACCCCTACCGCGCGGAGCGAGTCCATTTGACACATGGTTAAGCCGGGCGGACGGTCGGGACGCGCCTGACCTAATCCTCGGGTTCACCGTTGCGCCGTCGGCCCTCGCGGGCCGGCGGCGTTTTCGTTGACGCTCACCGGCGCAAGAGCGCCTGACCCTCGCGCGGCTGGCGGCTATGGTGGGGCTTTGACGTTCCACGGATAGCCCCAATGATGATTATCGACTTCGAGTGCGACACCCCCACCAAGGAGGCCGTCGAGGACACGGTACGGCTGATCGAGTCCGGCCGCGGCTTCGACAAGGAAGGCTACGCCCAGCAGATGGCGCCCGGCTGGGCGGCCCAGATCGGCATGAGCCTGGAAGAATTCAACGAGGCCAAGGCGACCGTGGGCCTGACGGCCCTGGCGCTGAAGCTGTGCGAGGTCGACATGGCGCGCGCCATGAGCCACGCGCAGGTCATCGCCATGCTGGACAAGGCCGGAGTGGCGCGGGCCTGCATCGGCAATGCGGGCCGCCGGGCGAGCAACGCCGACGTGGCGAAGTTCGCCGCCGAGTATCCCGACCGCCTGATCCCCTGGTTCCGCATCTGGGGCGACGAGGGCGAGGCCGGCGTCGCAGCCCTGGAGCACGGGGTGCGCGAGCTGGGCTGCCGGGGCTTCGAGGTCTCGTCCTACCGCGAGGGGCGCTACATCAACGATCCCGCCTACTGGCCGTTCCTGGCCAAGTGCGTGGAGCTGGACATCCCGGTGCGGATCACCGTGGGCCTGCACCTGTTGTCGGACCGGCCCTATGACTTCGCCCACCCGAAATACCTGGACGAGGTGGCGGTGCGCTTCCCGACGCTGCGGATCATCGCGGGGCTGTCGGGCTGGCCCTGGGTGGCGGAGACCTGCGCCATCGCCTCACGCCACCAGAACATCTATGTCGACTTCGCCTGCCGGCGGGTGAAGCACATGCTGGCGCCGGGCGCGGGCTATGAGGCCCTGCTCTACTACGGAGCCCGCAACCTGCAGGACAAGGTGATCTTCGGCTCCGGCTGGGGCACCCACATGATCCCCCTGGCCCAGCTGGTGTCCGAGACCGACGAACTGCCGCTAAAGGACAGCGTGCGGGCCAAGTGGATGGGCGCCAACGCCGCGCGGGTGCTGAAGCTGGACTAGGGATAGGCCCGGCGCATGTGGGCGAGGGACTCGGCGACGAATTCCTCGCTGACGAGGGCCATGATCTCGCAGACGGCGCGGGCCTCGGCCTGGCGGGCCGGCGGAGCGACGGCGCCCAGGAAGGCCTCGACGTCGGCCTGAGTGGGCTGGGTCTTGTTCTGGCCCATGCGCGCCTCCCCTGGGACATCCTGACGCGGAAATCCCGGGCGGTGAAGAGCTTGTGACGCCCGGGCGCACGCCCTAAAGCCGAAGCGAACCAGGAGCGCGCGACATGGACGTCAGGGACAGCAACGGGACGATCCTCGCCGACGGCGACTCCGTCACCCTGATCAAGGACCTGAAGGTGAAGGGGACCTCAGTGACCCTGAAGCGCGGGACCCTGGTCAAGAACATCCGCCTGACCGGCGACGAGGGCGAGATCGAGGCCCGGGTCGAGAAGATCCGCGACCTGGTGCTGAAGACCGAGTTCGTGAAGAAAGCCTAGGCCCGCCCTTTCGGAGACCCCGCCCATGACCGCATTCGCCTCGCCCGCCGACCTCCACGCCGCCCTCGGTCAGCAGAGGGTGGTGTCGATGGAGCCCGGTCGGGCGGTGATCGAATACCTGGTCGCGCCGCACATGTGCCATTCGGGCGGCGTGGCCCAGGGCGGCTTCGTCTGCGGCTGGATCGACGCGGCCATGGCCCAGGCCACCGTGGGCCAGGACGCCGACATGACGCCGATGTCGCTGGAGTTGAAGGTCAGCTTCTTCGCCCCGGCGCGCCCCGGCCTGGTGATCGCCGAGGGCTGGGTGGAGCGGCGCGGGCGTTCGACGGCGTTCCTGGAAGGGCGCCTGCTGAACGCCGCGGGCGAGGTGCTGGCCAAGGGCAGCTCCACCGCCCGGCTGATGCCCCGCGCCCAGGTCGAGGCCAGCGCCCGTCGCGCGGTCGAATAGGCTCCGGGAATCTTTTTTCGAGCCCGTGGGCGCCTTGGACATCCGCAAGCTGATGGACGAGTCGGACTTGGGCGAGGCCTTCACCCCCGAACTGGCCGCCCAGGAGCAGACCCTGCGCGAGCGCATGCAGCACTGAGCCGCCTTGCACCCCGACGCCGCGGGCGATCCTGCTGCGCCGCGCCGCGGCCTGCGGGGCCTGAGCGGGCGCCTTGACTTGAACCGGCGGCCGGGGTGGCATCGCCGCCGAAAAAGGGAGGATGCGTCATGAGCATGACCGGCGGATGCTATTGCGGGGCCTTGCGCTACGAGGCCGGCGGCGAGCCGCGGTTCAAGGGCCAGTGCCATTGCCGCGAGTGCCAGTACATCACCGGCGGGGCCGAGAACCTGTTCGTGGTCATGCCCTCGGCGGACTTCCGCTATGTGAAGGGCGAGCCAGCCAGGTTCGCCCGCGCCGACCTGGAGGCGCCCGCCACGCGGGAGTTCTGCGCCACCTGCGGCACCCACATCGTCACCCGCACGCCACGCGACGACAGCATGGTGATCCTGAAGGTCGGCACCCTGGACGATCCGGGGCAGTACCAGGGGCCGCAGGCGGCGATCTGGACCGCCGACGCCCAGAGCTTCCACATGATCCCCGAAGGCATAGCCACCTTCGCCGGGTTCCCGGGACGCTGAGGCGACGGCCGCCCGCCCTGCCGCCAAATCTCCTCTCTCCCCGCCTTTCGGGTGGAGAGAGGAGAGGCTGCGCCTGCGCGGGCGCCTAGGCCCCCGCAGTCGTCTCTAGCGGGCGGGGCGGCGGGGCGGTGGGGGGGCGGCCGATCCAGATCTGGCCGGAGCGGGCCATGACCTCGCCCGCCGCGTCGAACAGGGCGACGCCGGCGAAATGCTTGCGGCCTTCGACCTCGCGGGTCCAGGCGACCACCACATAGGTCTCGCCGGCGCGGGGCTTCTTCAGGACTTCGCCGGCCATGGTGCCGAGCAGGCCGACCGGCGCGCCGGTCCTGATCCACCAGGCCATGGAGCCCGAGCAGTCGAGCGCACCCCAGGTTATCTCGTCGGGGACTGTCCCGTCGGCGTCGGCGAAGTTGGCGTGTGGAGTCCAGAGGCCCGCGCAATGTCCGGCGGGCGCACCCTCGAGCTGGCCCACATGGACCCCCAGGCCCTCGCCGTCCTCGCGTTCGACGCAGCAGGAGAAGCAGCCGCGGTGCAGGGAACGTTGGGCGAAGGGCGAGGCCGCCTGAGCGGTTCTCGCCTCCTCGATCCCGGGCGGCGCCGGAGGCGTGGGGGGGATGGCGTCGTCCGAGGCCGGGCGGGCCGTGCCCAGCAGGGCGCCCTCGGCGTTGGACAGGATCACGCCGCCGTCCTCGCCGGGCGACAGGGTGACGGTCACATCAAGCGGCACACCGGCGCGCAGCATGGCCGCGCCGCGTCCGCCGACGGCGTTCGACAGCACGCCGCAGATGTATCCGCCATTGGCAGTGAAGGGAGGCCCGCGGAATTGGCGGGGCACCACGATCTCGGTCATTGAAAATATCGTCTCTGAATAGGGATTGGAATCGAAGTCGGCGTCTTTGAATGCCGCCATCATGACCATCCCCAGCCTTGAGCGGAAGACCCCAAGGCGTCGCGGGTCTCCGACAAGCTTGAAAGAGTCAAAGTCCCCCTCAGTCAGCTTCGCTGACAGCTCCCCCAGAAGGGGAGCATCTAGGAGCCGTCAGATCCTCCCCCAGCGCGCAGCGCGATTTGGGGCCCCGCCCTTCGCGAGGCGAAGGGCGTTCTTCGCGGCGATCGACAAATCGTTGTCGATCGCATCCGGCTCGCAAGAGCGAGCCGGCGCTCATCACGGTGGCGCGTCGCCCCCTTCGGCGACGTGACGGAGGGGGCTCGCCGCGCCAGCCTAGACCATCCGCGTGACGATACGTCCGACCTCGGCCAGCACGGCGTTGCGCGCGTCGGCGCTGGTCTTGGCTCCGGTCAGATAGGCGGCCACCAGGATGGGGGGGCGGTTCGGGGGCCAGAGGACAGCGATGTCGTTGGTGGTGCCGTGGCCGCCGGAGCCGGTCTTGTCGCCCACCTTCCAGGTCTTGGGGAGCCCGGCGCGCAGCCGCGCGTCGCCGGTCTGATTGGCCACGAGCCAGCCGACCAGCCGGGCGCGGGAGGCCGGAGTCAGCACGTCGCCCAAGGTGAGCCGGCGCAGGGTCTCGACCATGGCCGAGGGGCTGGTGGTGTCGCGCGGATCTCCGGGGGCGGACTCGCTCATGGCGGTCTCCCATCGGTCGAGACGGGTGACCGGATCGCCGATGGACCTGCACCAGGCGGTGAAGCCCTTGGGGCCGCCAAGCCCCTTCAGCATCAGATTGGCGGCGGTGTTGTCGCTGAGCGTGACCGCCGCCTCGCAGATGGCCTCCAGGGTCATGCCGGGCGCGCCGACCCGGTCCTTGGTGGCCGGCGAATAGGCGACGATGTCGGCGGCTGGGAAGACGATGCGCCGCCCTAGCTGGTCTTTGCCTTGATCGACCCGTGTCAGGACCTGAGCGGCCGCCAGGGCCTTGAAGGTGCTGCACATGGGAAACCGCTGGTCGCCGCGCCAGGCCAGGCGCCCCCCGGTCCGGATGTCCAGGACCGCGACGCCGAGGCGGCCCTTGCTGTGCGCCTCCAGGGTCTCGAATTCCTTAGTGAATCTTGCCTGGGCGCGCGCCAGGGCGGGCCATGCCGCCGCCGCGCCCGCCAGGGCGAAGGTGAAGTCTCGACGTCTCATGCCCGATCGCTCCCTGTCTGACAGGGGCAGATTGAAAGCCGGCGCGCCGATGCGCAAACGATGTTAGATCGGCGCTGACCCTAGAAAATTTTGGGAGTCAGAGCCATGTCGCGCGGCCACCTGCCCCTCAACGCCCTGCGCGCCTTCGAGACCTCGGCCCGGCACCTGAGCTTCACGCGGGCGGGGCTGGAGCTCTCGGTCACCCAGGCCGCGGTCAGCCACCAGGTGAAGGGGCTGGAGGCGCGGCTGGGGGTGACGCTGTTCCGCCGCCTGCCGCGAGGCCTGGCCCTGACCGACGAGGGCCTGTTCCTGCTGCCCGTGCTGCGCGACTCCTTCGACCGGGTCGGCGAGGTGATGGCGCGGTTCGAGGCCGGACGGGTGCGCGAGGTGTTGACCGTGGGGGTGGTGGGCACCTTCGCGGTGGGTTGGCTGCTGCCTCGGCTGGGGGCGTTCCACGAGGCCCATCCCTTCGTGGACCTGCGCATCGCCACCAACAACAACCGCGTCGACCTGGCGGGCGAGGGCCTGGACTGCGCCATCCGGTTCGGCGACGGCGCCTGGCACGGGACGCAGGCCGTGCGGCTGGCGGCGGCGCCCCTGACCCCCCTGTGCGCGCCCGCAGTGGCCCAGCGGCTGGTGGGGCCGGCGTCGCTGGCGGGCGAGATCCTGCTGCGCTCGTACCGCGCCGACGACTGGCCGGCCTGGTTCGCCGCCGCCGGCCTGCCCTGCCCGCCCCTGCGGGGGCCGCTGTTCGACTCCTCCTTCGTCATGGCCGAGGCCGCCGCCCAGGGGCTGGGCGTGGCGCTTGCTCCCGCCTCGATGTTCGAGCGCGACCTGGCCGCCGGACGGCTCGCCCAGCCGTTCTCCCTGGAGTCCGGTTCCGGCCACTACTGGTTGAGCTGGCTGAAGTCGAAGGAGCCGACGCGGGCCATGCGCGCGCTGGAGGACTGGCTGGCGCTCAACATGTCTTAGGCGGGCGGCGGCTGAGCACGCGGTATACCTAAGTCGGCCACGACAATACGTGCGTTCGCCCCAGCTCTACCGATTGATCGCCGTTACCTGGAGGCCTAGGCTCTCACCAACCCAAGAATCCAGGAGGGGCATTATGCGCAAGACCTTTACGACCACCTTGGCCATGAGCCTCGTCGCCGCGCTCGCCGTCTCGACCCCGGCGAGCGCCCAGTTCGGCATGGACAAGAAGCCGCCGAAGAACGCGGCGACGCCCGAGTTGCCCAAGTGCGACCGCCCGCTGGGCACCGCGGCGGTGCAGGAGCCGGCCAACCGCTGGTGGACCGAGCTGGGGCTCTCCAATCCGGAAGCTCTGCTGAAGCTGTTCGCGGCCCGCTCGGGCTGCCTGCGGATCGTCGACCGCGCCGGCGGCCTGCAGATGCGCACCCAGGAAGCCCAGCTGGGCGCCTCGGGCGACCTGCGCCGCGGCTCGAACATCGGCAAGGGCCAGGTGGCCTCGGCCGACTATTTCATCATCCCCGACATCGCCAACTCTGACTCCAACACCGGCGGCGCGGCGATCGGAGCCATCGCGGGCTCCCTGCTGCCCGGCGGCTTCGGCGCCCTGGCCGGCGGCCTGCGCACCAAGAAGGCCGAGGCCCAGGCGCTGATCACCCTGGTGGACGCCCGGACCACCGAGCAACTCTATGTCGCCGAGGGCGTGGCCAAGAAGACCGACATCTCCTTCGGCGGCGGCGGCAGCGCCTTCGGCACCACCGGCTTCGGCGCGGCGGCCGGCGGCGGCTACGCCAACACTGACATCGGCAAGGTGATCACCGCGGCCTATTTCAACGCCTTCATCGATCTGGTCCGCTACATGCAGGCTGGCCAGGTGCCCACCGGGGTCCAGGCCTCGGCCAACGCCGGCATCCAGGCCTACACCGCCAAGTCCACCGTGGTCCTGCGCAAGACCGCCTCGCCGCAGGCTGCGGCCGTCCGGTCGTTCGCCGTGGGCGAGCTCGTCTATCCCACCGGCCAGAAAAACGGAATCTGGTGGGAAGTCGACGACGAGAACGGCAACCGCGGCTGGGTCTCATCGGCCTTCATCACGCCCCGGAACTAGGTCTACGGCGCAGCTCGGAACTCCAGGCCGCTTCACGGGTTGAGGTTATAGCGGAGCCTCAACCCAGGAGCTGTCATGAGCATCGACATGAGTGACCGGGTCGCCGTTGAACGGCGGCTTTGGGAAGAAATCGAGCGCCATCCGGTCGGAATGCTGGGCGTCGTCGGCCGGTTGGCCCATCACACCCAGCCCATGACCGCCTTCGTCGAGCGCGAGGGCGAGCAGATCTGGTTCTTCACGAAGTCCGACAGCGATCTGGCCCAGCACGTCGGCGCCGGCCACAAGGCCATGTTCGTCTTCCAGCAGCGCGACGTGCAGGCCTGCATCTGCGGCCAGCTGACCCTGCAGCATGACCAGGCGCGGATCGACAAATACTGGAACGCGGTGGTGGCCGCCTGGTACCCGCAAGGCCGGGCGGATCCGAAGCTCACCCTGCTGCGCATGGAGTGCGAGGACGCCGACGTCTGGATCTCGCAGGGCGGGCCGGTGAAGTTCGCCTGGGAGATCGCCATGGCCAACGCCACCCGCCACGAACCGCACCTGGGCGGCCGGACCAACCTGCACTTCCACTGACGGCAGGCCCGCGGGGCCGTCGCCGGCCTCCAAATAAGACCATTCTGCGGCGCATCGTCGCGCTCGAAGTCAAGAGATCAGCGCCGCAAGATCAGCGGCGGATTCTGACGACGCCGACTTGTGCGCCAAAGATATACTTGCGTCGACTTGCCGACATACCCCCACGCCGTGACCACGGACAAGATCTTTCCTCCTCTTGAGGGAGCCAATTCTGCGTTTACAAAGCTCACATTGGACTTGTGTCGAGTTCTCGACAGTCTTGGAGCGACGTCATCGATAACTTGTAACCGAAGCTATACGGCTGCGTTCTGATTCCCCGATGCAAAGGCCCCTGATCTCGGTGCAAAATCGCTTGCTCTCAGCCCTGCCGCCCGAAGACTACAGGCTGGTGGCGCCGCATCTTACGCATGTGGACCTGGAACGCGGGCGGCTGCTGTACGAGCCGGGGGACCGGGTCGACACGGTGTATTTCCCGCATGACGGGGTCATCTCGCTGATGACCTTGATGGAGAACGGCGCGGCCATCGAAAGCGCCACGATCGGGCGCGAGGGGGCGCTCGGCCTGATGGGCGCGGTCGCGCCGCGCCAGTCGCTGTCGCGCGCCATCGTTCAGACCCCGACGCGGGCCGCCCGCATCGGGGCCGGCCAGCTCCACGAGGCCTGGGAGAAGAGCGCCAAGATCCGTGAGATGGTCGACATGCACACTGAGGCCCTGTTCGGCCACGCCGTGCAGTCGGTGGCCTGCAACGCCCTGCATTCGGTCGAGGCCCGGTTCTGCCGCTGGCTGCTGACCTGCCACGACCGCATCGCCACCGACACCGTCGCCCTGACCCAGGAGTTCCTGGCCGACATGCTGGGGGTGCAGCGGACCACCGTGACCGCCGTCGCCAGGACCTTGCAGGAAAAGGGCTATATCCGTTATCGCCGTGGGGTTGTGGATATCATCAGCCGCGAAGGCCTCGAGGCGGTGTCCTGCGAGTGCTACGACGTGGTGCGGCGCAACTATGAGCGGCTGCTGCCGCAGCACCATGCCGTCGAGCGGACCCGAAACTAGAGCGAGAAGACCAGCCGGGCGGCGACGCCGTCCTGGCATTCCAGGCTGAACTCACCCCGGACCTGCGCGGCCAGGCTGCGCACGAACCACAGGCCGAACCGCTCGCGGGCGCCGGGCGATGTGGGATCGAACCCCTGGCCGTCGTCCACCACGGTGAGTTCGTAGCGATCGTCGGCCAGGCGGCGAAGCCCGACCTTGACCACCCCCACCCGCCCGTCCGGATAGCCATGGGTCATGGCGTTCGAGACCAACTCCTGGGCGATCAGGGCGAGGGTCGAGGCGGCCTGGTCGGTGACCTGAACGGGCTCGCAGGCCAGCCGCACCTCGGCGGGACGCGCGCCCTGCCGGCGCTGCCAGACCGGGGTCATGTCGGCGAGATATGCGGCGAAATCGACCCCCGACTCCAGCCGGTGGCGCTCGAGCGCGCCCAGCGAGCCGATGGCGTCGGCCATCCAGGTGAGCTGGCGCTTGGCCTCCGGGTCGCCGGCCTTCTGCCCCCGCATGCGGGCCAGGGCGGCCATCAACTGGAAGGTGTTGGCCATCCGATGGCGAAGTTCGGACGCCGTCCTCGCATCGCCGTGTTCGTCGGTCATTGCGGTCAAAGCCCCCCAGCGTTTGAAAGCAGGTCTAGTAATACGCCTTCAACGGCGCGCGTCCGTCGCCGAGTTGACAGTTGTCGCAGGAATTGGCGGCGAACTCGTGATTTTTATATGGCCCAGGTTGAATAACTCGCGCCTCACGCGAATCTTCGCGGCGATCAGTCGCGGTGCGGGAAGGTCTCGAGGCCAGCCATGGCCGCCAGCCGCGCGATGTCGAAAGCCTGTTCCAGGGCCAGGGCGATCTCGTCGAGGGCGGCGTCGACGCGGGCGACTTCGTCGACGCCGTCCGACGCCGCGCCCAGCGGCGCCAGCAGGGCCGTCCGCGCCGCGCCCAGGCCGAACAGGCCGTGGACATAGGCGCCCATGACCCGGCCGTCGGCGGAGATCGCGCCGTCGGTCGTCCCATCGTCGCGGACCAGCATCGGGCGGGCGAGGTCGGGACCCTCCGTGCGGCCGACGTGGATCTCGTAGCCCTCGAACCGGCCGCCCGCGGTGAGGCTCCCAGCGGTCGGGGCCAGCACCTTGTCGCCGGTCAGGGTGGTCGCCACGTCGAGCAGGGCGAGGCCCCGCGCCTCGCCGGGCGGGCCCTCGACGCCCAGGGGGTCGGCCACCGAGCGGCCCAGCATCTGGAAGCCGCCGCAGACCCCCAGCACCCTCCCGCCCCGCCGGACGTGGGCGGCGAGGTCGATGTCCCAGCCCTGAGCGCGCAGGAAGGCGAGGTCGGCCAAGGTCGCCTTGGTCCCCGGCAGGATCACCAGGTCGGCGTCGCCCGGCAGCGGCGTCCCCGGGGGCACGAAGGCGAAGTCCACCTCGGGCTCGGTGCGCAGGGGATCGAACTCGTCGAAATTGGCGATGCGCGAGAGCATGGGGGCGACGATCTTCACCCGCCGCCGCTCGCCCGCGCTCACGCGGTCCAGCACCACGGCGTCCTCGGCGGGCAGCCGCCGGGCGGCGGCGAGCCAGGGGGCCATGCCGCAGTCGGCCCAGCCCGTGCGGCGCACGATCTCGGCCCGGCCGTCGTCGAACAGGCTGGGATCGCCGCGGAACTTGTTGATCAGGAAGCCCGCGATCATGTCGCGGTCCTCGGGATCGAGGACGGCATGGGCGCCGACCAGCGCGGCGATCACGTGGCCGCGGTCGATGTCGCCGACCAGGACGACGGGGACCTGGGCGGCGCGGGCGAACCCCATATTGGCGATGTCGCCGGACCGCAGGTTGGTCTCGGCCGGGCTGCCGGCGCCCTCGACGATCACCAGGTCGCACTCGGCTTCCAGCAGGCGGAAGCTCTCGAGCACCACGCCCAACAGCTCGACCTTGCGGCCCTGATAGGCGCGCGCGGCCCAAGTTCCCGCCATCTTGCCGCGCACGACGAGCTGGGCGCCGACGTCGCTCTGGGGCTTCAGCAGCACCGGGTTCATGTGGACGGTGGCGGGCGTGCGGCAGGCCATGGCCTGCAGGGCCTGGGCGCGGCCGATCTCACCGCCGTCGGCGGTCACCGCGGCGTTGTTGGACATGTTCTGCGGCTTGAAGGGGCGCACGGTCAGGCCACGATTGGCGAACAGGCGGCAGAGGCCGGCGACCAGCACCGACTTGCCCACGTCCGAGCCGCAGCCCTGGATCATCAGGGCGGCCATCAGCCGCCGCGCCCGACGATCTCGATCAGCGGACCCGAGGCGCCGGTCACGTAGCGGGCCTCGATGCCGTAGGCGGCGGCGAGAACGTCGGGCGAGAGCGCCGTCTCCGGCGCTCCGTCGGCGAGAATCTCTCCGGCCGCCATGACCACGATCCGGTCGGCGATGCGCGCGGCCAGGGAGAGGTCGTGCAGGGTCAGGACCACGCCCCGGCCCTGGTCGTGGGCGAGGCTGCGGAACAAGGCGCCGGCGTCGAGCTGGTGGCCGGGATCGAGACCGGTGAGCGGTTCGTCGGCCAGCAGCCATTCCGGTTCGCCGGCCAGGGCGCGGGCGATCAGCACGCGGCCCCGCTCGCCGCCTGAGAGGGTCGTGACGTCGCGCTCGGCCAGGGACTCGACCCCGGCGGCGGCCATGGCCCGGTCGATGGCCTGGGCGTCCTCCCGCGACAGACCGCTGGAGCCGATGAAGGGGGTGCGGCCGAGACCCACCAGGATCCGCGCCTCCACCGCCCAGGCGATCTCCGGGGTCTGGGGGATGAAGCCGATGCGCCGGGCACGCGCGCGCGGCGGCATGGAGAGCACGTCGATCTCGTCCAGGCGGACCTGGCCGGACTGGGGCCTGCGCAGGCCCGCCAGGCAGGCCAGCAGGGTCGACTTGCCCGCGCCGTTGGGGCCGAGGATGGCGGTGACGGCGCCCGCTTGGAAGGTGGCGGTCACGTCATCGACGACCAGCTTGCCGCCCAGGCGGACGCGGACCTCATGGGCGCTGAGCGTGCTCATGCGATCCTCTTTCGCAGCGACAGCAGCAGGGCGAAGAAGAACGGCCCGCCCAGCACCGCCATGGCCACGCCCAGCTTCACCTCGCTGGCCGCCGGGGTCAGGCGCACGGCGATGTCGGCGGCCAGGGTCAGGACCGCGCCGCCGATCGCGCTGGGGATCAGCAGCCCGCCCGGCCGCGCGCCGACCAGGGGCCGCAGCAGGTGGGGCACGATCAGCCCGACGAAGCCGATCACCCCGGTGACCGCGACGCTGGCGCCGGCGGTGAGCGCCACTCCCACGGCCAGCAGCCAGCGGGTGGCGGTCATGTTGATCCCAAGGGACCGCGCGCCGGTCTCGCCAAGCGTGAGGGCGTCCAGGCCCCGGCCGATGAGCAACAGCAGGCCGCAGCCGACGGCGATCAGCGGCGCGGCCATGCGCACGTCGTCGAGGCTGCGGTCGGCCAGCGACCCCATCAGCCAGTTGACGATCTCGTTCACCGCCCAGGGGTTGGGGGCGAGGCTCAGGGCCAGCGCCACCCCGGCGCCGGCCACGGTCTGCAGGATCACCCCGGCCAGCAGGAAGGTGACGATGCTGGAGGCCTGGCCCGACAGGGCCAGCAGCAGGAAGACGGCGATCAGGGCGCCGGTCATGGCAGCCGCGGCGATCACCCAGGGCTGGGAGGCGCCGGCGCCGAGGTAGAGGGTCAACACCGCCCCCAGCGCCGCCATCGACGAGACGCCGAGCGCGCCGGGATCGGCCAGGGGATTGCGGGTGTAGCCCTGCATGGCCGCCCCCGACATGCCCAGCGCCGCCCCGATGGCGATGCAGAGCAGAGTGCGCGGCAGGCGCAGCTCCAGGATGATCACCGAGCGGGGGTTGGCGGCGTCGGCCCAGTCCGCGAGCGGAACCCAGAGCCGGCCCGCGGCCATGCTGACCAGGGCCAGCGCGACGGTGAGGGCGACGAGGGCCGCGAGGGTGACGGTACGGCGGTTCATGCGCGGCCGCTCGCGGCGCGGGCCGCCAACGCCTCGCCGCGCGCCTTGGCCAGGAAGGCGGCGGTGCGGATCAGGGTCGGACCTCCGCAGAAGGTGAGCTGCTGAGGAAAGTCGGCCCGGTGCATGCGGTGGGCGACGCGCGCCAGCGCCGGGTGGCCGATCACCCGGTCGGACCAGGTGGGGGCGCCGGGCTTGACGCGTCCCGCCAGCAGGACGTCCGGCGGATCGGCGACCAGGTTTTCCAGCGGCACGGCGCCGGTGCGCTCCAGGCCGTAGCGGGTGGCCGCGTTCGCAAAGCCCGTGCGGCGCATCATCTCGTCAATCAGGGTGCCCCGCGCCGAGGCGAAGCCACCGGCCTGGAAGACCAGGGCGGTCAGCACCGGGATGCCCGGCGGCGGCGCGGCGGCGGCCAGGGCCGCCTTGATCCGGGCGACCAGGACCTCGCCTCGCTCGGGGCGGTGGACGAGGCCCGCGACATGGCGCACCTGGGCCAGGCTGGAGGCCACCGTCTCGTTCAGGTCGAAGAACTGGGCGGGGATCCCCAGACGCCGAAATGCGTCGCGGGTCGCCGGCGGCGTGAACCGGGAGGCCAGCACCAGGTCGGGCGCCAGGGCGAGCACCTCCTCGGCCGTCCCGTAGGTGAAGGGAAAGGCGGCGCCCAGCGCGCCGATGCTGGAGCTGCTGGGCTCGCGGGAGTAGTGGCTCAGCGCCACGATCTGGCCTCGGTCGGCCACGTGGACCAGGATCGCGTCCAGGCAGGGATTGAGCGAGACGATGCGGCGCGGTCCGGCCCTGGCGGCGCCGCCCAGCGGGACGGCCGCCCCGGCGGCCAGGGCCGACCTGCGGGTCAGCATCCAGCTCAAAAGTCGATCCCCCGCTGCGCCTTGATCCCCTGGTCGAAGGGATGCTTGACCAGGGTCATCTCGGTGACGAGGTCGGCGATGGCCAGGAGCTGCGGCTTGGCGTTGCGTCCGGTGACCACCACGTGCTTGTCGCGCGGCCGGGCCTCCAGGTCGGCGACCACCTGGTCGATGTCGAGATAGTCGTAGCGCAGGGCGATGTTGAGCTCGTCGAACAGCACGAGGTCCAGCCCCGGATCGGCCAGCATCTCCAGCGAGACGGTCCAAGCGGCCTGCGCCGCCGCAACATCGCGAGCGCGGTCCTGGGTGTCCCAGGTGAACCCCTCGCCCATCACCTCGAAGCGGACCTCATCGGGGAAACGCTTGAAGAACTCGCGTTCGCCGGTGACCCACTTGCCCTTGATGAACTGCACCACCCCCACCTTCTGGCCCCAGCCCAGGGCGCGCGCGACCATCCCGAAAGCGGCGGTGGACTTGCCCTTGCCGTCACCAGTGTGGACCAGCAGCAGGCCCGGCGCCTGGTCGGTCTTGGTGGCCATCAACGCCTCGCGCTGCGCCTTCAGCGCCTTCATGGCCTCGCGGTGGGCGACGTTCCTGGCGTCTTCGGTCATGGGGTCTCCCGTCGCGAGGGGTCGGCGGCGGACCAAGCGTGAGCCTGGTCCGCCGATTGGGAAAGGGCCGGATCAGAACTTGGCGCGGACCCCGACATAGGCCGCCCTGGCGGGCGAGCTGTAGTTGCGGGTGGTCTCGTAGTCCTCGTCGAGGACGTTCTCGACCCGACCGTGGACCTCGACGGCGTCGGTCACCGGCCACGAAGCGCGCAGGTCCAGCAGGGTGTGGCCCTGCAGGACATAGCTGTTCCCCGCGTTGTCGAAACTGTCGCCCACATGGCGGATGGCGCCGGTCAGGGCCGCGTCATTGGCCCAGGTGTAGGTCACCTGGATATTGGCCTGATGCTCGGGACGGCGGGCGAGCTGCTTGCCGCGGTTCGCATTGCCCGGCGAGGTGTTCTCGGTCTCGGTCCAGGTGTAGTTGGCCGAGACCGTCAGCGGACCGAGATCGGCCGAGCCTTCCAGTTCCACGCCGTGGGCCTTGGTGCGGGCGGTGTTGGCGTAGAAGCCGAAACGGGGGATGCCGTTACGCCGGCAGAGCGGATTCGTAATGCTCACCGTGCAGGAGAAGAAGTCGATCTGGTTCTCGGTCTCGCGCTGGAACCAGGTGGCGGAGACCTTGAAGCGGTCGGCGAAACGGTGCTCGACCCCGGCGTCCCAGCCGTCGGCTTCCTCGGCGTTCAGGGCCAGGTTCCCGTACTCGCTGTAGAGCTGATAGAGGGTCGGCGCCTTGAAGCCCTGACCGAAGCTGGCCCGCAGGACGGTGTTCCCCTCATTGAACGACCAGGCCGCGGCGAGCTGGCCCAGGGTGGCGTCGCCGAAGGTGTCGTGGCTGTCGCGGCGCACTCCGGCGGTGAGCGTCAGCCCGGCCAGGACCTCGCCCTGGACCTGGGCGTAGACCCCGTCGATCCCCGCCTGGCCGCGGAGCGGCGTCGGCGTGGGCGCGAAGGCGTTGGGCGAGGCCGAGGTCATCTCGGCGTCCTCGGTCTCCGCGCCGAAGGTGGCGGTCCAGGCGTCGTTGATCGTCCAGACACCCTGGTACTCCCAGCGCCGGTTCTCGCCACGGGCGTCAAAGGTCACCGGGGTGACGGCCTGGTCGGGATTGAGGTTCTGGCGGTCGGTGCGGGTGTAGGCGTAGGCGATGCGATTGGTCAGGGCGCCCAGGTCGAAATTGATCGCCGCATAGCCGACGAAGTCCTCGGTGGTCCCGTATTCCCGGGTGTCGCTGAACGCGAACACCGGCGCCGGGAAGCCGTCGAAATTGTTCTCGCCCTTGGAATAGACCGCGCGCAGGTCGAGCGAGACAGCATCGGTGGCGCGGACCACGGCCCGACCGCTCAAGCCGGTGTGCTCGTAGCCGTCCTTCTCGGCGCCGAGGCGGAAGGCCGATTGCCCATCGGTCTGGAAACGGCCCGCGGCCAGGCGCCAGGTGACGCGCTCCGCCTTGCCGCCCACCGCGGCGCGGGCATAGGCCGAACCCCGGGCGCCGCCCTCGAGCTGCACGGTACCTTCGAACGGTTCGATCGCCTCGGCGGTGATGATGTTGACCACCCCGCCGATGGCCTGGCTGCCCCACAGGGTCGATTGCGCGCCGCGAAGGATCTCGATGCGGCCGATATCGCCCGCGAGCAGGTTGGCGAAATTGTAGCCGCCGCCGACGGCGGACGGGTCGTTCAGCTTCACCCCATCGACCACGACCACGGTCTGGTCGGTCTCCGCGCCGCGGATGCGGATAGAGGTCACGCCGCCGACACCGCCGTTGCGCGAGACGGTGACGCCCGGCGTCTGGGCCAGCAGGGTGGAGACGTCGACGACCTGGCTGGCCTGGATGTCCTGGGCTGTGATCAGGGTGACGCTCTGGCCGACGCGGTCGGCTTCCTGGGGCGAGCGATTGGCGGTGACCACCAGTTCGCTGACGCTGGTGGCGGCGATGGGCGCCGAAACCTGCGCGAAGGCGGGATTGGCGAGGCCGCACAGCAGCGCGGTGGTGGAGAGCAATAGGGTCTTCATTCGGGTTCCCCCTGACACGTGACGACGAGCCCGCGCTTGCACGCGGACCAACGGACGTCGTCTCTCGGGAAAGCTCCCCGTTCGCGCGGTCCCACCGACCGTACGAAGGACGACCGCGTCAGGCAGGTCTCCTGGCTCACGGGTCACAGCCGTTGCGCGCCGCCTTCCCAGACGAATGTCCAGTGGCTCATGACGCGCGGGCTCGCCGCTTACAGTTGCGGGGGCAGCCCAGGTTTCACACCTGAGTTCCCTATTAATCCCCCTGCGGGGAACCTGTCGCGGGGCCGGAAATAGGCTCTGCCATGCGGAGCGTCAATCGCGGCGCGGCAACAGGACGAAGGTTCCGATCGAAACGATGATCAGGCTGAAACCGCCCGTTTGGGCGACCAACAGGTTTCTCGACGTGAGGGCGACGGCGGGTTCAGCGCCCGCGGCGACGCGGCGCCCAGCGTCGGACATTTAGAGTAGTTAAGCAAATGCGACGCCCTGAGGAACTGAATCTATGATCTCAATGAGATATCATCCCTCCTTGGAACGATCCACACGCGCATGTCGAGCCTTCGAACTTGATGATCGGTGTGGCAAGACTGAAGAGGCGTTGGCGAGGGTGAATTGAGTCCATCTCCTCTGGCGCCGAGATCACTTCCGGATTAACATTTCCCGCAGGACGTCCTGGGAAGCTTCGCCCTTAGCGGACGCCACTATTCTGAAGAACGCGGATGCGCAGACATGGGGGACAAGGATGTCGGGCCTCGCTGTCCAGCGGAGCCATCGCCTTTATCGCTTTGCTTGCCTCGAGCCCGTGGGCGCAGGCCGCCGAGAGCCAGACCGCCGCAACCGCGTCACCTGATGCGCCCCCCCCGCCGGACGCTCAACAACACGGCGCGACGCAGCCCAGTGGGGTGGTCGTCGCTCAAGCCTTGCTGGCTTCGAGCCAGTGGACGTACGCGCCGGACTACAAGGCCGGCGGGGCCACATCATATGATGTGGCCCCGCCGGCAGACGCCGAACGGGATGATGCAGCGCGCACGAAGATAGACGCGATCATTGATAACACCGTGCCTTGCAGCCAGGCCTCGCCGGTCTCCGGGCAGAGTGAGACCGGCTTCTCCGGGTGCGACTTTGGCGACGTCACCCGGGGCTTGAGTTTCAGCTACAGCAACGCTTCCGCATCGTTCGGCGGCTTCGAGGCCTATGCGTCCGTCGCATGGACCGCCGCGGGTATGTTGACGCCTCAGCGTCTGATCAGCCGCAGCACGCAGAAACTGAGCGACGAGAACAGGGTAAGTCTCATTGGACTGAAGGGCGATCTCTTCGGGGACCGCGTGAAGTTCACCACTGAAATGGCCTGGAGCGAGAACTGGGAAGCACCGCTCTACGACGAACCATGGGCGCGGATCAGGAGGAACGAGCAGGACGGTACGGCCCGCTCGCACAGGCTGGAGGTGAAGCTTGTGGATTCGCCTGCGTTGCGCTGGTCGGTCGCGGGTGACTTCAGCGTCGTGAGCGACAACTATTTCACGAGGCGGAGCATACCTCTGCAGAGGCAAATCGCGCTGCCCGGAACGCGGACCGCTCTGTCGAGCACGCTCAAGATGGGCGACTACCGCTTCTCGGCCACGGTTGACAACTATGCCTCCAGCTTCGGCTCGTTCGAGACAAGCCGGTTTGGCGTCAAGGTGGACGGGGCTTCGCTGCGTGTGAGCTCAAGAAGATCCAGCGTGACGCCGACCGGTGAATCCAGCTTTCTCACTAGCGGCACCGAGGCGCGGGGCGTGTCGCTTGACCTTGAGCCGCATTCCCTGAGCCCGGCCCTTGTGTCGCGTCTCGGAACCTTCGCCCCGCTGCTTCCCCAGACGCTGTCGATCAACTGGAGTTCCCGCCGAACCGAGAACGCCTTTTCGAACTCCGTCCAGATCTACGATCGTGAGAGCTGGGAGGTCGATGCGACCTGGACGAGCCGCGCCGGAGATACGGCGATCAACTATTGGCGCGATCAGAAGGTTGGAGCCACGCCGGACGTGCGCGCGAGCGTGGATCAACTCGTCCAGGTTTCCCACACCATCAGGTGGAATGGCTGGCGGTTCGGCGTCGATGGCATTCTGACGAAGACCTCATCCGCCGGCCTCGGCGGCCACAGCGATACGACCTTTTCAAGCGGGCAGACGATCGCGTACGGGCGCCCGAACGGGCCCGAATTCAGGCTTCGGCTCGGCCAGGAACAGAACCAAATGCGGTTGAACGACGAGACCTATTTCTCGTCCCAAGACACTTTTGGCCTGACGGCGACCCTCGACCTTTCTCGCTATCTGCAAAGGCGTTTCGAGCGGCCGGACCTGCACTTGACGTTCGCCTACCGCCGGAAACTCGAGGAGACGCGTTATGTCTTTCCCGGTTTCGATCACGCGCTGGATGAGCTGTTCGAAGAGTATAAGCCCGAAGGATTCTTGGTCTCCTTCGGTATGAAGCTGTAGTTCGCCGCCTCAGGACGAGCCAGGGCGACGCGCAAGAAAAGGCCCGCGCCGCATGGCGGCGCGGGCCTGTCTTTCAAGACCTAGTTACGGCTGGCCGTTGATCCTGCAGGTCAGCGTCGCGTTGCCGCCCGGGCTCGCGACCATCTTCGAGTCGGTCGTCAGACCCAGGTACGTGTTGCAGAGGAAGTCATTGCCTTGCGTCGCCTTGGCCGGCTCCGCCCCGTCCGGGATGTCGAACTTGCAGACCAGCGACGTGACGCCGCTGCTCGTCACGACCGAGTGTGACTCGGTGGTGCCGAGGAAGGAGGCGGGGCTTCCGTCCGGGTTCGGCACGAAGCCGCTGCAGCCGAAATCCTTGGTGATCGTGGCGGGCTCGGCGGTGGCGGCGCCGGCGATGGCCAGCCCAAAAGCAACCGCAGCAATCGCTAGAAACGTCTTCATGAACAGCTCTCCCTTTGGATAACTTTTTGGTTAGTAGACGGCTGGACGATTGCACGTCCGGACATCTTGTAAAGCACCAATTTTCCCAATAATGATAAACATTGGCCTCATTGAGCGGTTGATGAAGGATAGTTAGTGCAACTATCGGCATGAATGCAGTATGGTTGTTCATATTTGCTAATGTTAAACCTTAACAGCTTCACTGTGTTGTTTAGATTACGAGGAAATTTACGGCGCGCGCGCATGTTAAACATTGTGAAGCTTAAGTGACACACAACCCGCGCCGGGGTGGGCCCTTGCGGTGACACGGCGGGGGCCGAGGCTCGATCTGCGTTTTCCGGCCGGCGTCAGGGCCGCGACCATGTCGACGGCCGCGGCGAACGCGCCGCCGTCCAGGACCAGGAGAAGCAGGCCAACCCAATGGCGCGCTCCCTTGTTCGTCGCAGAGAGCTTGGGCCCGAGGCCCGTCAGAATTCGAGACGCGTCGAGGCGCCCGCGCATGAGAGCGGAATAGGGACCGATCCCCCGCCAGGCGCCGCTGGAGCAAAATCCGACCTGATTGGATCGGAGCATTTTCTTCGCCGACCCGGTGTCCGCTTCGGCGGGAAATGGTCTACCCGGTGTTGCGCAGGCCCGCGGCGATCCCGTTGATGGTCAGGTGGATGCCGTCGCGCACGGCGTCGGTGTCCTCGCCACGCCGCCGCCGCGCGATCAGCTCGATCTGCAGGTGGTTCAGCGGGTCGATATAGGGCAGGCGCGAGCGGATCACGGCGGCCAGGTCGGGGTTGTTCTCCAATAGGGCGGCCTGGCCGGTGATCGCCAGCAGCGCCTCGTGGGTGCGGTCCCACTCGGCGCGGATCTCGCCGAAGACGTGGTCGGCCAGGGCGCGATCCTCGACCAGGCCCGCATAGCGCCCGGCGATGGCCATGTCGCCCTTGGCCAGCACCATCTCCATGTTGGCGAGCGCCGAGGAGAAGAAGGGCCAGGCCTCATGCAGCTCGCGCAGCTGGGAGATGGGCGCGCCGGAGCGGGCCACCGCCGAGCCGAAGCCGTACCAGCCGGGCAGCAGCGCGCGCGACTGCGACCAG
This sequence comes from Phenylobacterium sp., assembly GCF_030698145.1. Classification (GTDB taxonomy): domain Bacteria; phylum Pseudomonadota; class Alphaproteobacteria; order Caulobacterales; family Caulobacteraceae; genus Phenylobacterium. The sequence continues at coordinate 7,277 of NZ_JAUYNW010000126.1, read as the reverse complement.
GAGAACACCCAGGGGATGGCGCGCAGGCCCTCGATGCTACGCTTGGCCTGGCGCGAGGTCGGGCGGCTGCCGATGTTGAGGTCAGCGATCTCACTGATCGGGGTGGCGGCGAAGAAGTAGTCCACAAAGCCCGGCGTCTCGTAGACCAGGGCGCGATAGGCGGCCATGGCCTCACCGGCCAGAGCGTCCATCACCTGGGCATGGGGGGCGGCGAGCTCGGACTGGGCGGGCTTGCGCAGCGAGGCCAGCACCACGCCCGAGGCCAGGGTTTCCAGACTCTGGCGGGCCAGCTCGGGGTCGGCGTACTTGTTGGCCACCACCTCGCCCTGCTCGGTGATGCGGATGCGCCCGCCGATGGTGCCCTGGGGCTGGGCCAGCAGAGCGTCGAAGCTGGAGCCGCCGCCGCGACCCACCGCCCCGCCGCGGCCGTGGAAGAGCTGCAGCCGCAGGCCGGCGTCGCGCATCACGTCGGCGAGGGCGAGGGAGGCCTGATGCAGCTCCCAGGTCGAGGTCAGGTAGCTGCCGTCCTTGTTGGAGTCCGAATAGCCGATCATCACCTCCTGGATGCCCACCGGCTCGACCAGCTCGCGGATCAGGGGCAGGGCCAGGTAGCGGGCCATGATGGCCGGCGCAGCGCGCAGGTCGGCGATGGTCTCGAACAGGGGCTCGGCGAACACCTGGGTGCGGGCGGGCTCGCCCGGGGTGAACAGGCCCACCTCCTTCAGCAGCAGGTAGACCTCCAGCAGGTCGGAGATCGAGGTGGTGTTGGAGACGATGTGGGCCCGGATGGCGTCGCGACCGTAGCGGCGCTTGAGGTCGGCGGCGGCGGTGAGGATGTCGTACTCGCGCGACGTCTCCTCGCTGTAGTCGGCGAAGGGGGTGTGCAGCAGGCGGCCGTGCGAGAGCTCGACCAGCAGCAGGTCGCAGCGCGCCTCCTCGTCCAGCGCCTCGTAGTCGTCGCAGACCCCGGCGCCCTTCAGCAGTTCGGCGGTGACGCGGGCGTGGACGGCGGAGTTCTGGCGCAGGTCGAGGCGCGCCAGGTGGAAGCCGAAGATCTCCACCGCCCGGATCAGGTCGGGAAGCGGGCCGCGCGCGAAGGCCGGGCCGTGGCGGGCCAGGAGGCAGTCCAGCACCGTCTGCAGGTCGGCGCGCAGGCCGTCGGGCCCCTCATAGGGCTGGGCGGGACCGGCAGCGCGGCGGGCGGGCGGCTCTCCGGTCAGCAGCGGATAGGTCGCCGCCAGCCGCGCATAGATGTTGGTGAGCGCCCGGCGGTAGGGCTCGTCGGCCCGGTGCGGCGAGGGGTCGGGCGAGGCGTCGGCCAGGGCCTGGAGTTCCGGCGTGACGCCCGCAAGGGAGGCGGAGATCGAGAGCTCGGCGCCGAGCGAATGTATGGCGTCGAGGTACATGCGCAGGGCGGCGCGCGACTGGCGCGCCATGGCCTGGCGCATCACCGCCTGGGTCACGTTGGGATTGCCGTCGCGGTCTCCGCCGACCCAGGACCCGACCCGCAGGAAGGAAGGCAGCCGCGCGGGCCCGCCCAACACCTCGAGCCAGTGGGCGTAGAGCCTGGGCAGCTCGGGCAGGAAGCTGCGCTCGAAATAGGAGACGGCGTTCTCGATCTCGTCGTCGACGCCCAGCTTGACGCTGCGCAGCAGCCGGGTGCGCCAGAAGATCGCCACCTGGCGCATCAGCTCGCGCTCCAGCCGCGCGCGGTCGGCGTCGGTATGGGCGTGGTCGTAGGCGTCGAGGTCGTCGGCGATGGCGCCCTGGCGGTCCAGCACGCTCTTGCGCCGCACCTCGCTGGGGTGAGCGGTGATCACTGGGGCGACCAGGGCGCCGTCCAGCAGCGCCATGACCGCATCGACGCCCACGCCCTGGGCCTCAAGCGTCCGCAGCGCCCCTGCCAGGGTGTCGCCGCGGGTGTCGCCCACGCGGCCGCGGCGGCGCTGGATCTGGTCCTCGGCGATGTTGGTGATCTGCAGGAAGCAGGCGAACGAATGGGCGAACCGAACCGTGTCGGGCAGGCTCAGCCGCCCCAGCCGGTCGGCCATCAGCTTGGCCGCCGCCTCCGTGCCTTCGCGGTGGAACCCGACGGACGCCCGGCGGATGTCCTCGATCTGACTAAACACGGCCTCGCCGTCCTCGGACCGGATCACGTCGCCCAGGATGCGGCCCAGGAAACGAACGCTGGCGCGCAGCATGTCGGGCAGGGTTTCGGTCATCGTTGTCATCGCGATGTTGGAGTGCGGAATGCGGCTTGGAACCGCCCCTTACTACCTGTCGCGGCGGCTGTCGCGATTGGAGCGGCCTCAGGGCCGCTGGGCGCCGCTCCTGGCGGCCGAAGGCGAGAACAGCAGGTCCGACCAGCGCCAGTCGCTCGACCCGACCACCAGCCGGGCGGACCCCGGGCCGTCGCTTAAGGAGAGCAGGACCAGGCCGCGCACCCGCTCGGTGCGGCACGCCTCGGGCGCGAACCCGATCTCCCACATCATCGCCTCCCGGACGGCGGCCAGGCCGCTCCCCTCCTGGCCGCGATGGCGGACCCAGTTCCCGTTCCAGACCATGAGCGCCTTGCCGCGATGGGCTTCGGCGACGGCGGCCTGGACCAGCCGGTCCCGGCGCAGGGCGGCCTGCAGCCGCCTGGGCATGTTGCAGTCGCCGCCGCCGCCGCCCGAGCCGGCGGTCGCCGCCCCGGCCAGCTGACCGTCGCTCACCTCCGCGCCCGGATCGCCCGCCAAGCTCTCCCCTGCCGGCATGGGCGCCACGTCGGGCGGCGGCGCGGGCGTCTGCCGGAAGACGGTCCGCCGCGGCCGGGGCTCGACGGGCGTCGGCGGCGTGGGAGCCGGCGCCGCCGCCGGAGCGGCCTCTGCGGGACTGGGCGTCGGAGGACCTGGCGGTTCAGGCTCGGGCTTGGGCGCCTCGAAGCGGGGCGCCTGGACCAGCTCCACGGGCATGGGCTCGGGAGCGCGTGCGCGGGGCGGCTCCGGCTGGAACGGGAACATCACGATGAGCATCACCGCGTGGCCCACGACGCTGAGCGCCGCGACGAGCGGTCCGCGCCGCTTCGCCAACCGGCGGCGAGCCTGGGCCAGGAACCCTGACCGGCCGTTCGCCCCCTGGCTTGAATCACTCACGCGCTCGCCTGTCTCCTAGGCCAGGACGATCAGCACCACCCGGCGATTGGCGGAGCGGCCGGCCCGGTCGGTGTTGGGCGCGACGGGCGCGTCGGCGCCGTACGAGATCGTACCTATGCGGTTCAGCGCCACGCCCTTCTGGTTCAGGTAGCGGCGCACGGCCTCGGCCCGTTCCTGGCCAAGTCGGTAGTTACCCTCCGCCGATCCCGTGGCGTCAGTGTGGCCCTGCACCTCGACATAGACATTGCGGTTTTCGGTCGCCAGCTTGGCGGCGAAGGCGTCGAGCCTGGCCTGGATCTCGGGCGACAGGGTCGCCTTGGACACCGGGAACTTCATGCTGTCGTCCGACAGCACCATCGAATAGACGAACTTGCCCTCGGCCAGCTTGCCGGCGCTTTCCGCCCGCTGCAGCGCCTCGCGCGTCGTGCGATCCAGGCCCGCGATCTTGGTGTCGTGATCGGCGACCCGACCGGACACCACGCCCACCTGCTCGTTGACATATTCCTTGGTGGCGCAGCCGCCCAGGCTCGCCACACCCAACAACGCCACCCCCGCGATCAATGCACGCCGGATCATGCAAGTCCCTCCGTCTTCGGTTCGCCAGAACCAACCTTAGCCTTTTCCACCGCAGACTTCATCAAGCTCGAAAAGGGCGGTTTGTAGGCTACGCGGGTTCGGCGCAGGGCGCATTCCCAGGTCCTTGCCAGGTCCTTGCCAGGTCCTTGAACGCGACGGCGCCTGCAGACCTGGAGCGGGCGATGGGATTCGAACCCACGACATTCAGCTTGGGAAGCTGACGCTCTACCCCTGAGCTACGCCCGCATTATCAAGGACTTAGATACCTACGCCAGCGATGCCTGGCTCTTTTTTGGCTCCCAAGTGCTGATGTTCCAATGCGGAGTGGTTCTTGCAGACGGAGACGCGCGTTGCAAGCTCGGCGGCGATGCAGTCGCGGGAGCAGTCGGGAAGTCACTGACGATCTTCTGAGGACCAACACGAAGATCCCGTTGGGCAAGCCCTACGCGGGGGTGACCTTCTACATCGTCGACGACACCGACCAGGTGGTGACCGGAGCCTGGGAAGCCGGGGAGCTCTGCATCGGCGGCGTGCAGGTTATGGAGGGCTATCTGGGCGATCCGGAAACCAATGCGCGGGTCATCCGAACCGACCTGATCGCGGGAGATCGCGTCTACCGCACCGGCGACCTGGTCCAGCGAAACGCCGAGGACGAGTATGTCTATCTTGACCGGCTCGACCAAGTGATCAAACGCGCCGGCACACGCATCGCCCTTGCTGAGATTGTAGCCGCCCTTCGTGAGATTCCGCACGTTCATGATGCGGTTTGCATCACCGAACAGGTTGGCTCGCGGCTTATGATTATCGCCTATGTGGCGAGCCAGCACAGCCTCAGCGCGCAGGCCGTAAGGTCGGATCTCGCCAAGGCGATCCCCGCCACGATGATGCCGGATCAGATGCACGTCGTCGCCAACCTGCCGCGGAAGGCGACGGGCAAGCTTAGTCGAGATGAGCTTAAGGCCGAGCTCTCCCAGCCAGCCCGGCCGCCAACCTCGAAGGTGACCGAACTTGACGCAGGTTGAAGGTGAGTTGCGCCAGCCTGCCGCCGCCGCGCGACCGCCCGTCTATCTGAGCGCTATCGGGACAGCGCTCGGGGCCCCTTGCGCCGCCCGCGACCTGCAGCTTGGGGGACGTGAGACGCTGTTGGCTACGCTGATTGAGGATGGCTTCCACACCCATCGCCGTCATCAAGGCGCTATGGATGAGCTGATCGCGCGCGCGCTTCGCCAGGCCCTGGACCGCTGGCCCGGCGCTGCCGCCTCAATCGACGTCATCCTCTATGCGTCCACCCGGATTTCTCCCGCAGACGCTGACACCGTCTCCGCGGCCTGCCGAGCAGAGGGCCTGAGCGAGGCGGCGCTCATCGGCCTAGGCTTTGGCGGTTGCGCCAACCTCGCCACGGCCATTCACGTCGCGCAAGCGCTGGTTCGGGCGGGCGCCTATAGCACCGTCGCGGTGATCACCGCCGATCGAGGTTCTGACGACGATCGCGTCGCCGCGATGGACCAGGGCGTCCTCAGCGACGGTGCGAGCGCCTGCATCGTCGCGGCAAAGCCTGGGGGTCCCGAAAGCTTCGAGATCCTGGGAACAGCCACCCGGGGTCATCAAGGCCTGCGGGAGATCGACTTTATGGCCCGGCGACCGCATTTCTTGATGACGACCGCCAAGGCCGTCAGGGGGGCGACGCGTGCTGCTCTCAGCCAGGCCGGCGTGGAGGTTGGCGACATCGAGGGGTTCATCACCGCCAATATCCAGAGAACCTCCGTCCAGTTCTACGGTGACATTTGCCGTATCGCCCCGGAGCGGTGGTTTCCTGACAGCAAGGCCGATCTAGGGCACAGCTTCGGGACCGACCTGCTCGAGAACCTGCGGCGAGCGCGCCAGAACCCACATCGTCGCGGTCCATGGCTAGTCTTGGCGGTCAGCCCCTACCTGTGGGGCGCCCTGGTCATCACCCCGCTCCAGGCGCTCGACGCCAGAGAGCGTTGCTCGACGGATCGCCTCGGCTGAGCCAAGCTGGTTGTCGTCAGCCGGAATGCCGAGGGACTTCATGACCAGGATCGATGCGCTTGCGCCACGCGGTTCGGGCCATCAGTTCCTCGTCTATGGCGACGCATGCTCTGGCGTGCCAGGCGCGCCGCATGAGGCCACCTTCGCTGCCGTGAACGCCGTAGCTGCGGCCCTTCATCCGGAGCCTGAGTTTGTTCTCTTCCTGGGTGACGAGATCGTTGGCCTGACCGCCGACGAGGCGGTCCTGGAACGGCAGTGGCGACATTGGCTCGATCGGGAGATGGCCTGGCTCGACCGCTCGCGCACTCCTCTTTGGCACACGACGGGCAACCACACGACCTACGACGCGTCGAGTGAGGAGATGTTCCGTCGCGTACTGCGCCTGCCAGACAACGGCCCCCCTGGGCAGCGCGGACTCTCCTATTTCGTGCGGCGCGGCGATCTGCTCCTCGTTTTCGTGCATACGGGGTTTGGCGGCGAGGGCTTTGTGGATGTCGACTGGGTCGCCGAGGTCCTGCAGGCGCACGGCGACGCTCAATACAAATTCGTCCTTGGGCATCATCCCGTCCATCCGGTGAACGGTTTCTCCGGGGCCTATCAGCGCGACATCGCCCCCGAGTGCAGTCACGCCTTCTGGAGCCTCCTAGTGCAGGCGGGCGTGGCCGCCTATCTCTGCAGCCATATCCTCGCCTTCGATGTGCAGGTTCATCAGGGGATCTTGCAAGTCTGCACCGCCGGCGCCGGCACCGCTCATCGCATGCCGGAGGGAATAGAGTATCTGCACTGCGTACAGGCCGCCGTCGATCGACAGGGCTTTCGCTATCAAGTTCTCGACACCGCCGGCTGCCCGCGAGAAGGGCTCTCCTGGCCGCCCCTTGCGGTGCCTGCAAAGGTGTGGAGAGAGCTGGCGGAGGGGAGCCAGGAGGTCGCGCCGCCGCTCGATGGTCCGCACACGCTGGGTCTAGTGTTCTCCGGCGAGGCCGCCGCGGCCGGTCACGGGGCGCCGCAAACCCTCTTCAGCGCGCGGAAGGGTTCGGCCATGCCTTCGCTGTGGGTGGGCCTTCGGGGGCCAGCCCAACGCCTCACTGCGGTTGCGGCGCGAGGGCCGGGCCGAAGTCCGTTGACCTGGAGTGGCCCAAGCCTATCTGCGGGGGCCCCGTTCTCGATCGAATTGCGCCTTTGCCCAGAGATGGGACCAGGCGGACTGCTGTGGCGGAACGGGGCGGGGCCCTGGACGTCGATGAAGGGCGCCGCCGCAACGGGTGTTTCAGCCGACCAATGGTCCGGGGAATGGACAGTCGGGCGTCGCTCCCCGGCCTTGGCCGATGAACCCTTTCGAGGCGCGACCCTGTCGGCTCAGGCGGCCCTCATTCCGGCAACCGACCTGAGTCTGGCCGAGGCCTGACAGCACGTGCCGGCTATCCGTGCCCGGTTCAGAGCGACAGCATGGAGGCGGAGTGCCAAGACATCGCTAGGCGCCTGGGCCAACGGGGCGGCGACCTGGCAGATTGGCGTCTGCTGCTGCAGCTCGACACGGATGATGAAGCGGGCATGATG
>NZ_JAUYNW010000125.1 GCF_030698145.1 Phenylobacterium sp. | reverse complement strand
TCGGCGCGCAGCGCCTTGCAGGCCTGGACCCCCGAATAGTCGAATTCGCAGGCCTGGCCGATGACGATCGGGCCGGCGCCGATGATGAGGATCGACGAGATGTCGGTGCGTTTGGGCATGTCTACTCGCGCGCGAGGGCGGTCGCACGTTGAAGCGCGCCCGGTCCCGGTCAAACTGCAGGTTAAGGGGGCCGTTTAGAGACGGAGTCGCCCGGGCGCAAGCGGCGGTTTGCCCCAATGAAAATGGGCCGGCGTTTCCACCGGCCCATCGTCGTTCTGACATCGGGGCCCGAGGGCCCGAATGCGGTCGCCTAGACCTGCAGGTTGCCGGCGGACATCTTGCCGCTGCGACGATCCTGTTCGAGTTCGTAGGTGACCTTCTGGCCTTCGTTCAGGCTACGCAGGCCTGCGCGCTCGACGGCCGAAATGTGCACGAAGACGTCTGCGCCGCCGTCGTCGGGTTGGATGAAGCCGTAGCCCTTGGTTCCGTTGAACCATTTCACAGTGCCGGTAGCCATAGAGATATTCGTCCTTGATAGTTATGCCCGCGGCCCAAGCGGTTTGAGCAACGGATCAAAGGTCTCGGGGGGTCGGGGAGCAGGTCCGGAATCCCAGGTGGGACAAGGAAATTCAGCCGAACCGTACGAGTTTGACCCTCGAACCGTAGCGCGGTTCCAACCACCCCGCAAGATGATCCGACGAACACTGGTCTTGGGTTCGCGACTACTTAGCTTCCGGGGCCGATAGGCGGCGGTCGTGGAGACTAGATGGTCATTGCCGCGAAATCCCTGGCCCTTACGGGACAGGCTTGCGAAGGTTTGATCGCGCGTCTGTACGGCGGTCTTGCTTGCGATGCGCCTGGAGACCTGAATGACGATGCTTTCCCTCTTCCTGGGTTTGGCCGCGGCGACCGCCTGCGTCGAGCCGCCAGTCTCGCCGACATCGCGCCCCCTGGCGGCCTTCGAGGCGACCCAAGGCGGCCAGCCGATCCTGCTGCCGCAGGGCGCCGTCCGGGTCAGCATCTCGGAGACCACCATCCCGGCCGGCGGTATGATCGCCGCCCACAAGCACCCCTATCAGCGCTTCGCCTACATCCTGGCCGGCCGGGTGAAGGTGACCAACCTGGACACCGGCGCGGTGGTCGAACTCTCGCCCGGCGACTTCGGTGTCGAGGCGCGCGATCAATGGCATCAGGGGCAGGCCCTGGGCGGGGAGGCGGTGAGGATGCTGGTCATCGACCAGACCCCGCCGGGCCAGGCCAACATGGTCCGGCGCGATCCGTGATGGCGGAACGGCGGTTTCGAGCTTGCCTTGACGCCTGAGCGTGGGCAGCTTCGCCGTCCCCAATTGGCACTGCGATCTCCCGGCTTGAACGCGCCTTCATCGATAGACCCGCTCGCCGAACTGTTGCCGCGCATCGCGTCGGGCGACCGCGCAGCCCTGCGACAACTCTACCAGGCCTCGTCCGCGAAGCTTTTCGGGGTCTGTCTTCGTATCCTCTCCGACAGGGAAGAGAGCGAAGACGTGCTGCAAGAGGTCTATCTGACGATCTGGCGACGGGCCGACCGCTTCGAAGCGGGACGGGCCAGCGTCATGACGTGGATCTCGACCATCGCGCGCAACCGCGCCATCGACCGGCTGCGCGCACGTGGCCCGCTGGCCTATGCCGAGCAGGTCGAGGAGTTGGAGATCGACGACGGCAAACCCAGCGCCGAGACGCTGCTGGCCGCCAGCCAGGACGGCCGGGCCCTGGGACGCTGCCTGTCGGAGCTGGACGAGCGCACCCAGCAGGTGATCCGGACGGCCTTTTTCGAAGGCGTCACCTATGACGCCCTGGCCCAGCGGATGGATACGCCGCTCGGCACCGTGAAGAGCTGGATCCGCCGCGGCCTGCTCAAGCTCAAGGGGTGCCTGGAGCGATGAGCGACATCGGACCCGAACTGCCCGAAGACGAAGCCCTGGCCGCCGAACATGCGCTGGGCGTGCTGAGCGTCCGCGAGCGGACGATCGCCGAGGCCCGGATGGCCCGGGAACCCGCCTTCGCCGCGCAGGTCGAGGCCTGGCGTGAACGCCTGGCGCCGATGCTGGCCGCCGTGGCGCCGGTCGAACCGCCCGCCGGGCTCTGGTCGCGGGTCGAGCGGGCCTTGCCGGCCAACGACAACACCGCGGGGCTTCTGAAGCGCCTGCGGCTGTGGCGCGTGACGGCGATGGGGTCGATGGGCCTGGCCGCCGCCAGCATCGCCGCGGCCGCCATGCTGGCCGGCCAGCCGCCGGTGGTGATCCGCACCTCACCGCCGCCGATGGCGCCCATGCTGGACGCCCGCCTGGCTTCCACCGCCGGCCAGCCGATGTTCCTGGCCGCCTACGATCCGGAGCGGAGGTCGATGCTGGTGGCGTCGCTGGTTCCGCCGGGGGCCGACCCCGACCACAGCCACGAGCTGTGGCTGATCCCCACCGACGGCAAGCCCCGGTCCCTGGGTCTGGTGGAGCCTGGGGCGTCCAAGGCCATGCCGATGAAGCCCGAGATGGTCGGGATGATCACCGAGGGCGCGCAACTGGCGGTCTCGGTGGAACCGGTTGGTGGCTCCCAGCAGGACGGCCCGTCCGGCCCCGTGGCGGCCATCGGCAAACTCGCCAGGATCTGAGCGCCCGAGGCTGGCGCGGCGCGCGCGAAGCGCCCTATCCTCACGGCGAAGGACGGGGAGCCAAACCATGAAGACAAGCCTGATCGCGGCGAGCCTCGCCGCTCTCATCTGCCTGGGCGGCGGCGCACAGGCCGCCGAGCTGCCCAAGGGCGGCATGAGCGCCAAGGAGGTCCAGGCCTGGCTGATCGAGCGCGGCTACAAGGCCGAGGCCGCCAAGAACGACGAGGGCGAGGACTATCTGAAGAGCGCGGGGGAGGGCGTCAGCTTCGAAGTCAACTTCTACGACTGCAAGGCTTCGCGTTGCACATCGATCCAGTTCGTGGCCGGGTTCGACTTGGAGGAGAAGCTGGCGGCCGACAAGGCCAATAGCTGGAACAGCGCCAAGCGTTACATCGACTGCTTCATCGATGAGGACGGCGATCCCTGGTTCACCTATGACATCAATCTCAGCCCGGGCGGCACCCACGAGGCTCTGGACGACAACTTCGGCGTCTGGCTGAGCTTCCTGCCCGACATGAAGCAGCACATCGGCTGGGAATAGGCCTCCCGAAGCGTCACCGTTGACCAGCCCCGCGTCCTGTGGTTGTAATTGTTCCTGATATGTTCTATTTCAGGAGCGATAGATGAGGTCTGGAGTGTTTCTGGCGGTGGCCCTGTCGGTGTCCGTCGCCTGTGGGGCGGTCGAGGCGAAGACCATAAGCAAGGCGGGCCTCACGCCCGCCGAGGCGGCGGCGTGGCTCAAGCGTGAAGGCTTCGAGACCAAGGTCGTGAAGGCCGAGTCGGGCGGGTTCTATATCGACAGCACCTATGACAACGGCGGCCGGTTCCAGTTCTTCCTGCTGGACTGCAAGCAGGAGCGCTGCCTCTCCGGCCAGTTCTTCACCGTGTACACGCCAGAGGTGAAGCTCACCCTGGAGGCCGCCAATACCTGGAACACCAGCAATCGTTTCGTGAAGGCGCACGTCTTCAGCGACGACGGCCCAATGGTCACCTATGACGTGACGTTGGCGCCGGGGGCGACCTACGCGTCGCTGACCGACAGCCTTGAGATCTGGCTGGAGGCCGCGGAACGCTTCGACAAGCTGCTAGGCGAGCCGGAGCCTACGCCTTCGCCCCGTCCATGAAGCCCGCGAAACGCTCGAACAGGTAGAGCGAGTCCGTCGGGCCGGGGGAGGCTTCCGGGTGGTGCTGGACCGAGAACACCGGGCGGTCCTTCAGCGCGATGCCTGCGTTGGTGCCGTCGAACAGCGAGACGTGGGTCTCGACCACCGGGTCGGGCAAGCTGTCGCGGTCGACGGTGAAGCCGTGGTTCATGGAGACGATCTCCACCTTGCCGGTGGTGATGTCCTTCACCGGGTGGTTGGCCCCATGGTGGCCCTGTTCCATCTTCACGGTGGTGGCGCCCAGCGCCAGCGCCATCATCTGGTGGCCCAGGCAGATGCCGAACACCGGCGTGCCGCTGTCCACCAGCTTCCTGATCTCAGGCACGGCGTAGGCGCCGGTCGCCGCGGGATCACCGGGACCGTTGGAGAGCAGGATCCCGTCGGGCTTGCGGGCCAGGATGTCCTCGGCCGATGTGCTGGCGGGCACCACCGTGGCCCGCGCGCCGATCGAGGTGAGCGCGCGCAGGATGTTGCGCTTCACGCCGTAGTCCAGGACCACGACCTCGTATTTCGGCTGGCCGGCCTTGGCGTAGCCCTCGGGCCAGGTCCAGAGGCCCTCGTCATAGACGAAGGGTTGCAGGCACGAGGCGTCCTTGGCGAGGTCCAGCCCCACCAGGCCCGACCAGGCCTTGGCCTTGGCCACCAGGGCCGGAATGTCGAACTTGCCGTCCGGGCTGTGGGCGATGACGCCGTGCGGCATGCCTTTCTCGCGGATGGCGCGGGTGAGCGCGCGAGTGTCGACCCCGGCGAGGCCGACGACGTCGCGGCGCTTCATCCAGGTGTCGAGGTCGCCTTCCGAGCGCCAGCTGGCCGGCGCGGTGGGCACGTCGCGGAAGATCGCGCCGCAGGCCGAGGTCTTGGCCGAACCGGACATCTGCTCGATGTCCTCGAGGTTCACCCCGGTGTTGCCCATGTGCGGGAAGGTGAAGGCGACGATCTGGCTCATATAGGAGGGATCGGTGAGGATCTCCTGGTAGCCGGTCATGGCGGTGTTGAAGCAGACCTCGCCCAGGGCCTCGCCCGCCGCGCCCACGCCGATCCCCTGCAGGACCGTGCCGTCCGCCAGGACCAGGACGCCGGTGACACCAGGAAGCAGGTCGGTGGTCATGGGCGTGGCTCCTAGTGTGGGTCGCATGCTCGCAGAAGGTCGGCCCGAGCCTTTTCGTTTCGAAAAGGCTCAAACTCTGAGTGTGGAGCGTGATGGTCGCCGAAACCGGCGTCCACTTTCGACTATCACGCTCCGGGAAAACCCCGCCCACTGGAACTGCTGCTTGTTGCGCAAACGGCCGCGTAGTTAGTGAGTCCCGAAGGGCCGGTCAATGCGCCCTAATGGGAGGAGGCACGCCATGAGCGCCCACATTGATCCCGACCGCGACGCCTGGGCCATCTTCAAAGCCCTGCCGCGGGACGAGCCGATCCAGATGCTGAACCTGGTCCGGGTGAAGCCGTTGGCCGAATATCCCGCCGACCATCCCGACCATGGCAAGGCGATCACGGGGCTGGAGGCCTATCGCGCCTATGGCGCGACCACGGCGCCGATCTTCGCGCGGCTCGGCGGCCGCCAGGTCTGGGCCGGCAAGCCGCAGGTCATGGTCACCGGGCCGCAGGACGAGGCCTGGGACCTGGCCTTCATCGCCGAGTACCCGAACGCGGCGGCCTTCCTGGCCATGGTCGCCGACCCCGAGTACCGCGAGTTCGTGAAACACCGCACCGCCGGGGTCGCCGATTCGCGGCTGCTGCGGTTGTCGCCGATTGAGCCGGGCGCGGGGTTCGGCGAATAGTTTGGCTGAAAACGAGGGAAGTAAGTCATTTCAGACACAGCGGGCAGCGGACATAGTCGAAGTTCGACCCGTGGGAGTTTGCCGATGCTGGCCCTGAAGCCCAACTGCGAGTGTTGCGACAAGGACCTGGCGCCCGATGCGCCGGACGCCATGATCTGCACCTTCGAATGCACCTTCTGCGCCGACTGCGTGGAGAGCCGGCTCGGCGGCGTCTGCCCCAACTGCGGCGGCAACTTCGCGGCTCGCCCGATCCGGCCCGCCGCCGCCCTGGCGCGGTTCCCGGCCTCCACCGAGCGATTCACCAAGGCCCACAAGGCCTGCGTCGCTTAGGCGCCGCCCCGTGCCCCGCATCGTCACCGACGCACGGACGTTCACAGCCGAGCGCGCCTGGGGCGCCAGGGACCTCGCCGAGATCGACGGCGCGACCGTCCGGCTGCACTGGACCGACAAGCCCTATGTCTGGCACGTCAACGACGGCCCCGAGGTGTTCGTCGTTCTCGAAGGCGTCGTCGAGATGCTCTACCGCGAAGGCGGGACCGAAAAGTCGGCGCGTCTCGAACCCACCGACATGTTTATCGCGCACGTCGGCGACGAACATGTGGCCCATCCGATCGGCGAGGCGCGAATCCTGGTGATCGAGCGCAAAGGCTCGGTCTAGGCGCCGGGCTCCAGGACCTCGGAAATCGCCTCGAACAGGGCCTCGGCCCGGATCGGCTTGGCGATATGGCGGTCAGCGCCGGCGGCCCTTGAGGCTTCGAGGTCGCCCGGCGAGGTGTTGGCGCTGATCACGATGATCGGCGCTCGCGGCAGTCCCGCCCCCTCGGCTCGGCGAATGGCGCGGATGGCGTCCAGCCCATCCATCACCGGCATGCGCAGGTCCATCAGCACCAGGTCGAAGGCGCCCCCGCGCCAGGCCTGGACCGCCTGGGCTCCATCCTCGACGCTGACCACCTCGACGCCGGCCGCGCCGAGCAACAGCTCGATCACCTTGCGGTTTGTGGGATTGTCGTCGGCGGCCAGCACTCGCAGGGCCGGTGCGTCGGCGACATGGGCGATCGGGCCGGCGGCGGGCGCGGCGTCGGTGGCGCGCGCTGCGTCGCCATAGTCCAGCAGGTTGTTGACCAGGTCGTCGAGGGCGCGGGCCGAACCCAGGATCTCGGCGACGACGGCGCGCTGATCGAGCGTCAGGTCCCCGCGGTCCAGGGCGTGGGCCAGGCCCATCACGCCATTGAGCGGCGTACGCAGCTCGTGGCTCATGTCGGCCAGGAACTCGCTCTTGGCGCGGCTGGCGGTTTCGGCCCGGTGCAGGGCGTCCTCCAGGTCGGCCGCCTGGCGCTTGAGCTCGGTGATGTCGACCCGTAGGCCGATCACCCCGCCGTCGGCGGTGCGCCGCTCCTCGATCATCAGCCAACGCCCGTCGGCCAGCCGCTGTTCGTGGCGTTCCCCGGTCGGATGGGTCAGCTTGGCCAGCCTGACCGCCAACCACTGGTCCTCGCGGCCGACGGCGTCGGGATAGTCGCCGCGCGCCACGCCGACCCGCAGGGTGTCGGCCAAGCGCGCGCCGGGCCGGAACAGGTCGGCGCTACGGTGGTAAATTTCGGCGTAGCGGCGGTTCCACAGGACATATCGGCCCTCGGCGTCGAGGAAGACCACGCCCTCGGGCAGGGCGTCGATGGCCTCGCGCAGGCGCGCCTCCGCCCACCGCGCCTCGGCCTCGGCTTGCGCCAGGGCGCGTCCCCTCAGCCGCCGGCCGATACTGTGCGCCATCCAACCGAGCAGTCCGCCCATCGACATCCGTCGCCCCGGAGAATCACTCAACTCCACGGCGATCAGATGGGGATACGAACCTTACTGGAATGGGACCTGCGCCTTCCCGGGCGCAGGAAACGACAGGGCGCCTGCTGGTTGAGCGATGGGGCTCGATTTTCACGCACGAGGGGGTATGTGGTTCGCCATGAGCATCACCACGGTTGGCTTGGATGCCGACGACACCCTTTGGCACAACGAGAACATCTTCCGCCTGACCCACGAGCGGTTCTGCGACCTGCTGGCCGAGGTGGGCGATCGCGGGGAGTTGGAGGCCAAGCTGGCCGAGGTCGAGAAGCGCAATCTTCGGCTCTACGGCTATGGGGTGAAGGGGTTCACCCTGTCGATGATCGAGACGGCCATGGAGCTGACCGGGGGCGAGGCGCCGGCCCGGGTGATCCGTGAAATCCTGGCGGTGGGACGCGAGATGCTCACCGAGCCGGTGGAGCCGTTGCCGGGGGTGGAGGACGCGGTGGCCGAACTGGCCAAGGCCTACCGGCTGGTGCTGATCACCAAGGGCGACCTGCTGCACCAGGAGCAGAAGCTGGCGGCCTCGGGCCTCGGTGATCTGTTCACCGCCGTCGAGATCGTCAGCGAGAAGGACGCCTCGACCTACGCCCGGGTGTTCGAACGCTACGGGACCGGGGCGGGGGAGGCGGCCATGTGCGGCAACTCCATGCGCTCCGACATCCTGCCGGCCATCGAGGCCGGCGCCTGGGCCGCCCACGTGCCCTATCCGCTCACCTGGGCCCATGAGGTCGCCGAGGCGCCGACAGGCCATGCGCGGTTCGCCGAGCTTGCCTCGATCCGCGAACTGCCGGCCTGGCTGGTGCGGATCGGCTGAATTTCTGCAAGAGCGATGTCACAGGGCTAAGCTCGGCTCCGTCCTAGGGGCGAAGTCGGAGAAAACCCATGTCCCGCATCCTGGCCGCCGCCCTGGCCGCCATGCTCGCCGCCAACGCCCTGGCGATGCTGTTCGCCTCGTTCTGGTGGTACGGCGCCGTGCCGGGGGTCACCGCCACCGGCGCCTACAACCCGCATTTCGTCAGGGATATCGGCGCGGCCTATCTGGTGGCCGCGGGGGGGCTGGCCTGGTTCGCCTGGCGTCCGGCCCAGGGCTGGCCCGCCCTGGTGGCCGCGGCGGCCTTCCTGATGCTGCATGCGGGCATCCACGTCTTCGACGCAAGCTGTTCGACCAATCCCATGGCCGACGTCATCCGCGACTTCCCCGGCGTCTACCTGCCAGCCCTGCTGGCGGCCTGGCTGGCGGTCGCCAAACGACCGGGACACTGACCATGCTGAAGACCTTTCTCGCCCGCCAGATCGATAAGGTGGAACGCACCTGGAGCTATGACGCGAGCTATATGCGCCATGTGCTGCGGGCCAGCCCCGCCACCTTCCTCAAGTTCGGCTTCCTCACCCAGCTCGTCGACCGTAAGGCCGCGCCGGCCGCGGCGCTCGCGGCCGCGGGCATCGCCGGGACGCTGGCCGAAGACTGCGGTCCCTGCACCCAGATCTCGGTGGACATGGCCGCGGCCAGCGGGGTGACGCCCGACGTGCTGCGAGCCATCCTGGCCGGGGACGAGGCGGCCATGGAGGAGGACGCCGCGCTCGGCTGGCGTTTCGCCCGCTCCAGCCTGGCCCGCGACATGGAGGCCGCCGACCCTCTGCGCGACGAGATCGTGCGCCGCTGGGGCGACAGGGGATTGGTGGCCGTCAGCATGGCGATCACCACGGCGCGGATGTACCCGACACTGAAATACGCCCTGGGCTACGGCAAGGCCTGTTCCCGGGTGACGGTGGCGGGCGAGCCCGCGCCCTTGCGCCTGGCGGCCTAGGACCGTGGCCCCGACCGGCGATGTCGAGGCCTTCGAGGCCCAGCGCCCGCGCCTGACGCGACTGGCCTATCGGATGCTGGGCTCCGTCGCCGAGGCCGAAGACGCCGTGCAGGACGCCTGGCTGCGCTGGACCAAGGCCGAGGGCGTGGAGGATCCCGCCGGCTGGCTGGTTCGAGTGGTGAGCCGCCTCTGCATCGACCGGATGCGGTCGGCCAAGTCGCGGCGGGAAGCCTATCGCGGACCCTGGCTGCCGGAGCCGCTGATCGAGGAACTCACCGTCGATCCCGTCGAGCGGGCCGAAGACGTGTCGGTGGCGTTCCTGTTGGCCCTGGAGCGGCTCTCGCCCCTGGAGCGGGCGGTGTTCCTGCTGCACGACGTGTTCGACGAGGACTACGCCTCGGTGGCCGAGACCCTGGGCCGCAACGAGGCCGCCGTGCGCCAGCTCGCCGCCCGCGCCCGGGCCCATGTGAAGGACAATCGCCCGCGCTTCACGGTCAGCCAGGAGGACGCCGCCAAGCTCGCCGCGGCCTTCATGGCCGCCGCGGCCCAGGGCGATATGGCCGCCCTCTCCGCCGTGCTGGCGCAGGACGCGGTGATGGTCACCGACGGTGGCGGCAAGCGGAAGGCCTCGCTGCGCCCGCTGATCGGGCGTGACGACATCGTGCGGCTGATCGAGGGCCTAGCCTGGCGTCACCACGGCGAGGCCTTCCCCATGACCTTCCGCGCCGTGCGGATAAACGGCTATCCGGGCGTCATCCTGGAGGACGAGGGCGGCCCGATGACCGTGGCGTTCCAGCCCGGCGAGGACGGCAAGCTGGCGGGCATCTACATGGTGCGCAACCCGGAGAAGCTTGGACGCCTGCAAAGCTGAGCAGGGTGGGCTATCATCGCGTCCGTGCGCTTCGACGAACATTTCCTCGACGAGATCAAATCACGGCTCCGCCCCTCCGACGTGATCGGGCGGACGGTGAAACTGCGCAAGCAGGGGCGCGAGTACGTCGGGCTGTCGCCGTTCAACAAGGAGAAGACCCCGTCGTTCTACGTCAACGACGACAAGGGCCAGTTCTTCGACTTCTCGTCCGGTAAGAACGGCGACCTGATCACCTTCCTGCAGGAGACTGAGCGGCTGACCTTCATGGAGGCCGTGGAGCGCCTGGCCGCCGAAGCCGGCCTGGCCATGCCCGTGGCCGATCCCCGCACCGCCGAGCAGGAGAAACAGCGCCAGGGCCTGTCGGACTGGCTGGAACTGGCCGCCCAGTGGTTCGAGGCGGCCCTGCGTCGGCCCGAGGGCCGCGAGGCGCGGGCCTATCTGGAGAAGCGCGGCCTGCCCGAGTCCGAATGGGGCCGCTTCCGCCTGGGCTTTTCGCCGGCCAGTCGCACGGCGCTCAAGGACTATCTGATCGCCAAGGGCGCCAAGGCCCCGGAACTGGTCGAGAGCGGCATGTTGATCGCGCCCGAGGACGGCGGCGCGCCCTATGACCGGTTCCGCGACAGGATCGTCTTCCCCATCGCCGACGCGCGCGGCCGGGTGCTGTCGTTCGGCGGCCGGGCGATGGATCCGGAAGCTCGCGCCAAGTACCTGAACGGGCCGGAGACGCCGCTATTTCACAAAGGCCGCTTGCTTTATGGGCTGGCCGAGGCGCGCAAGATCCTGGCCGCCGCCCCGGGCGCCGAGACCCCCCCGGTGGTGGTGGTCGAGGGCTATATGGACGCCATCGCCTGCCAGCGGGCCGGGATCGCCGGGGTCGCCCCGCTGGGCACCGCTCTCACCGAGGAACAGATGGAGATGCTGTGGCGTCTGCATCCCGAGCCGACGCTCTGCTTCGACGGCGACCGGGCGGGGCGCCAGGCCGCCTCGCGGGCCATCGATCGCGCCCTGCCCATGCTGAAGCCCGGCAAGAGTTTCCGCTTCGCCCTCGTCGAGGGCGGCAAGGACCCCGACGAGGTGCTGCGCGAACAGGGGGCAGGGGCCCTGCGAGCCCAATTGTCGCAGACAACACCGTTCGTCGAAGCCTTGTTCGTCCGCGAGCGCGACCAGGAACCCCTGGATACGCCCGAACGGCGGGCGGGATTGAAGGCCCGCTTGCGTCAACTGGCGGGCACGATCGCCGACAAGGACCTGCAGCAGGCCTATCGCGAGGACCTGCTGCAACGGCTGGACGCCCTGTCGCCGCGGGGACGGCAGGGCAATGACACCGGTGGCGGCCAGCGCGGAGGAAACTTCGGCCAATCAAGGGGTTGGCGTGGCGCCGGCCCGCCCTGGATCGACCCCGCGCCCACCGCCATGGGCCGCGCCGCAGCCCAGCGCCTGGCTCGATCGCTGGACCCGCTGGCCGCCGCCATGGTCGCCCACGCCCTGGCCGACCCAGGCGTCCTGGACGACCACCTGGAGGACGCCTTCGCCGCCCAGGGCTTCGGAGATCCGGGGCTGGTGGAATTGACCAGGGAAATCATTCGGTTCCGATTAGAGGCCGATCACCTTGACTCTGGGTCGCTCGCACGCCATCTCGCGTCTTGCGGGTTTGCCGCACTCTTGACAGACATCGACCGGGCCGCTGCGAAATCGGGCGCGCCCATCATGAAACCGGATGTCTCCCTCGATAGTGCGAAATCCCAGTGGTCGCATGCCTTCGCGGGCCTCTCCAGGCTCGCGGCGCTCGACGAGGCTATAACGTCCGCAAAGGGAAACCTGAGCGGCCGTTCCGACATGGAAGCCCTCGAGCGCCTCAAAGGTGAGCGCGACGCACTGAAACGCGCGATCAGAACGGGAACGATTTGGGCGGGTGACGGGTCGTAGAGAAAACGATCGTCGCCAGGCCGCAATTAACCATCTTCGGCCCGAACCTTGCAGGGGGTTCGGATTGCCGAAATCGGAGATTTAGATGAGCACCAATACGGCCGAAGCGGAAACCACCGAAACCACTGGCGGTGACGGCCCGCTGCTCGACCTTACCGACGCCGGCGTCAAGAAGTTCATCAAGCAGGCGAAAGCCCGCGGCTACGTCACCATGGACGAGCTGAACAAGGTGCTGCCGTCCGAGGAAGTGACCTCGGAGGCCATTGAAGACACCCTGGCCATGCTGTCCGAAATGGGCGTCAACGTCGTCGAGGCCGAGGAAGACGCCGAGGGCGGCGAGGTCGCCGTGCGCGAGGAGACCGCGGTCGTCGAGACCGCCAAGGAACCCGCCTACGACCGCACCGACGATCCCGTGCGCATGTATCTGCGCGAAATGGGTTCGGTTGAGCTGCTGTCGCGCGAGGGCGAGATCGCCATCGCCAAGCGCATCGAGGCCGGCCGCGACACCATGATCCGGGGTCTGTGCGAAAGCGCGCTCACCTTCGAAGCCATCATGGTCTGGCGCGAGGAGCTGGGCACCGGCCGCATCCTGCTGCGCGAGGTCATCGACCTGGAGCAGACCTATGGCGGGATCAACGCCGCCGCGGCCGCCGAGGCCCTGGCCAATGCGCCGCCGGAACCTGAAGAGCCGGAAGAAGCCGAGGTCACCGCCGACGGCGAGGCCATCGCCAAGGGCGAGAGCGATGACGACGACGACTTCGACGACGGCGCCGGCCCGACCATCAGCGCCATGGAAGGCGAACTGCGCGAAGGGGTCATGGCGACCCTCGACGCCATCGCCTCCGAGTTCGACGCTTTCCGCGCCCTGCAGGAGAAGCTGGTCGGCAAGCGCCTGAAGGGCGAGGACCTGTCGGACGCCGACCGCAAGGCCTACACCACCGCCTCGCTGGCGATCGTCCAACACCTGAAGACGCTGAAGCTGAACAACAACCGCATCGAGGCGCTGGTCGAGCAGCTCTATGCGATCAACAAGCGGCTGATGGGCCTGGAAGGCCGGCTGCTGCGCTTGGCCGACAGCTACGGCATCTCGCGCTCGGAATTCCTCAAGGCCTATTTTGGCCAGGAGCTGGCGCCGAACTGGTCCGACCAAGTGAAGCCGCTGGGCGTGCGCTGGACTAAGTTCGTCGAGAACGACGCCAGCCAGGTCGGCGACATCCGCCACGAGATCGCCGCGCTCGCCACCGAGACCGGCGTGCCGATCGACGACTATCGCCGCATCGTCCAGACCGTGCAGAAGGGCGAGCGCGAGGCGCGTCAGGCCAAGAAGGAAATGGTCGAGGCCAACCTGCGGCTGGTGATCTCCATCGCCAAGAAGTACACCAACCGCGGCCTGCAGTTCCTGGACCTGATCCAGGAGGGCAACATCGGCCTCATGAAGGCGGTCGACAAGTTCGAGTACCGTCGCGGCTACAAGTTCTCGACCTACGCCACCTGGTGGATC
>NZ_JAUYNW010000106.1 GCF_030698145.1 Phenylobacterium sp. | reverse complement strand
GTACTGGGCGTTGGTGGCGAACTCCTTGAACATCAGGATGAAGGGGTTGTTGCCGACGATGGAGTGCTCGTTCTGCAGGTCGTTGTGCAGGCCCAGGCCCTTGGCGGCCAGGTGCTCGCGGATCACCGCCATGTCGAGGTTCGAGCCGCCCTTGCCGCCCATCTCGGTGGGCCAGGCGTAGCGGAGGTGCCCGGCCTCGTCGGCGAGCTTGCGGGCCTTGCCCAGCAGCTCTTCCCATTCCTTCTTCGGCAGGCCCCCGGCGTCCCAGTCGGTGCGCTCATATTCCCGCCGATGGTCGAAGTACTTCATGTTGTCGTCCCGCTGTTCCAGCGGCTTGATCTTGGCCTCGATGAAGGCGTCCAGTTCCCCCAGGTAAGCTTCAAGTTCCGGGCTCAGGCTGAAGTCCATGTCTGTTTCCTCCCATGCGGCCCGACGTCTTTTTGGGCGTTTACAAGCCGGTGTCGAACGCTGCAGATCGTTGGATTAGATCACGACAAAGGTTCCCCGGCGTCATGGAAGACACCATTTTTTCAAGCCTTTCGCGGCTGGCGCCACGCCTGGCCGAGGGGGGCGAGAGGATCGAGGACCTGCAGCGCCTTTCGGGCGGCGCGAGCATGGAAACCTGGGCCTTCGCCGTGGAGGGACCGGGCGGCCGCGAGGAGATGATCCTGCGCCGCCGACCGGGCGGCCCCATCTACGAGGACGCCTCGCGCTCGGTCTCGCTGGCCACGGAGGCGGCCCTGATCGTCGCGGCCCACGGCGCGGGCGCGCCGGTCGCGCCGCTGGTCCACCTGGCCGGACCCGACGACGGCCTGGGCGAGGCTCACATCACCCGGCGCATCGACGGCGAAACCCTGGGCCGCAAGATCGTCACCGACCCGAAGTTCGAGGCCGTGCGGCCGAGCCTGGCGCGCCAGTGCGGCGCCATCCTGGCCACGATCCATTCGGCCAAGACGGACGCCCCGCTGAAGACCGTCGACTTCCTGGGTGAATTGGAACGCTACGAGGCGGTCTATCGCCAGTCGGGCGCCGAGCGGCCGATCCTGGAGCTGGCCTTCCAGCACCTGAAGAAGCACAGCCCCCCGCCGGTGGAGCCAGTGCTGCTGCACGGGGACTTCAGGAACGGCAACCTCATCGTCGATCCGAAGCTGGGCGTCGCTGCGGTGCTGGACTGGGAGCTTTCCCATTTCGGCGACCCGGCCGAGGACCTCTCCTGGATCTGCGTCAATTCCTGGCGGTTCGGGAAGGCTGAGCTGCCGGTGGGCGGGTTCGGCCATTACGCCGACCTGCTGGACGGCTACGCGGCCGGCGGCGGGGCCGAGGTCCCGCTTTCGCGCGTTCTCCAGTGGCAGGCCCTGGGCTCGCTCAAATGGGGCGTGATGTGTCTGATGATGTATGCGAGCTACGCCACCGGCGCCGAGTCATCTGTTGAACGTCCGATGATCGGGCGGCGCGTCTCGGAGACCGAGATCGACCTGGTGACCCTCATGGAGAACGGCCTGTGATCGAGCATCCGCGCGCCGAGGAACTGGTGGAGGCCGTCGCCCGCTGGATCGATTCCGTACGGCCGGGCCTGCCGCCCCGCGACGCCTTCCTGGCCCGCGTGGCGGCCAATGTGCTGAGTGTGGTCAAGCGTGAGCTGACGCTGGGGCCCCAGGCCGAGGCCGCCGCCACGGCGCGCCTGGCCGGCTTGCTGGGCCATGAAGGCTCCCTGGTCGAACTCAACGCCGAACTCTGCGGCAAGCTGCGCGAGGGGGCCATGAACCGCGACACGCCGGGCCTGCTGGCGGCGCTGAAGGCCAACATCGTCGAGCAGATCGCCATCGACCAGCCCAACTACGCCCCCGAACCCGCCCGATGAGCCTCAACCGCGCAGACTGCGAGGCCCTGGACCGCGCCGATCCCCTGGCTGGGCGTCGGGCGTTGTTCGACCTGACCCCGGGCCAGATCTATCTCGACGGCAATTCCCTGGGCGCCCTGCCGCGCGCCGTGAAGCCGCGACTGGAGGTCGCCATCCAGGCCGAGTGGGGCAGGGACCTCATCAAGAGCTGGAACACCGCCGACTGGATCAACCTGCCCGCGCGGGTGGGGGCGAAGATCGCGCCGATGATCGGCGCGGCGGCGGACGAGGTGATCGCCGCGGACTCGACTTCGGTGAACATCTTCAAGCTGGCCGCGGGCGCTCTGAAGCTGCGGCCTGGCCGCAAGGTCATCGTCACCGAGCCCGGCAACTTCCCGACCGACCTCTACATCCTGCAGGGCCTGCGCGACCTGATGGGCGACGTGGAGTTGCGAGTGGTCGCACCCGACGCCCTGGCGGTGGCGCTGACCGACGATGTCGCCCTGCTGTTGCTGACCCACGTCCACTACAAGACCGGCGCCATCCACGACATGGCGAGCCTGACCGCCAAGGCCCATGCGGCGGGCGCCCTGGCGCTCTGGGACCTCAGCCACTCGGCCGGCGCCCTGGCCGTCGACCTCAATGGCTGCGGCGCCGATTTGGCGGTCGGCTGTGGCTACAAGTACCTGAACGGCGGACCGGGCGCTCCGGCCTTCCTGTTCATCGCCAAGCGCTTGCAGGCGGAATTTCAGTCGCCCCTGACCGGTTGGATGGGCCACGCCCAGCCCTTCGCCTTCGGCGACGACTACGCGCCGGCCAAGGGCGTCCTGCGCGGCCTCTGCGGCACGCCCTCGGTCCTGGGCCTGACGGCGCTGGAGGCGGCGCTCAGCGTGTTCGATCACGTGGACATGGCCGATATCCGCGCCAAGTCCATGGCGCTGGGCGACCTCTTTCTGGACCTAGCCCTGGCCCGCCGCCCGGAGTTCGGCCTGGGCTGCTCCCGCGACGCCAAGGCGCGCGGTAGCCAGGTGGCGCTCACCCATCCCCACGGCTATCCGATCATGCAGGCCCTGATCGCCCGCGGCGTGATCGGCGACTTCCGCGCCCCCGACGTCCTGCGCTTCGGCTTCACTCCGCTCTATGTCGGCTACGCCGATGTCTGGGACGCGGTGGAAATCCTGGCCGACATCATGGAGAAAGGGCAGTGGCGCGAAGCCCGGTTCCATGAGATCGCGGCGGTGACATGAGCGACAAGCTGCATACCCCCCCGCCGATGAGCTACGGCGACTATCTGGGCCTCGACACCCTGCTGTCGGCTCAGCGGCCGCGCTCGTCCGAGCATGACGAGCTGCTGTTCATCATTATCCACCAGGCCTCGGAGCTGTGGCTGAAGCTCTCGATCCACGAGCTTTCCGCCGCCCGGGAGCACATCGGCGCCGACGACCTGCGCACGGCCTTCAAGATGATCGCCCGGGTGGGCCGCATCCAGGGTCAGCTCATCCAGTCGTGGGATGTGTTGGGCACCATGACCCCCAGCGACTACCACGCGCTGCGTCCTCACCTGGGCCAGAGCTCCGGCTTCCAGTCCTTCCAATACCGGATGCTGGAGTTCCTGCTGGGGGCCAAGGACGCCTCGATGCTGCGCGTCCACGAAGGGACCGAAGTCCACGCCCTGCTCAGCGAGGCCCTGGCGGCGCCCAGCCTCTACGACGAGTGCGTCCGCCTGCTGGCCCGTCGCGGCTTTGAGATGCCGGCCGAACTGCTGGAACGCGACCTTCGCCAGCCCCACGCCGAGCACCCCGCCGTGGAGGCCGCATGGATCGCCGTCTACCGCGACCCTGAACACTACTGGGACCTCTACGAACTGGCCGAGAAGCTGGTCGACCTGGAGTTCCGCTTCCAGCAATGGCGCTTCGCCCACCTGAAGACCGTCGAACGCATCATCGGCTTCAAGCAGGGCACCGGCGGCAGCGCCGGCGCGGCCTACCTGGCCAAGGCGCTGGAGGGCTCGTTCTTTCCCGAGCTGTTCAAGGTGCGGACAGCGCTCTGACACGCCGGCCGTCGTTCCGGACAGGCCCCGCGCCAGGAGCGATTCGGAGGCGGCGCGGCCTACCGATTGGGCGCCCGGCGACCACTCCACAGCTCAAAATCTCATCTTATGAAATAGCGATTGTCCACCCGCTGTGATCCTCTGCTCCCTGCGTCCGATTGAAAACGGGTGGGGATGTTATGGATCGTGGTTTGTCAGCCGCCGGGCTGGGCGTCTCGCGCCGGGCCTTCCTTGAAGGGCTCAGCAGCGTCGGCGGCTCCAGCCTTCTGCTGGCCGGTATGAGCGCGCTCGGGTTCGGGATCGCCTCGGCCCAGGCCGCGCCGCCGGTCCTGTCGGGCGGCGGGGGCAAGAAGGTCGCGGTGCTGGGCGCCGGCGTGGCGGGCCTCACCGCCGCCTATGAGCTTTCCAAGGCCGGCTACGACGTCACCGTGATCGAGGCCCGCGACTTCGCCGGCGGCCGCTGCCAGACAGCGCGCAAGGGCTTCAAGCTGACCGAGCTCGGCGGCGAGACCCAGGAGTGCGACTTCGACGACGGAAACTACATCAATCACGGGCCTTGGCGGATCCCGTACCACCACCAGTCGACCCTGCATTACACCAAGGAATTCAACATTCCGTTGGAGATCTTCGTCAACGACAACGACGCCTCCTATGTGATGTTCGGGCGCGGCAAGGGGCCCCTGGCCGGCAAGCCGATCCGCAAGGGCCAGGTGGCCGCCGACATCCGCGGCGGGGCCGCCGAGATCCTCGCCAAGTCCATCAAGCAGGGCGCGCTGGACGGCCAGCTCACCGCCGAGGACCGCGAGCGGTTCGTCGCCTATCTGGCCCATGAGGGCTACCTGACCCCGGACCTGGCCTATCGCGGGGCCGAGGGGCGCGGGTTCGACATCCCGCCGGGCGCTCTGATGAACCCGGGGCCGGGCAAGCCGTCCACCCCCAACCGCTTCACCGACGTGCTGCAGTCCGGCGCCTGGCGCACCCTGGCCTCGGTCAGCAACTACGAGCAGCAGAGGACCATGTTCCAGCCGGCGGGCGGCATGGACCGCATCGCCAAGGGCTTCGAGGCCGCCATCGGCCAGCTGATTCGCTATTCCACCCAGGTGAAGAGCCTGAAGCAGGGCCCCAAGGGCGTGGAGATCACCTTCGTCGACGGCGACGGGAAAACCGGGACCCTGAAGGCCGACTACTGCGTCTGCACCATCCCGCTCTCGGTGCTGCGCCAGTTGGACGTGCAGGTCTCCAAGCCGTTCAAGGAGGCGATCGGGGCGGTGTCCTACGCCCTGGTCGGCAAGATCGGCCTGCAGATGAAGCGGCGGTTCTGGGAAGAGGACCACCACATCTATGGCGGCCACGTCTATTTCGACGACCCCGAGATCCAGACCATGACCCTGCCGTCCACGGGCTTCCAAGGGAAGAAGGGCGTTCTGCTCGGCTACTACAACTTCGGGGCTACGGCCGCGAAGGTCAGCGCCCTGTCGCCGGCCGAACGCCGCGCCTTGGCGGGCCGGGCCGGCGACAGGGTCTTCCCGGGCTATTCCGACAACATCGAGAGCGCGTTCTCGGCCTCCTGGCACCTGATCGAGCACAGCCTGGGCGGCTGGGCCGAATGGAGTGAGGAGGCCCGCGCCAGCGCCTATCCGATCCTCTGCGAGCCCGACGGCCGGGTCTATCTGGCCGGCGAGCACATGAGCTACCTGACCGGCTGGCAGGCCGGCGGGATCGAGAGCGCCTGGCAGCAGATCGCCAAGCTGCACGCCCGCGTTCATGCGGCCTGAGGCGGTGGTGACCATGCGTAGAACACTGGCGCTGGCGCTCGCCCTCGCAGGCCTTTGCGCCCAGCCCGCCGCCGCCGTCGACGGCCAACGGCTCTATCAGGAGGCCTGCGCCGCCTGCCACCGGCCCAACGGCGCCGGGATTCCCGGCGCCTTCCCGACGCTGGCCAAGAGCAAGTTCGTCCAGGGCGATCCCAAGGAGCCCATCGGCCGGGTGCTGCACGGCCGCGGCGGCATGCCGTCCTTCCAGAACGACCTCACCGACGCCGATATCGCCGCCGTCCTGACCTATGTCCGCGCCGCCTGGGGCAACGCCGGCAAGCCGGTGACGCCGGCCCAGGTCAAGGTCCTGCGCGGCCTCAAGCGCGAGACGCCCAAGGCGGGAATCCTGGCGCACTAGAGCGTGACAGCCTGAAGTGGATACCGGTTCAGGCGGCCGTCACGCTCTAAACTTTTGAAGTTAGACCCTTTTCATCCGGTCAGATGATTCCATCTGACCCGGAAAGGGTCTAGCCGTCGTTCAGGATGGGCGCCTTCAGGCCCGCGTCGGTGAGCAGTCCGCCGGTCGCCAAGCCGTAGATGTTCAGGCTGTGGACCAGCAGCCGGGCGTTGGCGTCGACCAGATCGCCCGGCGTGCGCACGCCGGGCAGCCCGGCGAGATAGTCCAGCCAGATGTCGCAGCCGCATTTCCAGAGCTCGAAACCTTCCTGGAGCGTCTTGCTGGCGACGATGGCGGCAGGGTCGGCTTCGGTCGTCGGATTTTGCATCGGGCTGCTCCCAGGCGATTCGCCTCCAGTACAACCGTCGGCGAGCGGCTTTGATCCCGCTCGACCGCAGACCGGCTGACGCCGTGACGCCGTGACGACCTGGCCGCCGGCCGCTGCGCCTTCCTGGCGTCGACCATGGCCTTTACGTCGGCCAGCAGGGCCGCGCCCAGCCACAGATGAAACGCCCTGAGCCGGTCGGCGCGAACGATAGCGACCTGGAAAGGGCCGAATCCGTGGAGGGCCAGGGTTGAAAAACCCCGCCGGGGGGAACCGGCGGGGTTTCTCGAAGGCGCGGCCTTGGACGAGGGTTAGACGCGGGCCTGCGCCTCTCACCTGGCGCCGGCCGGGGGGCCTGGGCGTCGGTGAAATGGCCATCTCGCGGGGTGAGATCAGCCAACTGCCTGGGTTGAAATCGCGGCGGCGCGACGGGTTCCGGAGGCCGGAGACGGGTTATGACGAATTAGGATTTCCGCAAGTCGAGGGGCCCCGGTCGGGCGGAAAGCGCTCGCTTGGGCGCCATTGGTCATCGGGGAAATTTGGAGGCCTGACCCGGAATCGAACCGGGGTGCACGGATTTGCAGTCCGCTGCGTAACCACTCCGCCATCAGGCCGCCGCCGGTTGTTCGCCGGAGAGGGCGGATCGCTAACAGAACGTCCCGCCGGGGGCAATCTCTGCCGCATCCGCATTGCGTTCGGGTTAAGCGCGACACGGCGTAGCGGTCGCATTGCCTTCGCCGAGGGGGCGGACCTATAAGCGCACTTCGAGCTCAACCCGCCAGGAATCGTCCGAGGACCCATGGCCGCAGATTTCGCCGCCGCACGGCTGAACATGGTCGAGAGCCAGGTTCGCACCAACGATGTCACCGACGTGCGGATCCATGACGCCATGCGCGTCATCCCCCGCGAGGATTTCGCGCCGTCCAAGGCCTTCCAGGCCTATGCCGACGCCGACCTGGAATATGCGCCGGGCCGCTATCTGCTTCGGCCGCGCGAGGTCTCCAAGCTGCTGCAGGCGATCAAGCCCAAGGCCGGCGAGCGGGCCCTGGCCATCGCCGCCCCCTACGCCGCCGCCGTGCTGGAGGCCATGGGCCTGACCGTCGAACGTCTCGACGAGAGCGACCTGACCGCCGTGCTGGGCGCCAATTACGACGTCGTCGTGGTCGAGGGCGCGGTGACCAAGGCGCCGCAGGCCTGGACCGACGCGCTCGCCCTGGGCGGCCGCCTGGGCGTGATCGAGCGCGAAAATGTCACCGCAAAGGCCGCCTTGTACGTGCGCGCCGACGACGGCGTGGGCCGCCGCACCCTGTTCGACGCCATGGCGCCGATTCTGGAAGGCTTTGAACCGACACAGAGTTTCGCCTTCTAGGGTCCAGTGAAACACCTCGGAAACCTTGGCGTGAAAAAAGCTTAAGGTAGCGGCCTCTAGTCCGCGAGGGTTTCGCCGGTCATATAGGGCGCGGTCTCACTACGCCGTTTCGGGGATATGCATGTTCAATAGTCGTCGCGGAGCCTTGCTGGCCGCGGTCTGCAGCGCGGGCCTTGCCTGCGCGGCCCCGGCCGCCGCCGAAACCTTGGCTGAGGCCATCGCGCTCGCCTACGACTCCAATCCCACCCTGCAGGCGCAGCGCGCCACGCAGCGGGCGCTGGACGAAAGCTATGTGCAGGCCCGCTCCGGCTACCGCCCAACGCTCTCGGCCTCGGTTTCGGGGACCTACGAGGAATTGCGCACCCCGGTCATCGACCGCGACAACAACGGCGTTCCCGACAACATCACCACCGCGGGCATCCGTGAGGGCAACGCCGGCTCGGCCGGCTTCAACCTGACCCAGCCGCTCTACACCGGGGGTCGGGTCGCCGCGGCGACCTCGGCGGCCCATGCCGACATCCTGACCGGGCGTGAGAACCTGCGCCGGGTCGAGGCCCAGGTGCTGGCCAATGTCATCACCGCTTATGTGGACAACCGCCGCGACATCGAGGCCCTGCGCATCCGCCAGGAGAATGTCCGCGTCCTCAACCGGCAGCTCGACGAATCCAAGGCCCGCTTCGACGTGGGCGAAATCACCCGCACCGACGTCGCCCAGTCCGAGGCGCGTCTCGCCGCGGCCCAGGCCCAGCTCTCCCAGGCCCAGGCCCAGCTCGCCATCAGCCGCGCCAACTACGCCGCCGTGGTCGGCCAGAACCCCGGCGACCTGGCCCCCGAGCCGTCCCTGGCGACCTTGCTGCCCGCCGACGTGGCCCAGGCCTTCGACGTGGCCGAGACCACCAGCCCGCAGATCCGCGGCGCCGAATACACCGAGCAGGCGAGCCGCGCCCGTCTCGCCGGCGCCCGCGCCGAACGCATGCCCAGCCTGGCCCTGCGCGGCTCGCTGGGCTGGAACGGCCAGGCCGATCCGCTGGAGACCGAGGAGTACGCCCGCAACATCCAGGGTTCGGCGGTGCTCACCATTCCGCTGTTCACCGGCGGCCTGACCAATTCGCGCGTCCGCGCCCAGATCGAGCGCAACAACGCCGACCGGATCGGGGTCGAGACCGCGCGGCGCACCGTGCTGCAGGGTCTGACCCAGTCCTGGAGCCAGCTCATCGCCGCGCGCGCCAATATCGGCTCGACCGACGAGCAGGTGCGCGCCGCGCGCATCGCCGCCGAAGGCACCCGCCAGGAGCAGCAGGTCGGTCTGCGCACCACACTGGACGTGCTGAACGCCGAGCAGGAACTGCGCGGCGCCGAACTGGCCCAGGTCAGCGCGCGCCGCGACGAGTACGTCGCCGCCACTAACGTCCTGGCCCAGATGGGCCGGCTGGAGGCGCCGAACCTCACCCCGGCCGTCACCCGCTACGACCCGAAGAACAACTTCTCCAAGCTGCGCTTCACCTGGGGCTGGGTGCCTTGGGAGGAGCCGATCGCCATCGTCGACGGCGTGCT
Organism: Phenylobacterium sp.; assembly: GCF_030698145.1. Taxonomy (GTDB): domain Bacteria; phylum Pseudomonadota; class Alphaproteobacteria; order Caulobacterales; family Caulobacteraceae; genus Phenylobacterium. Next base: position 21,415 of record NZ_JAUYNW010000106.1, on the reverse strand, counting down.
GACGCCCAAGACCGTCGAAAAGCCGACAGAAGCCGCTCCGGTCGCCCCGTAGTAGGCGGCCATTCGACGCAAGACTTCGCCTGACAGGCGAATACCCGCTTGCGAAGCTTGGCGGAAATTGCAGGATCGCACGCACGCGCCTACCGTGACGCATACGGATTCTTTCATCGCTCCAGCGACGGCCCAGCATATGTCCGACACGACTTCGCAAGAACCGACGATGGAGGAGATCCTGGCCTCCATCCGGCGCATCATCTCCGAGGATGACGCACCTGCCGATGGGGCTGCGCCGGCCGAGGACGAAGAGCCGGAAGCCGCCGCCGAGCCGGAGATCGCCCTCCCGGAACCCGAGCCTGAGCCCGAGCCGGAAGACGACGGCGTTCTGGAGCTGACCGAGAAGGTCGACAGCGTCGGCGATCTCGACGTCTACACCCCCGGCGCCGCCGAACCGGAACCCGAGCCGATGGCCGCCTATGAGCCGGAGCCCGAGCCGGAATCCTCCTATGAGCCGCCGCCGGTGCCGCCGGGCGAAGGCCTGGTGGGCGACATCGCCGCGGCCGCCGCGGCCTCGGCCTTCGGCAAGCTCTCCAAGTCGATCCAGATGCCGGCCGAGGGCCGCACCCTGGAAGATGTGGTGCGCGAACTGTTGCGGCCCATGCTCAAGCAATGGCTCGACGACAACCTGCCCCAGATCGTCCAGGCGACGGTGGACCAGGAAGTCGAGCGCATCGCCCGCCGCCGATAGGCCGTTCCGAACCCGCTCAATTCGAGCCGTTCGACCCATTCCGCCCCTTCCCGTGAACCGGGGAGGGGCGTTTTGCGTCATCCCGCTTCCGCTGGCCGGAGCGAGAATGTAAGCACCGCAGCGAAATGCTTGAAAAAAACTTCGATCCCAAAACCGCCGAGCCGCGCCTCTACGCCGCCTGGGAATCCTCGGGCGCGTTCGCGCCGACCTCGGACCCTGCCGCCGAGCCGTTCTCGATCGTGATTCCGCCGCCCAATGTGACGGGCTCGCTGCACATCGGGCACGCGCTGAACAACACCCTGCAGGACGTGTTGACCCGCTTCGAGCGCATGCGCGGCAAGGCGGCCCTTTGGCTGCCCGGGACCGACCACGCCGGCATCGCCACCCAGATGGTGGTGGAGCGCCAGCTCGCCGCCGCCGGCAACCAGAGCCGCCGCGACATGGGCCGCGAGGACTTCATCGCCAAGGTCTGGGAATGGAAGGCCGAGAGTGGTGGGACCATCACCAACCAGCTCCGCCGGCTGGGCGCCTCCTGCGACTGGAGCCGCGAGCGCTTCACCCTGGACGAGGGCCTCTCGGCCGCCGTGCGCAAGGTGTTCGTCACCCTCTACAAGCAGAAGCTGATCTATCGCGACAAGCGGCTGGTGAACTGGGATCCCCAGTTCCAGACCGCCATCTCCGACATTGAGGTCGAGCAGCGCGAGGTCGACGGCGCCTATTACCACTTCGCCTATCCGCTGGAGGACGGCTCCGGCGAGATCGTGGTCGCCACCACCCGGCCCGAGACCATGCTGGGCGACACCGCCGTGGCGGTGAACGCCAAGGACCCGCGCTACACCCATCTGATCGGCCGCGCCGTGCGCCTGCCCATCGTCAACCGGCCCGTGCCGATCATCGCCGACGACTACGCCGATCCCGAAAAGGGGTCCGGCGCGGTGAAGATCACGCCCGCCCACGACTTCAACGACTATCAGGTCGGCAAGCGCAACAACCTGCCGCTGATCAACATCTTCGACCCCCAGGCGCGGCTGAACGAGAACGCGCCCAAGGAATATCAGGGCCTGGACCGCTTCGCCGCCCGCAAGAAGGTGGTGGCCGAGTTCGAGGCGCTCGGCCTGCTGCGCGAGATCGAGAAGACCCGCCATGCCGTCCCCCACGGCGACCGCTCGGGTGTGGTCATCGAGCCCTACCTGACCGACCAGTGGTACGTCGACGCCAAGACCCTGGCCCAGCCAGCTATCAAGGCGGTGGAGGAGGGGCGCACGGTCCTCGAGCCCAAGAACTGGGAGAAGACCTACTTCGAGTGGATGCGGAACATCGAGCCCTGGTGCGTGTCGCGCCAGCTCTGGTGGGGTCACCGCATCCCGGCCTGGTACGGTCCCGACGGCAAGATCTTCGTCGAGGAGACGGAAGAGGCCGCCAAGGCCGCCGCCCGCGAGCACTACGGCCACGACGAACCCCTACGCCAGGACGAGGACGTCCTCGACACCTGGTTCTCCTCGGGCCTGTGGCCGTTCTCCACCCTGGGCTGGCCCGACAAGACCGCCGACCTTGAGCGGTTCTACCCGACCCACACCCTGGTGACCGGCTTCGACATCATCTTTTACTGGGTTGCCCGGATGATGATGCTGGGCATCCACTTCACCGGCGAGGTCCCGTTCAAGCGGGTGTTCTTCAACGCCCTGGTGCGCGACGCCAAGGGCGCGAAGATGTCCAAGTCCAAGGGCAATGTCATGGACCCGCTGGAACTGGTCGACCAGTACGGCGCCGACGCCCTGCGCTTCACCCTGACGGCCATGTCGGGCCAGGCGCGCGACATCAAGCTTTCGACCCAGCGCATTGAAGGTTATCGCAATTTCGGGACGAAGCTGTGGAACGCCACCCGCTTCACCCAGATGAACGGCTGCGCCCGCGCCGAGGGGTTCGACCCGGCCAAGGTCGAAGGCGTGCTCAACCGCTGGATCGTCGGCGAGACCGCCCGCGCGGCCCAGACGGTGACCGCGGCCCTGGAGGGCTGCGGGTTCGACGAGGCCACCAACGGTCTCTACCGGTTCATCTGGAACACCTATTGCGACTGGTACGTCGAGCTCGCCAAACCGCTGCTGAACGGCGCCGACGAGGCGGCCAAGGCCGAGACCCAGGCCACCGCCGCCTGGGTGCTGGACGTGATCCTGAAGCTGCTGCACCCGGTCATGCCCTACATCACCGAGGAGCTCTGGAACCAGACCGCCGACCTGGGCGCCCCGCGCGCCCAGGGCATGCTGATCACCGCCCAGTGGCCGGTGCTGCCGTCCAGCCTGATCGACGCCGCCGCCGACGCCGAGATCGGCCTGGTCATCGCCGCCGTCAGCGAGGGCCGCTCGGTCCGCGCCGAGCTCAACGTGCCGCCCGGCGCCAAGCCCGCCCTGCTGGTGGTCGAGGCGACCGACGCCCAGCGCAAGGTGTTTACGACCAACGCCTCGGTGATCGGCCAGACCCTTCGCGTCTCCGAGGTCCGCTTCGAGGCCGCGATCCCAGAAGGCGCGATCCCGTTCGTCGTGGATGGGGCCACGTTGGCCCTGCCGGTCGCCGAGTTCATCGACCTGGCCGCCGAGCGCGCGCGTCTGGCCAAGGAGATCGCCACCCACGCCTCCGACATCGCCCACGTGAACAAGAAGCTGGGCAATCCGGCCTTCGTGGCGAACGCCAAGGAAGAGGTGGTCGAGGAGAACCGCGAGCGTCTCGCTGAATCCGAAGCCGCCAAGGCCAAGCTGGAAAGCGCGCTGTCGAGGCTGGAAGCCGCCGTCTGATCTTCATCCCTCCCCACAAGGAGGAGGGAAATGGTTCAAACAGGTGTTTGCACCTGACGCTAGGTTATGCCAGTTCACCTGAGACGACGCGGGCGGTGAATCCCGCGCGAGTATCAGGAGGAACGTCCCATGACCGAGGCTGCGCTGCCGGCCGGCTGGCCCGCCATGTCCATCGCCCAGGCCCACGCGATGATCACCGCGCCGGGCTCGCCCGCCGAGGTCGAGACGGTCGATATCCGGGGCGTCCCGACCCGCACCTGGAAGAACCTGCCGCCATCCATCCGCTCCATCGTCGAGCTGGGCCGCGCCCACGGGGACCGGGTGTTCCTGGTCTATGAGGACGAGCGCGTCACCTTCGAGGGCTTCTATCGCGCCGTGGCCGCCTTCGCCGCGCGCCTGTCGGCCGACGGCGTCGGCAAGGGCGACCGCGTGGCCGTGGTCATGCGAAATCTTCCGGAATGGCCGGTGGTCTTCTATGCCGCCGCCAGCCTGGGCGCGATCGTCACCCCGCTGAACGCCTGGTGGACCGGCCCTGAGCTGGAATACGGCCTGACCGACTCCGGGACCAAGGTCCTGATCGTCGACGCCGAGCGCTACGAGCGCATGACCGAGCACCTGCCCAACTGCCACGACCTCAAGCACGTCTATGTCAGCCGCGACCGGGAGGAGATCGCCCATCCGCTGGTGACCCAGTTGGAGAGCGTGATCGGCGCCACCAACGACTGGGGGAGCCTGCCCGACCAGCCGTTGCCTAGCGTCGAGATCGGCCCCGAGGACGACGCCACCATCTTCTACACCTCCGGCACGACGGGTAAGCCGAAGGGCGCGCTCGCCACCCAGCGGGCGGTCAATTCCAACATCATGGCCGCGGCCGTGGCCGGCGCGCGGGCCTTCCTGCGCCGCGGCGAGGCGCCACCCCAGCCCGATCCCAACGGCCCGCAGCGCTCCTCGCTGATCTCGGTGCCGTTCTTCCACGTCACCGGCTGCTTTGCGGTGCTGAACCCGTCGCTCGCCGCCGGCGCCAAGCTGGTGATGATGCACAAGTGGGACGTCATTCGCGCCTTCGAGCTGATCGAGCGCGAGAAGGTCCAGTCGGCCGGCGGCGTACCCACCATCGCCTGGCAACTCATCGAGCATCCGGCCCGGGTCAATTACGATCTCTCGTCCCTGGAATCCGTCGCCTATGGCGGCGCGCCCTCCGCTCCGGAACTGGTGCGCAAGATCAAGGAGACCTTCCCCAAGTCCGCGCCCGGCAACGGCTGGGGCATGACCGAGACCTGCGCCACCGTGACCACCCACGGCGCGGAGGACTACGCCAACCGCCCCGACAGCTGCGGCCCCGCCGTGCCGGTCTCCGACCTGGAGATCCGCGACGCCGCAGACGGCAAGACGGTGCTCGCCCCCAACCAGGTGGGCGAGCTATGGGCCCGCGGGCCGCAGGTGGTGAAGCTCTACTGGAACAAGCCCGAAGCCACGGCCCAGACCTTCGTCGACGGCTGGGTGCGCACCGGCGACCTGGCGCGGGTGGACGAGGAGGGTTTCTGCTTCATCATCGACCGGGCCAAGGACATGCTGATCCGCGGTGGCGAGAACATCTACTGCATCGAGGTCGAGAACGTCCTCTATGACCACCCCGCGGTGATGGACGCGGCGGTTGTCGGCATCGTGCACCGGACGCTCGGCGAAGAGCCCGGCGCGGTGGTGACGCTGAAGCCCGGCGCCTCGGCCACCGAGGACGAACTGCGCGCTCACGTGGCCGAGCACCTGGCCGCGTTCAAGGTGCCGGTGAAGGTCCGGTTCTGGCATGAGACCCTGCCGCGCAACGCCAACGGCAAGATCCTCAAGAACGAGCTCAAGAAGCTGTTCGAGGAGGAGCAGGCCCAGGCCTGATGCCCCGCAAGCGCGCCGACGTCCTGCTGGTTGAGCGCGGCGTGTTCGACAGCCGCGCTAAGGCCCGCGCCGCCATCGAGGCCGGCGGGGTCACGGTCGGCGGCCGGACGCTGGCCAAGGCGTCCGAGCCGGTGGACGAAGACGCCGAGATCGTCGCCGTCGCCGCCCATCCCTATGTGGGACGCGGGGCGCTGAAGCTGGTCCACGCGCTGGACCTGTGGCCTGTCCTGACCGCCGGCCGCACGGTCCTGGACGTGGGGTCCTCAACCGGCGGGTTCACGCAGGTCTGCCTGGAGCGGGGCGCCGCCAGTGTCTTCGCCGTCGATGTGGGCCGCGGCCAGCTCCACCCCAGCCTCGCGGCGGAGGCGCGCGTTGTCGCGCTCGAGGGCGTCGATGCGCGGTCGCTGACCTCGGAGCTGATCCCGACGCCGCCGGACCTGATCGTCACCGATGTCAGCTTCATCGGCCTGGCCAAGGCCCTGCCGGCGGCTCTGAGCCTGGCGAGGCCGGGCGCGGATCTGGTCGCCCTGGTCAAGCCGCAGTTCGAGGCGGGGCCCAAGGGGGTGGGGAAGGGCGGCGTGGTCAAGGATGAGGCCGTGCGCGCCAAGGCCCTGGCCGAGGTCGCAGCCTTCCTGGAAGCCTCCGGCTGGGCCGTCCAGGCCAGCGCCGACAGCCCCATCGCCGGCGGCGACGGCAATCGAGAGTACCTGCTCTGGGCCCTGAAGAAGCCTGGGCCATGAAAAAAGCCGCCGGCCGCTAGGCCGACGGCTCTCCCACGCTCAATCGCCGGTACTAGTCGACGACTTGATAGTTGCCCGAGGCGTCCTGGCAGACGCGGACGAAACGCTTCTGCACGCGGCCGTCCGGCAGATAGATCGGGCTCTCGGCCAGGCTGCAGCCGTCGGCCCCTTCGCGGTCGGCGACGCCGTAGGCCGTGCCGCGGCTGTCATAAGCATAGCGGTCGTCGTCATAGCCGCGGTCGCGGTCATAGGCGCCGGCGTAATAGCCGTTGTCGCGGCGGGTCTCGCCGTAGCGCGAGCCATTGTCGTAATAGGTCGAGCGGGGATCGCGGTAGCTGTTGCAGGCCGCCGAGTTCTTGCCCACGGCCGCGCCGCCCATGGCCCCGAGCGCGCCGCCCAGCAGCGCGCCTTCGGTCCGCGCATTACGGGCCGCGGCGTTGGAGCCGATCACCGCGCCCAGCGCGCCGCCGATCAGGGCGCCGGTGGTCCCGCGATTGGTCGAGGACCGGCGGCAGGGGTCGTAATAGCCGCCCTCGCGCTGGTCGTAATAGCCGGCCGATTGCGCGGCGGCGAAGGTCGGGACGGTGACGGCGGCCGAGAGGGCCATCACGCCGGCGACGCCGGCCAGGGTGCTCTTGGCGAATTTGGTGCGGAAGCTCATGGGTTCATCCCTCTTTGATTCTCGATGATGCCGACCCTTTTCCGATGCGGCGGACATCGCTCCGCCGGAAAAGGGTCAAGTTCTCAGGACCAGCGGCCGATGCTAGGCGCGGCCGCTGGGCCGCCAGACGCCGTCGCGCCCACGGCAGACTTCGAAGCTGTGGTTGCGGCCGTTGTAGTGCTCCTGCACCCAACGGCAGTTGTTGCGCTGGTAGGTGCTGCGCTGCACGCGCTTGGGATAGGAGCCACACTTGACGTTGCGCTTGGCGATCTCGTGACCGGCGACGGCGCCGACCAGGCCGCCCAGCACGGCGCCTTCGGTCTTGGCGCCGCGGCCCGCCACGCTGCCGCCGACGACCGCGCCCATCACACCGCCCACCACCGTGCCCTGGTTGGCTTGGCGGCGCTGTTCGGTACGGCAGGGATCGCCCGAGCCGTAGGACTGGGCGGCGGCGAAGGTCGGGATCACGAGGGTGGAGGCCGCGATGGCGGCGGCTGCGGTGAGGGCGAGAACGCGATTCATCGACTGTCTCCAGAATTGGGTGAGGCGACGCCATGGCCTCGCCTGCGGTAGAGAGGATGGGTGAGCGAACCTGAACGCGGCTTGAGTACGTCGTTCATCTTCGTTCATTTGACGCCGCGCCTTGGCCCACATGGGCTGAAACGCAAGACTGTTGAAACGAGCTAGAGCATGCGAAGTTCCCGGCGACCGTCCCAAGGTCGCCCCCAGAGACGGCCCCCGTCCGAAGCGCCAGCCGGCCCGGCGCTCGAAGTGGTGATCGAAAGCATAGGCGGGGAAGGGGACGGCATTGCGGCGGGGCCGGTCTATGCGCCCTTCACCCTGCCCGGCGAACGGGTGCGCCTGGCTCCCGGCGGCGAGCGGCGCGACGTCGAGGCGATCCTTGAGGCGAGCGGCGAGCGCGTGACGCCGCCGTGCCCCCATTTCGGCGTCTGCGGCGGCTGCGCCCTGCAGCACTGGGAACACGGCGCCTATCTGGCCTGGAAGGTCGATCGCCTGCGCCGCACCTTGGCGCGCGAGCGGATCGAGACCGAGTTCCTGCCCGCCTTCGCCGCCGCCCCGGCCAGCCGCCGTCGCCTGGCCCTGCACGCCCGTCCCGGCGGCCGCGCCGCCGCGCGCCTGGGCTTCAAAGCCCGCAAGTCCTGGGACGTGGTGGAGGTCGAGACCTGTCCCATCGCCGATCCGGCGCTGCAGGCCGCCCTGCCGGCCCTGCGGGCCCTGGCCGCGCCGCTGTTCGAGCATCACAAGTCCGCGCCGACCCTGCACGTCACCCTCACGGCCACCGGGATCGACGTCGACATCACCGGCGTGGAGCGCAAGAGCGGCGGCCTGTCGGCTGACGCCCGCATGCGCCTGGCCGAGATCGCCGCCCGGGGCGATTTCGCCCGCGTCACCCTGGACGGGGAGCCCGCCTACCTGGCCCGCCAGCCCATGGTGCGCCTGGGTCCGGCCACCGTCGCCCTGCCGGCCGGCGCCTTCCTGCAGGCCGTGCCCGCCGCCGAGGCCGCCATGGCCGCCCTGGCGGTCGAGGCCTGCGCCGGAGCCGACAAGATCGCCGACCTCTATTGCGGGGTGGGGACTTTCACCTTCCGCCTGGCCGGGGTCGCGCCGGTCCTGGCCTGCGACTCGTCGGGCCCTGCCATCCATGCGCTCAACGCGGCGGCCTCGACCGCGCCCGGGACGCGGGGGATCGTCGGCGAACACCGCGACCTCGCCCGCCGCCCGGTCCTGGCCGAGGAGCTGAAGCGCATCGACACGGTGGTGTTCGACCCGCCGCGGGCCGGGGCCTCCGAACAGTCGGCGGAGATCGCCCGCTCCAAGGTCGCCCGCGCCGTCGCGGTGTCCTGCAACCCAGCCACCTTCGCTCGGGACGCGCGGATCCTGATCGACGCCGGCTTCAGCCTGGATCGCCTGATGCCGGTCGACCAGTTCCTCTGGTCGCCGCACATCGAGCTGGTCGGGGTGTTCAGCCGCTGATGAACGGGCCGCCGGGCGGACCCCAGTTCCAGATCGGCATGGGCGGGTTGTCGGCAGGCGCCTCGACCCCGTCGGTGGAGTTGATCACCGCCAGCCGGGTGCCCCATTCGAGATAGCCCACGAAGGCGGCGCGGAACTCCGGATCGTCGGGCAGGCCGACCGCGTCGGCGGTCTCCAGCATCAGCCCGACCCAGCGCTTGCGCTGGGTCTCTGTCAGATGGCGGCCCAAGTGGTGGCCGATCATGCCCGCATGGCTGCCGCCCGAGGCGGTGTAGGCCTTGGGCCCGCCCAGCACCTCGCCGACGAAGGCCGCCACATGCTGCGGATGCCCGGCGTCCATATGGGCGAAGATCGGCGCCAGGACGGGATCGTCGGGAACCTTGGCGTAGAAGGCGGTGGTGAGCGCCAGCAGGGCCGGCGCGCCGCCGGCCCAGTCGTACAGGGTTGGGATGTCGGTCACGGACACTCCTCAGGGTCGCAGGCCTGACGTGGAGCGCAGCGATGCCCGCGTCAACCGCCCGTGCGCGGCGCCCCGGCGCCGTTTTGCAAAATCCCTTGCAAAACAACGTTCGGATCGGCGTCCTCCTTGCCAACGACAAGGCGGCGCCCGCTTCGAGGCGCCCCGGCAGGGAGACGATCCATGAGCGACGGCGCAGTCGACATCCGCGGCGAGGCGCGCGCCCGCGCCTACGCTCAGCCGCTCGAAACCCTCAACCCCGCCCAGCCCGAACTCTTCGCGGACGACGAGATGTGGCCCTATTTCGAGCGTCTGCGCGCCGAGGCCCCGGTCCACTTCACGCAAGACAGCGCCTACGGTCCCTACTGGTCGGTGACCCGCTACAACGACATCATGGCGGTCGACACCAATCACGAGGTGTTCTCCTCCGCCGACGGCATCACCCTGGTCAGCCTCGAGGCCAAGGAGCAGAACGCCAACCGCCCGGTGCGGCCCAGCTTCATCTCCATGGACCCGCCCAAGCACGACGTGCAGCGCAAGACAGTCAGCCCCGCCGTGGCGCCGGCCAACCTGCATCGCATGGAGCCGGTCATCCGCGAGCGCGCCGGGATCATCCTCGACGGCCTGCCGATCGGCGAGGTGTTCGACTGGGTGGACCTGGTCTCCAAGGAGTTGACGGCCATGACCCTGGCCACGCTCTTCGACTTCCCCTTCGAGGAGCGCCGCATGCTGACCCATTGGTCGGACTGCATGACCAACGCCCCCGGCCACGGCCCGGTCACGAGCTGGGACCAGAAGCGCTCCGAGGTCTCCGCCTGCTTCGCCCGCTTCACCGAAATGTGGAACGAGCGCAAGGACAGCCCGCCGCAGGGCGACATGATCTCCATGCTGGCCCATGGCGCCGACACCCGCGACATGGACGTCCACGAATTCCACGGCAACGTCGCCCTGCTGATCATCGGTGGCAACGACACCACGCGGAACACCATCTCGGGCTCGATCTATGCGCTGAACCGGAACCCCGGCCAGTACGCCAAGCTCAAGGCCGACCACTCGCTGATCTCGTCCATGGTCTCCGAGACCATCCGCTGGCAGACCCCGCTGGCCCACATGGCCCGCACCGCGACCCAGGACTACGAGCTGGCCGGCAAGACCATCAGGAAGGGCGACCGGGTGGCCATGTGGTACGTCTCGGGCAACCGCGACGAGGCGGTCATCGCCGACCCCAACAGCTACATCATCGACCGCGAGCGGCCCCGCCAGCACCTGTCCTTCGGCTTCGGCGTCCACCGCTGCGTCGGTAACCGCCTGGCCGAGTTGCAGCTCAAGATCATCTGGGAAGAGATCCTGGCCCGCTTCCCGACCATCGAGGTGGTCGGCGAGCCCACCCGCACCCACTCGGTCTTCGTGAAGGGCTACGAGACCCTGCCGGTGATCATTCCTGCGCGGAGTTAGGTTTCCTCCACTCCGCCGGGATGAGCGGGTAGGGCGCGCCCTACCCAAACAGATCCCCCTGGTCCCCCGGCTTGTCCGCCGGGACCTGGAACTGGCTGAGGTCCAGGCCGTCGAACCTGAACGTCAGGCCGTAGCGTTTCTTGGCGGCCTGGAAACGCTGGGACATCATCTCGGCGATGGGGCCTTCGCCGCGCATGCGTTTGCCCCATTCAGGATCGTAGTCGAGGCCGCCGCGCATCTGGCGCACCAGGGACATGACCTTGCCGGCCCGGTCGGGGTGATCGGTGGCCAGCCACTCCTGGAACAGGTCCTTGATCTCGCGCGGCAGGCGCAGGGCGACATAGCCGGCCCCCTTGGCGCCAGCGGCGGCCGAGCGCTCCAGCACCGCCTCCATCTCGTGGTCGTTCAAGCCCGGGATCGAGGGCGCGAACATCACGATCACCGGCACGCCCGCGTCGGCCAGCGCCTTGATCGCCCCGATCCGCTTCTCGGGCGTCGCCGCGCGCGGCTCCATGCTGCGCGCCAGGGCCCGGTCGAGCGTGGTGACCGACACCGCCACCCGGCAGAGGTTCTTGGCCGCGGTCTCGGCCAGGATGTCCAGGTCGCGCAGGATCAGCGCCGACTTGGTGATCACCGAGAACGGGTGGTTGAACCGGGCCAGCACCTCCAGCACCTGGCGCGTCACCCGCGCCGTGCGTTCCTGGGGCTGGTAGGGGTCTGTGTTGCCGCCGATATGGATGAACTCGGGCCGGTAGCGCGGGGCCGACAGCTCCTTTTCCAGCAGCTTGGCGGCCTCGGGCTTGAAGAACAGCTGGCTCTCGAAATCCAGTCCCGGCGACAGGCCCATATAGGCGTGCGCCGGCCGCGCGTAGCAGTAGATGCAGCCGTGCTCACAGCCCCGGTACGGGTTGATCGAGCGCGAAAACCCCACGTCCGGACTGGTGTTCTTGCTGATGATCGTCTTGGCCCGCTCGGGGCTGAGCGTGGTCCGGATCTGGACCGGTTCGGGGTCCTCCACCGTCCAGCCGTCGTCGAAGGCCTCCCGCGCCTGGGCCTCGAAGCGCCCCGACGCGTTGGACCGCGCGCCGCGGCCACGGATGGCGATCTGCTGGGTGAATGTGGACACCGCGCCATACTAGCCCCGAACAAGAACAAAACAAGAACTCTATTGACGATCGGTACGAAGCATACGCACTGGCGCCCATGCTCTCCGTGATCGTCCCGACGCTGAATTCCGAGCGCGACCTCGCCAACCTCCTGGGCCGGCTGGTGCCGGCGGCGGTGGACGGGCTGGTGGCCCAGGTGATCGTGCTTGACGGAGGCTCGACCGACGGGACGCTGGAGGTTAGCGAGGACGCCGGGGCCGACGTGGCGAGCACCTTCGCCGCGGCCCTGGCGATCGCGCGGCGCGACTGGCTGTTGATACTGCCCGTCGACCTGCGCCTGAGGGGCGGTTGGGACGGCGCGCTGGGCGGTCACCTGACGCGACGGGCGGGACCCGCCCTGGTGCTGGGCGAACGGGACGGGGAGGGGATGTTGGCCCGGCTCAGGCCCGCGCCGTCCGGCCTGCTGGTGGCGAAATCGGCGCTGAAGGGCGCGGGGCCGGCTCTGGACCTAGTCGCTCTGCGCCGCAAGCACGGTGGGTCGGTCCGGCTGTGAGGCGCCCGGCGCCTGGTCCAGGCGCGCGTCGATGAACCCATGGCCCTGGGCCAGCGCGTCCAGGGTCTTGCTCTCCTGGCCGAACTTCTTGCGGTAGGTCCAGTAGGCCGCCATCACCTTCTCGACGTAGTTTCGAGACTCCACGCTCGGCAGGCTCTCGATGATCAGCAGGCTGTCGGCCTCGGGCCCGACCCGCTTCATCGTGTTCAGCAGGGTGCCCGGGCCGCCGTTATAGGCCGCCACGGTGCGCAGGATGTCGTAGCCGACGCCGCGCTCCATCAGCCAGGTCACGTAGTCCTGCCCGACCCGCAGGTTGAAGGCGGGATCGAACAGCGGGCTCATGTCGGTCTTCAGCTTGTCGTCGCCGGCGGCGCGGGCCGCGGCCTCAGGCATCAGCTGCATCAGGCCCACGGCCCCGGCGTGGCTGACCACCAGCGGGTTGAACCGGCTTTCCTGGCGCACGATGGCGTAGACCAGGGCCTTGTCGACCGTGAAGCCCGACTTCGGCTCCAGGGTAGGCGTCGGATAGTCGGGCTCGGCCATGGTGCGGGTCGGGCCGCTCAGCGCCGTCAGCGGCGCGTTGAGCGCGGCGATCAGCTCCATCCAGCGGCTGCGTTCGGTGGGCGTCTTGGCCAGCGTCAGGCCAGCGCGGCATTCGAGCCCGGCCTCGGTCGCCCGGCCGATTTGGGCCAGCGCCGCGGCGCGGTGGGCGCGCGCGTCGGAACTGATGAACCGGGCCAACTCCACCGTCGGGCCGTTGTAGGCGGCGGGCAGGTAGCGGCCCTGGTCGGCGGCCGCCAGCCGGTCGGCCTTGCGCAGCGCCGCGCGGCGCTCGGCGATCATGCCGTAGAAGGTGGTCGGGAAGCGCGCCGCCTGCTCCAGGAACTGGTCGGAGCGGGCCTGGTCGCCGGCCTCGGCCACGGCGCGGGCCGCCCAATAGGCGGCGCCGGCCCGCAGCCAGGGGTCTTCGTGCTCGTCGCGGGCCACCAGGGCCAGGTTGGTCTCGGCCGCCTCGTAGTTCTTCAGGCGATAGGCCGCGAGGCCGGCGATCCAGCGCTCTCCGGCGGCCGGCGCCAGGGCGAACGCCCGGGTCATGTCGCCGGCGTAGAAGGCTTCGCGGGCCATCCTGCCCTTGGCGCCGGGCAGGCTGTTGGCGATGCCCTGGGCGGTGCGCTCGATGGCGCCCCAGCCGAAGCCGGCCAGCAGGGGGGTCTTCAACGACGCGCCCTGCGCGGGCTTGCGGCGGCTGGCCAGCGAATAGACCCGCTCGGCCCCCGGCAGGTCGCCGAACCGGTCCAGCCAGCGCGCCAGCTCGTCATAGCTGGCGGTGTGGGCGGTGGGATGCATGAGCTGGCGGAGCGAGAGGTGCCCGGCCAGCGACTGGTCCTGGGCCTGGGCGGCCTGCAGGCCGGCGTCGATGAAGTCGCCGTCCTCGACGGCTGCGAACGCTGCGGCGTACCGCTGGGCGTCCGAATCGCTCAGCACCTTGGGCGCTGCGACGGCGGTTTGGGCGAAAGCGGCGATGATCCCGGCGAGAACCGCGACCTGAATGCCGTTGCGTGCCTGCATCCATTTCCCGCGTCGGCCGCTTCTTGAGAGCGATCTGGACGCAGCCCTTGTTCTCGACCGCTGAGTCCTACCCGCCCCGTTCCGGGCGATCAAGTCGTTCGGTCAGAGTCAAAAGGTCGCTCCACACCTTCTTCTTGGCTGCCGGTTGTCTGAGCAGGAAGGCGGGGTGAAGTGTCGGCATGGCGGGCAATTCGAGGTTTCCGTCCTCCGAACGCCACTCGAACCACCGCCCGCGTAGCGACAGGATGCCTTCCTCGCGCTTCAACATCGACTTGGCCGAGGGCGCCCCGACCAGCAGCAGCATCCGGGGCGAAACCAGCTCTATGGCCCGTTCGAGGAAGGGCAGGCAGACGGCCTGCTCGTGCGCAGCGGGCGTGCGGTTGCCGGGCGGACGCCAGAAGACGGTGTTGGTTATGAACACCCGCCCGGTCAGGCCGGCGGCGGCGAACATCCGGTCCAGGAGCTGGCCCGCCTTGCCCACGAAGGGTTCGCCGCGCGCATCTTCCTCCGCGCCGGGGCCTTCGCCGATCACCAGCAGCGGCGCATTGGGGTCTCCGCGGCCGAACACCGCCTGGCGCGCGCCCTCGAATTTCAGCGGGCAGCCGTCGAATCCGGCGATGGCGGCCTTCAGTTCCTCCAGGTCCTGGGCCAGGGCGGCCAGGCGGCGCGCCTCGGCCACCGCGGCGGCGACATCGGGTGCGGCGCCAGGGCCACGGGCGGCGGGGGCCGGCGCGGGCGCCTTGCGCTCAGGCGGCCGCGGCGGGACGATCTTGCCCGCCTCGATGCGGTCCACTGGTTCGTCCAGCAGCATGGCGTCGACGCCCGCCTCAGCCCAGAAGGCGAGCAGGCTCTCGGCGGCGCGGGGGTCGGCTGAGGGCATCGGGTCCGAGAAAAGCTTCTGTGAGACAGGTGTATAGCGGAGTTCACGCTTGACCGCCCTTGTACAAGCTTCCGATAAGTCCCGCGACGGATCAACACTGCGGTACATAAGGGGAGGGGAACCTCTGGGCCGTGGAATTAGGGAGCTGGGGACATGACCGAAGCCATCGAACGCGAAGCGATGGAGTACGACGTCGTCATCGTCGGCGCCGGTCCGTCGGGACTTTCGGCGGCGATCCGTCTGAAACAGCTCGCCGAGGCGGCCGGGACCGAGATCACGGTCGCCGTGCTGGAAAAGGGTTCCGAGGTCGGCGCCCACATCCTGTCCGGCGCGGTCATCGACCCCATCGGCCTCAATGAGCTGCTGCCCAACTGGAAAGAGCTGGGCGTCCCGCTCGAGACCAAGGTCTCCCGCGACAAGTTCGTGATCCTGGGCCCGCAGGGCGACCTGGACGTCAGCTTCCTGCCGTTCCCCAAGTGGATGCTGAACCACGGCAACTACATCGCCTCGCTCGGCAACGTCTGCCGTTCGCTGGCCGCCCACGCCGAGGGCCTCGGCGTGGAGATCTATCCCGGCATGGCCGCCTCCGAGGTGGTCTACAACGAGGACGGCTCGGTGAAGGGCGTCGTCGCCGGCGTGTTCGGGATCGCCAAGGACGGCCAGCCCGGCCCCGACTTCCAGCCGGGCATCGAGCTGCACGCCAAGTACACCTTCATCGGCGAGGGCGTGCGCGGCTCCCTGGCCAAGCAGCTCCAATCCAAATTCGGCCTCACCGCCGGGCGCGATCCGCAGAAATTCGGCATCGGGATCAAGGAGTTGTGGCAGGTTCCTGATGAGAATTTCGAGGCCGGCCTCACCCAGCACACCTTCGGCTGGCCGCTGAAGAACGATACCGGGGGCGGCTCGTTCATGTACCACTTCGGCGACAACTACGTGGCCATCGGCTTCGTGGTGCACCTCAACTACAAGAACCCCTGGCTCTCGCCCTTCGACGAGTTCCAGCGTTTCAAGACCCATCCGGCGATCCGCGGCTACCTGGAAGGCGGAAAGCGCATCTCCTACGGCGCGCGCGCCATCACCGAGGGTGGCCACCAGTCCCTGCCGCAGCTCTATTTCCCCGGCGGCGTGCTGCTGGGCTGCTCGGCCGGCATGGTCAATCTCCCGCGCATCAAGGGCAGCCACAACGCCGTCAAGAGCGGCATGCTGGCGGCCGAGGCCGCCTTCGCCGCGATCGGCGCCGGCCGTTCGGGCGACGAACTGACGGCCTATGAAGAGACCTATAAGACCTCCTGGATCGCCAAGGAGCTGCGCATGGTGCGCAACCTCAAGCCGTTGTGGTCGAGGTTCGGCACCATCCCCGGCCTCTTCCTGGGCGGGATCGACGCCATCATGGCCAGCATGCTGGGCGGCTGGTCGCCCTGGGGCACGCTGAAGCACGGCAAGAGCGACGCGGAGTCCACGGGCCTCGCCAAGGACTACGATCCGATCGTCTATCCCAAGCCCGACGGCGAGTTCAGCTTCGACAAGCTGTCCTCGGTCTTCCTCTCGGCCACCAACCACGACGAGAACCAGCCCGCCCACCTGACGCTGACGGACGCATCCGTCCCCATCCAGGTGAACCTCCCGCGCCATGGCGAGCCAGCGCGGCTCTACTGCCCGGCGGGGGTCTATGAGGTGCTGTACGACGCCGAAGGCAAGAACCCGAAGTTCCAGATCAATTTCCAAAACTGCGTCCACTGCAAGACCTGCGACATCAAGGATCCCTCGCAGAACATCGTCTGGACCACGCCCCAGGGCGGCGACGGCCCGAACTATCCGAACATGTGATGGCGGCGGTTTGGGGTGCTGCGCTCTGACGCCTTGAAGTCGCCGTCGAAAGCGGGGACTTTCAGGCCATGCGCCATCTGCTCGTAGCCCTCGCTCCGCTTCTCCTTGTCGCCGCCTGCGCGACGCCGTCCCATGAGGCCGCCTGGCGACCGACCATGGTCGACGGCATGGGCGGCTCGGCCTATGGGGCCTTCCTGGCCGGGCAGGGCGCGCTCAACGACGGCAACGGCGCCGAGGCGGCGGCCTATTTCCAGCGCGCTGAGATCGAGGGCGGGGCTAACGACCTGCTGCGCGACCGCGCCTTCATCGCGGCCGTCCTGGCCGGCGACATCGCCAAGGCCGCGGCCCTGGCCCCCGACGGCGAGGAGGCCTCCGAGGCCACCAAGCGCCTGGGCCAACTGGTCAAGGGCGTCGAGGAGATGGCCCAGGGCAAGGGCAAGGACGCCCACGTCATCCTGAGCGGCGAGGGCATCGGCTTCCCCCATCGCGGCGCCGCGGCGCTGCTGTCCCCGTGGGCCGCCGCCATGGCAGGCGACGTGGACGGCTCGCTGGTGCGGCCCGAGGTGCGCGGCGACCGGGTCGTCGACTATTTCGGCCAGCTCGGCCAAGCCTACCTCTATGAGCGCGCCAAGCGCTTCGACGAGGCCGAGACCGACTACAAGGCCCTGACCGGCAGCGAAAATCCCCTCGACATGGCGGTGCTGGCCTATGGCGCCTTCTTGGAGCGGCGCAACCGTCGCCCGGAGGCCGTAGCGCTCTACGACAAGGCGCTGGCCGCCCAGCCGTCCGACGCCGTGATGGCCGCCGCGCGCCTGCGGGCCGTGGCTGGCAAGTCGACCCCGCCCATCCTCACCCTGCGCCAGGGCGCGGCCCAGGTGCTGATTGCGCCGGCCGCGACCATGCTGGCCGCCAAGCAGGACCAGCTGGGCCTGGCCTATCTGCGCCTGGCGCTGCGGCTCGACCCGGGCCGCAACGAGGCCTGGCTGATGGTGGGCGACCTGATGGAGGTGGCCGGCGACACCACCGCCTCGCGCGACGCCTATGGCCGTCCCAAGCTCGGCTCGGCGGAATATCCCTCGGCGCGGGCCAAGCTGGCCTGGAGCTACCAGAACGCCAAGCAGCCCGAGATCGCGCTGAAGATGGCCCAGGAGGCCGCCGCCTCGGGCGACCACGAGGCCCGCGTCACCTATGCCGACCTGCTGCGGGCCAACGACCGCTACGCCGAGTCCGCCACCATCCTGACCGAGGTGATCGGAGGGAACGCCCAGCCCGACTGGCGGCTGCTCTACGCCCGCGGCGTGGCCTATGAACGCTCGGGCCAGTGGCCGGCCGCGGAGAATGATCTGCTGGCGGCGCTCAAGCAGCGGCCCGAGGACCCCGAACTGCTGAACTATCTGGGCTATTCCTGGATCGACCGGGGCGAGCGCCTGGCCGAGGCCCTGGGCATGGTCCAGAAGGCCGTGGCCTCCAATCCGCAGTCCGGCGCGATGATCGACAGCCTCGGCTGGGCCTATTACCGGCTCGGCGACTACAAGAAGGCCGTCGAGCGCTTGGAGCAGGCCGTCGAGCTGGAAGCCGGCGATCCCGAAATCAACAACCACCTGGGCGACGCCTACTGGCGGGTCGGCCGCCGGACCGAGGCGGAGTTCCAGTGGCGCCGGGTCCTGACCCTCGATCCCGACGCGCGTATCAAGGCCGACGTCGAGGCCAAGCTGACCTCGGGCCTGGGCCCAAAGGGGCCGGCCGGCTCGCCGCGCATCGCCGGACAGTAGGGCGATGGGGCAGGAGGCCTTCGCGCCCGCCAAGATCAACCTTTTCCTCCACGTTGGCGCGCCCGGCGCTGACGGCTACCACCCCCTGTGCAGCCTCATGGCCTTCGCCGACATCGGCGACCGGGTGAGTGTGCGCGAGGCCGACGCGCTCAGCCTGCGCGTCCGTGGCCCCTTCGCCGCGGCCTTGCAGGGCGAGGAGGCCGACAACCTGGTGCTCCGCGCGGTGCGCGCTCTGATGGCCCGAGGCAAGGGACCCTTGCCGCCTGTCGCCTTCACCCTGGACAAGCGCCTGCCGGTCGCCGCGGGCCTAGGCGGCGGCTCCAGCGACGCCGGTGCGGCCCTGCGCCTGGCGCGCGAGGCCCTGGGCGTCGCGTTGAGCGACGCCGAGCTGGAGGCCCTAGCCGCCGAGCTCGGCGCGGACGGCGCCGCCTGCCTCTGGGGCCGGCCAGTGCTGGCGCAGGGCCGCGGCGAGCGGCTGTCGCCTGCGCCGGGCCTGCCGTTGATCGACGCCGTGCTGATCAATCCCGGCGCGGCGGTCTCGACGCCGGAGGTCTATCGCGGCTTCGACGCGCGCGGGGCGTTCGGCGACGTGACCCCGCCGCCTATGCCCGACGCCTTCGAGAGCGTCGAGGAGCTGGCCGGCTGGCTGCGCGCCACCACCAACGACCTCCAGGCTCCCGCCGTGGCTCTGGCCCCGCAGATCGGCGACGTGCTCGAGACCCTGGCCGACGAGCGCGAGACCCTGCTGGCCCGCATGTCGGGCTCCGGCGCCACCTGCTACGCCCTCTGCGGCTCGGACATCGAGGCCGAGACCCTGGCCGAGCGCCTGGAAGCCATGCGCCCGGCCTGGTGGGTCGAACGCTGCCGGCTGGGTGGACCCTGGGACGGGGCGCTCTAGTCTCCACAAACGAAAACGGGGGCCGCGAGGGCCCCCGTTCCCGAGAGGGGAGCAGGGACCCAGGCGGCCCTGCTCCTAACGATGCGCTTACGAGTGGTAGGCGCGTTCGCCGTGTTCGCTGATGTCCAGGCCTTCTTCCTCGGTCTCGACCGAGGGCCGCAGGCCGACGGAGAACTTGATCACGAAGAAGACGATAGTCGAGGCGATGGCCGACCAGGACACGGCCACCAGGACCGCCTTGATCTGAGCCATGACCTGCGTGCTCATCACATAGGCCGCCGTGTCACAGGTGGAGATGTCCCCATCCAGGCCGCAGGTCGTGTAGTCGACCACGCCCGCGCCGCCCCAGGCCGGATTGACCAGGAAGCCCGTGGCGATGGCGCCGACGATGCCGCCGATGGCGTGGATGCCGAAGGCGTCCAGGCTGTCGTCATACTTCAGCGCGTTCTTCACGGCCGAGCAGAAGATCACGCAGATCGGCGAGACGATCAGGCCCAGGACCAGGGCGCCAACCGGACCGGCGAAGCCGGCGGCCGGGGTGACGGCCACGAGGCCGGCGACCAGACCCGAGGCCATGCCCAGCATGCTGGCCTTCTTGCGGGTCACCCACTCGGTGACGACCCAGGAGAGGCCGGCGCCGGCGGTGGCGACCAGGGTGTTCATCATGGCCAGGGCCGCGTAGCCGTTGGCCTCGAGGTTGGAGCCGGCGTTGAAGCCGAACCAGCCCACCCACAGCAGACCGGCGCCCGCGAGCGTCAGGGTCAGGGAGTGGGGCGGCATGGCCTCGATCTTGTAGCCCTTGCGCGGACCGACGATCAGGGCGCCGACCAGGGCGGCGATACCCGCATTGATGTGGACCACGGTGCCGCCGGCGAAGTCGATGGCGCCCCAGCCCCAGAGCAGGCCCGATTGGATCGCGGCCGTCGGCGCGGTGGCGACGGCGTCTGGGCCGCCCCACCACCACACCATGTGCGCCATCGGATAGTACGAGAGCAGCGGCCACAGGACCGCGAAGGCCACGACCGCGGCGAACTTCATGCGCTCGGCCACCCCGCCCAGGACCAGGGCGGCGGTGATGCAGGCGAAGGTCATCTGGAAGCAGATGAACACCAGCTCGGGGATGTAGATGCCCGTCGAGAAGGTCGCCACGTTGCTGGCCGGCGTCACGTCCTTGAGGAACAGCCGTCCGGCGCCGCCGATGTACTTGTCGAGGCCGCCGCCGTCGGTGAAGGCCAGGCTGTAGCCGTAGAGCAGCCAGGCGATCATGCCGATCACGGTCACGGTCGAGACCTGCATCAGCATGGACAGCATGTTCTTCTGGCGGACCAGGCCGCCGTAGAACAGGGCCAGGCCCGGCAGGATCATCAGCAGGACCAGGACGGTCGAGACCAGCATCCAGGTGGTGTCGCCCTTGTCGACCGTCTGGGCCGGGGCTTCGGTGGTCGGCGTAGGCGCGGCTTCGGCGGCGGCCGGAGCGGCCTCCGCAGGCGCAGGCGCTGGCGCGGCTTCAGCGGCCGGCGCGGCCTCGGCGGCGGCGGGCGCGGCCGCCGGCGCGGCGTCCTGGGCGAAGGCCGCGGGCGCGAGCACGCCCCCGGCGATGATGGCTGCGAGCGCCAGGCCCGTCAGCTTGTGCAGTCCCGATGGTTTCATTGTCGCTATCCCCATGTCCCGATGAGTTCGACGCGCCCTAGAGGGCGGCCGTGCCGGACTCTCCGGTCCGAATACGCACTGCGTCCTCGACATTGAGGACGAAGATCTTGCCGTCGCCGATCTTGCCGGTGGCGGCCGCGGCCTTGATGGCTTCGACGGCCTTGCCGGCCGCGGCGTCGTCGACGACCGCCTCCAGCTTCACCTTGGGGACGAAGTTCACCTGGTACTCGGCGCCCCGGTAGATCTCCGTCTGTCCCTTCTGACGGCCGTAGCCCTTAACTTCGGAAACCGTCAGCCCCTCGATGCCGGCGCCGACGAGCGCTTCGCGCACGTCGTCCAGCTTGAAGGGTTTGACGATCGCTATGATCAATTTCATCGCCTGCTCCCGCGCGGCCCAAGCCGAGACGCGCCAGTGGGTTGTTTTCCCG
>NZ_JAUYNW010000092.1 GCF_030698145.1 Phenylobacterium sp. | reverse complement strand
TCAAGTTCAATTCTTGAAAGGGACTCTAGGAGCCTCATACTTGGGTCATGGCCGGCGCGTTTCAATACAAGCCTAAGTTTGTCGACATCCGGGTGCGTCCGCCGACCCCCGAAGAGGCCGCACAGGCCGATGACGACGTCTTTGCGCTCAAGCCCGGGGAACGGGCTTGCGACCATGCGGGGTGCCGCCTGGCGGCGACCGCGCGCGCGCCGAAATCCCGCGACATGCTCAATGAGCACTACTGGTTCTGCCAGGGCCACGCGGCCGAATATAACCGCCAGTGGAACTTCTTCGCCGGCATGAGCGAGGGCGAGGTGCGTCAGCGCCAGGCCCAGAGCGCCGCCGGCGACCGGCCGACCTGGGAGTTCAAGGCCAGCCGCTTCTCCCGCGAATCGGCGGCCGCCAGCCACAACTTCGGCAAGGGCCAGGGCTATCGCGACCCGTTCAACCTGTTCGGCGGCGGTGGACCCAACGCCCGCGTGGCGACCCCCGAGGCCCGGCGAATCGGCAAGCTGGAGCGCAACGCCCTGGCCGACCTCGACCTTGAGGACTCGGCTGACCCGCCGAAGATCCGCGCCCGCTACATCGAGCTGGTGAAGCGCTGCCACCCCGATTCCAACGGCGGCGACCGCTCGGCCGAGCACAAGCTGCAGCGGGTCATCAAGGCCTACCAGGTCCTGCGCAAAGCCAAGATGGCCTGAGACCGGCGCGTCTGACGCCGCGTACAGAAATAGCCGCCGGAGCCCGGTGCGGAACGCCGGCGCGCCGAACAACCGTGGCTGCAATCACGCGATCGCGAACACGCCCGCGTGGAACGGCGCCTGGGTTTTCACCGTTGGCGGGCCGTGGGGTTTGAGGCTCGTCGAGGGACAGCGCTATGTTTTGGAAAGGCGCGGTCCCGCCTGACGGCATTCTGTCGCCAGGAGCATTCAGGCTGCTCCTCGCCTTCGCCGTGGTCGCCTCCCATCTCTCGAGGCTGGACATCGGACGGCTGGCGGTCCTCCTGTTCTTCTATCTCAGCGGCTACTGGGTCGCGCGAATGTGGGATCGGAAGTTCCAGCAGCGCCGGCTGGGCCGCTTCTACGCCAGCCGGTACCTGCGGATTGCGCCGCTGTACCTGCTGGCTCTGATCGCCGCGGCCATTCTCCTGCAGCGCCCCATCCAGGCGGAGAACCTCTCGCTGATCGGCGTCGCCAGCAGCGACAATGACCCGATCGGCATCTCCTGGTCGCTGGATGTCGAGTTGCAGTTCTACCTGCTCATCCCGCTGATCGTCGGCATGGCGATGAGCCTGCCCCTGTGGGCGGTGGGCGTCGGATCGCTGACCATCGCCATCCTGGGCTGGGTGATCGCCGGCCATTTCGGAATCGTCTCGGTGGCCCAGTACCTTCCCGTGTTCGTCCTGGGCGTCCTGACCCACCTCCGCGGTTGGGAACCCAGCCGCCGGCTGGCCCATGCCTCCCTCGCCGCCTTCGTCATCCTGACGGTCGTGGCCGCCGTGGCGCCGGCGACCAGGTCCTTTGTCGACAAGACCGTGGCCGACCCGTTCCACCGCGACATCTTCGCGTTCTTCTGGATGCTGCCGCTGCTGCCCTATGTGGCCCGGTCGATCGCCAAGCCCTCAGGCGACCTGGATCGCCATCTCGGCAATCTCAGCTTCCCGGTCTATCTCGTGCACTATCCGATCGCAGCCTATCTGGTCAGTCACCAGACCGCCCCGCTTGTGGCCAAGCCCGCCGCGCTCCTGGCCACCGTTCTCATGGCCGTCGGGCTCTATCTGGTCTTCGATCGCCCCGTGGACGAACTGCGGATGCGCTGGACGGAGCGATTTTCCCCGCCAGGACGCCGGGTCCCCGTCGCGTTCTGAAGTCCGCGACCCGGCCGGCGACCGCTAACGCGGAACCTCGCCAGCGACGGTCGTGCGATGCATGACCCGCAGGTGGCCGTCATAGCCGCCCTCGGCGAAATGGACGGTGCAGCGGTTGTCCCACATGAGCAGCATGTCCTTCCGCCATTTGTGACGATAGACGAACGCGTCCTGGACGATGTGGGCGAACAGGAAGCCTAGGATCGCCTGGCTCTCCGGGACCGTCATGCCCTCGATCCCCACCGTGTAGACCGGGCTGACGAACAGCGCCTTGCGGCCAGTGACGGGATGGGTGCGCACCAACGGGTGGGTCAGGGTCTTGTCGGCCTCGGGGGAGACGATGATCTCCATCGTCCGCTTGGCGGTCTCCTTGGCGAAGACGCCCTGGGTTCCGTAGGCGCGGCTGGCGGAGTGCACCGCCCTCATGGGCGCCAGCATCGCCTGCATCACCGGCGACAGGGCCTCGTAGGCGCGCGAGCAGTCGGCGAACAGGGTGTCGCCGCCCACGGGCGGCACGACCTGGGAACGCAGCAGGGTGGCGGCGGGCGGGGTCTTCTGGAAGCTCCAGTCGGAGTGCCAGCCGGCGCCGAAGTTCGTCGCCTTCTCGTCCGGCTCGCGGCGCAGCTCCAGGACATTCGGATGGTCCGCCATGGGCGCGATGAAGGGATCGACGCCGAAGGGGCCGATGGCCTGGGTGAAGGCCTCCAGGGCCTCCAGCGACAGCGGCTGGCCGGGGAAGGCCACCACCGAGTGCCGGGCCCAGGCGGCCTTCACGGCCTCAAGGACGGCGGGCGGCAGCGGGCGGGACAGGTCGACACCCTCGATCAGGGCGCCGAAGCCCGTATCCTGGGGCGTGACGGTGATCTCGGCGATCTGGCCCATGGCGTTCCTCCGGTTTGTCGAGACGACCCTAGGCCTCCCCGCTTGGCCGCACGCGCCGAAGATTTGACATCATGCGCCAAGGGACTTGGCTTGGACTGGCGCATGATCTCTAGTCGATCCCATGAGCGGGGCTTCCACCATCATGGCGGGCTGGATGAACGCGGCCCTCGACGGCCTGGTCCGCGAGGGCCTGGAACGGCGCGCCCTCACCGATGGCCTGCGTGGCTTCGAGGACGGTTTCGTCGCCCGCGATTCCCGGGTGGATGTCGCCTCCGCCCGCCGGCTGTGGCGCCGCGCGGCCATGCTGCATCCCGATCCCCTGCTGGGATTCAAGGTGGGCGCGGGCCTGCCGGTGCAGGCGACCAACGTCGTGGCGATCATCGGCGCCCACAGCGCCACGGTGGGCGAGGCGCTGGCCCGCCTGCTGCGCTACCAGCAGCTTGTCAGCAACAGCGGCGTCTATCACGCCACCGACGAGGCGCAGGGCCTGAGGCTGACCTACATGCCCACGCCGGGACCGGTGGACGCCCACCGCCTGCAGATCGAGTCGGTCCTGGGCTCCACGGCCGGGCGCCGGGCCGGGTTGAACGGGTCCGGCGTGCGGCCCGCGCGGGTGATCCTGATGGCCGGCGCGCCGGCGCCTCGGTCGATCTATGAGGATTTCCTGGACCTGCCGGTCGAGTTCGCGGCCCGCGCGGGCCTGGTCTTCGCGCGCGCCGACCTCGCCCGGCCGATCCCCGGCGCCGACCCGCGCCTGCTGGAGCTGAACATGGCTTATGCGGAAGGGCTGCTGCACGACCAGGACCGCGACGAAGCCCTTTGCGCCCATGTGCAGGCGGTGATCCGCCGGGCCGGGTTCGAGACGGCCAGCGTCGCCGACACCGCCGGCGAACTCGGCCTTTCCCTGCGCAGTCTCCAGCGGCGGTTGACCGAAGCAGGCGTCAGTTTCACCCAGCTGCGCGACGAAACGCGGATGCGCGAGGCCATGCTGCTGCTCACCCAGTCGCGCCTGCCGCTGGCCGAACTGGCCCGCGGCCTGGGCTACTCCCAGGAGAGCGCCTTCTCCCGCGCGGTCAAAGCCTGGTGGGGACTGACCCCACGGAAGCTGCGGCAGGATGCGGAAAGCGCCTGAGCCACACCCAGGGCCCAAGTCGCCCCAAGCCCGCAAACTGCCGTTTGCATTGACCGCGTAACCCTGTAATCGAAGCCCGCCATGACTTCTTTCGCCGACACCCAAGACGACAAGCTGATCGCGCTGGTCCCGGACAAGAAGGTCTCCATTCGCGAGGCCTTCGGCGTGGACAGTGACATGACCGTGCCCGCGTTCTCGCAGCGCGACGCCCACGTGCCCGATCTGGACACCGCCTATAAGTTCGATCCGGAGACCACCAAGGCCATCTGCGCCGGGTTCGCCTTCGATCGCCGGGTGATGGTCCAGGGCTATCACGGCACGGGCAAGTCGACCCACATCGAGCAGGTGGCCGCGCGCCTCAACTGGCCGCTGATCCGGGTGAACCTGGACAGCCACGTGTCGCGTATCGACCTGGTCGGCAAGGACGCCATCGTCCTGAAGGACGGCAAGCAGGTCACCGAGTTCCGCGAAGGCATCCTGCCCTGGACGATCCAGCGGCCGGTGGCCCTGGTGTTCGACGAATACGACGCCGGCCGTCCGGACGTGATGTTCGTGATTCAGCGCATCCTGGAAGCCCAGGGCAAGCTGACCCTGCTCGACCAGAACCGCGTGATCCGGCCCAACCCGTTCTTCCGCCTGTTCTCCACGACCAACACCATCGGTCTGGGCGACACCACGGGCCTCTATCACGGCACCCAGCAGATCAACCAAGGTCAGATGGACCGCTGGTCGATCGTCACCACGCTGAACTACCTGGCCCACGACGTCGAAGCCGACATCGTGCTGGCCAAGTCGCCGCACTACGACAACGCCGAGGGCAAGCGCACCATCGCCGCCATGGTCCGCGTGGCCGACATGACCCGCAACGCCTTCATGAACGGGGACATCTCCACGGTCATGAGCCCGCGGACGGTGATCACCTGGGCCCAGAACGCCGAGATCTTTGGCGGGGACCTGGCGCTGTCGTTCCGGATGACCTTCCTGAACAAGTGCGATGAGCTGGAGCGCGGCACCGTCGCCGAGTTCTACCAGCGCGCTTTCGGGCAGGACCTGCCGGAAAGCACGGCGCGAGTGAGAGTCGCCTAACAGGCCACCCATGGGCGCCCATTCTGGGAGGTATGGATCGCCTTAAGCTTTTGAAGAATAGAAGCAACCCTCCCTAGTTGTGGCAAAGCGTGCTGCATTGCCACATCCTGCCTCTTTACGGTTTGATGACGGCCGTCTGCGAGCGTCCGGACCGATCTTCATCGCGGGCGCAATGGTCTCCAACACTTCCCAGAGTCAGATCGCGGCCCGCCGGATCGTCGCCTTGGCGGCGTTGATCCTGGCGATCGTAACCGCCGGCGCTGCGGGTCTGCTGGCGCACACCGCCGTCTCGGTGGACCGGGTGCAGGTCGGTGAGGAACGCCGACTGGTGTCGGTTCGAATCGATCGCACCCTCGACCAGATCGTCACCGACATCAGTTCCGCCACCGTCTGGGACGACGCCTACAAAAGGCTTGGGCCAACGGTCGACCTGGTCTGGGCTGACGTCGAGATCGGCAGCTACTACGCCGACTACATGGACCACGACATCACCGTGATCTTCGATAGTCGGGACAGGTCGGTCTATGCGTGGCGCGGCGAGAGCCGGGCTTCGCCATCAGCGGTCTCGGCGTTCTCCCGCTCCGTCGCACCACTTTTGGCGCGGCTGCGGGATCGCGAGCGAGCGATACGCGACTCAGCCACGCCGTCCTCGCGGCTCGCCATCGATCCTTCCCTGACCACCCATGGCGTGGTCGTGTCGGACGGCCAGTTCTACCTGGTCGGGGCCACGACCGTCAGGCCCGAGACCGACGCCGTTCCGCAACGGGCGGGCGGCGCGGAGATCGTGGTCTCGGCGCGCCGCATGGACGGGGCCTTCCTGACCGACATGGATCATGACCTTCGGGTTCGGCACGCCAGCGTCGTGCCCGGCCGATCGGCGGAGAGCCGCGCGAGCATCCCCATCGTCGACATCAACGGCCGCGCCGTCGGCCAACTCGCCTGGACGCCGAAGCAACCCGGCAGGCAGGTCTTGATCGACGCCATCCCGGCCTCCTTGATCGGCGGATTGATCCTGCTGGGCGCCGGCCTGGCTCTCGTGGCGCGCATGAGGTCGATCATCCAGGAGCTCGCGACCCGGGACGCGGCGCTGGCGCGGACCATGGCCGAACTCGTGCGCGCGCGCGACCAGGCCGACAGCGCCAACATCGCCAAGTCCCAGTTCCTGGCGAACATGAGCCACGAGATCCGTACGCCGCTCAACGGCATCCTCGGCATGGCGCAGGTGATGTCCCGGCAGGACCTCTCCGAGGCCCAGGCCGGACGGTTGAAGGTGATCCGCGCCTCGGGCCAGTCGCTGCTCGTCGTCCTGAACGACGTCCTCGACATCTCGAAGATCGAAGCCGGGCGGATCGAGAT
Organism: Phenylobacterium sp.; assembly: GCF_030698145.1. Classification (GTDB taxonomy): domain Bacteria; phylum Pseudomonadota; class Alphaproteobacteria; order Caulobacterales; family Caulobacteraceae; genus Phenylobacterium. The sequence continues at coordinate 80,854 of NZ_JAUYNW010000092.1, read as the reverse complement.
CGACCGTCACGAATTCGATCTCGCCGAAGCCATCGAAAGCGCCAGCGAGACGTTCAAGAACCTGGCCGCGCAGAAGGACGTCTCCCTCAAGGTTCACATCGCCCCCGAGGCGCGCGGACTGTGGTGGGGCGACGGCTTCCGCCTTCGCCAGGTCATCGGCAACCTGGTGTCGAACGCCGTGAAGTTCACCGCGGACGGCGAAGTGGGCGTCACGGTCACGACCGTCCCGCAGGGCCTCGCCTTCGTCGTCCATGACACCGGCATCGGCATTCCCGCCGAACGGCTGGGTGAGCTGTTCCAGAAATTCAACCAGGTGGACGCCGCCTCCAATCGCAGGTTCGGCGGGACCGGGCTGGGCTTGGCGATCAGTCGCGAGCTGATCGAACTGATGGGCGGCCGGATCGCGGTGGAGAGCGTTCAGGGGCACGGTTCGCGCTTCACCTTCACCTTGCCGCTGGAAAAACGCGGCGAGGCGCCGAGCCGCCGCGCCGAGCCTGATCCGCCACCCGCAAGCGGCGTGATCGCGCGCATTCTCGCCGCCGAGGACAACGCCACCAACCAGTTGATTCTCAAGTCCTTGCTGGAGCCGGCCGGGGTCGAACTCACACTGGTTTCCAATGGCCGCGAAGCGATCGAAGCGGTCATCGCCGGCGACTTCGACCTCGTGCTGATGGATATTCAGATGCCGGAGATGAACGGGCTGGACGCGACCCTGGCGATCCGCCGTCACGAGGCCGAACTCGAGCGAGCGCCGATGCCGATCTTGGCCCTCTCGGCCAACGTCATGAGCCATCAGGTCAAGGAATACATGGACGCCGGCATGTCCGGGTTCGTTCCCAAGCCGATCGATGCGGGCAAGCTCTTCGCCGCCATCGACGAGGCCCTGGGACCCACCGCCGCACCTGGATACGCCACCGTCGCGGCCGAGGCGGGGCGCAACGCGACCCCGGATTTCAAGATTGCATGATCGGGCTGGACCCCGCCGCGCGGCGGGGCGATGTTCGTCCCATTGCGAACAATAGATTTTCAGCGGGGAAACATGTCCAGGATTTCGCTCGCGGCCTTCGCCGCAGGCTCGCTCGCCCTTGCCGTCCTTGGCGCACCGGCCTCGGCGCAGATGCCGGCCGGTGACCATAACGACTACTCGAAGGCCGAGAACTGGCTGTGCTGGCCGGGGCGCACCGACGCCTGTTCGGGCGACAACACCGCGACTGTGGTCACCGCCGCCGGCAAGGCGGTCAAGGAAACCTGGAAGGCCGATCCGAAGGCGCCGATCGACTGCTTCTACGTCTATCCGACCGTGTCGACCGACAAGTCGGTGCTCTCGGACATGACGCCCAACGCCGAGGAGCAGCGGGTGGTCGAGCAGCAGCTCTCGCGCTTCGCCTCCAAGTGCCGGGTCTATGCGCCCATGTACCGCCAGTTCACTCTGACGGCCCTGCGCGCGATGATCACCGGCCAACCCATGCCGGACGGCTTGGCCGCCAACGCGCCACGTCCGCAGACCGGCTACCAGGACGTGGTCGACGCCTGGAACCAGTACCTGAAGAGCGAGAACAAGGGCCGCGGCGTCGTCCTGATCGGCCATAGCCAGGGCTCGGGCGTACTGACCCAGCTCATCGCCAGCGAGATCGATGGCAAGCCGGTCCAGGCGAAGGTCATCTCCGCCCTGCTGCTCGGAACCAACCTCCCGGTCACCAAGGGACAGGACACCGGGACCTTCAAATCCATGCCGCTCTGCAAGTCGGCGACCCAGACCGGCTGCGTGGTGGCCTATGCGAGCTTCCTGGAGGCCACACCGCCCCCCGCCAACAGCCGGTTCGGCAAGCCGCGCGAGCCCAATCCCGCCATGGAGGCGGCCTGCGTGAACCCCGCCAACCTATCGGGCGGCAAGGGCGACCTGCGCGCCTATATGGCTGCGACCGGCAACGGCCACGATCCGGCCGGCTGGGCCAAGGACATCAAGGTCGAGACACCCTTCGTCTCGGTCCCGGGCCTGCTCAGGGCCCGCTGCGTCAACGAGAACGGCTTCAACTACCTGGCGGTGGCCGTGAACAGCGATCCCGCCGACCCGCGGATCGACGCCATCAAGCCGGGGGCGGTGCCCCCTGATTGGGGTCTGCACCTGGTCGACGTCAATGTTGCCATGGGCAACCTGGTCGACCTGGCCGAGACCCAGGGCAAGGCCTGGCGCGCCAAAAAATAGGTTGGGCTAGGCGGCCAGCACGGGAAGGGCGCGGATGTCCTGCATCCGCCCCCCGACCGGCGCGGTCTGCAGGCGGCAGACGCCGGGGCCGGTGACGAACGGCACCTGGGCGGCGACGCAGGCCTCCAGCTCCAGCCGGTTGCGGACATTGGTCACCGCCGGCCAGATTCGCCGCTGCTTGAACAGCGGCAGCCGCTCGACGAACCGGCGCAGGGCGACCAGGCGCGCGCGCTGGTCGCCTTCCGGCAGGACGAAGGTGACGCTGTTGACCGCCTGCATCGGCAGTTTCTCGACCTCGAAGCCGGGATCGGGCGTGCGCAGGTCGATGTTGGTGAAGTAGCGGCTGAGGGTCGAGCGCAGCACGCTGAGCGCCCCGAAGGCCGGGTCGCGCGGGACGTCATAGACCGCCGCGGCCAGAACCGGACGCCGCTCGGGCGGCAGGGATTCGAACAGCTTCTCGTAGTCCGCGCGCTTGGTGGCGCGGATGATGTTGGAATAGCAGATCGGCAGGTAGAGCATCGCCTCGACGCCCGGCCCGTCCAGATAGTGCAGGGCCGCGGCCAGGCAGTCGGCGTCGAAGACCTCCGGCTGGGCCGGCATGTGCTCGGCGCCCTCGAGCAGGGTCAGATGGGTCCGGGCCGTGCCCGGCGTCGAACTGATCACATCGCCGACGAACAGTCCCCGCAGGGTGAAATAGATTCCCTGCAGGCCCTCAAGCTGCGGCATGTCGAACGACGGCGCGGCGACCTCGTCCACGGCCCCGATCAGGCGCTGCTCGACCCATCCGGGCCCCGCGGCCCGGGGCGGAGCGAGCGTATCCGACTTGGCGGCCTTGGCCGCTTGGTCGGGCGACTCGATCTTGCTCAGCCGCCCGCCCGGCGGCAGCAGCGAGGGGTCGAGCAAGGCCCGGGCCACCGTGGCGGCGTCAAGCGCGGCGAAGGCGGTCACCGCCTCGGCGGGGCCTTCGAACAACAGCAGCCCGACCTGACCCTCGTCGGCCTCCCCGAACAGCTTGATCTGCAGCTCGTCGGACAGCCGCGCCAACTCGGCGACGTCCAATTCGTCGGAGCGCGGGTCGGTCAACAGGAACGAATAGTGCGTGAGCGGCGCGAACTTGCGGGGCCACAGCCAGCGGCTTTCCAGATAGGCCGCTGCGAACTTGGCCACCAATGGGCCCAGCGACACCACGGGAATCCCGGTGCGATCGGCGTCGACGGCCACTCTCAAACAGGCCACCGCGGTCACGAGTATCTCCTCACTCCTGCAATTATGCAGTGTTCAACCTTTACGTGAAATCGTAAACAGAACATGTTCTGCGACAGGGGTGCGACACTAAACCCACGGGACGCTTCCCTCCCCCGCCGCCGCTGGGCTATGACGAAAAGGTCATGGCCAAGAATCCGGAAAGCCCTATCGAGCCCTTCAAACGCGCGCTGGCTAACGCCGCGCGCTCGCTCGCCGAGATGCCCGACCTGGAGATCGTCTATTCGGGCGAGGGGCCCCTGCTCGCCGGCAAGCGCGCGGTCTTGCCACATCCCCCCCGCGACCTGACTCCGGCCGACGCCGCGCGCATCCGCGGCCTGGCCGACCAGATGGCGCTGCGCATCGCCCACCACGACATCGCGGCGCACGCCAAGGCCCGGCCGGCCTCGGCCCTGGGCGCGCCGGTCTATGACGCCCTGGAGCAGGCCCGCATCGAGGCGATCGGCGCCAATGCGTTGGGCGGCGTGAAGGACAACCTGCGCGCGGTGCATGAGCACGCCTGGGCCAAGAAGCCCCTGAACCAGCTCGAGGCCCTGGCCAATCCGCCGATGGCCGAGGTGGTGGCCATGATAGCCCGCGAACGGATGACCGGCGAGCCGCCGCCCGTCATGGCCCGGCCCCTGGTCGACCTGTTCCGCGCCGAGGTGGAGAGCAAGGCCGGCCCCGACCTCGACAAGCTGGCCGACGCCTTCCACGACCAGAAGACCTTCGCGCGCATCGCCCGCACCATCCTGCGCGACCTGTCCCTGGGCGACGACCTCTCCGACGCCCCCGACCAGGCCGACGACGAGAACGAGGAAGGCGAGGACGGCGAGAGCGACGCCAGCGAGGACGGCGAAGAGGGCGACGGCGAAGGCCAATCGCCGCAGCAGACCTCTATGGACGAGAGCGAGGCGTCGCATCGCGAGAGCGAGGACGCCGACAGCCAGGCCATGCAGGCCGACGACGATTCCGAGGCCGAAGACAGCGACGAACCGCCCGAGATGGGCGACGGCGAGCAGCCCGCCCGGCCCGACCTGAAGGGCGAGGGCAAGCAGGCGACCTACAAGGTGTTCACCACCGCCCATGACGAGGTGGTGGCGGCCGAGGAGCTGTGCGACGCTGAGGAGCTGACCCGGCTGCGCGCCTATCTGGACCAGCAGCTCGCCAGCCTCTCCAGCGTGGTCTCGCGCCTAGCCAACAAGCTGCAGCGCAAGCTGATGGCCCAGCAGAATCGCTCCTGGACCTTCGACCTCGAGGAAGGAATCCTGGACGTCGCGCGCCTGACCCGGGTGATCGTCGACCCCACCGCCTCCCTGGCCTTCAAGGAAGAGGAAGACACCGAGTTCCGCGACACTGTGGTGACCATCCTGATCGACAATTCCGGCTCGATGCGCGGCCGCCCGATCATGGTCGCCGCGGTCTGCGCCGACATCCTGGCCCGCACCCTGGAACGCTGCGGCGTGAAGACCGAGATCCTCGGCTTCACCACCCGGGCCTGGAAGGGCGGGGCTAGCCGCGAGGACTGGCTGAAGGCTGGCAAGCCCGCCCAGCCCGGCCGACTGAACGATCTGCGCCACATCATCTACAAGTCCGCCGACGCCCCCTGGCGGCGCGCGCGGCGCAATCTCGGCCTGATGATGCGCGAGGGGCTGCTCAAGGAGAACATCGACGGCGAGGCGCTGATGTGGGCCCACCAGCGGCTGATGGGCCGCGCCGAGGCCCGGCGCATCCTGATGGTGATCTCCGACGGGGCGCCGGTGGACGACTCGACCCTCTCGGTGAACTCTGGCCACTATCTTGAGCGCCACCTGCGCGAGGTGATCGGTGAGATCGAGGGCAAGAGCCCGGTCCAGCTCATCGCCATCGGCATCGGCCACGACGTGACCCGCTACTATCGCCGCGCCGTGACCATCGTCGACGTGGAGCAACTGGCCGGCGCCATCGTCGACCAGCTCGCCGAGCTGTTCGACGAGGAGGTGCGCCGGGTGACCCGCAAGAACGCCAACCTGCTGCAACCGCCGCCCAGCACCCAGGGACCGCAAGGTCCGGCCCGCCGCTCGACCTTCAAGGAAGTGCGGAGGGCCGTGGCTTGAGCCGGCGGGCCGTCGCCGGCGCGGTCCTCGCCCTGGCGCTCGGCGCCTGCGCCCCCAGCCTGGCCGGCCTGCCCGGATCGCCCGTGGCGGCCGATGGCGGGGTCGCCATCAAGGCCGAGCCCGTGGCGCTCAATCCCCAGGACCCGGCCCAGGACCGGATCGGCGCGTTCCACTACGCCGGCGGCCTGGTGCTCACCTCCGTCGAGACCACCCGGCTGCACGGACTGTCGGACCTCGACATCTCCACCGACGGACGGCTGACGGCGATCACCGACGAAGGCGACTTGCTGACCGCCAGGATCGTCCTGGGCGGCGCCGGACGGCTGGTCGGCGTGACCAAGGCCGTGATCGCCGCGCTTCCGGGTCCCGATGGCAAGCCGCTGCCGGGCAAGCTGGAAGCCGACGCCGAGGGGCTCGCCCTGCTGCCGAGCGGCGGCAAGCTGGTCAGTTTCGAGCAACGCCATCGCATCTGGCTCTATCCAGCCAATGGGGCCCCGCCGCTCGAGGCGCCCGCTCCGACCGCCGGCCTCGAGCCCAACGGCGGCCTCGAGGCCCTGGCGCTCGACCCGGCGCGGGGGCCGCTGGCCTATGTCGCGGGCGGAGAGGAGTCCGGCCAGACCTGGACCTGCGAGATCGGCGGCGCCTGCGCGGCCTCGCTGCTGATCCCCAAGCCGGCGGAGTTCGGCCTGGTGGCCATGACCCGCCTGCCCGACGGCAACACCGCCTATCTGCTGCGCGCCTGGGACGCAATTCGCGGCAGCCGGATCAGCCTGACCATCATGGGGCCCACCGGCCTGGAGGTGGATCGGATGGACCTGACCCGGCCGCTGACCGTCGACAATTTCGAAGGCCTGGCCGCAGTGCCGACCAAGGGCGGCCAGCGATTCTACCTGATCTCCGACGACAACTTCCAAAGCGTGCAGCGCACGCTGCTGCTGGCCTTCGACTGGCGGCCGGCCAAGGGGAACCCCAGGCCATAAGACCCGCCCGACATGCCGGTCTACGACCGAGGCCTCGGAGGGGCGCTGGCGCGAGATGACGGCCCTGTTCGACGAGGTCCTGAAGTAGGGGGCCGCCCTATTCCGGCGCCCAGACGAAGCCGTCGCCCTGGGTGCGGACGCGGCCGACACCGGGGAACGGGAAGTGCGGCGCGTAAAGCCGCAGATCCTGATCGGCCGCGCGCTTGAGCAGGGCCCGGCGGCTGGCCTGGGCGGTCGGCGCATCACCGTCATAGGCGACCGTCCAGTCGGGCTTCTGCACCGAGACGACGAAGTGGTGGGCGGTGTCGCCGATATAGAGCAGCCGTTCCGGGCCCGAGGCGATTTCATAGGCGCTGTGGCCAAGTGTATGGCCGTTCACCGCCACGGCGGTCACCAGGCCGGGCAGGATCGCCGCGCCGGGCTGGAACGCGGCGACCTTCGGCGTGACGACCGGGACCATCGCCGCCAGTTGGGTGTCGGCTTTCATGGCGGTCCATTCCGGCGCGGACATGTGGATCGTGGCGTTGGGGAAGGTGAGGACCCCGCCGGGGTGGACCAGGCCGCCGACGTGATCGCCGTGGCTGTGCGAGATGAAGATGTCGGTGACCTGGGCGGGCTCCACGCCGGCGGCGCGCAACGCGGCGATGAGCTTGCCGGCCTGAGGCGCCCATGAGATCCCGGCCGCGCCGGCGTCGAACAGGAGGACCTTGCCGTCCCCGCGCACCAGCAGCGGCTGGAGGCTGAGCTTGAGGGTGTCGGTCGCCAGCCCGGCGGCCTTTAGCAAGGCGGCGACGTCGCTGGGCGGGCGGCCGACGCCAAAGGTCTTGCCGTCATTAGGGCCCTCGAGATTCCCGTCCCTCAAGGCCGTCGCGTCCAGGGCGCCGATCTTGAAGTTGAAGACATCGGCCGAGGGCGCGGCCGCGGGGGCAGCGGCGGGTGCGGCCGGCTCGTTCTTCGGCGAACAGCCCGACAGGGCGATGAGCACGGCCATGGCCGCGATGGTCTTGCTTGGGGTCATGGCGGCGCCTCTCAGCTCTGCGATACGCAGACATAGGTCCGCGCCCAGGCGTCAGGCAAAACAAAAGGGCCGCCCCGGAGGACGGCCCTTTCGAATTCGTTTGAAGTTCGCCTTAGGCGGCGGCGGTCTGAGCCGCCAGCTTGGCCTTCACCTGCTTCTTGATCTTCAGTGCGCGCGGCGAGAGGTTCTCGTCGCGGGCCTTGATCAGGAACACGTCCAGGCCGCCCCGGAAGTCCAGGGTGCGTAGGGCCGCGTTGGTGATGCGCAGGCGGAAGGTCTGACCCAGCGCGTCCGACTGCAGCGAGGCGGGCGCCAGCGCCGGCAGGAACCGACGCTTGGTCTTGATATTCGAGTGGCTCACATTGTGGCCGACCATGGGGCCGATACCGGTGAGTTCGCAACGACGCGACATGGCTTCTGACCTACGCGAGAAATAGGGATGCGGCGGGCGGACCCGCGCGAGAGCCGGCGATATAGGCGAAGGCTGTGTCCGACGTCAAGGCGAAGCAGGAGCCCAAATGGCCGTTCTGGCTTCCGGACCCCGAATTTCCCGTCAGGAAGCCGCAATGGGTTTGTGCCCGCGGGCCCTTGGGATACAATACCTTGTAGGGAACAAAAGCTGAATCGGGCGAAGTCGCTGATTCGGTCACGGTTCGTTTCGTCCGTGTTCCAGAAGTTCCCAGATCCCGTTAACCGCGAATCTTCGGGCCATGACGCCGGGAGGTCCGCGCCGGCAGACCTCCCGCCCCTCACCTAGCTCAGGACGACCAGCACCACGCGGCGATTAGCCGAGCGGCCGGCGCGGTCGTTGTTCGGAGCCACCGGGACTTCCTCACCATACGAGATGGAGGACATGCGGTTCAGCGCCACGCCCTGCTTGTTCAAGGCGCGACGCACGGCCTCGGCCCGGTCCGCGCCGAGCTTGTCGTTGTACTCATTCGTGCCGGTGGCGTCGGTGTGGCCCTGGACCTCGACATAGACGTTGCGGTTCTCGGCCTTCAGACGCTCGGCCAGGGCGGCGATCCGCTCTTCGGCCTCGGGCGACAGGGTCGCCTGGTCTAGCGGGAACTTCACCGCGTCGTCCGACAGCACCATCGTGTACATGAACTTGCCCTCGGCCAGCTTGCCGGCGGCGGTGGCGCGCTCGAGCGCCTCGCGGGACGTCCGGTCCAGCTCGCCGATCCGGGTCTCGTGGCCGGCCACCTTGGCGTCGACGACGGCGACCTGCTCGTTGACGAACTTCTTGGTGGCGCAGCCGCCGAGGCTCAACGCGCCCAGCAGAAGGGCGCCTATCACCACGCCGTTTGTCTTCCTGATTTTCATTCTTGGTCTCCCGTTTCCGCATTTCCTGCGCCGGACAGCCATCAGGCGTGACCGGCGTTCGGCGGATTCACCGACTCAAAAGGGCCATTTGGTGACGTGGTTAAGGCGGGTCCTTGGCCCAGCTTGGCCGTAGGCAAGCTTGGCCGCAGTCTGGCGAACCGCTTGCCAAGAGCCTCTTGGAGGCGTACTAATAACTGACCAGTCAGTTATTAGAGAGACGCTGATGCTCCCCGCCGGCGAACCGAAATTCAAGCGCCGCAAGGCCGAACGGCCCGACGAGATCGTCGCCGCGGCGTTCGAGATTTTCTCGGAAAAAGGCTTCGCTGCGGCGCGGCTGGACGACATCGCCACCCGCGCGGGCGTGTCGAAAGGGGCGATCTATCTCTACTTCGCCACCAAGGAAGACATCTTCCGCGCCGTCGTCGAAATGGGTGTGGCGCCCAATCTCAGTCTGATCCAGGCCTATATCGCGGCGAATCCGGACTCGTTTCCCGACCTGCTGCGCGGCGTCGTGGGCGTGATCAGCCAGATCGCCACCACCACGCCACTGGGCGGCGTCGTGAAGATGGTGATCGGCGAGTCGGGCAATTTCCCGGAACTGGCCCGCGCCTGGCACGACCAGCTGGTGCGGCCCGCCCTGGGCGCCATGACCATGGCGATCGCCGCGGGCCAGGCGCGGGGCGAGCTTCGGGCCGGCGATCCGCGCCAATACGCCCTCTCTCTTATCTCGCCCATGCTGGTGAGCGTCATCTGGCGCGAGACCTTCGAGCCCATCGGCGCCGACCCCTTCGATATCCCCGCCGTCGCCAGCCAGCATGTCGAGCTCTGGCTGCGCGGGATGGCGACCACACCGGAGACGCGCTCATGAATCCGCAACGCCTGCTGGTCGGAGGCCTGCTGGTCACGGCGGCGACCATCGTCACGGTGATCTGGATCGCGCCTCGGCTGTCCCAACCCAAGAGCCTGACCGGCTATGTGGAAGGCGAGCCGCTCTACCTAGCCGCCCCGGTCGCCGGCAGCGTGGACCAGGTCTTCGTCCAGCGGGGCGACCGGGTGAGCGCCGGCCAGCGCCTGTTCGTGGTCGATCCGGCCCAGCTCCAGGCCCAGCGCGACCAGGCCGCCGCCGAGGTGGAGACCGCCCAGGCCCAGGCGCAGGACGCCCGAAAGGGCCAGCGGGCCGTGGAGCTCGCCGTCTTCGACGCCAATATCGCCGCGGCCGACGCGCGCCTGCGCGACGCCGCCGCCGACCTGCGCCGGATCCGGCCCCTGGTGAGGCAGGGCATCTACGCTCCGGCCCGCCTCGACGATTCCCAGTCGGCCTATGACGCCGCCGCCGCCCAGCTCGCCGCGGCCCGGCGCCAGCGTCAGGCCGCCGCCCTCGGCGCCCGCGAGGACCAGATTCGCGCCGCCGATTCCCGCGTGCAGCAGGCCGGCGCTGTCCTGGGCGCGGCCGACGCGCGGCTGACCGACATCGCGCCCGTCGCGCCGGGCGCCGCCCGCGTCGAGGAGGTGTTCTTCCAGAAGGGCGAGTGGGCCCCCGCCAACCAGCCTATCGTCGCCTTGCTGCCCGACGACCGGATCAAGCTGCGGTTCTTCGTGCCCGAGCGGGAGATCTCCGCCTATCGCCCGGGCGGAACGGTGGCCTTTACCTGCGACGGCTGTCAGGCCGGCCTGACCGCGAAGATCACTTTCATCAGTCCCCGGCCCGAGTTCACCCCGCCGATCATCTACAGCCGCGACGCCCGCGACCGCCTCGTCTACCTGGTCGAGGCCAGGCCCTCGGTGAGGCTAAACCCCGGCCAGCCCGTCGATGTCGAGCCGATCGGCGGCGGCCAATGAGCCTCGCCATCGATGTCCGGGGCCTGAACAAGAGCTTCGGCGACAAGCACGTCGTGCGCGACGTCTCCCTGCAGGTCGAGGAGGGCCGGATCTGCGGCTTCCTCGGCCCCAACGGCTCGGGCAAGACCACCACCCTGCGGATGCTGTGCGGCCTGCTGACGCCCGACTCCGGCGAGGGCACGGCGCTCGGCCTGGACATCATCACCCAGGCCAACCTGATCAAGCGCCGCGCCGGTTACATGACCCAGAAGTTCTCGCTCTACGAGGACCTGAGCCTGGAGGAGAACCTGCAGTTCTCCGCCCGGGTCCACGGCCTGGACCACCGCAAGGACCGCGTCGACGCCGCCCTGGAACGCCTGGGCCTGATCGAGCGGCGCGCCCAACTGGCCGGATCGCTCTCCGGCGGCTGGAAGCAGCGGCTGGCGCTCGCCACCGCCACCCTGCACGAACCCAAGCTGCTGCTGCTGGACGAACCCACCGCGGGGGTCGATCCCAAGGCGAGGCGCACCTTCTGGGACGAGATCCACGCGCTTTCGGCGCAGGGCCTGACCGTCCTGGTCTCCACCCACTACATGGACGAGGCCGAGCGCTGTCATGAGATCGCCTATATCGCCTATGGTCAGCTGATCGCCCGCGGCACGGCCGACCAGGTGATCGCCGACACCGCCCTGGTCACCTTCAACGGGGAGGGTCCAGGCATCGACCGCCTGGCCGGCGAGATCGCCAAGCGCGACGGCGTCGAGATGGCCGCGCCCTTCGGCCAGTCGCTGCATGTCTCTGGAACCGACCGCGCCGCGGTGGAGGCCGCCATCGCCCCCTATCGCCGCGAACCGTTCCGCTGGACGCAGGTCGAGCCCAGCCTGGAGGACGTCTTCATCCGGCTGATGGATCAATCGGAGGACAATTTCCGATGAACGGCTTCTCCCCTACGCGGGTCTTCGCGGTGATGGTCAAGGAGTTCAAGCAGCTCACCCGCGACCGCATCACCTACGCCATGATGCTGGGCCTGCCGGTGGTCCAGCTCCTGCTGTTCGGCTACGCGATCAATTCCGAGCCGCGCCACCTGCCGACCGCCCTGCTGGTGCAGGAGGACAGCGTCTTCGCCCGCTCGATCACCTCGGCCCTGCATAACAGCGCCTATTTCGACCTGGTCGCCCAGGCCCGCTCGCCCGCGGAACTTGACGAGATGGTGCGGCGCGGCCACGTCCAGTTCGCCATCACCATCCCCGGCGACTTCACCCGGCGAGTGGCGCGCGGCGACAAGGCCCAGGTCCTGGTCGAGGTCGACGCCGCCGACCCCTCGGCCACCGGCGCGGCGGTGGCGGCCCTGGCCGCCCTGCCGAACCAGGCCCTGGTCAACGACCTGAAGGGCGCGCTGAGCCCCCGCGCGGCGGGCAAGGCCCCCTTCGAGGTGGTGGTCCATCGCCGCTACAATCCCGAGGCGGTCACCGCCTACAACATCGTGCCGGGCCTGCTGGGCGTAATCCTCTCCATGACACTGGTGATGATGACCGCGCTCTCGGTCACCCGCGAGGCCGAGCGGGGCACCATGGAGAGCCTGCTGGCCACCCCCGTGGAGCCGCTGGAGGTGATGGTCGGCAAGCTCGCCCCCTACGTGGCGGTGGGCGTGGTCCAGACCCTGATCATCCTGCTACTGGCCCGCTTCCTGTTCGACGTGCCCATGCTGGGCGGCTGGGTCGGCCTGACCACGGGGATCGGGCTGTTCATCATCGGCTCGCTGGCCCTGGGCTTCCTGATGTCGACGGTGGCCAGGTCCCAGCTCCAGGCCATGCAGATGAGCATGTTCTACATCCTGCCCTCGATCCTGCTCTCGGGCTTCATGTTCCCCTTCCGGGGCATGCCCGCCTGGGCCCAGGCGATCGGCGAGGTGGTGCCGGTCACCCACTTCCTGCGGGTCGTGCGCGGGGCCCTGCTGAAGGGCCAGGGGGTCGAGGACATGTGGCGCGAGCTGCTGGCCCTGGTCGCCTTCGTCTGCGTGGTCACGGCGCTCGCCATGGCACGATATCGGCGAACCCTGGACTAGGACCCGGCGAGGCGACCCGGGTGGCCGCCGACCTTACGGCGAATTAACGCCCAAGCTGGACCGGCGACGCGTAACAAGCCTGCAAACTGTTACAAAGCCGATTGGGGATCATCCTAGATGCACAGCCGTCGTGAACTGCTTTCGGGCGTCGCCGCCCTCGGCCTGGCCGCCGCCGCGCCCAGGCTCGCCTCCGCCGCCGCGCCCACGGGCGAGGCCGCCAAGATGTACGCCATGTTCGACAAGGCCATGGCCGAGGCCTTCCGCCGCTCGCCGGAACTGCCGACCGCCCTGGGGATCGACAAGGGGACCCTCGCCTGGACCAAGTCCGAGCTGTCGGACTTCTCCCTGACCGCCCTGGCCGAGAACAAGGCCAACAACACCAAGCAGCTCAAGGAACTGCGGGCCATCGACCGCAGCCAGCTCAGCGGCATGGACGCGGTCAACTACGACACCGTCGAGTTCACCCTGGCGGTGAGCGAAGATGGCAACAGCCAGTTCAAGTACGGCGGCCAGGGCGCGGGCGCGCCCTATGTGCTGTCGCAGCTCACCGGCTCGTACCAGCAGATGCCGGACTTCCTCGACAACCAGCACGTCATCGAGGGCAAATCCGACGCCGACGCCTACATGGCGCGGATGGAAGCGTTCGGCCGCCTGCTCGACCAGGAGGTCGAGGTGGCGCGTCATGACGCGGGCCTGGGCGTGTTCGCGCCGGACTTCGCGATCGACAAGGCGCTCACCCAGTTGAACGCCTTCCTGGCCAGCGCCCCGGCCGAGGCCCCGCTGGTCAAGAGCCTGGTGCGCCGAACGGGCGAAAAGAAGATCGACGGCGACTGGGCCGCCCAGGCCGAGGGCCTCTACGCCGAGAAGGTCCGCCCCGCCCTGGCCCGCCAGGCCGCGCTCCTGACCGACCTGCGGGCCAAGGCTGTGCATGACGCCGGCTGCTGGCGTCTGCCCGACGGCGAGGCCTTCTACGCCGTCTCGCTGAAGCAATACACCACCGCCAACATCACCCCCGACGAGGTGCACCGCACGGGGCTGGAGATGGTCAAGAGCCTCAGCGCCGAGGCCGACGCCCTGATGCGGAAGGCCGGCTACAGCAAGGGCACCGTCGGCGAACGCTACCGGGTCATGGGGACCGATCCCAAGCAGCTCTATCCCAACACCGACGCCGGCAAGGCCGAGCTGCTGGCCAAGCTCAACGACCAGGTGAAGGTGATCACCAAGAAGCTGCCCGACTGGTTCGGTCAGCTTCCCAAGGCGCCGCTGGAGATCCGCCGGGTGCCGCCGGCCATCGAGGCCGGCGCTCCGGGCGGCTACTACAATTCCCCGTCCCTCGACGGTTCGCGGCCGGGCATCTACTGGATCAACCTGCGCGACACCGCCGAGGTCCCGGCCTGGACCTTGCCGACGCTGACCTATCACGAGGGGATTCCGGGCCACCACCTGCAGCTCGCTCTCAACAACGAGGCCGGCGACCTGCCGCTGATCCGCAAGGTGATCGGCTTCTCGGGCTACAGCGAAGGCTGGGCGCTCTACGCCGAGCAGCTCGCCGTCGAGATGGGCATGTACGACAACGACGTGCTGGGCCACATCGGCATGCTGCACGACGCCATCTTCCGGGCCGTGCGCCTGGTGGTCGACTCGGGCATGCACTCCAAGCGCTGGAGCCGCGAGCAGGCCCTGAAGTACTACCAGGACAGCATCGGCGACCACGAGGCCAGCGCCATCACCGAGATCGAGCGCTACAGCGTTTGGCCGGGCCAGGCGTCCAGCTACATGGTCGGCAAGCTGACCTGGCTGAAGGCGCGCGACCGGGCCAGGAAGGCGCTGGGCCGCAAGTTCGACATCCGCAAGTTCCACGACGCGGGCCTGCTGGCCGGCGGTACGCCGCTGACCGTGCTGGACCGGGTGATCGACAACTACGTGGCCGCGACCAAGAAGGGCTGAGGCCTATTCGTGTGAGGGGAAGCGTCTGGGTCCCAGATGCTCCCCCTCTGGGGGAGCTGTCGGCCGATTGGCCGACTGAGGGGGGCTTTGACTCGCTTTCGAGCGCTTCAACCCCCTCCGCCTCTCCGCTTCGCTCCGAACCACCTCCCCCAAACCGCGCTGCGCGCTGGGGGAGGATCTGAGTGCGGCGAGGCGACGCTTGCCGCGCGCCGATTCCCATCCCACCTTCCAAGTATGAGCGACCGTACCGCGGGTGTGGCGCCGCCAAGAGTGGTGGCGGTGCTGGGGCCGACCAACACCGGCAAGACCCATCTGGCCGTCGAGCGGATGCTGGGTCATGCGTCCGGCATGATCGGCCTGCCGCTGCGCCTGCTGGCGCGCGAGATCTATGACCGCATCGTCAAGCTGCGGGGGGCGCGCTGCGTCGCCCTGATCACCGGCGAAGAGAAGATCGTCCCGCCGCGGGCCACCTATTTCGTCTGCACCGTCGAAGCCATGCCGCTCAGCCGCGAGGTCGAGTTCCTGGCGGTGGACGAGATCCAGCTCTGCGCCGATCCCGAGCGCGGCCACGTCTTCACCCACCGCCTGCTTCATGCGCGCGGGAAGTACGAGACCATGCTGATGGGCGCCTCGACCATGGCGCCCCTGGTCCGCCGCCTGCTGCCGAACGCCGAAATCGTCACCCGCGAGCGGTTCTCGGCGCTCACCTATGCGGGCCCCAAGAAGCTCACCCGCCTGCCCCGGCGCTCGGCGGTGGTGGCCTTCTCCGCCGACCAGGTCTACGCGATCGCCGAGCTGATCCGCCGCCAGCGCGGCGGGGCCGCCGTCGTCATGGGCTCGCTCAGCCCGCGCACGCGCAACGCCCAGGTCGCCCTCTACCAGTCCGGCGAGGTCGACTTCCTGGTGGCCACCGACGCCATCGGCATGGGCCTGAACATGGACGTCGACCACGTGGCCTTCGCCGGCCTGCGGAAATTCGACGGCCAGCGCACCCGCTACCTGCATCCCCAGGAAATCGGCCAGATCGCCGGACGGGCTGGGCGCTTCACCCGCGATGGCACGTTCGGCGTCACAGGCGAGTGCGAGGACATGGACGCCGACCTGGTGGAGGCCGTTCAGGAGCACAGGTTCGAGGCGACGGCCGGGGCGGAATGGCGCAACGCCAAGCTCGATTTCTCCACCCTGCCAAAGCTGCTGGGCTCGCTGGCCCAGCCGCCGGCGCGAGAGGGGCTGAAGCTTTCCGCCGAGGCCCTGGACGAGCAGACCCTGCGCATCCTGGCCGCTGAACCGGAGGTGGCCGACCGCTGCGTCCGCGACCGCCAGGCCCTCACCCGCCTGTGGGACGTCTGCCAGACGCCGGACTTCCGCAAGACCTCGGCCGAGGAGCACATCCGCCTGGTGCGCGAGTTCTTCGGCTGGCTGACCACCCGCGATCGCAAGATCCCGCAGGACTGGATCGCCGCCCAGTATCGACACCTGGACCGCACCGACGGCGAGATCGACACCCTGGCCGCCCGCCTGGCCAGCGTGCGGACCCTGGCCTATGTGGCCAACCGTCCCGACTGGCTGGCCGACGCCGCCGGCTGGCAGGGCCAGACCCGGCTGCTGGAGGACCGGCTCTCCGACACCCTGCACGAGAAGCTGATGGCCCGGTTCGTGGACCGGCGGACCAGCGCCCTGATGCGGGCGCTCAATGTGCGCGGCGAGATGCTGGCCGGGGTCGGCGCCGACGGCGAGGTGGTGGTCGAGGGTCAGTATGTCGGCCGCCTGATCGGCGTGGCCTTCGAGCCCGCCCAGGGCTCCTCGGTGCTGGAGGAAAAGGCCCTGCGCGCCGCCGCCGTGGCCGCCGTGGGACCCGAGATCGCCAAGCGGCTGGGCAAGCTGGCCGCCGAACCCGACGAGGCCTTCGCCGTGACCCCCGACGGGGCGGTGCTGTGGCGCGGCGAGGCCGCGGGCGCGATCTCCGGCGGAAGCCGGCTGGCGCCGCGCGTGCGCCTGCACGGCGATCTGGGGCCCGGCCCGGCCCGGGAACGCGCCGCGCGCCGGCTGGAGGCCTTCCTCGCCGCAGAGTCCGGCCGCCGCCTGGCGCCCCTGCGTCGCCTGGAGGCGGCCGTCGAGACCGGCAAGGTCAAGGGCCTGGCCCGGGGCGTCGCCTATCGCCTGATCGAGGCCGGCGGGATCATGGACCGCGCCGCCGTGCGCGCCGAGGCCAAGGGCCTCTCCCAGGTCGAGCGCCGCGCGCTCAAGAGCCTGGGCGTCAAGCTGGGAGCGTTCAGCCTCCATCTGCCGGCCCTTCTGCAGCCGCGATCCCTGGCCTTCGCCCAGGCGTTGGCCCGTTCCGACTGGCGTCCCGCGACGGACAAGGTCAGCGCCTTGCCCGACCCCGCTCCACCGTCCGCGATGCTGGCGGCCTTCGGGCTGCGCGCCGTGGGGCGCCACGCCGTGCCCGTCGAGATGCTCGAGCGGCTGGACGCCCTGCTGCGCGCCGCGCCGCGCCAGGGCCAGGGCGCCTTGCTGAGCGATCAGGCCCGCGAGGAGCTGGGTTGGACCGAGGCTGAGGCCGCCTCGATCCTGCGCGCGCTCAACTTCGCCCCCACCGCCAAGGTCCAGCCGGGCGAGCCGGTCGCCTGGCGCCGGCGCACCGACAAGCCCGCCGCGACAACCGCGGCCCCCGTCGCCTCCCCCTTCGCGGCCCTGGCGGCGCTGAAGGACAGGCCGGTTCCCGCCCGCCGCCCGCGCCGCCGCAAGGCCAAGGCCGCCCGGCCGTGAGCGAGGGCTGCCGCGCCGACGTCTGGCTCTGGCGGGCCCGGTTCTTCAAGACCCGCTCGCTGGCCGCCAAGTTCGTGGACGAGGGCAAGGTGCGCCTGACCCGCGCCGGCGCCGAGAGCCGCATCGACAAGTGCGCCAGGCCGATCCGGGTCGGCGACCAACTGGTCTTCGCCGTCGGCGGCCGGCTGACCGCCGTGGCCGTGGAAGCCCTGGGCGAACGCCGCGGACCGCCCTCCGAGGCGCGAACCCTCTATTCGGCGCTGCCCGAAAGCTAGACTCCAGCGGCCACGGATGGTCTCGTTACCCGGTAAGAGGGAGACGATCATGTCCGACACCCTGAGCCGGGACACCTCGCACGCCTCGGCGGGCGACCTCATCGGAGCCCTGGCCCGGCGAGACATCGGCGCCCTGGAGCTGTTCGACGACACGGTCGCACGCATCGAGGCCCTGGACGGACCGATCAACGCCGTGGTGGTCCGCGACTTCGATCGGGCGCGCGAGGCGGCCAAGGAGGCCGATGCGGCCCTGGCGCGGGGCGAACGCCGTCCGTTGCTGGGTCTGCCCATGACCGTGAAGGAGTCCAACAATGTCGAGGGCTTGCCGACCACCTGGGGCTTCGAGGAGGCCAAGGGCTTCCGGGCCCCCGTCGACTCGGTGGGCGTCCAGCGGCTGAAGGCGGCCGGGGCGCTGATCCTCGGCAAGACCAATATCCCCGTCAGCCTGTCGGACTGGCAGAGCGTCAATCCGGTCTACGGGCGCACCAACAATCCGTGGGACCTGACCCGCAGCCCCGGTGGCTCTTCCGGCGGCGCGGCGGCCGCCCTGGCGGCCGGCATGGTCCCTTTGGAGTTCGGTTCGGACATCGGCGGGTCGATCCGGGTGCCGGCGGCTTTCTGCGGGGTCTACGGCCACAAGCCCAGCTACAACCTGGTGCCCCAGCGCGGTCACGCCCCGCCGGGGCTGGACGGCGGCGACACGCCGGTCGCGGTGCTGGGGCCGCTGGCCACCACCGCCGAGGACCTGCAGATGGCGCTGGACATCCTGGCCGGACCGGTCGGCGACGAAGCCACCGGTTACCTGCTGGACCTGCCCACGCCCCGGCACGACCACCTCGCCGACTATCGGGTCCTGATCCTCGACCACCATCCGGTCGCCGGCCTTGACGATGAGATCAGGCAGGCCCTGAGCGACCTGGGCGATCACCTGGACGGCCTGGGCGCCCGCGTCGAGCGCCGCAGCGACCTGCTGCCCAACCTCGATCGGTCGCATGAGGTCTATATGGGCATCCTCAACACCACCATGACGCGGGGCGGGCCACCGCGGCGCGACGTCATCTCGGCCCACGCCTGGATGGACCTGCTGGACGCCCAGACCGCCATCCGCCGGCAATGGGCGGAGCTGTTCAAGACCTTCGACGTCGTCCTGGCGCCGGTGTTCGGGACCACCGCCTTCGCCCATGTGGAGGAGCCCGATCCGTCCAGGCGGACGCTGAAGATCAACGGCAAGGCGACGCCCTATTTCGACCAGCTCGGCTGGCCGGGCATGGCGATCCTGGGCCACCTGCCGGCCACCGCCGCCCCAATCGGGCGTGGCGCGGGCGGCCTGCCGATCGGCGTGCAGATCATGGGGCCCTATCTGGAGGACCGCATGACCATCGACTTCGCGCGGCTGCTGGAACGGGAGTTCGGCCGCCCGGCGCGCGCCGGGGACGCCTGAGCCGATTGTCGACCTGGGATCCGTCGCCTAGCGTGGCCGCATGAAACAGATCGCCGCCGCCGCATTCGCCGCCCTGGTCTCCACGTCGGCGGCCGCGGCGCCTCCGGTCGAGCCGCACGCGGTGGCGGGCCTCGCACAACCGGCCGAGATCCGGATCGACCGGTGGGGCATCAGCCACATCTATGCGGGCAGCGTGCGCGACGCCTTCTTCCTGCAGGGCTACAACGTCGCCCGCGACCGGCTTTGGCAGGTGGACCTGTGGCGCAAGCGGGGCCTGGGCCTGCTGGCCAAGGACTTCGGCCCGTCCTATGTGGCCCAGGACCGGGCTGCGCGGCTGTTCCTCTATCGCGGCGACATGGCCCAGGAGTGGACGTCCTACGGGCCCGGCGCCCAGGACAACACCGAGGCGTTCGTCGCCGGCCTCAACGCCTTCGTCACCGAGATCCGCACGGGCAAGCGCCCCTTGCCCATGGAGTTCCAGATCGCGGGCTCGACACCCGATCTCTGGGCGGCGCAGGACGTGGTCCGCATCCGCAGCCACGGCCTAACCCGCAACGTCCCCAACGAGGTCGGCCGGGCCCGCATCGCCTGCGCCGCGGGGCTTGAGGCCACCCGGCTTTACCGAAATCTCGAACCCAGGTGGGAGACCAGGATCCCCGAGGGCCTCGACCCCTGCGACATCCCGGCCGACGTGCTGGACGACTACCAGCTCGGCTCAAGCGGGGTGAAGTTCTCGGGCCCGGCGGCCAAGACCGCCATGCTGGAGATTCCGCCCGACGCGATCGGCTCCAACAACTGGACGGTCGCCGGATCGCGCACCGCCACCGGCCGGCCGATCCTGGCCAATGACCCGCACCGCGAGCATGGCGCGCCGTCGCTGCGCTACATCGTGCACCTGGAGGCGCCGGGCTTCTCGGTGATCGGCGCCGGCGAGCCCGCCCTGCCCGGGGTCTCCATCGGCCACAACGGAACCATCGCCTTTGGCCTGACCATCTTCCCGGCCGATCAGGAAGACCTCTACGTCTACGAAACCCAGGGCGAGGCCTATCGCTACAAGGGCGCGTGGGAGCCGATGCGGACCGTGGTCGAGGAGATCGCCGTCAAGGGCGAAGCCCTGCCCCGCAAGGTGTCGCTGAAGTTCACCCGCCATGGTCCGGTGCTGAAGGAGGACGCCGCCAAGGGCCGCGCCTTCGCCCTGCGCAGCGTCTGGGGCGAGCCCGGAACCTCGGCCTATTTCGGCTCCACGGGCTACATGACCGCCAAGACCTGGGACGGCTACAAGGCGGCGCTCGCCAACTGGGCCACGCCCTCGGTGAACCAGGTCTATGCCGACACCTCGGGCCATACCGGCTGGGTCGCGGCCGCCCGCGTGCCGGCGCGGCCGAACTGGGACGGCCTCGCCCCGGTTCCCGGCGACGGGCGCTATGAGTGGAAGGGCTTCCTCACCCAGGACCAGCTTCCCAGCCAGGCCGATCCCGCCAGCGGCTGGTTCGCCTCCGCCAACCAGATGAACCTGCCCGACGGCTATCCATACGCCGAGCGCAAGGTCGGCTTCGAATGGACCAACGGCGCGCGCATGGCGCGGATCGCCGAGGTCCTGG
This sequence comes from Phenylobacterium sp., assembly GCF_030698145.1. GTDB lineage: Bacteria > Pseudomonadota > Alphaproteobacteria > Caulobacterales > Caulobacteraceae > Phenylobacterium. The sequence goes on along the minus strand of NZ_JAUYNW010000092.1, from coordinate 60,073 downwards.
CCGCCAAGTCCAAGCTGACGCTGGCCGACGCCATGGCCCTGCAGACCGATCCCTACGACATCACCTCGCGGCGAATGTTCGCCCTGCTGGCGCCGCTGCGAACCGACGAGCCCAAGCTCTCGGCCGCCCTGGACCTGCTGGGGGCCTGGGACCACCGCACGGCGGCCGACAGCGCCGGGGCGGCGCTTTATGAGGTCTGGATCACCAAGCACCTGGGCCGCGCCACCGTGGCCCGCGCGACGCCGGCGGCGGCCCGCACCCTGCTCGGAAACGGCGACACCGCCGCGGTCATGGCCCTGCTGGAGCACCCCGACGCGAGCCTGCCGCCCGCGGCCCGTGACGCGGCCCTGCGCGAGAGCCTGGTCGCGGCCTATGACGAGGTGGCCGCCAAGCTGGGCCCGGACCCCAAGGCCTGGACCTGGGGCGGCCTGCACCATGCCCGCTTCGAACACGCCCTGACACCGCTCGCCTCCACCGCCCAGCGCCCGTCGCTGGCGGTGGGCCCCGCGCCCATGGCCGGGACCAGCCTGTCACCCCTGGCCGCCACCTGGCGGCCGGACGACTACCGCGTGACGGCCGGGGCCTCGTTCCGGATGGTGCTGGACGTGGGGGCCTGGGACAACAGCATGACCATCAATGCGCCCGGCCAGTCGGGCGATCCGACCAGCCCGCATTTCGGCGATCTGTTCCCGCTGTGGGTCACGGGCCAGTACGTGCCGCTGAGCTATTCCCGCCAGGCGGTGGAGGCCGTGACCGAGCGCGTGCTGACGCTGACGCCCAAGAATTGAGCCGGCCCTATCGGGGCTTGCAGATATCCTGGCGCCCAGCGCCATTGACATTGACCGGCCGGAGCCGGAAAAACCGCCGCCCAACGAGAGCGGCCGGAGCCCCATTTCCGCGATGACCTATATCGTCACCGACGCCTGCATCAAATGTAAGTTCATGGACTGCGTCGAGGTCTGTCCGGTGGACTGCTTCTACGAGGGCGAGAACTTTCTGGCGATCAATCCGGACGAATGCATCGACTGCGGGGTCTGCGAGCCCGAGTGTCCTGTGGACGCCATCAAGCCTGACACCGAGGACGAACCGGACTCGAAATGGCTGCGGATCAACACCGACTTCGCCAAGGTCTGGCCGAACATCACGGTAAAGGGCACGCCTCCGGCGGACGCGGAGGCTTTCGAGCGCGAAACCGGTAAATTCGAGAAGTATTTTAGCGAAAAGCCGGGCCGCGGGTCCTGATCTGGCCCGCCCGGGCCCGGAAACCGGGCGCCAAGCCTTTCAATCGGCTGAATTTTATGCTATCGTCATAGCTGACGTAGCGAGAGCGCTTACGCGCGCTGCGTCGTTTCTGCAGAAGAGCCGTCCCGGCCGACGTACGCCTTGCATAGGCGAAGGGTGTCTTAGAGGTCTAATCCGTTCCTCCTGGGGTAAGGCGCCGCGCGGTTTTCGCGGAGGGTGTCCTTTGTCCTGTGGTGCAATGGTTAAGATGTCTTAACGGGTTCGGCCAAGTCGAAAGGACTTGAACGAATGAGCAAGACCGGTCTGGAATTCTCCATCGGCGATCATGTCGTCTATCCGGCCCATGGCGTGGGTCAGGTGCAGGGGATCGAAACCCAGGAAGTCGCCGGCTATTCGCTCGAAGTCTACGTCATCACTTTCGATCATGAGAAAATGACGCTGCGGGTTCCCACCGCCAAGGCCCGCACCGCCGGCCTGCGCTCGCTTGCCGAGGGCAATGTGGTCAACCAGGCGCTCACCACGCTCAAGGGCCGCGCCCGCGTGAAGCGCACCATGTGGTCGCGCCGCGCCCAGGAATACGAAGCCAAGATCAACTCCGGCGACCTGATCTCGATCGCCGAGGTGGTCCGCGACCTGCACCGCGCCGAGAACCAGCCGGAACAGTCCTATTCGGAACGCCAGCTCTATGAGTCGGCCCTGGACCGCATGGCCCGCGAAGTCGCTGCGATCGAGCGCATCGACCGCGACGCCGCCATCGGCATCCTGAACAAGAACCTGATCAAGGCCGTCGCCGCCTAGGGCGCCAGTCCCTATCGAGCTTTCGACGCCCGGCGCTTGCGCCGGGCGTTTTCGTTTGGGCAGGATCGGCCCACGAATCCTTTGGAGCCCGCCATGACCGCCGCCAGCGTCGTCGCCCTCGCAGCCGCAGCCACGGCGGCCACCGCCCCCATCAGCTACAGCGACCTGCTGGCGCGCGAACGGCCGCTCGCCGACGCGCGCATCGCCTATGGCCAGGACCCGCTGCAGTTTGGCGAGCTCTGGCTGCCCAAGGGCGCGGGACCGCACCCGGTCGTGGCGATCATCCATGGCGGCTGCTGGCGCGCCGACCTGCCGGGGCTGGAGCTGATGGACTACGCCGCGGCCGACCTGCGGGCCGCGGGCAAGGCGGTCTGGAACATCGAGTACCGCAGGATCGGCCACCCGGGCGGCGGCTATCCGGGCACCTTCCTGGATGTGGCCCAGGGCCTGGACCACCTGAAGGCCCTGGCCGGCCCGCACCGGCTCGACCTGGGCCGCGCCGTGGTCTCGGGGCATTCGGCGGGCGGGCATCTGGCGGTATGGGCCCTGGCCCGGCCCAGGCTATCGAAGGACAGCCCGCTGTCGGCGCTGGAACCCGTGAAGCTGCGCGGGGCCGTAGCCCTGGCCGGCATCATCGACCTGGAGGCCTATCACGCCGACGGCCCCGACGCCTGCGGCGGGCCCGGCACGATCGACGCCCCGGTGGGCGCGCCGGACCGCGAGGGCGATGTCTATGCCGACACCTCGCCGCCCCGACTGCTGCCGCTAGGCGCGCGTCAGGTGATCGTGTCGGGCGATCTCGATCCTATCGTTCCCAGCCGCTTCGGCGCCGGCTATGGCGCGGCCGCCAAGGCCGTCGGGGATCCCGCCACGGTGATCGACCTGCCGGCGGCTGGCCATTTCGAGCTGATCGATCCGACCGCGCCGGCCTGGCTGCGCATCCGCGCCGAGATCGAAGCCCTGCTCGACTGAACCTGGCTCAGATCCTGACGAAGATCGGGCCCCAGAGCACCTCGTAGCGGCGCCCTTCCAGGCGGCGCTTGGGGCGGAGTTGATAGACGCCAGGCGCCAGGATCGGCGCAGGATCGGCGGCGAGGTTGGCGGCGTCCTTGGTGTCGACCGGATCGCTGACCGTGAAGCTGTCGACACGGGGGCTGGCCTGCGAGATCGCGCCGGCCAGGTCGGCCTCCCGACCCAGGCGGAAGGGCAGGGGCGCGCCGAGTTCGCCGTCGGCCCTCGAATAGAGCCCCACGGCATAGGTGCGCTCGCCGCGCACCGCCACGCCGAAGCCGAAGCGCGAATGGGTGGCGCGCAGCAGGTTGGTCCAGTGGGGCGGGCTCTTGCGCCAGATGGTCATCAGGTCGTCGGCCGTGGCCGGCTCGGCGGCGCGCCGATAGGCGATGTTCTCGCTGGCCGAGCCGATCAGTCGGCGGGCCAGGATGCTGACCCGGTGGCTGGGATCGAACCCCTCCGGGCTCAGGTGTTCGACATAGGCGCGTCCGGCGAGGTCGGCGGCGTGGGCGCGCGCGGCCAGGGCCAGTTCGTCGCTCCAGGCGCAGGCCGGCGCGCCCTGCTCGGCGCGCGCGGCGTTGGTCAGGGTCACGATGCGTCGCTCGGCCGCGGCGTTGAAACGCCCGCCGCCGGCGTCGGCCAGACGGGCGCGCAGGCGGACCTCGTAGTCCAGCCAGGACTGGCCGGTTTCGGCGGCGAAGGCGGGGGCGGCGACAAGGCCGGTCAGGCCCGCAAGCAGGGTCCGGCGTCCCATGAGGACGCCCGCTGACGGCGAATGGATCGCGCGACGGTCCACGGGAAGAACACTCCGCCTGGTCTTGAGGCCTCAGGCGGCGGCGCCGAAGGACCTGATAACGGGTAAGAGCCTACCGGGAGGGGTTGGCATAAGGATTAACGCGCGCTCAATCGGCTTCAGCCGGAAGCACGGCCCCGCCCGGCGCCGCCGCGCCAGGGCCCTTGTCGAGCTCATAGGCCAGGGTTTCGCGGTCGAGATCGCCTTCCCAGCGGGCGATCACCAGGGTCGCCACCCCGTTGCCGACCAGGTTGGTCAGGGCGCGGCACTCGCTCATGAACCGGTCCACCCCGACCAGCAGGGCCAGCGCCGCGGGCGGGATGTCGGGGACCACGGCCAGGGTGGCGGCCAGCGTGATGAACCCGGCCCCGGTCACGCCGCTGGCGCCCTTGGAGGTCAGCATGGCCACCGCCAGCAGGGTCAGCTCCTGGGTCAGGCTCAGGTCGATATTGGTCGCCTGGGCCAGGAACAGGGTGGCCAGGGTCATGTAGATATTGGTGCCGTCGAGATTGAACGAATAGCCGGTGGGGATCACCAGGCCGACCGTGGTCTTGCCTGCGCCCAGGCGCTGCATCTTGTCGATCATCTGCGGCAGGACAGATTCCGACGAGGAGGTGCCGAGCACGATCAGCAGCTCCTCACGGATGTAGGCCAGGAACTTCAGGATCGAGAATCCCGAGGCGCGCGCCACCAGGCCCAGGATCACCAGCACGAACAGCAGGGAGGTGCCGTAGAAGGTGGCGACCAGCGCCCCCAGCTTGACCAGGGCCTCCAGCCCGTACTTGCCGATGGTGAAGCCCATGGCCCCGAAGGCGCCGATGGGGGCGAGCCGCACCACCACATGGATCAGGGAGAAGAAAACCTTGGAGACGTCCTCCAGGACGCCGGCCACCTTGTCGCCGAATGTCCCCAGCCGCGAGCAGGCGAAGCCGGTGAGGATGGCGATCAGCAGCACCTGCAGCAGGTTCCCCTCGGCGAAGGCGCCGAAGAAGGCGTTGGGGATCAGGGAGAGCAGGTATTCCGCCAGGCTCTGGCCGTGGGCGGCCTTCTCCACGTAGCTGGCGGCCACGGTGGGATCGAGGGTCGCCGGATCGACATTGAATCCGGCGCCGGGCCTGACGAGGTTGCCCACCACCAGGCCCAGGACCAGCGCGAAGGTAGAGACCACCTCGAAATAGATCAGGGTCTTGGCGCCCAGCCGGCCGAAGGCCTTCATGTCGCCCATCCGGGCGATGCCCGAAACGATGGTGCAGAAGATCACCGGCGCCACGGCCATCTTGATCAGCTTAACGAAGCCGTCGCCCAGCGGCTTCAGCGCCACCCCGAGGTCCGGCCAGATCGCCCCGACGGCCACGCCGAGCGCGATGCCGACCAGGACCTGGACGTAAAGCAGCCGGAAATACCGCAGGAACGCCATGAAACCCCCCTCGCCGCCGACCCCGGCCGCGCGGCGGCGAACATAGGACGATCGCGCCGGCCTTGGCGAGGCTCGCCCTGCGGCAATCCGCGCGCGACCACTTAAGCTCACCTAAACCGTTCTCGTGTAGTCAAGCTTCGTGACCCACGCCCACGACTATCACGAACGCCGAGCCCACCCCCGCGTCGCGGCCAATTTCCGCGCGCGCGGCTTCTATGGTCCCGGCCACGGCCTGTGGGCCGACTGCACCATCGTCGACCTGAGCCAGGGGGGAGCGCGGCTGAAGATCGCCGCCATCTATCCCCTGCCCGCGCGCTTCATGCTGCTGCAGTTCGAGGGCGGCCTGGTCTACGAGGCGCGGCTGCGCTGGCGTCGCGGCGATCTCACCGGCGTGGCCTTCGACGGCAAGCATGACATCGCCACCTCGACCCGCGAGGGGCTCAGCGTCATCCGCGAGACCTGGGACGCGCTGCAAGGCGCCAAATAGCGCCGGCTCAGGTCGAGGCCACGGCCACCCAGATCGCGCGCAGCGCCTTCAGATCATCCTCGACGGCTCCCCGCAGGTCGTGGCGGCCTTCGAAACGCACCCCCAGCGTATCCCCGCGCCGCCAGGTGAGGCAGGCGTCGAACGCCGCGCCCTCACTCACATGGAGCAGGGCGAAATTGGGCGGCAGGGCTTGATCGGCGGGAACGCGGAGCATGGCGCCGCCTGTGGTCAGGTTGCGGATGCCGCAGTCGACCGAGATCACGTGCTTGGGACCGTAGCAGATCCGGCCGCGCAGAAGCGTCCGCTGCCTGACCAGCGCTCGTCGCTCGGCGCGGACGAAGGGTTCGGCCATGACGACAGGCTGACGAAGAATATTTTCCGTGACGTAAAGAGCGGCGGAAACGCTAGACGCCGCCCACCTTCTCGCTCATCGCCCAGACCGCGAGCGCGCTGAGGAAGCCCGAGAGGATCGCCACTCCAAGGGCGAGCATCCAACCCGGCAGATTGGGCCTGCTGCTATGCATCCTGGCCACTCCGAAACCCGTTTCGACAGGTCCATCCTGCGCTCACAGCGTCCCGGTGCGCAATTAAGACTTTCGACCAAGGCGCGAGCCCCCGGCCCGACTTGGCGCCGGACGGCGAACGTGGCATCGGTCTGCGAGATCACGGCGCTGCGGCGAAGTGGCATGGCCCGGTAGCTCAGCCGGATAGAGCAGCGCTTTCCTAAAGCGAAGGTCGGGGGTTCGAGTCCCTTCCGGGCCGCCATCCACTCGGACCGGCCAGCAGATGGGCGAAGCCCCCTCAGGCCGCGGTGAGCGCCGCGACCTGCGCCTTACGCTCCCGGCGGCGGCGGTGGAGGATATGCTCGGTGTAGCCGTTGGGCTGCGCGCGGCCTTCGAACACCAGTTCCAGCGCCGCCTGGTAGGCCACGCTGGCGGCCGGGTCGGGACTCATGGCCTGATAGACCGGGTCGCCGGCGTTCTGGGCGTCCACCACCTTGGCCATCCGGCTGAAGGTCTCGCGCACCTGGGCGTCCGTGCAGACCCCGTGATGCAGCCAGTTGGCGATGTGCTGGCTGGAGATGCGCAGGGTCGCGCGGTCCTCCATCAGGCCCACATCGTGGATGTCGGGGACCTTGGAGCAGCCGATGCCCTGGTCGATCCAGCGCACCACATAGCCCAGGATGCCCTGGGCGTTGTTGTCCAGCTCCTGCTGGATGTCGGCGGCGTTCCAGTTGGAGCGCGCCAGGGGCGGGGTCAGCAGGTCGTTGGTCCCGGTGGCCGCCGCCGTTCCCATCGCGGCCTGGAGCGCCGGGACGTCCACCTCATGATAGTGCAGGGCGTGCAGCACCGCCGCGGTCGGCGACGGGACCCAGGCGGTGTTGGCGCCGGCCTTGGGGTGGCCGATCTTGGCCGCCAGCATGGCCTGCATCTGATCGGGCGCGGCCCACATGCCCTTGCCGATCTGGGCGCGGCCGGGGAAGCCCGTGGCCAGGCCGATCTCGACGTTGCGCTTCTCGTAGGCCGGCAGCCAGGGTTCGGCCTTCATGGCGTCCTTGCGCACCACGGGGCCGGCTTCCATGGCGGTGTGGATCTCGTCGCCGGTGCGGTCGAGGAAGCCGGTGTTGATGAATACGATGCGGTTGCGCGCGGCGTGGATGCAGGCGGCGAGGTTGGCGCTGGTGCGGCGCTCCTCGTCCATGATGCCGATCTTGACGGTGTTGCGCGCCAGGCCCAGCGCGTCCTCGACCATGTCGAAAAGGCGCACGGCGAGCGCGACCTCGTCGGGGCCGTGCATCTTCGGCTTCACCACATAGACCGAGCCGGCCGGGCTGTTGCGCCGGGCGCCGTTCAGGTCGTGCAGGGCCGCGGTGACGGTGACCAGCGCATCGACCACCGTCTCGAAGACAGGCGCGCCGGTATAGCGGACGGCGTCGCTCGTCATGTGATGGCCGACATTGCGCACCAGCATCAGGCTGCGGCCGCGCAGGGTCAGGGCCGAGCCGTCGGGGGCGGTGTAGCGACGATCCTCCTCCAGGCGGCGGATCTCGGTGCGGCCGCCCTTGACCAGCTCGGCCGTCAGGTCGCCGCGCATCAGGCCCAGCCAGTTGCGGTAGACGCCGGTCTTGTCCTCGGCGTCAACGGCGGCCACCGAGTCCTCGCAGTCCTGGATGGCGGTGAGCGCCGCCTCGACCAGCACGTCGGCGACGCCGGCCGGATCGTCCTTGCCGATCGAGTGGTTCCGGTCGATCTGGATCTCGAAATGCAGGTCGTTGTGTTTCAGCAGGACGGCCGACGGCGCGTCTCGCTCCCCACGCCATCCGACGAACTGATCGGGGTTCGCCAACGTCGTGACGCTTCCGTCCTTCTGGGTCACCGTCAGGGCGACCCTGTCGAGCGCATATTGCGTCGCCTCGGCATGCGAGCCGCCGTGCAGCGGTGCAGCCCGGTCAAGGAATTCGCGGGCGAAGGCCACCACCTTGGCCCCGCGGACGGGGTCATAGCCCTTGCCCCCGGTCGGGGGCTCCAGGGCGTCGGTGCCGTAGAGGGCGTCATAGAGGCTGCCCCACCGGGCGTTGGCGGCGTTCAGGGCGAAGCGGCCGTTGGACACCGGCACCACCAGCTGCGGCCCGGCGACCTTGGCGATCTCCGGGTCGACGTTCCCAGTGGCGATCTGGAAGGGCGGCGGCTCAGGGAGCAGATAGCCGATCTCGCGCAGGAAGGCGGTCTGCTCGGCCACGTCGGTCGGGCGGCCGCGACGGTCGCGCCACCAGGCGTCGATCTGCGCCTGCAGCTCGTCACGGCGGGCCAGCAGGTCGGCGTTGCGCGGCGTGAAGTCGGCCAGGATCGCCTCCAGCGCCGCCCAGAACGCGCCGGGCGCGACGCCCGTGCCGGGTAGCAACTCCTGCTCCACAAAGGCGTGCAGGACGTCGTCGACCGAAAGGCTGCTGCTGATATCCATTGGCGTACCAAGTCCCCGACAAGCCAGTCCGAGGCCCGCCGTCGTGGCGGCGGACCAACTTTCTCCGGCGCCTTACTGCACGGAAGCGCGCCGCTTTAGAGCCCTTTGTGCGCCAAACGCAAGATCGGAGCCGATCGGAGGCAGGTTTTGCCCCAACCGCGTTAGCTGTCCGAAAACCCGAAGGGCGCGCTGGTGCGGCGGATGTCGTCGGGCAGGATCTGGCGGCCGATGGGCGGCGCCGAGCGCGCCGTGCACTCGGTGCGGTGGCACAGGCGGCAGGTGACCCCGATCGGCGTCGCCGCCTCCGCGCCTGAGGTAGGCCGGTTCTGGGTGTAGATCAGCCGCCCCGCGTGTTCCTCCGCGCAGCCCAGAGCGATGGCCCGCTCCACCCGCGGCGCGCCGAAGCCGCCGCCGCCGGCGGTCACCGTGCGGGCGATGGAGAAGAAGCGCTGGCCGTCCGGCAGCTCCAGCCACTGGGTGACGATCTCGCGCGGGGTGCGGAAGGCCTGGTGCACGGACCACAGCGGACAGCCGCCGCCGTGCCGGGCGAAGGGAAAGCCCGCGCCGTCCAGCCGCTTGGAGACATTGCCCGCCGGATCGACGCGGATGAAGAAGAAGGGCACCCGCTCCTGCCCGGGCTTCTGCAGGGTGGTGAGCCGGTGGGCGGTCTGCTCGAAGCTGGCGCCGAACTGGCGCGCCAGGGCCTCGACGTCGTAGCGCCGCGCCTCCACCGCACGCGCGAAGGCTGAATAGGGCATGAGGATCGCGGCGGCGGCATAGCTGGCCAGGGCCCGCCGGGTCAGGCGCTCGCCGCTCTCGGCCGCGAAGCTGCTCTCCCCCATCACCGCCTCGATATCCTCCCCCATCTCGAGATAGGCGAGCTGGAGCGCGAGCTGGAACCCCTGGCTGGCGGTGTCCAGTCCGTCGTCCAGCAGGACCTCCTTGCGGTGCCGGTCCAGCCTGCGCGTCGAGCCGACCATCACGCTGGAGGGCAGCCGCCGGACCCGCAGGTTGTGGCGCGTCCTCAGATAGCCGGCCATGTTGTCGTGGGCCGCCACGGCCTGGGCCAGGCGCTCGGCGGCGTCGTCCAGGCTTGGGAAGCTGTTGCGCCGCGCCGCCAGGAAGCGCCGCGACTCGGCGACGGGATCGGAGGCGTCGGAGTCGCCCTCGCCCAGCGACTCGGCGCTGCGGTCGGCGAGCGCGAGCTGCTCCTGGCGGTAGGCCGTGTAGAGCCGCAGCAGCGCCTCGGTCACCCCCGGGAAGTTGGTGGTGATATCGCCCATCTCCAGCGACGGCAGGTCGATGTCGGCGAACATCGGGTCCTTCAGGACCGCCTGCAGGCGCGCGGCGTCCTCCGACGCGCCGTCGCCGGCCAGGGCGCTCATGTCCATCTTGTAGGTCTGCGACAGGCGCAGCAGCAGTTCGGCGGTCAGCGGCCGGTGGTTGCGCTCCAGAAGCGCGATGTAGGAGGCCGAGACGTCTAGATCGGCGGCCATGTCCGCCTGGGTCAGCCCATTGTCGCGGCGAAGCCGGCGAAGGCTGGGACCCACATAGAGGCGGCGTTCGGTCGCCATGGCTGAACTCCGTGTACGTGTGATCCTTACATCATTACAGCCAATTTTTGTAAAGTCTTACATCCACACCTCGCACAGCCTTCCGCGCGGGGCGGTTCGCGCTGTACGGAGACGCCAAGCACCGGGTCCCAGTTCCCCGGCCGAACGCGGAAGAGGCACATGTCCTACCAAGATCACATCATCCAGATGGGCCAGCTCATCAACAGCAAGAACGAAGCGTGGACCGGCATCAACGCCGAATCCGTGGCTCGCATGCGCCTTCAGAACCGCTTCAAGACCGGCCTGGAGATCGCCCGCCACACCGCCGCGATCATGCGTAAGGACATGGCGGCCTATGACGCCGACTCCTCGAAGTACACCCAGTCGCTGGGCTGCTGGCACGGCTTCATCGGCCAGCAGAAGCTGATCTCGATCAAGAAGCACTTCGGCAACACCGACCGCCGCTACCTGTACCTGTCCGGCTGGATGGTCGCCGCCCTGCGCTCGGACTTCGGTCCCCTGCCCGACCAGTCGATGCACGAGAAGACCTCGGTGCCGGCGCTGATCGAAGAACTCTACACCTTCCTGCGCCAGGCCGACGCCCGCGAGCTGGGCGGCATGTTCCGTGAGATCGACGAAGCCCGGGCGGCCGGCGACAAGGCCAAGGAAAAGGCCCTGCTGGAAGCGGTCGACAACTATCAGACCCACGTGGTTCCGGTCATCGCCGACATCGACGCTGGCTTCGGTAATGCCGAGGCGACCTATCTGCTGGCCAAGAAGATGATTGAAGCCGGCGCCTGCGCGCTGCAGATCGAGAACCAGGTCTCCGACGAGAAGCAGTGCGGCCACCAGGACGGCAAGGTCACCGTCCCGCACGAGGACTTCCTCGCCAAGGTGCGCGCCTGCCGCTACGCCTTCCTCGAGCTGGGCGTGGAGGACGGCGTCATCGTCACCCGCACCGACTCGCTGGGCGCCGGCCTCACCAAGCAGATCGCTGTCAGCCATACGCCGGGCGACCTGGGCGACCAGTACAACAGCTTCCTCGACTGCGAGGAGATCACCCCGGACAAGCTCTCCAACGGCGACGTGATCATCAACCGCAACGGCAAGCTGCTGCGTCCCAAGCGCCTGCCCAGCAACCTCTTCCAGTTCCGGGAAGGCACCGGCGAGGACCGCTGCGTCCTGGACAGCATCACCTCGCTGCAGAACGGCGCGGACCTGCTGTGGATCGAGACCGAGAAGCCCCACGTCGAGCAGATCGCCGGCATGATGGACCGCGTTCGCGAGGTCATCCCCAACGCCAAGCTGGTCTACAACAACAGCCCGTCGTTCAACTGGACGCTCAACTTCCGCCAGCAGGTCTATGACGCCTACAAGGCCGCCGGTAAGGACGTGTCGGCCTATGACCGCGCCAAGCTGATGAGCGTGGACTACGACGGCACCGAACTGGCCGACGACGCCGACGAGCGCATCCGCACGTTCCAGGCCGACGGCGCCAAGCGGGCGGGCATCTTCCACCATCTGATCACGCTGCCGACCTATCACACGGCCGCGCTCAGCACGGACAACCTGGCCAAGGAGTACTTCGGCTCGCAAGGGATGCTGGGCTACGTGCTCAACGTCCAGCGCAAGGAGATCCGCGAAGGCATCGCCTGCGTGCGTCACCAGAACATGTCGGGTTCCGACATCGGCGACGATCACAAGGAATACTTCGCCGGCGAAGCGGCCCTGAAGGCCGGCGGCGCACACAATACGATGAACCAGTTCGCCTAAGGCCGACGATTCATCGACCAAGACTGACAGAGCGGCCCGGGGCATGACGCCTCGGGCCGCTCTTCTGTTTTCAGGCGACCCAATACCCCCTACGGTTCAGCCGTCGTTCACATGCAATCGTCGCATTTGTCCGGTAGCCGGCTGACAAGGCGGCGATAGGCGACATCCATGGCCCGACGGCGTTCGTACCTGCTTACGGACGAGGGTCGGCTGGGAACGGAAGGGGCCGGCTGGTGCTTCTCAGATTTGTCGGATGGTTCGCAACTTGCCTGTCGTTGGATGAGATGTGGACCGTGTGCCATTTCGACCACCTCTCTCTTGACGCCAACCCTTGACCCCAGCTTGCGATTGAAGCCATGCGCGACGACATCGACCTTCATCTGGCAAAGCGAGTTTTCCACCGTCGGCGGGAGCTCAACCTCACTCAACGCCAGCTGGGACAACTTTGCGGCGTGACGTTCCAACAGGTTCAAAAGTACGAGTGCGGCGCCAACCGGATCTCCGCCTCGATGATCTGGCGGCTGGCCGAAGCCCTGGACGTCCCGGTCCACTACTTCTATGACGGCCTTGAGAAATCGCACCTGAACGGCGCAAGTGTCGGCGAAGACTTGGCCGCCCAGCCGAAGACGTCGCCCCATCTCGGCCGGACCGGAGACGCGACAACCCGCTAATTGAACAACATGTTCGATGAACATGCTCGTCTATGGGCCTGGCTGAGGCGATGCGCGCACTTTTCAAAGCTGAAATATAAGCCTTAACTTCCTTCGAATCCTGAGCGATCCCCTCGGCGCGCTTGCTCCGCCTTCGGACGTTTTGGGTGAGGAGACGACGATGACTTTGGAGATTTCCAACAAGACCCCGGATCCCATGGACATTGCCCTTGGAGCCGCGGTGCGGATACGTCGCCGAACCATTGGCATGTCTCAGGAAGCCCTGGCCGAACAATGCGGCGTCAGCTTCCAGCAGATCCAGAAGTACGAGAACGGGGCCAACCGCATCTCCTTCTCTCGTCTGGTCCAGATCGCGCGCGCTCTACGCTGCCGGGTGGTCGACCTGATGGACGTGCTGGACACCTCCGGCGCGGAGATCGGCGGCGACATCGACATGCTCAGCCGGATCCGAACGCCCGGCGCCCTTGAGCTGCTGACCGCCTTCGAGCGCCTCCCCCCGGACGCGCGCGCCTCGCTGGTCAATCTGCTCAGGACCCTGACCGACACCGACGCCGGCACAGGCGCCCCTCGAACCCGCCAGCGCGAACTGGCCTAGACCATTTTCCGCCGAAATGGACACCGGTTCGGCGAAGAAAATGGTCTAAATTCAAAGAGGCTTGAGCAAAATCCGATCCAGTCGGATCGGATCCTACTCTAGGCCGCCTGCTCCGGCGCCATCGCCGCCGCGAGGCGTGAGATTTCGGCCAGCAGGGCGGCCGGTGAGATCGGCTTGGCCACATAGCCGTCCATTCCGGCGCGCCGATAGGACTCGATCTGCTCAGGCAGCACATTGGCGGTGGTCGCCACGATGGGCGTCTGACCGGTAGGACCAGGCAGGGCTCGGATCCGGAGCGCGGCTTCAACTCCGTCCATCACCGGCATCTGGATATCCATGAAGATGATGTCATAGGCGCCGGCGCTCGCCTGCTCGACGCCCTCGGAGCCGTCACGGGCGATCTCCACGTCGGCGCCCAACTCGGTCAGCATCCGCAGGGCGACCATGCGATTGGTGGGGTTGTCCTCCACCACCAGCACCCGTAGGCCGGTCAGCCAGGGGTCGGCCCTGACGGGCGCCGGCGCGGCGCAGGCCGGCGCGGCGATGTCGATCCAGAAGGTGGAGCCGGCGCCCTCGAGGCTCGTGAAGCCGATGCCCCCGCCCATGAGCTCGGCCAGCGCCTTGGTGACCGCCAGGCCCAGGCCCGAGCCGCCGAACCGCCGGGTGCTGGAGCCGTCGGCCTGCTGGAACCGGTCCAGGAGATTGGCCTGGGCTTCCATCGGAATTCCGACGCCGGTGTCGGAGACTTCGATTCGCAGGCGCTGGGCCGCGCCTTCCCCCGACGTCGCCAGGATGATCCTCACGCCGCCCTTCAAGGTGAACTTCACGGCGTTGCCGGCCAGGTTGAACAGCATCTGGCGCAGCCGCACGGGATCCAGCGACGCCCAGCCGAGGCTCTCGGGCGCGTTGATGGTGAGCGCGAGGCCGCGGGCGTCAGCGTCGGCCCGCAGCATGCCGATCACCACGTCGCCCTCGCGCGACAGGTCCAAGGGCTCAGCCGTCAACTGCAGGCCGCCACCCTCGATGCGCGAGAAGTCGATGATGTCGCCGAGCAGCTGCGACAGGGTCGAGCCGCAGGCCAGGGCCTCGTCCACCAGGACCTGGGCCGCGTCCGAAAGGGGTTCGCTCTTCAGGATGTGCAGCACACCCATCACGCCGTTCATCGGCGTGCGAATCTCGTGGCTTATATTGGCCAGGAACTCGGTCTTGGCCTGGACGGCGGCGAGCGCCGCGTCGCGGGCGCCGGCCAGTTCCGTAAAGTCCTGCGTGATCCCGAGCACGTCCCAGCCGCCGGACGGCAGGGGACGCACCCCACGCCAGGCAGTCCGGAATCTGCGCCACTCGCCGGTCTCGGCCTTGTGGCGATATGTGACGATGGCGGGTTCGCCCGCGCCGCGGACCCGGGCCCAAAGCGCCTCGACCTCGCCGCGGTCGTCAGGATGAATAAGGTCCTTGAACGCCGCCTCGCCCACCCGCAACAGGCCCGACCCGTCGGGCCGTCCGGTGACCAGTGGGTTGAGATCGTACTCGCGGGCGTCGGGGTCGAACCGCCAGACATAGACCCCCGCCGTCTCGCCCAGCAGTTCTGCGACCCGCCCGACCTTTTCGTTGTTCTCGGCGGCCTGGCGCTCGGTCGAAATGTCCTGGATCACCAGTAGGGCGCGTCCGTCGAAGGCTCGCTTGGCCCGGGTGCGCACCCAAAGCCAGTCGCCATCGGGAGCTGGGATGCGGTGGTCGAATATCGACGAGCCGTCGCGCCTCAAGCGCATCACCTGGTCGGCAATGTGCTGAGCCTCGTCGGGATGGTGGAGTTCGGCGTAGGGGCGGCCCAGGGTCTCGGCTTGCGACCAGCCGGACAGAGCGAACCAGGCGGGATTGGCCGACACGACCTTGCCGTGACTGACGACAACGAAAGCGTCGAGCGCATTTTCGAAGAACCAACCGGCGGCTTCGCCGTCCGTGGCTTCAGATTGCATGCCCCGTCCTCCCGCGGAGCCGCTTCTGGACCCCACGAGGCCATCACGCCGGAAAGCGGTAAACAGAGCCTTGCTGTAGCGAGGACCAGATCAAGGCAGGGGAGCGCCACAATGTCGCACTCCCGACAGTTTGACGTGCAACGGGCGCCGCCCCTTTCGAGATCGGCGCCCGCCCAACACTTAGAATGCGAAAACGCGCCTCAAACCTGCTTCAGGTCGACAGCCGCGTTCTTCCCGCGCTCTTCCTTCTCTTCGTAGCTGACCTTTTCGCCCTCGTTCAGGCCGCGCAACCCTGCCTTCTCAACGGCGGAGATGTGGACGAAGACGTCCTTGCCGCCGTCGTCGGGCTGGATGAAGCCGAAGCCCTTGGTGGCGTTGAACCACTTGACCGTACCTGTGGCCATATCCGTCTCCCTGACTCAGTAGTCCGCGTTGGGCTTGCGACGAGGATCGCCGACCGCCCGGTCTCCGTCTCAGTCGTCTGGGGAGCGGCTTGTTCGGTTCCGCGCGGAAAGCGAGGGAGGAAGAACGTCAGCAGGCCCAAATCGCCGATTGGGCCGAAGTCTGGCCATGGGCCAGGACCCCGGTCAACCGCAGCACCTGTTCAACTTTCCGCCAACACCTTGTCGATCAGGGCCTTGGCGTCCTTGCTCGACCAGTCGGCGCCACCGGCCAACCGGCCGCGCTCCACCCCGTCGGCGCCGTAGATCACCGTCGTCGGCATGCCCGCGGCGACCGGCTTGAAGGCGAACGGCAGGGCCATATTGGGGTCGTGATAGAAGTTGAGCGGCGCATGCTTGGCGATGAACATCCGAGCCTTGGCCTCGTCGTCGGGACGGTCGACGCTGATCGCCACCACTTCGACGTTCTGGCCCTCGTAATTCTTGGCGAGCTTGGCCAGGGTCGGCATCTCGATGATGCAGGGCGCACACCAAGTGGCCCACATATTGACCACCACGACCTTGCCGCGGAAGTCGGCGATGCGCCGGGTCTGGCCCTTGGCGTCGACGAAGCTGGTGGCCGGCGGAGGAGCGGCTTGGACCGGCAAGGCGAACTTGGCCATCTCGCCTTTCGCCAGCGCCTTCAAGTTCGTTTGCCCCTGGGGGTTTATGGAAGCCTGACCAATGATGTAGAGAACCGCGGCGACGCCTAGAACGGCGACGCCCCCCAGCACCCACCGTAGCGGGATCTTGGGGCCGCCGGGGCCACCTTCATCCGAACGCTCGCTCATATGACCGATAACTCCTCGCCTGCTTCGAAAGAGACCCAAGGTGGCCAAGCCCAGGGCGGGCAAGCCATGTGGGGCGGACGGTTTACGTCCAAACCGGCCGAACTGATGCAGGCGATCAACGTCTCCATCGGCTTCGACAAGCGGTTGGCCGCCCAGGACCTGGCGGGGTCGCGAGCGCACGCGGCGATGTTGCGCAAGCAAGGCGTGATTTCAAGCGAGGACGAGGCGGCCATCCAGGGCGGCCTCCAGGCCATCGAGGCCGAGATGGACGCCGGGACCTTCCCGTTCCGCGACGAATACGAAGACATCCACATGAACGTGGAGGCCCGGCTGCGCGAGCTGATCGGCGCCGCCGCCGGCCGGCTGCACACCGCGCGCTCGCGCAACGACCAGGTGGCGCTCGATTTCCGCCTCTGGGTCCGCGAGGCCTGCGACCGCACCGGCGACCAGATCCGCGATCTGCAGGCCGCTCTGCTGGCCAAGGCCGAGCCGCACGCCGCGACCCTGATGCCGGGCTTCACCCATCTGCAGCCGGCCCAGCCGGTGACCTTCGGCCACCACCTGATGGCCTATGTGGAGATGTTCGGCCGCGACGCCTCGCGCTTCGCCGACGCACGGGCCCGGATGAACGAATGCCCGCTGGGCGCCGCGGCCCTGGCCGGCTCGCCCTTCCCCATCGACCGCCACGCGACGGCGCAGGCGCTCGGCTTCGACGGCCCCACGGCCAATTCCCTCGACAGCGTCGCCGACCGCGATTTCGCCCTGGAGGCCCTGGCCGCGGCGACCATCTGCGCGGTCCACCTGTCGCGCCTGGCCGAGGAGATCGTGATCTGGATGACGCCGCAGTTCGGCTTCGTGAAGCTGTCGGACGCCTTCACCACCGGCTCGTCGATCATGCCACAGAAGAAAAATCCCGACGCCGCCGAGCTGATCCGCGCCAAGGTCGGCCGCCTGCTCGGGTCCTTCACCCAGCTCACCGTGGTGATGAAGGGCCTGCCGATGACCTACTCGAAGGACATGCAGGAGGACAAAGTCCCCACCTTCGAGGCCTTCGACGCGCTGGAACTCTCGCTGGCGGCCATGGCGGGCATGGTCGCCGACCTGGAACCCGTCGCCGAGAAGATGGCCGCCGCCGCCGGCGCCGGCTACTCGACCGCCACGGATCTGGCCGACTGGCTGGTGCGCGAACTGGACATGCCGTTCCGCGACGCTCACCACATCACCGGCGCGGCCGTGAAAAAGGCCGAGTCGCTGGGCTGTGATCTATCGGCCCTGCCGCTCGCAGATCTCCAGGCTCTGGAGCCAGCGATCACGGCAGGCGTTTTCGACGTGTTGACGCCCGCCGCTTCGGTCGCCAGCCGCAGAAGCTACGGCGGCGCCTCGCCGGAACAGGTTCGCGCCCAGATCGCGCGTTGGAAGGAGAAGCTGTCGTGACCCTTCGAGTCCTGACGATCGCCGCCCTCACGGGAACCCTGGCCCTGGCCGGCTGCGGCAAGATGGGGGCGCTGGAGCGTCCCGGCCCGATGATGGGCAAGGGCTCAGGCGCGGACGCCGGGTCCGACCCTGGCCGCGCCATCCGCACCGTCGATCCACGTAACCGTGACGACGCGCCGGTTCCGCCGCGCACCCAGCCGATCGATTCCAATCCCAGCGCCACGTCCAGCGCCCCGCAAGGCGCCCTGCCCGACCCCTACGCCCGGCCCAGATGAACCACTTCGAGCTCCACGGGGGCGAGCTCTTCTGCGAGGACGTATCGCTGAGCGCCCTCGCCGAGGCCGTCGGTACGCCGGTCTATGTCTATTCGACCGCGACGCTCGAGCGGCACTACACCGTGCTGCGCGACGCCCTGACGGCCGAGGGGATCCGCGGCGAGCACGGCGGCGATCCCCTGCTGGCCTTCGCCGTGAAGGCCAATTCCAATGTCGCGGTCCTCAAGACCCTGGCGAAGCTGGGAGCCGGCGCCGACACGGTCTCGGAAGGGGAGATCCGCCGTGCGCTGGCCGCCGGCATCCCCTCCGAAAAGATCGTCTTCTCCGGCGTCGGCAAGACCGCCGACGAAATCGCCTTCGCGCTCAAGGCCGGGGTCAGCGAGATCAACGTCGAATCCGAGCCCGAGATGGAGCTCGCCAGTCGGGTCGCCCAGTCGCTGGGAACCCGTGCGGTCATCGCCATCCGCGTCAATCCCGACGTCTCGGCCGGCGGCCACGCCAAGATCTCCACCGGCAAGGCCGACAACAAGTTCGGCGTCTCGTTCTCCGAGGCCGAGCGGCTCTACGCCAAGGCCTCCAACAACGCCGGCCTGAAGCCGGTGGGCGTCACCTGCCATATCGGCAGCCAGATCACCGACCTGGCGCCCATGGCCGAGGCCTTCACCAAGATGCGCGGCCTGGTCGAGCGCCTACGCGGCGAGGGTCTGGCGGTCGAGCGTCTGGATCTGGGCGGCGGCTTGGGGGTTCCCTATTTCAACCAGCCGACCCCGCCGGCGCCGGCCGAATACGCGCGGATGATCGCGAAGACGATGGCCGGGCTGGACGTGGGCTATTCCTTCGAGCCCGGCCGGATGATCGCGGCCAACGCCGGGGTCCTGCTGGCCCGTGTGCTGCACATCCACGAGCGGCCCGAGGGGCGGAAATTCGCCGTGCTTGACGCGGCCATGAACGACCTGATCCGCCCGGCCATGTACGACGCCTATCACGAGATCGTCCCGGTCAAGCCGCGCGCGGGCGAGCCGGTGGTCTATGACGTGGTCGGGCCCATCTGCGAGACCGGCGACACCTTCACCCGCGAGCGCGCCTTGCCGCCGCTGGAAGCGGGCGACCTCGCGGCCTTCCTCAGCGCCGGCGCCTACGGCGCGGTGATGTCCAGCGAGTACAACAGCCGCCTGCTGGCCCCCGAGGTTCTGGTGAAGGGATCGGACTACGCCGTGATCCGGCCGCGCCCGACCTATGAGGACATGCTGGCCCGGGAAGCCGCCGCGCCCTGGCTCTGAGGCGCGTCCTGAACTCCTAGTCCAGAGCCGCGATATAGGGCAGGCCGCGCAGCCGTCCGCCCGCGTCCATGCCGTAGCCAACCAGATAGCGGGCCGGGGCCTCCCAGGCCACGAAGTCCGGCACGATGGCGCGCGGCGTGGGCCAGGGCTTGGTGGCGAAGACCGCGGTGAGCGCACGGCTGGCGCCGGCGTCGGTGACCAGGCGCTGGGCCTCCGACAGCGACAGGCCGGTGTCGATGACGTCGTCGATGATCAGGGCCGTCCGGCCCGCAAGCGGTCGCTGCAGATCGGCGCGGACCTCGCAGCGGCCGAGGCTGGCGCGCTCGTCGCCGTAGGAGGCCAGCCACAGGGCGTCGAACCGGACGTTGCGGCCGGCCCGCGACAGGGCCCGGGTCAGGTCGGAAGCGAACCACAGGCCGCCGGTCAACAGGCAGACGGCCACCGTATCGTCGTCGATATGCGGCGCGATCTCGCGCGCCAGGGCCTCGACCCGCGAGGCCACCTCGGCCTCGCTGAGCAGCATCACCGGCTGCGGCAGCGGCTCAGTCATGGGCCTGCAGGGCGTCGGGCGAACCTGGCGGCAGGGGTTTGGCCTCCACCGGGGCCGGGGCCAGGCTCTGGGTCACGGCGGGCGGATCGGCGGCGTGGCGCAGGGCCGGCGCCTCGTGATGCGTGGCCGCCTTGCCATGGGCCGGATCGTCCTGGACGACCTTGACCTTCTTGATGGGATCGGGCGGGGCGAAGGCCACTTCCAGCACCTTGGCCGTAGTCGGCGGGTCCAGCAGGGCGATGGCGAAGTGTCGGGTCTCCCCGGGCGGGATCTTGGCGTCGGCGGGGCGGGCGATCTTGGTGACCACCGCCTTGCCGTCCCCGTCCAGCAGGCTGATGCGCATGGGCGGGGCCACGACGGGCTCGTCCTGGATGTTGCGGATCATTCCCGAGACCGAAAGCGCGGCATGGCCTTCCTGCAGGGACGGCTCGAAGCGCACGCCTTCGATCACCAGGCCCAGGCTGTTCACCGGCTGGCCGACGAAGGCGAAGGCGCTGGCCGTGCGCGGCCAGATGCGCACCACGTCGACGCGGAACACGAAGGCCACGGCCAGCAGCACCAGCAGGGCCGCGGCCAGGCCCGCCCAGATGATCCCGGTGGCGGCGGCCTCACGGACCCGGCGCTCGGTGTCGGCCTTGGCGCGGAACACCTTGGGCAGGACCTCGCCCGGCAATTCGCTGATCGGGACGTCTTCGTGCGCTTCGATGTCCGGCGCAGGCTCTCGGGCGACAGCGCCTTCGTCGCTGGAAACCTCAAGGTTCAGGGCCGGAGTCTCAGGCAGCGCGGTCCACCGCGCACCGCAGCTGGCGCATTTCACGGCCCGGCCGGCTTCGGGGATCCTGGAATCATCCACGAAATAGCTGGTGGCGCACTCTGGACAGGTCAGTATCATGACGGCCGAATCGGACGCTCCAGCAACCTCAACCGAGGTCGCCGATTTCGGTCCTCATGTCCAGAAACACGCATGTTCAGGGCGCGTTCGACGCCGATCCCGCCGTGGTCCGCTTCGATGACGTGTCGATGCGATATGGCCGTGCCCCCGAGACGCTGAAGGACCTTACCTTCTCATTGGCGCCCGGGTCTTTCCATTTCGTCACTGGGGCCTCCGGAGCGGGCAAGACGTCGCTGCTGAAGCTGATCTTCCTGGCCGCCAAGCCCTCGAAGGGGCTGCTGCACCTGTTCGGCCAGGACGTGTCGGCCATAGCGGCGAAGGAGCAACCGTTCCTGCGCCGCCGGATCGGGGTGGTCTACCAGGAGTTCAAGCTGCTGGAGCACCTGTCGGCCTTCGACAACACCGCCCTGCCGCTGCGCATCGCCGGCCGCAAGCCGGAGAGCTATCGCCAGGACGTGGCCGAACTGCTGACCTGGGTCGGCCTGCGCTCGCGGATGCACGCCATGCCCGCGACCCTGGCCGGGGGCGAGAAGCAGCGCCTCGCCATCGCCCGCGCCGTGGTCAACCGACCCGACATCCTGCTGGCCGACGAACCCACCGGCAATGTTGACCACGAGATGGGCCTGCGCATCCTGCGGCTGTTCGTGGAGTTGAACCGGCTGGGGACCACCATCCTCATCGCCACCCATGACCAGGACCTGGTGGCGCGCTCAGGCATGCCGGTGCTGCACCTGGATGAGGGCCGCCTGACCCGGCTGCCGGCCGGAGGCGAGGGGTGAGCGAGTTCGACACCGAACGTTGGCGGCCCGCGCCCTTCCTGCCCGAGGCCGACGCCAAGGACGGCTCGCTGGTCTTCGTGGTGGCGACCCTGTGCTTCCTGGCCTGCCTGACCCTGCTGGCCGTGCTGGCCGCCGACCGCGCCGCACGCGGCTGGACCGGGCACCTGACCAATGAGGCGACGGTGATCGTGCGGCCCAAGACCAATGAGACGCCCGACGGCGCCGCGGCCCGGGCGGCCGAAACCCTGGCCGGAGTGCCCGGCGTGGTCGAGGCCCGCGCCCTGGAGAAGGAAAAGGCCGAGGCCCTGATCGCCCCCTGGCTCGGCGACGCGGCCGACCTGGAGGACCTGCCGATCCCCCGGCTGGTCTCCGTGCTGCTGGACCCCGAGGGGCCGGCCACCGGCCAGGCCCTGGACAGCGCCCTGAAGGCCCAGGGGCTGGACGCCATCGTCGACGACCACTCGGTCTGGATGAAGGATATCGAACGCTCCGCCGACACGGCGCGGGCCATCGGCGGCGCGGTCTTCACGCTGATCGCGGTGGCGGCGGGCGCGGTGGTGGCCTTCGCCACCCGCGCGGGCCTGGCCGCGCGCCGGGAGGTGGTGGAGGTCCTGCACCTTTCCGGCGCCGAGGACGCCTTCATCGCCGGCCTGTTCCAGATCCGCTTCGCGCGCATGGCCGCCACGGCGGGCTTGTTCGGAGCGGGCGCGGCGGCGATCATGGGGGCCATGCTACGTGTCGCGGGGGGAGGCGACGGCTTGACGCCCGTATTGCCCATCGCCTGGATCGACTTGCTCGCCGTGGCGCCCGCGCCCCTGGCCGCGGCGGGCGTGGCGGCGATCTCCGCGCGCCTGACCGCCCAGGCCCTGATCCGGGACATGATGTGAAACCGCTGGCGGCCCTCCTGGTGCTCGCCGTCATCTGGGCGGTGGGGCTGTTCGCCTTCACCGAGCGGGTGGCGCGCTCGACGCCCGCCCGCGAACCCGCGCGCGCCGATGGAGTGGTGGCCCTGACCGGGGCCGGCTCCAATGAGCGGATCGGCGCGGCCATGGAGTTGCTGGAAGAGGGCAAGGCCCGGCGGATGCTGGTGTCCGGCGTCAACCGAGAGGCCAGCCGCGAGGACATCCGCACTGTCAGCCGCGCCGTTCGCCGGCTGTACGACTGCTGCGTCGACCTGGGCTTCAACGCCGCCGACACCGTGGGCAACGCCCGCGAGACCCAGGAGTGGGCCCGCTCGCTGCGCTATGACAGCCTGATCGTGGTGACGGCCGACTACCACATGCCCCGCGCCATGCTGGAGCTGCGCGGCGCCATGCCCGACACCAGGCTGGCGGCCTATCCGGTGGCGACCTCGGTGGTCGACGCCAACCGCTGGTGGCGCACTTCGGCCGATGTGCGGCTGATGGTGGGCGAGTACATGAAATACCTGGCGATCCTCGGCCGCGAGGCGATCCTGGGACTCGGCCCCGACGACAAGCCGGCGGCGAAGAAAGGCTGACCTCTTTGACGACCTTGCGCTCCCTCGTCTTCGTGATCCTGTTCTATCTGTGGTCGATCTTCGTCGCCGTCGGCCTGTCGCCGGTGCTGTTCGGCCCGCGCGCCTGGACGATGACCCTGATCGGCGTCTGGGGAAAAGGCATCGTCTGGCTGCTGGAGCTCTGCTGCGGCATCAAGGTCGAGGTGCGCGGCAAGCAGCACATGCCCAGGGGCGCGGCCCTGGTCGCCTCCAAGCACCAGTGCATGTTCGACGTCTTCGCCCAGTTCTCCTGGCTGCCGGACGCCTGCTTCGTCACCAAGAAGGAGCTCATGTGGATCCCCTTCTTCAGCTGGTGGGCCATGCGGGCGCAAATGATCGTCGTCGACCGCGGCGGCCACGCCACCGCCCTGCGCAAGCTGATCCGCGACTCCAAGAAGCGCTTCGTCGACGACCGCCAGCTGCTGATCTTCCCGGAAGGCACCCGCACCGCGCCCGGCGCGGCGCCCGACTACAAGCCGGGCGTCGCGGCCCTCTATCGCGAGATCGACGTACCGGTGCATCCGGTGGCCACCAACTCCGGCGTTCACTGGCCCAAGCACGGCTTCCTGCGCAAGCCGGGGACCATCGTCTTCGAATACCTCGAACCCATCGCGCCCGGCCTGAAGCGGGCGGAGTTCATGCGCCTGCTGCAAGACCGCATCGAGACAGCGTCGAACAAGCTGCTGGAGCTGTAGCTTCTCTTCCCTCCTCTTTATGGGGAGGGACCGGCGGCGAAGCCGCCAGGGTGGGGAAGTCCGGCAGGTGCGCGGAAGCTTCCGGCTTCCCCACCCTCGACCGCTGCGCGGTCTGCCCTCCCCACAAGGAGGAGGGATGAGTCACCGCCCCGCCAGCTCCCGGGCCTCGACCATGGCCAGCAGGATCTCCATGGCGTGGTCGCGCACCCCCTCCTCGCGCAGGTGCTCCACCAGGTCGCGCAGGTATTCGACGTTTCGGCCCGACAGCCCGGTCGCCCCGGCGATCAGCTCGGCCTGGCGTTCGAGGGAGAGCGCGCCGGCCCACTGCGGGTGATGGACGTCGGAGAAGAACACCAGGGTTGCTACTCGCCGGCCGTCGGCCAGGCGGATGTTCCCCGCCCCCTCCACATAGGTCTCGGTCGGCTGTTCACGCTCACGGAGATAGGCGTAGACCTCGGGCCAGTCGGCCTCGGCGATCCGATAGGCCGCCCCGCGCACCGCGCCGCCGGGCGCGAGCCCCAGGACCAGGCCGGGGCGTTGATAGGTGCCGCGATGGTGCACCGAATAGATGCAGAACGCCCGCCTTCGCCCGTGTAGGGTCGCAGGCTGGCGCTCCTGGAACGCAAACCCCGGACGCCACATCAGTGACCCGTAACCAAAGACCCACCGCTCAACCGACATGGCCCGCCGCGCAACACCCATTCCGCCCGCCCCTCCTGTGCCCGATCCGGACCCGCCCCGCAAACGCGGACGCATGGGTCTGTACGCGCCGTTCCTGGTCGCCTTCGCCGCAGCCGTCGTGTGGAGCGGCTTCTGGCTCTACCTGCACCGCGAGACGCGGCTGCGGATGGATGCGGGCGCCCAGACCCTGCGCGACGCCGGCTACCAGGTCGACTGGAAGGAACGGCGGATCACCGGCTATCCCTTCCGGTTGAACGTCACCCTGCTGGAGGCCAGCGTCCGCGAGCCTTCCGGCTGGGCGCTGACCACGCCGCGGCTGGAGACCCAGGCCTATGTCCACGCCCTGGGAACCTGGGTGCTGGCGACCCCCGACGGCTTCGATTTCGTGCGGCCGATCGGCGGCCCGGTGAGGGTGAACGGCGAACTTCTGCACGCCAGCCTCTCGCACCTGGACAAGCATCCGCCCAACCTCTCCTTCGAGGGGCGGAAGCTCACCTTCACCCCCGCGCCCGGCGCGCAGCCCTTCGCGCTCATCGCCGCCGACAAGGTCGAGACCCATCTGCGCGCCGGTCCGGACGACCAGGGCGCCGTGCTGTTCCGGGTCGACAACGGCAAGGCCCGGCTGTCGGGCCTGTTCGCGCGGATCGCTGGAGATCGGCCGGTCTCCATGGTCTGGGACTCAACCCTCACCAAGATGAGCGCCTTCACGGGCGCCGACTGGCCCTCGGCGGTGAAGGCCTGGAACGGGGCTGGCGGCGTCATGAACGTGCGCCAGGCCGGACTGACGGCGGGGTCGGCGGTGGTCGGCGCCCAGGCCGGCACCCTCGGCGTCGGTTATGACGGCCGGCTGTCAGGCTCGCTGAACGTCACGCTTCGGGAGGCGCCTCAGGCCCTGACGGCCATGGCCCAGACCGGGATGATACGGCCGGAGGCGGCGCTGGCCGCCGCCGCCGTGGCCGCCGCGCGTCAGGGCGCCGGCGACGTCGCCCAGGCCACGATAACCTTCCAGGCCGGCCAGACCACGCTCGGCCCCGTCGCCATCGGCCCCGCGCCCAAGGTGTATTAGCCGAACGGCTTGTCCAGGGACGGCGGCGGGACCGAGAACCATTTCGGGCCGCCCGGCGTCATGTGCAGGCAGTCCTCCAGCCGCACACCGAACTCGCCGGGCAGGTAGAGGCCCGGTTCATCGGACAGGCACATGCCCGGCGCGAGCTTCGTCGCCTCGCCGTGCACGAAGTTGACTGGCTCGTGGCCGTCCAGGCCGATGCCATGGCCGGTGCGGTGGGAGAGGCCGGGCAGGCGATAGCGCGGGCCGTAGCCCAGCGGCTCGTAATAGGCCCTGACCGCGTCGTCGACCGCGCCGGCGGCGACCCCGACCTGGGCGGTCTCGAAGGCGATCTGCTGGCCGCGACGGACATGCTCCCACACCTGGCGCTGCTTCCTCGTCGGCTCGCCGAACACGAAGGTGCGCGAAATGTCGGACTGGTAGCCTTCCACAGTGCAGCCGCAGTCCATCAACACCACCTCGCCCTCGCCAACCGTCTGGGGCTTGCCCGAGCCGTGCGGATAGGCGCTGGCCTCGCCCAGCAGGATCAACTCGAATTCCGGATCGCCGCCGAGCGCCGCGGTCGCGCGGTTCATGATCGCGCCGATGTCGCGGGGCGTCATGCCCTTCTCGATCTTCGGCCAGGTGTAGCGATAGGCCGCGATAGTGATGTCGCTGGCCGTCTGCATCAGGGCGATCTCGGCCGGCGACTTGATCATCCGGCAGCCGCGCACCACCGGCGCGCCGGAGACAATCCTGGCGCCCGGAAGCAAGCGGGCCAGGCCGTCGCTGACGAAGAACCGCACCGTCTCCTCGACCCCGATCTTGCCGGCGGCGAGCTTGCGTTCCTTCAGCCAGCCGGCGACCACAGCGGCGGGGTTCTCGTCCTCCTGCCAGACGCGGACCTCGGCGGGCACGGCCAGGGTCTCGCGGATCGACGGCTCCTCGAAGTGGGGCGTTACGATCAACAGATCGTCCTCGACGGGGATGATCGCGGCGGTGACCCGCTCGCTGCGGTTCCACCGCACGCCGGTGAAGTAGGTGAGCGCGGCGCCGGGCTCCACGACCAGGGCCGAAAGGCCCTGGGCCTTCATCAGGCCCTGCGCCTTGGCCATCCGGGCCAGGCGTTCGGCCCGGCTGATCGGGACGACGCCGCCGGTCATCGGCGCCAGGCCGTCGGCCTGGGCCAGGGCGGGAAGGCCGGTGGCCAGGGCCAATCCGCCGCCGCCGGCCAGGCTCAGGAACTGTCTGCGATCTGCGCGCACGAAAGGCCTCCCCAACGTCGGAGGCGAAGTGCTGGCATGGGTCGTAAGCGTCGTCCAGGCGGACGAACCAGCGCGTGGTCGGGCGGCCGGCGCCGCCAACCGGTTTCCGCTGCAACTTTTTTGCGGCGTTCGGGCCTATTGCACGCTCCGCCGCAATGACCTAAGCGCCAAACCTTCGTTTTCGGGGGACAAAATGGCCGACGCCGATCCCAAGCCCGCTGCGCCGTCGCTGGACGTTGTGCGCGCGCGCATCGACGCGATCGACGCCGCCCTGCTGGCCCTGGTCGACGAACGCGCCGCGCTGGCGGTGCAGGTCGCCGCCGCCAAGGCCGCCGCCGGCGACGGCGACAAGTTCGGCCTGCGCCCCGGCCGCGAGACCCAACTGCTGCGCAAGCTGCTGGCCACGCCGCGCGACGCCGCCCGGCCCAGCCTGGTGGTCCGGCTGTGGCGCGAGCTAATCGGCGACAGCCTCTCGCGCCAGGGTCCCTTCCACCTCGCCGTCTGGGGCGGCCGCGATCCCTCCCGCATCGTCGAGGCCGCGCGCCTGCGGTTCGGCGCCGCGCCGCTGCTCAAGGTCGCCGCCAAGGCCGAGGACGCCATCGGCGCGGCCCGGTCGCAGGGCGGCGTGGCGATCCTGGCCCTGGCCGGAGACACCCCCTGGTGGGGCCGGTTGCTGGCCGAGCCGAAGCTGCGGGTGTTCGCGGCCCTGCCCTGCCTCGTCGCCTGGGGTCCGCAATCGAGCCTGGCGGTGGCCCAGGTCGAGGTCGAACCCACGGGCGACGACCGGACCTTCTGGGTCACCGACGCGCCGGGCAGCAGCGCCGCCATCGAGGAGGCCCTGGGCCGCGACGGTGTCGCCGGCGACCTGATCGCCGAGGTCGGCGGCCTCAAGCTCTTCGCCCTGATGGGCTTCTACCAGGAGGGCGACGAGCGCCTGGCCCGCGCACCGGGCCGACTTTCCGGCGTGATCGGGGCTGCGCCTGCGCCCTTCGACGTGTAAGAGCGGGCCAAGCTTCCTCCGCCACCGTTGGGACCCATGTCCGATATCGTCATCGACCGCGCCGCCGCGCCCCGGCCCACGCCCAAGGCCGGCATCCTCGAGATCGCCCCCTATGTGCCGGGCAAATCGAAGATCGACGGCGTCGAGCATCCCCTGAAGCTGTCGGCCAACGAGAACATCCTGGGCTCCAGCCCCAAGGCCCGCGAGGCCTTCGGCTCGGCTGTCGACCAGCTGCACATGTACCCCGACGGGCGCACCACCGTCCTGCGCGACGCCCTATGCGAGACCTATGGCCTGGAGCCGGAGCGCCTGCTGTTCGGCTGCGGCTCGGACGAGATATTCCAGCTCCTGAACCAGGCCTTCCTGGAGCCCGGCGACAACATCGTGCAGGGCGAGTTCGGCTTCGGCGCCTACGCCATCGGCGCACGGGCCTGCCAGGCGCAGGTGCGCACCGCCCGCGAGCCCGACTACCGCATCGACGTCGACGAGCTGCTGAAGCAGGTCGACAGCCGCACACGCCTAGTGTTCATCGCCAACCCGGCCAACCCAACCGGAACCTGGATTCCGGGCTCAGAGATCCGCCGCCTGCACGCGGCCCTGCCCCCCAGCGTCGTGCTGGTGCTGGACGGCGCCTATGCCGAGTTCGCCAACGACCCGGCCTTCGAGGACGGGATGAGCATGGTGCGCGAGTTCGAGAACGTCGTGGTGACCCGCACATTCTCGAAACTGCACGGCCTGGCCGCCCTGCGGGTGGGCTGGGGCTACATGCCCGCCGAGATGGCGGGCGCTGTCGACCGCATCCGCCTGCCCTTCAACGTCAACATCCCGGCCCAGCTCGCCGCCGTCGCGGCCCTGGGCGACACCGAGTTCCAGGAGCGCTCCCTGGCCCTGGTCGAGCGCGGGCGGGCCTGGCTGAACCAGCAACTGGGCGGACTCGGCCTCGATGTCGTGCCGTCGGCCGCGAACTTCGTGCTGGTCGGCTTCCCCAAGACGCCCGGCAAGACCGCTAGGGAGGCCGAGGCCTTCCTAGCCTCGCGCGGGCTGATCGTCCGGGGTGTCGGCGGCTACGGCCTGCCCGACCACCTGCGGGTGACCATCGGCCTGGAAGAGCACAATCGCGCCGTGGTCGAGGCGCTGTCCGACTTCATGAAGGGCTGAGCGGCGTGACGGACGTGACCTATCCGAAGATTGCGGTGATCGGTTGCGGCCTGATCGGCTCGTCGGTGATCCGCGCCGCCCGCGAACGCGGCGTGGTCGAGCATGTGGCCGTGGCGGACGCCAGCGCCGCGCACCGCGCCCGGATCGTGGAGCTGGGTTTCGCCGACCTCGTCACCGGCGATATCGCCGAAGCCGTGGCCGACGCCGACCTGGTGCTGTTCGCCGTGCCCGTGCTGGCCATGGGCGAAGCCGCGAAGGCCGCCGCCGCCGCCATGAAGCCAGGCGCCACGGCCACCGACGTCGGATCGGTCAAGGGCTCGGTCGCCGTGGCCCTGGCCGCGGCCCTGCCCGACAACGTCTTCGTCATCCCGGGCCACCCCATCGCCGGCACGGAGCACTCCGGGCCTGACGCGGGCCTGGCCGAACTGTTCGAGAACCGCTGGGTGATCCTGACGCCGCAGCCGCGCCAGGACGACGCCTATCTGGAGGCGGTCGGCCGCCTCGCCGAGTTCTGGCGGTCGCTGGGCGCCAACGTCGAACAGATGGACGACCGCCATCATGACCTGGTCCTGGCCGTCACCAGCCACCTACCCCACCTGATCGCCTACAACATCGTCGGCACCGCCGCCGATATGGAGGAGGTCACCCAAGCGGAGGTGATGAAGTACTCCGCTGGCGGCTTCCGAGACTTCACCCGCATCGCCGCCTCGGATCCCACCATGTGGCGCGACGTGTTCGTGGCCAACAAGGACGCGGTGCTGGAGATCTTGGGCCGCTTTACCGAGGACCTCCAGGCCCTGTCGCGCGCTATCCGCTGGGGCGAGGCCGACAAGCTGCACGAACTCTTCACGCGGACCCGCGAAATCCGCCGCGGCATCATCGCGGCTGGCCAGGAAAGCGCCGAGCCCAACTTCGGCCGCGACCGGGGCAAGCACTAGGCCCGCCCCGGCGCCGGCGACTAAGCCGCGGCGCTGCGGCTTACCTCCTCGGCCAGGCGACCCGTGAGCTCGGCCATGTGGTCGAACTCGGCGGTGAAGTCGCCCAGGCCCTGGGTCAGGCCGCGCAGCTCGGCGATCAGCTCCTGGCGCTCGTGGCGCGGCAGGCAGACCTCGATCTCGTCCCAGCCGGACCAGCCCTCGCGGGGGGTGAAGCCGAGGATCTGGCCACGCCGGGCGGAGATCGCCTGGGTGATCTTGGAGGTGCTGGCGGACGGCGCGTTGATGTGCAGCTTCTCCACCGGCTCGAGCAGATAGGCCCCGCAGACGGCGAGGCCCTCGCTCATGGCCAGACGTCCGGCCTGGCGGAAGGCCATCTCGGAGGAGTCGACGCTGTGATAGGAGCCGTCGGTCAACACCACCTCCACGTCGGTCACCGGGAAGCCCAGCGGCCCCTTCTGCATGGCGTCGCGCACGCCCTGCTCCACAGCCGGGATCCACTGCTTGGGCACCACCCCACCGGTGATCCTCTGCGAGAAGGCGAAGCCGGAGCCCCGCGGCAGCGGCTTGATCTCGATGACCACGTCGCCGAACTGGCCGTGGCCGCCGGTCTGCTTCTTGTGGCGCCCGCGCTGGGTGACGCCTTTGCGGATCGACTCCCGATACGAGATCTTGGGCGCCGTGGTCGCCGCCTCCACGTTGAATCGCCGGCGCAGGCGCTCCAGGGTCACCTGCACATGGGCCTCGCCCTGGCCGAAGATCAGGGTCTCCTGGGTCTCCGGATCGAGCACCATACGCAGGGTCGGATCCTCCTCGGCGAGCTTGGTGAGCGCCGCCGACATCCGCACGTCGTCCTTGCGGTCCTTGGCCGCCACCGCCATCGCATAGAGGTGCAGCGGCTCACGGAAGTTGAGCTGCGGCGTGCGCGCCTTGCCGTCGAAGGAAAGCACCTGGCCCGCCCGGGCGGCCTCGATCTTGGCGATGGCGATGACGTCGCCGGCCGCCGCGTGATCGACCTTCTTGGTCGCGCCGCCGCTCACCGTGAACAGCCCGCCCGCCCGGCTGCGCTCGCCGTTCGAGGCGGTCAGCTCCTCGCCGTCCTTCAGGGACCCGCCCAGGATGCGGGCGTAGGAGAGCTTGCCCGCCTGGCCGGCGTAGGAGGTCTTGAAGACATAGGCGCAGGGGCCGTCCAGCCCCAGCCGCGCGGCGGCCTGGGAGACCTCGGGCGTCTCGTGGCGCAGGGCCTTCAGCAGCCGGCGCACCCCAAAGCCGTTGGAGGCCGAGCCGAAGAACACCGGCACGATCTGGCCCTGGTTCATCTCGGCCACCAGGTCAGCGAACACCAGGTCCCGGCTGGGGGTGAGATCGGAGAGGAGTTGCTCCATCAGGGCGTCGTCGTAGTCGGCCATCTGCTCCAGCATGTGGAACCGGGCCTCAGCCTCCAGCTCGGCCACGTCCTGCGGCAGGTCGACGATCTGCGAGGGTTGGCCGGGCCGGTAGATGTAGGCGCGCTCCAGCGCCAGATCGACGAAGCCGGTGACGTGCTCCTTGTCGATCAGCGGGATCTGGCGAGCCACCACGGGGGCGGCGCTGGCCGGACCAAGCGCGGCCATGAAGGCGTCCAGCGGTCCGCGCGCCTGATCGATCTTGTTGACGAACACCGCGCGGGGCACGCCCAGCCGCTCCAGTTCCTTGAAGATCGGCTGCAGCAGGGCCGCGCGGCCCGGATGCGGATCGGCCACCACCACCACCAGGTCGACGGCGGGGAGCACCAGGTCCTCTGCGGCGGCGAACTCCGTCGAGCCGGGGCAATCGATGACCGCATAGCGGTCGCCCATGAACTCGAAGCCCGCCAGGTTCAGCTCCACCGACTGGCCGCGCGCACGCGCCTCGGGGGTCGCATCGCCGACGCTGGAAGCGCCGACCTCGCCCTGACGGGCGATGGCGCCGCTCGCAAACAGCATGGCTTCGAGAAGAGTCGTCTTGCCGGCTCCGGCCGCTCCCACAAGAGCGATGGTGCGTACCGAGCCAGGATCACGCTTACCCATGACCTGTCCTCCGTGAACGGGGCGTCCGCACGGAAGCCGACGCCTCCAAGTCCGATGCAACGCCCGCTTCGGAGCCGATGCAAGGCGCCTAAACGTGAAAGGCGAGTTGGCGGAGGGAACGAAGCGCTCCGCCATGCCCTAATGAGGGTGTCGTTTTCTTGCCTATGAGGGCAGTCGCAATGACGCCCAGCGAGCTACGGCAATCCAACATCGAACTCTTCAGGCTGCTCCTTGAACGGACGAGCGACCCCATCGAGCGCTTGCGGATAGAACGGTTGCGTGATGAGGAGCGGTTGAAACCGGACGGCGCTTATCGGCCATCCACGGGCGAGCGTATCCCGCGCCCGTTGCATGGCTACGAGCCATGGCCTCCGGGTCGAAATCTGTGAGGGCGGAAAGCTACTCTGGACTGAACGGGTTTAGCCAACAGCGTGCAGGAAGCGGCGCGTCGCCAAGCGGGCGTCACTCACGGTCCGAATCGGGAGGGCGGTGAGACCCCTCATCCGACCCCCTGCGGGGCCACCTTCTCCGGCAAGGTGAGAAGGATCGTGACGTCACCCTACTGAGCCCGAACCCTACCCGCCCGCGTCCAACTGCCCGATCAACAGGCCCATGTTCTTGATGAAGGCCGAGGTCGAGATGCCCATGACCGGGGTGTCGGTGGGATAGGGCGAGGTGTCGTAGGCGTCGCCCCCATGAGTCGTCGCGTAGTCGCCCGGTGTCGGCGTGGCGGGACCCGGGCCCTTATAGGGATGGCTGGTGGCGACCAGGGGCGTCGGCCACCAACCCTCCGCGTTCAGGCCCGCCACCAGGCGTGCGGCTTCCTCGAGCGAGGCCTTGAGCGGGGCCAGGGACTGGCCGCCGTTGAGGTCGGAGGTCGCCAGATCCTGGTTTGCGAAATAGCGCGGCAACGGGCCCTTGTGGGTCAGGGGCGAGTTCGCGGCCAGCTTATCGGGGGGCGTGGCCTTGAGCTTCTCGTAGCGCCTGCGCAGGGCCTCGACCTTCACCGCCCGGAAGGCGCCGTAGTGGCCCAGCGTCTTCTCCGGACTGCCGTCCACATAGTAGGCGCCGTTAACGACATTGGAGCCGCGGCGGTGGACATAGAGCGGCCGGTCGGTCCCGATCTCGATGAAGGTCGGATGGGTGCGGCCGTTCCGGGGTTCCGGCAGGGCGACCTTGGCCAGCCAGTCCAGAGCCTCGGGCACGCGGGCCAGGTACTTCGGATCGCCGGTCAGCTCGAAGAAGTTCATGAGCTGCTCGACATTGGTCGCCGTGGTGTGGGTGGCCAACGCCCTGGGCTCGTAGCTGCGGGCGGCGACGGGCTTGAGGTCGGCCAGGCTGTGCTGCAGGCCCCATCCGGCCTGGGGCGCCGGTTGCTGTGTGATCAGGAACACATCCATGGCCCGGCGGATCGCGCCGGCCGCGCGTGGATCGCCTAGGGTCTGGTTCAGCATGACCAGGAACTTGATGTTCTCCCCGGCCACGTCGTCATTGAAGGTGATGTGGCCCGTATAGTCCGCGCCATGGGCGGCGAACGGCCGCCCGGCCGGCCAGCGCTGCGGCCAGCCGCCGTTGGGATACTGGCTGTCCAGCACGAAGCCGACCGCGCGATCCAGGGCCGGCTTGAAGCGGGGATCGCGCTTCTCGAGATAGAGCCGCAGCAGGAATTGCATGGCCTCAGAAGTCCCGGCGTCGTCGAAGGTGCCGTTGCTCCAGTCGTGCTGGAATTCCTCCATCCGCCAGGCGTTGGCGCCGGTGGTGGCGTACCAGTCGGCCTTGGACGCCTCGCCGCCGAAGTCGATCAGGTAGTTCCAGCCGCCGGACGGGAGCTGGCCGTCCATCAGGGCCTGGGCCGCCTGGGTCGCGGCGGCGTAGTAAAAGTCATCGCCGGTGGCGTGATAGGCGTCGAGGAACAGGTGGCCCATGGTCCCGGTGCCCGGCGGCTGCACCCAGACCATGGTCGGCTTGGCCTCCAGCTCCCCCCAGCGGCGCGAGAAGTCCGGCAGGTAGGACCAGACGTAGCCGCCATGGACGGCGGCCTTGTCCGTCATGAAGGCGGTCGCCCGCTTCATGGCCGCCAGCACCTGCGCGCGGGAGGGGCCATCGGCCGCCTGGGCCGGCAGCGCCAGACCGGCGGCCAGGGTCGCGAGGATGAGCCGTCTGGTCGCGAGCATGGAGTCTCCCTGGTGTCTGGGTTGGCCGCATAATGACACCGGTGTCAGTCCTGGCAAGCGGGGCAGATTGATTTCCGTTCGGGAATGGTAGGCTCACTCTCCTCAACAGCCTGCGTCAGGGAGGCGGCCATGATCGACCCGCAGGCGCGAGAGCGCTTCGAGGACCAGGCCACCTGCGGCGGCGACGCCGCCGAGGCCCAGCGGCTGGCCATGGCCCTGAAGGCCGGGGAAGCTCCGGCTGGGCTGCAACTGGCCGCGCTGTGTGTGCACGTCGCCGCCGTCGCGCCGGAGCACCTGACCACGATCTATGACGGCGCGGCCGTGGGCTGGCTGGGCTGGCAGCCTCGCGGGCTCCTGGTCGAGGCCCCGGCCGGGACCGATAAGCCGGCGCCTGAGTTCTGGACCGAGTTCTGGGCCCGGGCCCTCGACACCGTCGGGGGCAAGGACGCGCTCGACGTCACCGCCCGCACCGCCGACCTGGCCGGCCGGCTCGCCCCCGCCTTCAGCCTGCGCGTCGCCGCCATGGCCGGCGCCTATGCCGGGGTGGCTCAGGCCGCGGCGGCGGGCTACCCGCGCAAGTTCACCCTGGAGACCCTGGCGCGGTGCCCGCGCGACTCGCTGGGCGGCGAATTCCACGCCCTGATCGTCGACAACGGCTTCGATCTGGAAGTGCTCGACCGCGAAGCCCTGGGCCTCGCAGGCCTGCCCGCCCCGCTCGACTATCTCAACGCCCGCATCCTGCAGTGCCACGACCTCTGGCACCTACTGGCCGGCTACCGCACGACCGCCCTGCACGAGGTGGCGATCTCGGCCTTCCAGATGGCCCAGTTCGGGCACCACTATTCCTCGATGTTCCTGGCGGTGGTCCTCACCAAGATCGCCGCGACCCAGCCGGCGGCCCTGCCCCTGTTCCTCGACACCATCCTCACGGCCTGGACCCACGGCCGCGAGACCCCGCCCCTGATCGGTCTGGACTGGGAAGCCATCTGGAACCGGCCGCTGGAGGCTCTGCGCAAGGAACTCGGCGTCACGGCCTATAGCTCGCCTCATCCGGCGGACCTGTTCGAGCAGCTTCGGGCGGCATAGGCGGCGGCCTAGATCCTCCCCCAGCGCGCAGCGCGGTTAGGGGGAGGTGGCGCGTCGCCTCTTTCGGCGCCGTGACGGCGGGGGATGAAACCCACAAACAAGCGTCAAAGTCCCCCTCAGTCGGCTGCGCCGACAGCTCCCCCAGCAGGGGAGCATCTGGTTGATGATCGACCCTAGCTCTCCGGCGTCCCGAGGAACTCGGTGATCGCCTCGATGGTCTCGACCAGCCCAAGCCGATCCACCCGCACGCCCTGCGGCAGGCCGGTGAACAGGCGGCTCGGGGACGAGGCGTCCAGCATCACGAAAACGCCCTTGTCGTCGGCCCGGCGGATCAGGCGGCCGAAGGCCTGGCTGATGCGGTTGCGGGCCACGCTGTCGTCATAGGTCTTGCCGCCGAACCGGACCCGGCGGGCCTTGTGCAGGATGTCGGGCCGGGGCCACGGCACCCGGTCGAAAACCAGCAGGCGCAGGCTGCGCCCCGGCACGTCGACGCCGTCCCGCACGGCGTCGGTGCCCAGCAGGCAGGAGTCCATCTCCGCCCGGAAGATGTCGACCAGAGCGCCGACCTCCAGGGGGTCCACGTGCTGGGCGTAGAGCGCCAAGCCCTTGTCGGCCAGAGGCGCGGCGATCCGCTCATGCACCGCGCGCAGGCGGCGGATGGCGGTGAACAGGCCCACGCCCCCGCCCCCGGCCGCCAGGAACAGCTCGCGCATGGCCGCGGCCACCTGGCGCGGGTCGTCGCGGCCGACATCGGTGACCACATAGGCCCGGCTGTTGGCGGCATAGTCGAAGGGCGAGGCGAGCTTCAGCGTCTTGGGCCGCTCGGGCAGGCGCGCGGCGCCGGTGCGCATCTCCGCGAGCGCGAAGGGATCGTCCAGGGCGGAGTCCGACAGGGTGGCGCTGGTCACCAGCACCCCATGCGCCGGCGCGATGACGGCGTTGGTCAGGGGCTCGGTCGGATCGACCCAGTGGCGGCGGCTGGCGGCGTCCACCACCCGGCCATAGAGGAAGGTGGCGTCGAACCAGTCGACGAAGTCGGGATCATCGTCGCTGTTCTCGTCGATGGCCTGCAGCATCGAGCGCCAGGCCGGCAGGGTCATGCGGCAGCGGCGGTCGAGGCCGCGCAGGGCGCCCTCGATCCGGCCCCGGTCGCTGGTGACGATCTGGGCGGCCTCCTCGTCCAGCAGGTCCTCCAGGTGGCGGGCGAGGGCCAGCAGCGGGGCCTCGATCTTGGCCAGCGCCACGGCCGCGTCGCGGGCGGTGACGCGCACCAGGTCGAGCGCCGGCCGGGCGGCGCACTCCATGCCGATCTCGGAGGCGGCCGAGCGCGCGCGAAGCTGCTCGATCATCGCCACCAGGAAGGACTCGATGGGCCCGATGGGGTTCACCTCGCCATTGGGCGGGGCGATGCGGCCGGACCAACCTTCACCCGGCAAGGCGGTCGCGGCGTTCAACGCATCCGTCAACGCCCGGCGCGCGTCCTCGCGGTCGCCCAGCATGTCCATCAGGCGGGCTTCCAGTCCCCGGCCCCGGCGGCCGCGCCCCTCCGGCCCGCGGATCCAGCGGCGCATCTCGGCCGACTCCGCCCCGGAGAGCGCGGCGGAAAAGGCCGCGTCGGCGGCGTCGAACAGGTGGTGGCCCTCGTCGAAGACGATGCGCTTGAGCTGGGTGGTCTCCCCGTCGGCCTTGGAGCCCCGCGCCGCCCGGGCGCCGTCGAAGGCGGCCTGGGTCAGGACCAGGGCGTGGTTGGCGATCACCAGGTCGGCCTTGCGCGACCCCCGGATCGCCTTCTCCACGAAACAGGTGCGGTAATGGGAGCAGCCGGCGTGGATGCACTCGCCGCGCCGATCCACCAGGTTGGCGGAGCTGGCCTGGGCGGCGGGCGGCACCGCGAACAGGGTGGGCAGCCAAGCCGGGAAGTCGCCGCCGGTCATGTCGCCGTCGCGGGTGGCCCGCGCCCAGCGGGCGGCCAGGCCCATGCCGATCAGGTCGGCCCCGCCCATCTGGGCGGTGTTGGCCACGTCCTGGAAATTCAGCAGGCAGAGATAGTTCTCGCGCCCCTTGCGGACCACGGCCTTCTTCGCCCGAACCTTGGGGTCCGGATAGATGGCGTGGCTCTCGCGCTCGATCTGCCGCTGCAGGGCGCGGGTGTAGGTCGAGACCCAGACCGCCGGCCCGTTGGCCTCGGCCCACAGCGAGGCCGGCGCCAGGTAGCCCAGGGTCTTGCCGATGCCGGTGCCGGCCTCGGCCAACATCATGCGCGGCTCGCCCTCGCGCTCGCGCGGCTGGAAGGCAAAGGCGGCCTCGGCGGCGAACTCCGACTGGGCGGGACGGGCCTCGTCAAGGCCGGCGCGCTGCAGCAGTTCGGCCAGGCGGGCGGAGGACTGTTCGGGCGTGAAGGGCTTGGAGGTCGCCTCGCCGGGCGGGGCCGAATCCTCCCACTCGGCGATCCGGCTCCAGACGTCGAGGCCCGAGGTGCGGAACTGGTTGCCCACCGGGGCAGAGCGCAGGGCGGCGACCACCGCAAGCCCCCAGGCCCAGCCGGCGCGGGCCAGGGTCTCGGCCACGGCCAGGGCCTCCTCGCGGCTGGGCTCGGGCGAGGCGGCCAGTTCGGCCAGCAGCAGCCGGCAAGCCTGCAGTAACGCCGCGGCCTGGGCGGTCGCGCCCTTGGGCTCGGGCAGCCCCAGCGCCAGGGCCATGCCCGCCGCCGAGGGCGCGCAGAACCTGGCGGGCCGCGTGAAGGCGAACAGCTCCAGGGCGTCGAACAGGCCGGGCGAGCGCCCCGGCGCGTGCAGCCCCAGCCGCTTGGCGGTCATGGACGCATGGGCCACCAGCACCGGCCCGTGCTCGAACAGGTCCCGCGCGTCCGGCGCCCGGATCATCTCGGCCCGCGTCGCATCGGCCGCCGCGGCGCGGGGGCCGGGCAGGACGACGAGGGCCGGGGCCAGGTCGAGATTCGAGGAGAGCGCGTTCACCCGAAACGATTAGCGGGTTTGGGTCCGGGAGTCAGCGGCGCGTTCTGGTTTTGATCCGACGCGCCGCGCCATCGCCCTGGCCAGCTCCTCAGGCGCTTCGTCGGGGATGGGGAACACCGAGCTGACATTGATCTCGCACAGGACATAGGTGTCCTCGCCAGCCGCGTCCTTGGGGCCGTAGAGGAAGTCGGCGTCCCAGATCACCGGCAGGGCCTCGATCTCCAGCAGCCGGGCCATGGCGGGCGTCCAGTCGCCCTCCATTCGGGCGCGCAGGGCCTGGAACGGGGGGTGGCCGGGGCCCGACATGATGCGGGGACCTGGCGGGCCGGCGTCGGCGGGCATCAGGCCGCGGATGATCTGGCGTCCGAAGCCCACGACGAGGTCCTCCGACATGTAGCAGCGGATCATCCCCTCCGGCAGGCGGGGCTGGAAGGCCTGGTCGATCAGCTTGCCGCCGCCGTCGAAATAGGCCCGGCACTCGTAGAGGAAGGCGCGCAGCGGCAGGATGCGGGGCTCGGCCTCGCCCCTCGCCTCCTGGACGCGCGCCATGCCGGCGTCGAGGAACTCGACCTTCCAGACCCCGATGCCGCCATTGCCCCGGTTCTGCTTCAGCACCCGAGCGCCCGAGGCCTCCAGCCGCGCGGGGAACTCGGTCTCGAAGGCGTCGCGGGTCTCGTAGAGCTGGGTGTCGGCGCCCCAGCCCAGGTCGCGGGTCCGATAGAGCACCTCCTTGACGCCCATCTTGAGGATGACGTCGGGATGGGCGCTGACCACGACGCCTGCCGCCGAGACCTCGCGTAGGACCTCGTCCAGCATGTCGCGCCGCTGGCCGCCGGAGATGGGATCGACCCAGACGAGGACGCCGTCCATCCGCAGCAGTTGCGCGCGGACCTCGTCGATCGTGTCCTCGGCGTAGACGCAGGCCTCGGCGGCGACGCCGTGGCGAGCCAGGGCCTCGAACACCGCCCTTTGGCGGCTGGTCGCGGGCGTGGCCTCGCGCCGGGCCTGAGCGTCGCCGCGCCAGACGATCGCCACCTTGCAGGATTGGGAATTGCCGTCAGCCATCTCACGCGCTCCTGTCCGGCGTGGAGCCGGACTCTCAGGAGCGGGTCTTGGACGGCCAGCCGTCTGCCCGGGCGCCCGCGTCAGCCCGGAGCCTTCAGGATAGTCCCTCCGCCGCCGGGTTCAAGGCCGCTTTGGCCGGCCGTCTGCCGATTGAGTCCGCCACCGACCAGGCCGCGCCGGTCAGGCTGATGGCGATGGCCATCATGGTCCATTCGAGACGGCTATCGGGGTCGACGTAGACCCTGGGGATGTGCAGCAGGACCACGAAGCCCGCGAACATCACGCTGAGCAGCCGCGCGGCGAGCCTGGCCTGGACGCCCGAGAGGATGCCGAGCGCGGCCGCGATGTGGCAGGTGCCGGTGGCGTAGGCCCAGAAGAGCTGGTTCGGCGGAATCCAGGCCGGCACCATCGACGCGGTGAACTCGGCGTAGGTGTAGTGGGCTAGGCCGAACACCAGCGGACAGAGGCCGAACACCAGCCGCCCGGCGCGGGAGAGCCCGGCCGCACGCTCGGTGTTGTTCCAGAGCAGGGCGAAGCCGACCAGGCCCGCCATGGCGAGCGCCGAGATCTCGGCGACACCATTCCAGGCGCCGATATTGGTGGGATGGGCCGCCACACGAGGGGCGTGCAGCAGGACCACCCAGGTGAAATAGAGGAGGCCGAGCGCCGCCGCGCCGAAGCGGGACAAGCGGGGCAGTTGGACCGCGACGCCGGCGGCCATCATCGCCGCGCCGCTGGCATAGGCCAGAACCGTATGGCCCGGAACGCCCTTCGGAACCGGCTGCCACTGCATGGCGAAGTCCACCGAGATCAGGCTCAGAAGCCCGAGGATCACGGCCCCAAGGCCGTAGATGCGAACGCCGAACTTCTCCATGGCCTGCCCCCAGACGTCGATGTCGCGCACGACGCGCGGGGGCAAGCTTGGTCATGATTGCGGTGTGATCGTGGCCGTTACTCAATCATTACCTGTGGTGTTATCAGGGGTTAGTGCGTCACCTCCGACGTGGGCTCACTGATCTCCTCGAGGGTCTTGCCGACCTGTTTGGCGCCGTAGTCGAGCGCGATATCGCCGAGGGACAGGATGCCGACCAGCTTGCCCTTTTCGCCGGTGACGACGAGGCGGCGGATCTGGTGGCTCGCCATCTGGGCGG
Source organism: Phenylobacterium sp. (assembly GCF_030698145.1). Classification (GTDB taxonomy): domain Bacteria; phylum Pseudomonadota; class Alphaproteobacteria; order Caulobacterales; family Caulobacteraceae; genus Phenylobacterium. Next base: position 19,561 of record NZ_JAUYNW010000092.1, on the reverse strand, counting down.
CGGCGTCGGCGACATTGTCATCCTCGCTGCAGGACTGGACGTCGGGGGTCATCACCTCCGAAACCGGCGTGTCGAGGTTCCCACCCACGGCGATCACCCGAAGGACGATGTCGCGGTCAGTGACAAGGCCGATCACCCGGTCTTCCTCGACCACGGGCACGGCGCCGGAATCGACATTGGCCATGACGCCGGCGACCTTGCGGACGCTGTCGGTCGGGCGGGCGGTGGCGACCTGAGCGGTCATGACGTCGGCGACTTTCATGGGGCGTCCTTATGGTTGGAGAGCTCAATAAACCCGTGGGCGATGGTCTCGTTCCGCCTTCGGCCCCAAGCGGAGCCGCGGAGTAGATTGGGAACAGGCGCCGGCCCTGCGAATTGCACTATAGCTCACGGCCTACCGACGACGCCTCGGCGAGACGGCCCGCGTCGCCCCGCGCCTCAAGCTCGAAATCTGCCGCCAGTCCACGCCGGCCTCCAGGCATTCACCGGGCGGGCGGGCAGGCTGCGTCCGGAAAGGACTGAACAAGATGGTCAATTCGATTCTCGCGCCCGACAGGCTCGCCAGAGCCGAGGAACGGGACGCCGAGCCTCTGGTCCATCACACGCCGGTGGGCTTTTCAGATCGTTTCGCACTCGGCTTCACCAAGCTGCTGCGGGTTTGCGCCGACACCTTCTTCGCCAAGCGTTACGGCCACCGCGCGATCGTCCTGGAAACGGTGGCGGCTGTGCCCGGCATGGTGGGCGCGACGATCCAGCACCTCACCTGTCTGCGCCGCATGGTCGACGACGACGGCTGGATCCGCACCCTGATGGAGGAGGCCGAGAACGAGCGGATGCACCTGATGACCTTCGTGGAGATCGCCAAGCCGACCTTCTTCGAACGGATGGTCATCCTGTTCGCCCAGTGGATCTTCTATCTCGGCTTCTTCCTGCTCTACCTGGTCTCGTCGCGCACCGCCCACCGCGTCGTCGGCTATTTCGAGGAAGAGGCGGTGATCAGCTACACCCTCTACCTCAAGGAGATCGACGAGGGCCGCTCGCCCAACGTGCCCGCGCCCGCTATCGCCAAGCGCTATTGGAAGCTGCCCGCCGACGCGACGCTGCGCGATGTGGTGCTGGCGGTGCGCGCCGACGAGGCTCACCATCGCGACGTCAATCACGGCTTCGCCAGCAAGATCGCCGGCCGGCCCGCCGATCACGCGACCGTCGCTCCCTATCCGCCCCGTGCCGACGAGATCAGGTCCCATGCCTAGTATGAAACCGAACCGCGCGCCCGAGCCCTACCGCTCCACTCCGGTCTTCGACGAGGCGACCCTGCCCGTCAGCCTCCGCCGGGCGCATCGCACCAAGCCCGGCGTGTGGGGCGTCATCCGCGTGCTGCAGGGCGAACTGACGCTCTGCTTCACCGAGCCGCCCGAACAGAAGCGCCTGTCCCCGGGCGCCGACGGCGTGCTGGAGCCCGATCAATCGCACTTCGTGCTGACCGAGGGGCCCATGCGGATGCAGATCGACTTCTACACCCAGGCCCCGCGGCTCGCGGCGTCGGAGGAAGCCTAGGGCGCCTAGTACCGCGGGATCGGCTTGCAGATGGTGACGTCGCGGTCGTCGACGCAGGCCATGCCGCGGTCCCGGCGGCCTCGGCCGTCACGGAACAGCAGCACCCGCGGGGTGTTGGACTTCGCCGACGGCGGGGTCGCCGGTCGATCCGGCGCGACATAGGGCGCCCGCGGCGCGGCGGCCAGCACGGCGGCCTCGGGCCGGCAGCGCGAACCGTCGTACATCTTGCCTTTCGGGCATTCGCCGGCCGGGGTGGGCCGGGTGCTCTGCTGCAGCAGCCGCCCCGTAGGACGCGCGCGGCCGTCGTCGCCACGGCACCATAGTTCCAGGGTCGCCGAGGCCTGCGCCGTCGCCACCCAGTGGCAATTGGGCGGGGTCTCGACCTGGGCGGCCGCCGCGCCGCCGCTCAACAGGCCGAACGCCAAGACCGCCAGTCCCAGGGCACGTCGCATCGCCGTCTCCATCGATCGCCGGTCGCGCGATCGATGGGCGCAACCTCTTGGCCCGATCCTACTCCGGAATCTCCACGCCGGAACCGCCGAACGCCTCAGGAAAGTCCTTCATCTTGGGCAGGCCGTCCTTCATCGGCAGGACGGTCTCGGCGTAGTTCACGTGCACGCCCGGCGTGAAGGCCAGGCCCGGAAGGGTGGCGGCGAACACGTCGATCAGGCTGAGCGGCGGGTGGTTGGTCATCAGGTGGCCGCCGCATTTGGAGCAGTACTGGCGCTGGCTGAGATCGGTCTTCGCGTAGGTCGCCACATGCTCGGCGCCCTGCGTCACCCGCACGGCCTCCGGCTTCCACAGGCTGAAAGCGTTGACCGGACCGCCGGACCAGGAGCGGCACGATCGGCAGTGGCAGTAGCCCATGGCTTCGGGCTCGCCCGTCGCCTCGATCTTCACGGCGCCGCAGAAGCACTCGCCTGTGTGGGTCATCGCTGGCCTCCCTATTTTGTCCGCACTCTACCCCTGGGCGGCCGGCTGGCCATTAGGTAGTGTTCGAGTGAAACGTAACGGGAACATGCTATAGGCGGGGAGATGGCTGACGCAGCGGCGAGCCCGCCGGACCTCCTGCCCGAACGCTTCGCCGCCTGGTTCGAGAACCGAGGCTGGAGCCCGCGCGCCCATCAGCTCGACATGGTGGCCAAGGCGCGCGAGGGCCGCGACGCTCTGCTGATCGCCCCCACCGGCGGGGGCAAGACCCTGGCGGGGTTCCTGCCCAGCCTGATCGAACTCAGCGAACGGCCGCCGCCCAACACGCCGCAAGGCATCCACACCCTCTACATCTCGCCCCTGAAGGCGCTGGCGGTCGACGTCGAGCGCAACCTGATGGCGCCGATCCTCCAGATGGGCCTGCCCATCGTCGCCGAGAGCCGCACCGGCGACACCGGCCAGGCGCGCAAGCAGCGCCAGCGGGTCAAGCCGCCCGACATCCTGCTGACCACGCCCGAACAGCTCGCCCTGTTCTGCGCCTGGGAGGGCGCGCGGCTCTATTTCGAGAACCTCAAGTGCGTGATCGTCGACGAGATCCACGCCATCCACGCCTCCAAGCGCGGCGACCTGCTGGCCCTGCACCTGGCGCGGCTGCAGAAGTTCGCGCCGGACCTGCGGCGCGTGGGCCTGTCCGCGACGGTGGACGACCCCGACGTGATCCGCCGGTGGCTGGGCCACGGGACGCACGAGACGATCGACCTGGTCCGCGGCCCGGCCGGCGCCCAGCCGATCGTCGACATGCTGCTGTCGGAAGGCCGGGTGCCCTGGGCCGGCCACACCGCCCAGCACGCCATGGCCGAGGTCTACGAAACCATCAAGACGGCCAAGACCGCCCTGGTCTTCGTCAACACGCGCTTCCAAGCCGAGTTCGCCTTCCAGGAGCTGTGGCGGCTGAACGACGACAATCTCCCGATCGCGCTGCACCACGGATCGCTCGCCGCCGAGCAGCGGCGCAAGGTCGAGGCGGCCATGGCGCGCGGCGAGCTGAAGGCCGTGGTCTGCACCTCCACCCTCGACCTGGGCATCGACTGGGGCGACGTGGACCTGGTGATCCAGCTCGCCTCGCCCAAGGGCGCCAGCCGGATGGTCCAGCGGATCGGCCGGGCCAACCACCGGCTGGACGAACCGTCCCGGGCGCTCTTCGTGCCGGCCAATCGCTTCGAGATGCTGGAGTGCCAGGCCGCCCGCGAGGCCATCGCCGAGAGCCGGTTCGACGGCGACGCCGCCCGGGTGGGCGCCCTGGACGTGCTGGCCCAGCACATCATGGGCTGCGCCTGTTCCGAGCCCTTCGACCTACTGGCGCTCTATGACGAGCTCTGCTGCGCCGGGCCCTATCGCGACCTGACCTGGGAGGACTTCGAGCAGGTCGTGGATTTCGTCTCCACCGGCGGCTACGCGCTCAAGACCTACGATCGGTTCCGACGGATCGTGAAGGGGCTGGACGGCCTCTGGCGGGTGCGCAACCCCCAGACCGCCCAGCGCCATCGCCTCAATGTCGGCGCCATCCTCTCGCCAGCCATGCTCGCGGTGCGCATCGCCATGGGGGGCAAGGCCCTGCGCGGCGGCCGCAAGGTGGGCGAGGTCGAGGAAGGCATGCTGGAGATGCTGGACCCTGGCGACACCTTCGTCTTCGCCGGCCAGGTCTGGTCGCTGGTGGCGGTCACCGGCATGGAGGTCCTGGTCCGGCCCGCCGTGCACAAGGACCCCAAGATGCCGTCCTGGGGCGGCTCGAAGTTCGCGCTCTCCACCTTCCTGGCCAAGCGGGTGCGTGAGCTGATGTTCGACCAGGAGCACTGGAAGGTGCTGCCCGCCGATGTTCGCGAGTGGCTGGAGATCCAGCGCGACCGCTCGCTGATCGTGGGCGACGAGGAGATGCTGCTCGAGACCTTCCCGCGCGGGAAGCGTCACTTCATGGTGGTCTATCCGTTCGAGGGCCGCCTGGCCCACACCACCCTGGCCATGCTGCTGACCCGGCGGCTGGAGCGGTTGGGCGCCGAGCCGTTGGGCTTCGTGTGCAATGACTATGCGATGGCCATCTGGGCCCTGAAGCCGCTGGACGGACTCGATTTCGACGAACTCTTCGACCAGGACATGCTGGGCGACGACCTGGAGTCCTGGCTCGCCGAGAGCTTCATGATGAAGCGCGCCTTCAAGGGCTGTGCGATCATCTCCGGGCTCATCGAGCGGCGATTCCCGGGCGAGGAGAAAACCGGCCGCCAAATCACCTTCTCAACGGACCTGATCTACGACGTGCTCCGCCGACACCAGCCCGACCACCTGCTGCTCCGCTGCGCGCGGGAAGACGCCGCCACCGGCCTGATCGACGTGGCGCGTCTGGGCCAGATGCTGGCGCGGATCAAGGGCCGCATCAGACACGCGGCCCTGGACCACCTGTCGCCGTTCTCGGTGCCGATCCTGCTGGAGATCGGCAAGGAACGCTCGCCCGGCCAGACCGGCGACCGCATCCTCGCCGAGGCCGAGGGCGACCTGATCGCCGAGGCCCTGGCATGAGCGCTCTGGCCCAGCCCCGCCAACCCTACGCCTTCGCCGCCAGCCCCTGCGGCGGCCTGCGCACGACCCTCTCGGGCGTCGACGTCGTCCTGCGCGCCAGCGGGGCGCTTTGGCTCGAGCAGGTCCGCACGCTGGTGGTGGCCGACCTGCATCTTGAGAAGGGCTCGTCCTACGCCATGCGTGGCCAGATGCTGCCGCCCTACGACACCCGCGACACGCTGGAACGGCTAGCCGCCGAGGTGGCCGCGGCCAGACCGGCGGCCGTGGTCCTGCTGGGCGACACCTTCCACGACCGCACGTCCGAAGCGCGGCTTGCCGAGGACGACGCCCAGCGCCTGCGGGAGCTGGCGAGCGCGACCCGGCTGATCTGGGTGATCGGTAACCACGACGCCGACGGCCCCCAGGCCCTGCCCGGCGAGGTGGCCGACGAGCTGTCGGTCGAGGGGCTCACCCTGCGCCACGAACCCCAGGCGGGCTTGCAGCCCGGCGAGGTGGCCGGTCACCTGCACCCCTGCGCCCGCGTCGTCGCCTCGCGCGGCAGCGTGCGACGGCGTTGCTTTGTGACCGACGGCGAGCGGATGGTGGTCCCGGCCTTCGGCGCCTATGCGGGCGGCCTGAGCGTCAAAGACAAGGCGTTCGCGGGCTTCTTCTCGCGCGCGCCCCTGTGCGGCGCGCTGGGCGCTGGCAAGGTCCATGCGGTCGGATGGCGTTCCGTCGCCGGCGACTGAAGCGCGATAGTCGAATGTGGCCGCTGGTTTCAGCGACCTTCGCGCTCCCTTGAAAATCTAGAGCGTCAGCGCCTTTTCCAGGGCCACGGCGAGCGACAGGCAGGCTCCGAGGGTCAGGACGGTCATCAAGCGCGGATAGCGCGCCGGCACGTCCGGGGCGGTGTGGTCGAACAGCCACTGCAGGATGAAAGCGGCCAGGAAGCCGCACAGCAGCCAGGGCGGGTCGATGGAGCCGCGGCTGAACAGCAGCGCCCAACCGCCGACCGGCGAGATCAACGAGTGAGCCAGCCGGGTCCAACGCGGTTGCGCCCGCGCGCTCTCCAGGCCCCATCGGATGCCGCCGAGGAAGCCCATCACCACCGCAGACCAGGTCAGGATCACGGTCAGGGCCGGTCCCGCCAGGTCCGCCGGACCAAGGGCGTAGGCGAAGGCCGAGGCGGGAAAAGGCGCCATGCAGAAGAGGGCGATGACCCACAGCGGCAGCGGCGCGGCGCCCGTCTCGATCTCGACGTCGGTGCGAATGTCCAAGCGGTCAATTCCTCCGGAAGGCGACCGATGCGGCCCAACCCGCGGCCAGGGCGATGGCGACCGAAGCCAAGCCGTAGAACCATGGCCTCTGGTGCGCGAAAAGGTAAAGCGCCCGTTCCAACCCGACCTTCTCCACCGTCAGGCCTCGGACCCGCCGCGAAACGGGCTGGCCGCCCTGGAAGAGGATGATCTCGGCGGTGTAGACCCCGATGGGCGCGGCGGTCGGCAGGTCAATCTCAGCCTTGAACAGGCCCCGGTCCACGAAGGTCACACCCCGGTCGTCGGCGGCGTAGAGGCCGGCCTGCTCCTTCAGCCGCACCACCGCGCGGCGCCAGTCCAGATAGTCGGCGCCCAGACGGCTGACCACCACGTCGCGGACGCCGTAACGGGTCTCCACCCGCTGCTCGAAGGGGGCGTTGATCGCCAGGTGATCGATGCCCGCCCCAAGGCGGCGCAAGGGCCCGAAGCCCGCGATCTGGTCCAGGGGCTTGGTCGAGGCGGTCATGTAGAAGCCCGGCGCGCCCTCGAACACCACGGGCCGGGAGTTGACCCAGATGCCGGCCACCTTGGTCTTGCGCGCGATGCGGAGCGGGGCGTCCGGCCCGCGCACGATCACTACGACGTCGCTCGGCCGGGCGGACGGATCGAATACAGCGCCGTAGAGCACGATGCGCGCGCCGCGGAAGCTGGAGGTGACCTTGACGCTGGTTGTGGTGAGCGCGGCCGAGACGGCGACGGGCGGCCAAGACGGCGGAGGCGGCAGGGCGTCGGCCATTACCCGTTCCCCGCCATCAGGACGAAAGGCTCGGCGGGCGTGAAGAACAGGCCGAGTCCCATGCGCAGGCCCACCGCCAGGACGATGATCGCCAGCAGGGCGCGTAGCTCCTCTGCCCGGAACCTCGACGAGGCCCGCGCCCCCACCTGGGCCCCCAGCACGCCGCCGATCAACAGCAGGGTCGAGAGCACCACGTCGACGGTCTGGTTGCGGCCGGCCTGCAGCACGCTGGTCAGCGAGGTGGTGATGATGATCTGGAACAGGCTGGTGCCCACCACCACGCCGGCGGGCATGCGCAGCACATAGACCATCGCCGGCACCAGGACGAAGCCGCCCCCCACCCCCATGATCGCCGACAGCACGCCCACGAAGACCCCAAGCAGGACCGGGGGAATGACGCTGATATAGAGCCGAGAGCGCGGGAAGCGCATCTTCAGCGGCAGGCCGTATAGCCAGGGCGGGCGGCGGTCGCGGCGCGGCGCGGCGCTCTCCCCGCGCCGGCGGCGCAGGATCGAGCCTAGCGACTCCCACAGCATCAGGGCGCCGATCACCCCCAAGAAGACCAGGTAGGACAGCGAGACCACCAGATCGGCCTGACCCAGCAGCCGCAGCCACCGGAACACCTCGACGCCCAGGAACGAACCAACCGCCCCGCCGGCGGCCAGCACGCCGCCCATGCGGAAGTCCACGGCCTTGCGCCGGGTGTAGGAGATGACGCTGGAGGTCGAGGAGGCGGCGACGTGATTGGCCTCGCTGGCCACCGCCACCGCGGGCGGGATGCCGAGGAAGACCAGGACCGGCGTCATCAGGAAGCCGCCGCCGATGCCGAACAGGCCGGAGATGAAACCCACCGCCGCGCCCAGCGCCACCAGCAACGGGGCGTTCACCGAGACCTCGGCTATGGGAAGGTAAAGGTCCAAACAGTCACGCCTTCGCGCGGAGTTGGTCGCGGCCCGCCCGCCTTACGCGGCCGGCGTCACCGCGTGAAGACCTGCAGGCGCGAGACCGTGGTCGGGTCGAGCGTCCCGGTGGGCGGCAGGGTCTCGTTCCGCTGATAGGCCACGACCGCCATCTTGAGCGCCGGCGAGGGCACGCCGTCGACCGGCCCCTCGTAGTAGCCGAGCCGCGACAGGGCGCGTTGGACGGTCGCCACGGTCGGCGCCGAGACGCTGCCGGTGGCCAGCGAAGGATTGGGCGAGGTGGCGCGATAGCTCCGGGCGGAGGCCTCGGCGATGGCGCGCGCCTCGGCCGAGAGGCCTGAACGGACCCTGGCGGCGCTCTTCAAGGCGCCCTCGTCGCCAGCCTTGGCCGCGATCAGGTACCACTTGTAGGCCTCGGCCGCGTTCTGGCCGACACCCAGGCCCTGCTCGTAGAGCGCGCCCAGGTTGAACTGGCTGTCGACCAGGCCGAGGTCGGCCGCGCGACGGAACCACTGGGCCGCGGTGGTGGAGTTCTTCGGGCCGCCGTCTCCGTTGACGAAGGCGATGCCCAGATTGTGCATGGCGTGGCGGTTGCCGCCCTGGGCCGCGCGCTCCGTCCAGCGGCGCGCCTCGGCGGCGTCGGCCTTCAGGCCCGCTTCGCCCTTTTCGTAGAGCTTGGCCAGGTAGAACTGGGCCGGAGAGTGGCCGAGGTTGGCGGCCTTGCGTAGGCTGTCCAGACCGCCGGCCTGCTTGGTCTCGATGGCGCTGACCGCGTCGGCGTAGAGCGAGGCCAACTCGGCGTCGACGGCCGGCGTGGCCGGCAGGGCCGCGATCGCCGTCGGCGCCAGGGCCACGGCGGCGCGGGGTTCGTTGAAGGGGGTGGTGTCGGCCTCGGCGCCTGTGATCTCGCCGCCATTGGCCTTCAGGGTGGCCAGTGCGTCGGCGACGCGCTTGGGCTGGGCGCCGCCGGGCTGGCCGTCCATCACGATGATGCCGGCCGCCCCGAGGCTCAGGAAGGCCGCGCCGCCCGCGACCAGCAACGCGCTGTGCAGGGCCGAGCCGGCGGCCCGCTTGGGCGGACGCGCGCCGAAGGCCGAGAACAGCGACTTGCCGGCCGGCTTTTCGGGCTTGGCGGCCTTGTCGCCGGCAGGGCGCAGGAACTTGTCGAGCTTGCCCTTGCCCTTCTTGGCGTCGCCCGTGCTGGCCGCGGCTCGCGCCGCGGCGCGAGCCTGCTCGATGACCTCGCGGGTCGAGAGCGGACGGGCCGGCTCTTCCGCCTCAACCGGAGCTTCCTCCAGGTCCAGGTCGGGACGTCGTGCGAAGGCCTGGAGCGCCGGTTCGTCGATCGTCGGATCCGCGACGAGGTCAGGATCGACGAGGTCGGGCAGGTCATGCTGGGTGGCGTCCAGATCGATTTCGTCAGCCTCGGCGAGGGCCGGCGCCGGCGCGACCTCGGCGACGTCGTCCTCGATGGCGTCGGCTTCGAAGGTCTCGGCCTCGAACGCAGCGGCTTCCTCGTCGGCGGCCACCTCGGTGTCGATGGGCGAGAAGCCGTCCGCGGCCTCGAAGTCGGCGGCGTCGAAGGCCGGCCGCTCGGATTCGCTGGGGAATGGGGCGGCCAATTCGATGCGCGGCTCGGCGAAAGCCTGCAGGGCCAGGGCATCGGCTGCGGGCTCGGCCGGTCCGAAGTCGGCGAACGGGTCGGCGTCGAACGGCGAGGGCGGCTCTGCCGCCCGAGCCGGCGGAGCAGCGGCGGCAACCTGCTCGGCCAACCGGCGTTGGGAGTCCGCCAGGCTGCGGTCGATCTTCTCGCGCGCCTCGTCCAGCAGGCGAGCGGTGCGCTCCTCGCTGAGACGGATACGCTCGGACAGGTCCTCGGAGCTGCGGTCGTGGCGCTGCTGGATCCGCTCGCTGACGCGGGCGACCTGTTCCCCGACGTCATCGATGGCCTGGGCGGCGCGGCGCTCTGAGCTGCCGATCCGTTCGGCCAGGCGCTCGGTGATCTTGCCGATCTCCGCGCCCAGGCGCTCCAGCGCCTCGGCGTGAACGCCCTCGCTGCGGCCGAGCCGGCTCTCCATCGCCTGGGCGATGCGCGCGACCTCGCCGCCCACCTGCTCGATGGCGTCGGCGCTGCGTTGTTCGGTGGCCTGGACCCGCCTGTTCAGCGTGTCGGCCATGGTCAGGACCTCGCGGCCCATCTTCTCGATGGCCTGGCCCGAAGCGGTCTCGGCCTTGCGCACGCTCTCGGCCATCTCGCCGAGCTTGGTCTCCATGCGGTCGAAGCGGCCGTCGGCGGCGGCCTGCAGTTTCTGGGCGATCTCGCCGCGAACCTGTTCCACCCGCTGCGACAGCGTCGTCGACAGGGCGGTCAGCCGTTCCTCGATCGCAGGTCCGGCCCCGCTCTCGACCGTCTCCACGCGGCCGTCCAGGTTGGCGAACGCCTTGCCCAGGTCGATCAGCGCCTCGGCGGTGCGGGTCTCCGCGTCGCTCAAGCGGGCGTCGACGCGGTTGGCGACCTCCTCGATCAGGCCGGCCGGGTCGCCCCAGCCGCTGTTCGAGAGCTCTTCGATCCGACGTTCCATGTCCTGGAGCGTCTCGCGGGTCCGGCCTTCGCCCTCGTAGAGATGGGTGGCGACCTTGCCCAGGGCGGCTTCCAGCGACCGGAGGGCCTCTGCGGAGCGCGGGCCGGAAGCTTCCAGCTCAATCTTGCGCAGGCGTTCGGCCAGGCGGGCTTGCTCGCCGCGGGCTTCCTGCACCGCGCCCTCGAAGCGCGCGGCGACGGCGACGTTTTCGCGTTCGGCGGCCTCAAGGCGGGTCATGGCCTCGCGCATGGCGCTCTCGACGCCGACGCTGAGGCCGCGGACCTCGGAGCCCTCAATCCGCCCGGACAGCCGGTCCAGCGCCATGCCGATGCGGCCGATCTCGTCGGCGGGATGCTGGGGCGCCTCGAAACGCTTGGGGGGAGCCGCGGGCCGGCGCGCGGGCTCAGGAGCTCTGGGGGTCTCGATATAGGCGCGCTCGGGACGCTGGGTGAAATAGGCCTGGGAGGTGATCTCCTCGGGGCCGTCGTCCTCGACGTCCTCCAGGATCATCCGATTCAGCCATTCTCCGAGCGTCATTCCGGAGCGACGGGCCAGGTCCTTTGCGACCTCCCGAGCCTTGGGGTCGATCCCCTTGACGCTCCAAGGCGTCGCCGACGTCATCGAATCGTTCTCCCCGCCTATCCTCGACGCTAGCTACCGATCCTTGGGGTGTAAACGCGTGGTCGCCACTATATATAGCGTCCGGTGCGATTGCCTGTGGACGGCGGCGCAAAGTCTTGGCCCCAATGAATCCAAGCGCCCGTTGAGTTAACGGGTCGTTAAGAATTAAGGCCTGCTTCACCTTTGCCCCGGGCGCGCGGCTGCGGTACGCCGTCGCAGATGACCCTGCCCGTCTCCCTCGCGCTCTGCGCCGTCCTGCTGGCGCTGGCCGCCTTCGCGGGCTGGCGCGGCGCCCAGCCGCCGGATTTCGCCAAGGGACCCCGGCTGGCGCCGTGGCGCTTCATCATGGTCACGTCCGCGACCCTTGGCCTGTTCCTCGCGGTCCACGTGGTGAACCTGCTGGGCGTGGCGACCGGGCGCTAGGCCGCGATCGGTTGCGCCTCCTCCCCGCGTTTCGGGCGCTTGGCGAGGCTGGCCATGCCGCCCGAGGTGAGCAGGCCCATGTCGGCCAGGATCAGCGGGATCGACCACCTGTTGGGCGCGGCGATGTAGCGGGGCCGCCAGACCGGGTCGTACTTGCCCTTGTACGAGCGCACGCCCTGGAAGTTGTAGATGTCCTCGCCCCGCTCGAAGATCAGCGCCCCGACGCGCGACAGCACCGGCGCCAGCGGCCGGTCGTCCAGGCCCGACAGGGGCGCCATGCCGAAATCGATGGCCTGATACCCCTGGGCCCGGCCCCACTCGATCAGCTCGACGAACAGGTAGTCCATGATCCGCCGGGGCCCGTCCTCGACGTAGCGCATCAGGTCCATGGAGAACGAGGTCTTGGCCGCGGTCACCCAGAGGGTGGCGAAGGCCACGATGCGCCCCTCGAAACGCACGATCCCCACCGGGAACTCGGCGACGTAGTTGGGGTAGAAGCCGCCCATGGAGAAGCTCTTGTCGCCGCCGGCGTGGTGTACCAGCCAGGCGTCGGAAATCGCCTGCAACTCCGGCATGATCGCCCACACGCCCTCCGGCGGCACGACCTCGAAGCGCGCGCCGCCATCGCAGGCCTGACGCCAGGCCCGCCGCAGATTGCCGCGCTTGGTGCCCTCGATGCTGAAGCTGTCCAGGGCGACGGCGGCGGCCTCTCCCACCTTCGAGATCGAGAAGCCCAGCTCGACGATGTCGGGCAGGTGTTCGGCGTCCAAGCCATAGAAGCCAGGCCGCGCGGCATGGGCGTCGGCCAGCTCCCGGAAGCGCCAGAGCAGGTCCATGCGTTCGTCGCGGCGGCCGACGGGCGCGCCCAGCGAGATCCAGGAACGGCCCCGCACGCCGAACATCAGGAAACTCTCTCCCGACGGCGAGAAGATGAACCGCTTGTCGCCCAGCAAGGCCAGGTTCGAGCCGGGTTCGGCCTCCTCGGCCTTGGCCAGGATGCCGCGGATCCGGGCGAGCTCGGGGTCGGACTCGCCGACCACCTTGGGCGTGGCCGCCGAGGCGATCAGCCGCCAGACCCCGAAGGCGAACAACAGCACCGCGGCGCCCGCCCAGCCGCGGACCGCGCGCGCAGCGTCGTCGTCTGCCATCACCGCCCAGAACGGCATGTCACCATAGTCGGCGTGCTGGAACGACCACAGGCCGAGCAGGCCCGCGCCGGCGACCACCGCGAAGGCCGAAAACAGCCAGCCGGGCGTCACCTCCATGCTGGACAGCCGCGCCTTGCGCGGGAAGGCGCCGTGCAACGGGATCAGCACCACCGCCATCAGGGCCAGGGCCGCGGCCTCTTCCCAGGCGAAGCCCTTGAGCAGGGCCAACGGCGCGGTGACGAGCAAGACCGCCACCGCCGCGGCCCAGGCCGCGTCCAGCCGCGCGCGCAGCCCGAAGGCCAGCAGGACCAGCACCAGGCCCATGATGCTGGAGAGGAAGTGGCTGACCTCGATCAGCACGACCGGGGTGACTTTGTAGAGCGCCAGGAAGCGGTCGGGGATGGATGGCGTGGCGCCCGAGGCCAGGAGCATGACGCCCGCGGTCAGGCTGAGGGCCGCGGCCAGGGTCGGCGCCGCCGCGAACACCGCCGGCCTCAGTTCACGCCAAAGTCGCATACGTCCGCCAGCACCGCCTCAGTTGGCCGAAGCTATAGCGCGATTTGCCGGCGATGCAGCGTCACGCACGATCAAACAACTGTTTCGTCTCCCTTGCTCCTGCCGGCCCCGACGCTAAGGTGGCGGAAAATCCAGGGAGGACTCCATGGCCGACTTCGGCGCCGGTGAACTCGACGCGTTCCGTGTCGAAGTGCGCGATTGGCTGGAAGCCAACTATCCCGCCGAACTGCGCGATCCGAAGGCGCAGACCGATCCGGAAGCCATCTGGGGCGGACGGGCGTTCGCCGGCTCCTCCGATCCCCAGAGCGTCTGGATGCGGCGGGCCGCCGAAAAGGGCTGGACCGCGCCGGGCTGGCCCGCGGCCTATGGCGGCGGCGGCCTTACCCCCGCCCAGGCCCGGGTGCTGGACCAGGAGATGTCCGCCGGCCGCTACCGCCCGCCTCTGGCCTCCTTCGGCGTCTGGATGCTGGGCCCCGTGCTGCTGGAATATGCGACCGAGGAACAGAAACGCGAGCATCTTCCTAAGATCATCAATGGTGATTTCCGTTGGTGCCAAGGTTATTCTGAACCCGGTGCAGGTTCTGACCTGGCATCTCTAGCAACGCGGTGCGAAGACAAGGGCGATCACTGGTTGATCAATGGCCAAAAGGTCTGGACGTCTTACGCCAACAAGGCGGACTGGTGTTTTTGCCTGGTTCGTACCGATACGACCAAGAAACATGAAGGCATTTCCTTCGTCTTGATCGACATGACCACCCCTGGCGTCGAGACCCGGCCGATCAAGCTGATCTCCGGTGAGAGCCCGTTCTGCGAGACCTTCTTCACCGACGTGAAGATCCCCAAGGACAATCTGGTGGGCAAGGTCAACGGCGGCTGGGAGATCGCCAAGCGGCTGCTGCAGTACGAGCGCCAGAACATCTCCGGCGGCTTCGGCAGCGGGGGCGGCGCGGGCGGCTCGGCGGGCGACCTCGGCCAGATGGCCAAGACCTATCTGGGGTCCGACAGCCATGGCCGCGTGGACGACCGCGACCTGCGGATGCGGATCACCAAGAACAAGATGGACTTCGACTGCCTTTACAAGACGATCGCCCGGACCGCGGCCGAGGCGCGGGCCTCCAACGGTCCCTCGGCGGCCACCTCGATCATCAAGTACGCGGCGGCCACCTTCGCGCAGGAACGCTCCGAGCTCATGGTCGAGACCATGGGCCATCAGGGTCTCGGCTGGGAGGGCGAGGGCTTCAGCCCCGCCGAGCTCGTCGCCACCCACGGCTGGCTGCGCTCGAAGGGCAACTCCATCGAGGGCGGCACGTCGGAAGTAAACGTCAATGTGGTGGCCAAGCGGGTTCTGGGCCTGCCCGATCCGAAGTAGGCTATCCCGGCGGCGTCCTATTTTTCGGGCGGCGGCGATCTATCTGAACGACCATATTTTGAAGGCGAATTTACATGGCTGATTTCGGCGGCGACGACACGCAGGCCTTCCGCGCGGATGCGAAGGCGTGGCTTGAGGCCAACTTCCCGGCCGAACTCAAGGCCGATCCCGCCGCCCAGCTGGCCGCGGCCCAGGGCGGCAAGGAAAGCCCGGCGGCCAAGCAGTGGCGCGAAGCCATGGGGTCGCGGGGCTGGGGCACACCCACCTGGCCGGCCCAGTACGGCGGCGGCGGACTGTCGCGCGCCGAGGCCCGGGTCCTGGCCGAGGAGATGGCCAGGATCGGCGCCCGCAACCCGATCGGCGGCATGGGCGTGATGATGTTCGGCCCGACTCTGGTGGAATACGGGACCGAGGAGCTGAAACGCCAGCACCTGCCCGGGATCGTCACCGGCTCGGTTCGCTGGTGCCAGGGCTATTCGGAACCGGGCGCCGGGTCCGACCTGGCGGGCCTGCAGACCCGCGCCGAGGACAAGGGCGACCACTATCTGGTGACGGGCTCAAAAATCTGGACGAGCGGCGCCAACCTCGCCGACTGGTGCTTCTGCCTGGTGCGCACCGACACCTCCAAGAAGCATGAGGGCATCTCCTTCCTGCTGATCGACATGAAGTCGCCCGGGGTCGAGGTGCGGCCGATCCGGCTGATCAACGGGACCTCGCCGTTCTGCGAGACGTTCTTCACCGAGGTGAAGGTGCCGAAGGATCAGCTGTTCGGGCCGCTGAACGGCGGCTGGACGGTGGCCAAGCGGCTGCTGCAGTTCGAGCGCGACAACATCTCGGCGGGACTGGGCGGCGGGTCGATCGGGGCGCCGGTCGCCGCGCTGACCGTGCTGCACGCCGCCAAGGACTATGTGGGCGTCGACGAGGCCGGCCGGCTGGCGGACCCCGACCTGCGCCGGCGGGTGACCGAGCACCTGATGGAGGTCCGCGCCTTCCAGCTCACCGTGCGCCGCGCCGCCGACGAGGCCAAGGCGGGGAACGGACCCTCGGCCGCCACTTCGATCATGAAGTATGCCGGCGCCAAGGTCGCCATGGACCGCAACGAACTGATCGTCGAGGCCCTGGGCTCCAGCGGCCTGGGCTGGGAAGGCGATGGGTTCGACGGGCCGGAGCTGGCCGCGGTGCGGACCTGGCTGCGCTCGAAGGGCAATTCCATCGAGGGCGGCACGTCGGAGATCAACCTCAACGTCGTGGCCAAGCGCGTACTGGCCCTGCCCGATCCGAAGACCACGGGGGCTCTCCCCGCGACCTAGGCTTCATGCTATAGTCTTTGCTAAGATAATGAATATTAGGGAGAATTTTCATGGCTGACTTTGGCGGCTCCGATTTGGAAGCCTTCCGCGCCGACGCGCGCACCTGGCTTGAAGACAATTTTCCGAAGTCCCTGCGCGGCGATCCCGAGACGCTGCAGGCCCTGGCCATGAGCCCCGCAGAGGCGACCGGCGACTGGGCGGTCTGGAAGGAACGCATGGGCGCGCGGGGCTGGGGCGTCCCCACCTGGCCAGCGGCTTACGGCGGCGGCGGTCTCGCGCCTTCCGAGGCTCGGGTATTGCAGCAGGAGATGGCCGCCATCGGCGCGGTCAACCCGATCGGCGGCATGGGCGTGGGCATGTTCGGCCCGACCCTGCTGGAATACGGCACCGAAGAGCAGAAGCAGAAGTGGATCCCCGACATCGTCACCGCCAAGATCCGCTGGTGCCAGGGCTTCTCCGAGCCGGGGGCCGGTTCCGACCTGGCAAGTCTTCAGACCCGTGCCGAAGACAAGGGCGACCACTTCCTGGTCAATGGATCCAAGATTTGGACAAGCGGCGCCCAGTACGCCGACATGATCTTCTGCCTGGTCCGCACCGACACGACCAAGAAGCACGAAGGCATTTCCTTCGTGGTCTTCGAGATGCACCAGCCGGGTGTCGAGGTTCGGCCAATTCTGCTTATAGCAGGCAACTCACCGTTCTGCGAAACCTTCATCACCGACGTGAAGGTCCCCAAGGAAAACCTGATCGGCCCGCTGAACGGCGGCTGGAGCGTGGCCAAGCGGCTGCTGCAGCATGAGCGTTCGGGCATGAACGGTTCGCGCGGCGGGGGCGTGAAGCCCGACGCGCTGGGCGTCATCGCCAAGAAGTATGTGGGCGCCGACGACCAGGGCCGGCTGGCGGACTCCGACCTGCGCACCCGCATCGTCATGAACGAGATCGACCAGAAGGCCCTGCAGCTCACGGTTCGCCGTGCGGCCCTGGAGGCCAAGGGCAATTCGGGCCCCAGCGCCGCCACCTCGATCATGAAGAACGCCAATATGAAGGTCGCCCAGGACCGGGCCGAACTGACCCTGGAGTTCATGGGCCATCAGGGCCTGGGCTGGTCGGGCGACGGCTTCTCCGACGAGGAGCGGGCCGCGGTGCGCTCGTGGCTCTCGGGCAAGGCCGGCTCGATCTATGGCGGCTCCAACGAGGTGCAGAACAACATCATCTCCAAGCGGATCCTGGGACTCCCGGACCTGACCCAGAGCCACTAGGGTGATGACAACACAGAGTTTCGAACGACCAATTTTCAAGGAGACTTTTTAGATGGCTGATTTTGGCGGCGATCTCGACACCTTCCGCACCGAGGCGCGGACCTGGATCGAGGCGAACTTCCCGGCGTCCCTGAAGGGGCGGCCGAACCCGATGATGCGCGAAGAGCGCTCGAAACCCAGCGCGGACCAGGAAACCTGGCGCAAGGCGATGGGCGAAAAAGGATGGGGCGTCCCCACCTGGCCGGCGGCCTATGGCGGCGGCGGGCTGTCGCCGGCCGAGGGCCGGATCATCCAGCAGGAGCTGGGCCGGGCCGGGGCCTATAACCCCATCGGCGGCATGGGCGTGATGATGTTCGGTCCGACCCTGCTGGAATACGGCACGGAAGATCAGAAGAAAGAGCACATCCCGCCGATCGTCCGGGGCGACCTGCAATGGTGCCAGGGCTTCAGCGAGCCGGGCGCCGGGTCCGACCTGGCAAGTCTTCAGTGCAAGGCTGAAGACAAAGGCGACCACTTCGTCATCAACGGCCAAAAAATCTGGACCAGCGGCGCACAATTCGCCGACATGTGCTTCTGTCTCGTGCGGACGGATACTGCGAAGAAACATGAAGGCATCTCGTTCGTCCTGTTCACGATGCATCAGCCGGGCGTAGAAGTTCGCCCGATTCCTCTGATCGCTGGCAACTCTCCTTTCTGCGAGACGTTCTTCACGGACGCCATCGCCGACAAGAAGAACCTGGTCGGCCCGCTGAACGGCGGCTGGTCCATCGCCAAGCGGCTCCTGCAGCATGAGCGCTCGGGCCTCTCGGGCGCGGGCGGCGGCGGCGGGTTCGGCATGGCGGTCAAGCCGCTGCCGAAGCTGGCCAAGGACTATGTGGGCGTCGACGAAAAGGGCCGCCTGGCCGACACCGACCTGCGCACCCGCATCATCATGAACGAGATCGACGGCCGCGCCTTCCAGCAGACCGCCGTGCGCGCGATGATGGAATCGAAGGGCAATTCCGGCCCCTCGGCCGCCACCTCGATCATGAAGAACGCCGGCACCCGCTGGATGCAGGACAAGGCCGAACTGACCCTGGAAGTCATGGGTCACCAGGGCCTGGGCTGGGAAGGCGACGACTTCAAGCCCGAGGAGCTGGGCGCGGTGCGCGGCTGGCTCGGCGGCAAGGCTGTCACGATCTATGGCGGCAGCCAGGAGGTGCAGAACAACATCATCTCCAAGCGGATCCTCGGCCTGCCGGACCTCACCCAGAACAACTAGGGCGCCCCTTTTCCTCCCCCGTTCACGGGGGAGGGGGACCGCCGGCAGGCGGTGGAGGGGGCGGCCGCGGACGCAGAGCCCGGCCTCGCCCCCTCCACCATCCTTCGGATGGTCCCCCTCCCCCGCTTCGCAGGGGAGGAAAAGCGGCTCCAGAACCAACAACCGAATTTTCGAAGATCGATTTAGGGAAACACTAGAAATGGCCGTTCTGAACGAAGAACAGAGCATGCTCCGCGACGCCGCGAAGAGCTGGACCCAGGAAAAGAGCCCGGTCACCGCCTTCCGCAAGATGCGCGATAGCGGCGCCGAGCTGGGCTACGACGTGGGCGCCTGGAACGAGATGGCCGAGATGGGCTGGGCCGGGGTCATCATCCCCGAGGAATACGGCGGGTCCGACTTCGGCTACCTGTCGTTGGGCCTCATCCTCGAGGAAACCGGCCGCACGCTCACCGCCTCCCCGCTGCTGGCCTCGGGCCTCGGCGCCGCCAGCGCCCTGGTGCTGGGCGGCAGCGACGCCCAGAAGAGCGCCTGGCTGCCGAAGATCGCCGCCGGCGAGACGGTCGGTACGCTGGCCGTCGACGAAGGCGCCCACCACGCCCCGGAAAAGACCGCGCTGAAGGCCGAGAAGGCCGGCGCGGGCTACAAGCTCTCGGGCACGAAGAGCTTCGTGCTGGAAGGCATGGCCGCGGGCGGGATCATCGTCTGCGCCCGCACCACGGGCGCGCCGGGCGACACCAAGGGGCTCACCCTCTTAGTCGTCCCCGCCGACGCCCAGGGGAACAGACGCAATCGCCAGTCGCTCCCCGACAGCCGCGGCGCGGCCAATGTCAGCTTCGACAATGTCGAGGTCGGCGCCGACGCGGTCCTCGGTGAAGCCGACAACGGCTGGGACCTGCTGGAAAAGACCCTCGACCGCGCCCGCGCGGGCGTGGCCGCCGAGATGCTGGGCGCCGCGGTCCAGGCCTTCGAGGTCACCCTCGACTACCTCAAGGTCCGCGTGCAGTTCGGCCAGGTGATCGGCTCCTTCCAGGCCCTGCAGCACCGCGCGGCCAAGATGTTCACC
>NZ_JAUYNW010000074.1 GCF_030698145.1 Phenylobacterium sp. | reverse complement strand
ACCAGGCCGTCCTTGGCGCCGAAGAAGTTCACGAAGGCGCCGAAGTCGACGATCTTCACGACCTTGCCGGTGTAGATGGCGTTCAGTTCCGGCTCCGAGGCGATGGACTTGATCCACTCCTTGGCCGCGTCGATCTTCGACTGATCGCTGGCCGAGACCTTGATCGTGCCATCGTCTTCGATGTCGACCTTGGCGCCGGTCTTTTCCACGATCTCGCGGATCACCTTGCCGCCCGAACCGATCACTTCGCGGATCTTGTCGACCGGGACCTTCATGGTCTCGATCTTCGGGGCGAACTCGCCCAGTTCCGCGCGCGGGGCTTCCATGGCCTTGGCCATCTCGTCGAGGATGTGCTTGCGGCCACCCTTCGCCTGCTCCAGCGCCTGCTTCATGATCGCTTCGGTGATGCCGGCGATCTTGATGTCCATCTGCAGGGAGGTGATGCCGTCCTCGGTGCCGGCGACCTTGAAGTCCATGTCGCCCAGGTGATCTTCGTCACCCAGGATGTCCGACAGGACCGCGAAGCCGTCCTTCTCGAGGATCAGGCCCATGGCGATGCCGGAGACCGGCTTCTTCAGGGGCACGCCCGCATCCATCAGGGCCAGCGAGGAACCGCAGACCGAGGCCATCGAGGACGAGCCGTTGGACTCGGTGATCTCGGAGACCAGGCGGATGGTGTAGGGGAAGTCTTCCTGCTTCGGCAGCATCGGACGGATCGCCCGCCAGGCCAGCTTGCCGTGGCCGACTTCGCGGCGGCCCGGCGCGCCCATGCGGCCCGTCTCCCCGACCGAGAACGGCGGGAAGTTATAGTGCAGCATGAACTTCTCGTAGTACTTGCCTTCCAGCGCGTCGATCAGCTGCTCGTCGTCGCCGGTGCCCAATGTGGCCACGACCAGGGCCTGGGTTTCACCGCGGGTGAACAGCGCCGAGCCGTGGGCCCGGGGCAGGACGCCCACTTCCGAGACGATCTGGCGGACCTTGTCGACGGTGCGGCCGTCGATACGGATGCCGGTGTCCAGGATGTTGCGGCGGACGACGTCGGCTTCCAGCTCCTTGAACACCGCGCCCAGCTTGTCGGGGGCGATGCCGGCCGGATTGGCGTCGGACTTGCCGAACTTTTCCGTGCCCTTGGCCTTGGCCTTGGCGACCGCGTCCTGGCGCTCGCCCTTGGCGACGATCTTGTAGGCGGCGGCCAGGTCCTTGCCGATCGCCTTCTTCACTTCGGCCTTGATGGCGTCGGTGTCGTCCGGCGCGAACTCGAAGGGCTCCTTGGCGGAGTGCTCGGCCAGTTCGATGATCGCTTCGATCACGGGCTGGATGCCGGCGTGGGCGAACATGACGCCCTTCAGGACCTCGTCCTCGCTGAGCTCCTGGATCTCGGACTCAACCATCATCACCGCCTCGTTGGTGGAGGCGACGACCAGGTCCATGGCCGACTCCTTCATCTCGTCGAGGGTCGGGTTCAGGATGTACTCGCCGTTGACGTAACCCACGCGGGCCGCGCCGATCGGGCCCATGAACGGGGCGCCGGAGATCACCAGGGCCGCGGAAGCCGCGACCAGGGCGACGATGTCGGGATCATTCTCGAGGTCGTGGGCCAGCACCGTGCAGACCACCTGGACTTCGTTCTTGAAGCCCTTGACGAACAGCGGGCGGATCGGACGATCGATCAGGCGGCTGGTCAGGGTTTCCTTTTGGCTGGGCGCGCCCTCGCGGCGGGGGAAGGAGCCCGGGATCTTGCCCGCGGCGTAGAACTTCTCCTGGTAGTTCACGGTAAGGGGGAAGAAGTCCTGACCCGGCTTGGCGCTCTTGGCGAAGACGGCGGTGGCCAGCACCATGGTCTCGCCGTAGGTGGCCAGGACCGCGCCGTCGGCTTGACGGGCCATGCGGCCGGTTTCGAGCGTGAGCGTCTTGCCGCCCCACTCGATGGTCTTGCGTTTGATATCGAACATTTTTCTTCTTTCTATCCCGCGGGCGTATTCCCGGCGGGGACGGACAGGGCGTCGGACTTCCGAAATCCTCTCCAACTGACGGGCGGGGTGAGGACTTCTTGAGCCCTCGGCGTGTAGCGGAGCGCCCGACCATGGGCGCCCGGATCGCCGCTTGATCGTTCCGGCCTGTCGCGGAACGAGCGGCGCTATGGATAGGCCTGATACGCAAAGCCCCCGGTTTTCCCGGGGGCCGACCGAAGTCTTAGCGGCGCAGACCCAGCTTTTCGATCAGGGCCTGATAGCGTCCGGCGTCGGAGAGCTTCAGGTGATCGAGAAGACGGCGGCGCTGGGAAACCATCTTCAGAAGGCCCCGGCGCGAATGGTTGTCTTTCTTGTGGGTCTTGAAGTGCTCGGTGAGGTTGGCGATCCGCTCGGAGAGGATCGAAACCTGCACTTCGGCGCTTCCGGTGTCGCCGTCGGAACGGCCGTGGGTCTTGATGAGCTCAGCTTTGCGCTCAAGAGTAATCGACATCGGTTAGTCTCCGCTCTTATCCAGATGAAAGACCCGCGAGGGCTCGAGCTTGCCCGCACGCATCTCGCAGAGCGCCACCATCACGCCGTCCGCCATGGCCGAAACGGTTCGGGTCCCGGGGTTTAGCCGGGCCTTCAATGCTTCGACCTGTCGGGGAACGAGAACGATCGGCCGTCCCTGCTTCAACTTGAAGGCGTCTTCGGTGGTCACGGCCAGCTCCGGGATGTCGTCCAGGGCGGTCTCGACCGGAAGCAGGGCCTCCAAGCAGCGGGCCTTATGGCCCAAATCCTCAAGCAATTCCAGTGTTATCGCATC
>NZ_JAUYNW010000070.1 GCF_030698145.1 Phenylobacterium sp. | reverse complement strand
GTGGGCTGCAACCCCCTCCGTCACGTCGCCGAAGAGGGCGACGCGCCACCGTGATGAGCGCCGGCTCGCGCTTGCGAGCCGGATGCGATCGACAACGATTTGTCGATCGCCGCGAAGAACGCCCTTCGCCTCGCGAAGGGCGGGGCCCCTAATCGCGCTGCGCGCTGGGGGAGGATCTGCGAACCCTATCCAACCGCCCCTCTCCGCCCTCCCGCTTCGCATCCGGAGGATGAGCCGCTAGGTTGCCGCCCGACAGCTCTGCTGGGGAGACGACGCATTGGGACGATTGTTGGCGCTGGCGGTCTGCCTCGCCCTTGCCCTGGGCCTGGCCTGGCGGTCTGAGCTCACCCCGGCGCCCACGCCGGTCTCCGCGCCGCAGGCGGAATTCTCCGCCGCCCGCGCCCTTCCCGACATCGTGGCCATGGCCGGCGCGCCGCACGCGATCGGCTCGGCGGAGAACGCCAAGGTCCGGGACTATCTGCTGCGCCGCTTCGCGGCGCTCGGCCTTGAAGGCCAGGTCCAGACCACCGACGGCCTGTCGCGCCGCGAATTCGGCGAGGAGGTCTTTGTCATCGGCGGTCGGGTCGAGAACCTGATCGCCGTCCTGCCGGGCGCCGACCGCACCGCTCCCGCCCTGGCGATCATGGCCCATTACGACAGCGTCCCGGCCTCGCCCGGCGCCGCCGACGACGCCGCCGGCGTGGCCGCGGCCCTGGAGATCGCGCGCGCCATCAAGGCCGGGGGCCAGCCGGCCCGCGACGTCATCCTGGTGATCACCGACGGCGAGGAGGCCGGACTGCTGGGCGCCCAGGGCTTCTTCGACTCCCACCCCTTGGCCAAGCGCATCGGCTTCATGATCAACATGGAGGCCCGCGGCGGCGGCGGTCAGGCCCAGATGTTCCAGACCGGGCCCGCCAACGGCCAGGTGATCGAGCTCTTCAAGAAGACCGCGACAGCGCCCGCCTCCTCGTCCCTGACGGTCTTCCTCTACGAGCACATGCCCAACGACACCGACTTCACGGTGTCCAAGGAGGCCGGCGTTCTCGGCCTGAACTACGCCTTCATCGGGCGGCAGTTCGACTACCATTCGGCCACCTCGACGCCGCAGAACCTGGACAAGGGCTCGCTGCAGCACCTGGGCGAGCAGGCGCTCGCCGCCGCCCGCGAGATCGCCTTCGCCGAGACCCTGCCCGGGCCGGCCCCGGACCTGGTCTACGCCAGCACGTTCGGGTCCCATATCCTGGCCTATCCGCAGCCCGCAGGCTGGGCCGTCCTGGCCCTGGCGGCGATCCTCATCGGCCTGGGCGCCTGGCAGGCCCGTCGCAAGTCCGCCATGCCCTGGCTGGACGTGGCCAAGGGCTTCGGCGCGGCGCTCTACCTGATCGCCCTGGCCGCGGCGGTGCTGCGCCTGGCACGGCGCGCCACCGGCGCCGATTTCGGCTTCCTGGAGCAGCGCGTGCTGCTGGCCCAGGTCAGCCGCTGGGAGATCGCCCTGCTGATCCTGGGCGTCGGCGCCCTGGTCTTCACCGCCGCGGCGGCCGGGCGCGGCCGCATGAGGCTGGCCGCCGCCGTCATGGCCGCCGCCGCTGGCCTCGGCTGCTCGGCCTTCGCGGGATGGGACCCCATCGGCGCGGGGATCGGCGCGGCCGGCGCGGTCCTGGCCCTGGCCAGCTTCGGACGCCCGACCAGCGTGGCCGGCGCCTGGACCGGCGTCCTGCTGAGCGGCCTGGTCGTCACCGCCGGCCTGCAGGTCGCAGCCGCCCCGGCCGCCTTCCTGACCGCCTGGCCCTTGACCATCGGCGCCCTGGCGGGCGCGCTCAGCGCCATGGGATCTCAGCGTTCGGCGCTCTCGCTGGCGGTGGTCGCGGGCCTGGGCGGCCTGGCCCTGAGCTGGGCGCTCGGCTTCGGCCACGGCATCTTCCAGGGCCTGGACCTGCCCGAACTGCTGGCCTTGGTCGTCTGGCTGGCCGCCCTGCTGATCTGGCCCCTGGTCCAGCCGCTGGAAAACGAGAAGAACGCCCGCACCCTCAGCCTCGCCATCCTGGTGCTGGGTTTCGTGGTGGTCGCCGTGGTCCGCTTCGATCCGCCGTGGAGCGCCCGCTATCCCCAGGCGAGCCACGTCGCCTACTATCTCGACCTCGACGCCCGGCGCACCCTTCGGGTCAGCACCACGCCCGACCTGACGCCCTGGGCGCGCGGCGTCCTGACCGCCGACGGCGGGGAGATCGCCAAGCAGAAGCTGCCGGCCTTCTGGCGGCGCGAGGTGCAGGCCGCCCCAGCCAAGCCGGTCGCCGTCCCCGAACCCACCCTGGCCTTCGCCGCCTTGGCCAATGGTGGGACCCTGAGCTTCAGCCTGCCCACGGGCGCGAGGGTCGGCGCGCTCGACCTCAAGCCCAGCGTGGCCCTGTCGGGCGTCACCGTGAACGGCCGGCCTGTGAAGGCGCTGGAGAAGGCGGGGCAATGGACCCGCATCCGGTGGCAGAACGCGCCCACCGGCGTGGCCGTGACCTTCCGGGCCACGGGCCCGGGCGCCATCGAGGCCCGCTACGCCTCGATCACTGAGACCTGGCCCGCCGACGCCAAGCCGCTGCCGGCCCGGCCGGCCGACGTCATGGCCTTCGACACCACCGACTCGACGGTCGTGGCGGCCTCTAGGCGGTTCACCTGGTAGCCGCGGGAGGCTAGAAGGGGCGGATGAGCGATGTCGTCATCTACCACAACCCCGACTGCGGAACCTCGCGCAACACCCTGGCCCTGCTGCGCGAGAAGGGCGTCGAGCCCACCGTGGTCGAGTACCTGAGCGCCGGCTGGAGCCGCCAGCAGCTCGAGGCCCTGACCGCCAGGATGGGGCTCAGCGCGCGTGAGATCCTGCGGGAGCGCGGCACCCGGGCCGTGGAACTCGGCCTCACCGATCCCTCGACCTCGGACGAGGCGATCATCGCGGCCATGATCCTGGATCCGATCCTGGTGAACCGACCGATCGTCGCCACGCCCAAGGGTGCGGCGCTGTGCCGTCCTGCCGAACTGGTGCTGGGTCTGCTCTAATCGATCAGGTCGAGTCGCCCTGCGTCGTCGTCACACAAAAGACTTACCCGAGATTAACCAACTCAGTTGACGATGCGGGCGCCGAGGAGCCGCTACCCTCCCGCCGAACGCACCGTTTTCGACACCCAGTTCAACAGGTCCTGCTTCCTCGAGCCGGGCCCAGGGCGTCGTCAGTAATGGGGGCTTAGATTGCAAGAGTTCGATCCGCGACGTCCGACCTTCCGGGTCGCCCCGCGCCTGGTGCTCGGCGTCGCCGGCCTGGCCGCCCTGGCCCTGGGCCTGCGCCTGGCCACGGTTGATACGGGCGTCCCCGCCAAGCCGCCGCTGGATCCCGCCGCGATCGCGGCCCTGCAGCACGCCGCCTTCACCCAGGCCGAGGCCCAGCCGGGCTTCACCCGGCCCGAGAGCATCCCGGTCAAGATCCAGCGCGGCGAGACCTTCGAGGACGCCGTGCAACGCGCCGGCGTCGCCCCTGACGAAGCCCGCCAGGCCGTCCAGGCCCTGGGCGAGGCCATGGACACCGTCCACATCAAGGCCGGCATGGCCTTCGACGCCGCCATCGCCCATCCCCGCGGCCAGCGCGGACCGGCCCGCCTGGTCGGCCTGTCCCTGCGCACCGGTCCCGCCAACTCCATCACCCTGTCGCGCACCTTCGACGGCGCCATTCGGCTGCGCGAGATGGAGGAGAAGATCCGCGACGAGCAGATGGTGGCCCGCGGCGAGATCACCGGCTCGCTCTACGAGAGCGCCTCGGCGCTGGGCGCCAACCCCTCGATGGTCGGCGCCATGGTCAAGCTGTTCGCCCACAAGGTGGACTTCGACCGCGACCTGAAGCCCGGCGACGACTTCACCCTGGTCTTCGACCGCACCGTCACCGAGAGCGGCCGCACTATCGGCACCGGCGACCTGGAATACGCCTCCATCAAGGGCATCGAGTTCTACCGCTTCAAGCGGACCAGCGGCGAGGTCCAGTACTTCGACGAAACAGGCAAGAACATCAAAGGCTTCCTGCTGCGCACCCCGGTCGACGGGGCGCGGATGACCAGCCGCTTCGGGATGCGCCGCCACCCGATCCTGGGCTTCAACCGCATGCACCAGGGCATCGACTTCGGCGCGGGCTCCGGCACCCCCATCGTGGCCTCCGGCGACGGCGTGGTGATCGAGGCGCGCCGCTGGGGCGGCTATGGCAACTGGCTGCGCATCCGTCACTCGGGCGGCTGGGAGACCGGCTACGCCCACCTGTCGCGCTACGGCAAGGGCGTCCGGCCCGGCATGAGGGTCAGCCAGGGCCAGGTCGTGGCATATGTGGGCTCGACCGGCGCCTCCACCGGCCCCCACCTTCACTACGAGATCTGGAAGAACGGCGGCCGGGTCAATCCGGTCGGCGCCAAGGTGCCCCAGGGCACCATCCTGGCCGGCGTCGAGCTCAACGCCTTCCGCGCCCAGAAGCACCGCATCGACCGTATGGTCCGTGGCGAGGACGTCGAGGACCAGAAGCTGGCCATGGCCGAGACCGACCAGGTCGCCAACGCCGGGCTTCGCCGGTAGGGGCGGCCGCCAACCGTGGGTCGGCGCTTCGCAACGGGCTGTTGCGGCCGGCGTCGATGCCGCGGCGTTTCCGTACGCGCTGTCCTTTCAACGCGCGGCTTGGCGAACTAGGGTCCCGGTTCCAGAGAAGTTTTCGGCGGAGAATCGAACTTGACCGCAGTCGTTGAACCCAAGGCCCGCGCCCGCTACGCGGCCAAGCGGGACGCGATCATGGGCGCCGCCACCAAGGTCTTCAACGACCACGGGGTCAGCGGCTTCACCCTTGCGGCGGTGGCCAAACGGATGGACCTGCACCCCGTCAGCTTGACCTACTATTTCAAGCGCAAGGAAGATCTCGCCGCGGCGGTGCTGCACGAGACCATGGCCCGCTTCAACGCCATGCTGGAGCAGGCCGAGGTCGAGACCACCCCCGCCGCCCGCCTGCGCGCCTTCGTGGCCGCCTATTACGAGACCCGCCGCCGGGTGGCGCTGGGCCAGGAGATTCCGCTGGCGCCGTTCAGTGAGATATCCCTGATCGAGGGCGAGCAGCACCAGCCGCTCATCGAGGCCTTCACCGGCCTCTACATCCGCATCGGCCGGCTGATGAAGAGCCCGGACTTGCCCTGGATCACGCCGGCCCGCCGCCAGGCCCTGGCGCGGCTGGTGGTCTTCCAGCTCACCTGGTCCGACGCCTGGCTCGACAGCTATGAGCCCGAGGACTACGCCCGCGTCGCCGCGCGCGTCGCCGACGTGATGATCGGCGGCCTGGCCGCCGACGGCCAGGCCTGGCCCGACCTGCCGCTGCTGCCCCTTGGCTCGCCGGTGGCGCAGAACGACGAGGTGACCCGCGACCGCTTCCTGGTGGCGGCCACCAAGCTGATCAACCGCGAGGGCTATCGCGGCGCCTCGGTGGACAAGATCTCCGCCGAGCTGAAGGTCACCAAGGGTTCGTTCTACCACCACAACGCCGACAAGGATGAGCTGGCCGCCGCCTGTTTCGCGCGCACCTTCGAGCTGGTGGACGACGCCAAGCGCCGCGCCGGCGCCGCCGACACCGGCTGGAACCGCCTGTGGCTGGCGGTCGTGTCCCTGGCCATGCACCAGGCCTCGGCCGAGGGCGGCCGGATGCTGCGCCACCACGCCCTGGCCGCCGTCCCCCACCCCATGCGCCGCCAGGTCCTGGTCCGCTTCCAGCAGATCGCCCACTCCTTCGCGGGCATGATCTCCGACGGCGTGGCCGACGGCTCGGTCCGCCCGGTCGATCCGCTGCTGGCGGCCCAGTTGATGATGGTGGTGTTCAACGCCTCCCTGGCGCTGGATTGGCGCAATCAGCCCGGCGACGTCACCGGGTTGATGGACGCCTATGTGCGACCGGCCCTGCTGGGCTTCTTCGTCGAATAGCCTAGGCCGCCGCCTCCCTCTCCGGGCCGTCCATGATCGACCGCATCAGGTCGGGGTCGGTCAGGATGGGCGGCGGCTCACCGAACCGCTCCTCCCAGAGGCGCGCGACGGCCAGCATCTCTTCTTCGCGGTCCCGCGACATGTTCGGAAATTCCCTTCGAGCGACGCCACCGCCGGATGGGGAACCCCCGGCGTGGTCGGGGGTTTCACTCGATCACAGGTTTTTCTAGGGTTAACAACGACTTAACCAAAGACCATACAAAAAACCCTCCGCGATGCGGAGGGTTTTTCTATATAATCCCTATCGAATTCGATCAGTCGAAGACGATGACGGAGCGGGCCAGTTCGCCCTTCTTCATCTCGGCGAAACCCTCGTTGACCTGCTCCAGCTTGATGCGCTGGGAGACCATCTCGTCCAGCTTCAGCCGGCCCGACATGTAGAAGTCCACCAGCCGAGGCATGTCGACCGGGAAGCGGTTGGAGCCCATCAGCGAACCCTGGATGCGCTTCTCGCCCAGGAAGGCGGCGCCCATCAGGGTGATGGTCTGGCCGACCGGGATCATGCCGATCACGTTGGCGGTGCCACCCCGGCGCAGCATGTTGAAGGCCTGCTCGGCGGTCTTGGAAAGGCCGATGGCCTCGAAGGAGTGGTGCACCCCGCCCTTGGTCATCTCCAGCACTTCCTTGACCGCGTCGGTCTGGGAGGCGTCGATGAAGTCGGTGGCGCCGAACTCACGGGCCAGGTTGCCCTTCGAGGCGACCATGTCGATGGCGATGATCCGGCCGGCGCCGGCGATCGCCGCGCCGTTCACGGCCGCCAAGCCAACGCCGCCCAGACCGATGACCGCCACGGTCTCGCCGGGACGGACGTTGGACGTATGGATCGCCGCGCCGACGCCGGTCATGACCGAGCAGCCGATCAGGGCGGCGCGGTCCAGCGGCATGTCCTTGCGGATCGCGACGCAGGCGTGCTCGTGGATCAGCATCTGCTCGGCGAAGGACGACAGGTTCAGGTACTGGATCATCGGGCCGGTGGGCGACGACAGCCGCGGCTCGTCGTCCGCGCCGCGCTTGGTCTCGGGCGAGACGCACAGGCTCAGATGGCCGGTCAGGCAGGATTCGCAGTGGCCGCAATAGGCTGACAGGCAGGTGATGACGTGGTCGCCCACCTTCACCGTGCGCACTTCCGAACCGATCGCCTCGACGACGCCGGCGCTTTCGTGGCCCAGCACCGCCGGCAGCGGATGCGGATAGGAGCCTTCCATGAAGTGCAGGTCGGAGTGGCAGAGACCGGCGGCCTTGGTGCGGATCAGCACCTCGTGCGGGCCGGGCTTGTTGATCTGGACGTCTTCGATCTGAAGCGGCTTGCCCACTTCGCGCAGCACTGCGGCCTTCATGTCAGCGTTTCCCCGAACCGGCGCCCCGATGGGGCTGATTATCGAAGTCGCGGTATGGCCGCGGCTTTCGCACGGCAACCTTATCGCTGTTCAGATGGCGCGGGCCAAGAGGTTTTGCGGATGACGCAAACGGAAAGGCCCCGGCGCGAACCGGGGCCCTCGTCGTATTGGCTTGGCGCGAGCTTACTTCGGCGCGCCCCAGATGTCGGCCTTGGTCTCGGTGGAGACCAGGGCGCCGCCCGAGACTGACAGGCTAGCGGCGGGGATGGCGACCGTCTTGCCGCCTGCGCTCAGGGTGACCTGGTGGCCGCCAGTGGCCTTCTTGGTGACCTTGGAGATCTTGCCGATCTCCGCGCCGGTGGAATCGGTCACCGTGGCGCCGGTCTTCAGGTCGGCCTCGGTGGCCGAGATGTTGGCCGCGATCCCGGTCTCGGCGCGCGCCGAGGTCGAACCGGTCGCCGAAGCCGTGGCCGCCATCGGGTCGGGATTGGCCGGCGGCGTCGCCACGACGGCGCTCGAGGCGCCCGCTCCCACGGACGGGGTCACAGCCGGAACCTGAGCCATGGCCGGGAATGCGAGCATGGCGGCGGCTGCGCCAGCCAGAAGAAGCTTGGTCGTCATTTGAGATGTTCCCTCGTAAGCCCGCCAGCGGACGCAAAACGAGGCGGGACGACGGTAAGTTCCTCTAGACGACTGCGGCGGTCTGACGCTGGCGCGGGGTCCGGGGCTTGAACCAACCGAACGAGGGAAGCTTTGGCAGGCCGGGAACGGCCGGCAGTTTCAGGACGAACGGCTTGCGAGCCGGGATGCAGGCTTCGATGTACGACAGCAGGGTCTCGGTCGGCCCCTCGTTCATGAAGTGGGTCGCGCCCGCCACCCGCTCGAACCGCATGGGCCGGTGGGTGCGGGTCTCCGAGACCAGGCGTTCGGCGATCTCGATGGGGGCGAAGTCGTCCTTGTCGCCGTGGATGACGTGGACCGGGACCCGAAGGCGAACCAGGGCCGCATGCATGCCGTCGAGCTGGGAGGACTGGTTGGTGACTTCGATCACCGCGTGGCGGAGGTCGCGGGGAATGATCTTCAAGAAGCGCAATCCCATGTCGAGCAGCCAGCGCGCCGTGGGGCCGGACTCGCCGAAATAGCCCGACAGGAGGACCAGGCCGGCCACCTTGCGCGGATTTTCCGCCGCCATGAGCGCGGCGATCGCCGCCCCGTACGACTGGCCGACCAACAGTACCTTCTGGCCGAACTTGGCGTCCAGCAAAGGGGCCAGGGCGCGGGCCTGGATCCGGATGTCGCCGACATATTCGACGGGCTCGGAGCCGGCGTAGCCCGGCCGGTCCACCACGGTCATCTCGCGGTCCAGCGGCAGGGCGGCCAGGGCCGGGGCCCAGTACTCGGCCCAGGACGGCGCCCCGGTCACGACCACGATCTTCCAGGGCGCGGTCTTGGCGCGCGGGGTGGTGATGGCCGAGAGTTTCCAGCCGAGGCCCGCGCCGGCGGGGAAATGCATCCTGCGCACCACACTGTCGGGATAGTCGGCGGAGGTCGGGGCGTGTTCGGTTCGCCCGGTGGCCGCGGCCTCGATCGCCGCCCACCCCATGGAAAGCACGCCCTTGGGCCTCTTACGCGCCACGGTCTGTCGTCTCCCAGCCCATACTCTAGACGTGGGTGATTAACGCGAGACTGCAAGTCCGGTTCGGCCGGCGCCGCTTGTTTTACGAAGACGCGGCCAGCCGGTCGCGCAGCTCGCGTTTCAGCACCTTGCCGGTGGGTCCGATGGGCAGTTCGTCGACGATGCGCACCTCGTCCGGCGTCCACCATTTGGCGACCCGTTCGGCCACGTGGGCCTTGAGGACTTCCGGGTCGACGCTCTGGCCGGGGCGCAGGGTGACCAGCAGCAGCGGACGCTCGTCCCACTTGGGATGCGGCACCCCGATGGCGGCCGCCAGGGCCACGGCGGGATGGGAGGAGACCGCGTCCTCCAGGTCGAGGGTCGAGATCCATTCCCCGCCAGACTTGATCACGTCCTTGGCCCGGTCGGTGAGCCGCAGATAGCCCTCGGGGTCGATGGTGGCGATGTCGCCAGTGTCGAACCAACCGTCCTCCAGGAACACCGCCGCGCCGTCGTTCTTGTAATAGGCCGAGCTGACCCAGGGCCCGCGCACCTGGAGGGCGCCGACGCTGACCCCGTCGCGGGGCTGGACCACGCCGTCGTCGCCCATGATTCGCAGGTCGACCCCGAACATGCCGCGGCCCTGCTTCAGCTTGCGGGCGTAGGCGGCGTCGGTGTCCTCGGCGGCGTGCCGGGAGAGCGGAGTGTTGATCACCCCCATCGGGCTGGTCTCGGTCATCCCCCAGATCTGGCGCACCGTGGCGCCGAGCTGGTCCTCCACCCGCCGCATCAGGGTCGCCGTGGGCGCCGAGCCCCCGACCGCCACGTTGCGCACCGTGGTCAGCTTCTGGCCGGTCTGATCCAGGTGATCCAGCACACCGACCCAGATGGTCGGCACCCCCAGCAGGAAGGTCACCTGTTCGGCCACCGCCAGCTCGCAGATCGCGGGTCCATCCAGTTGGCGGCCGGGCAGGACCAGCTTGGCCCCGACCAGGGGGGCTGCGTAGGGCGTGCACCAGGCGTTGGCGTGATACATCTGCGCGCACGGCAGGACGGTGTCACGAGCCGAGAGGTCGAAGGCGTCGGGCGCCACCAGCGCCATGGCGTGCAGCACCGTCGAGCGATGACCGTAGAGCACGCCCTTGGGATTGCCCGTGGTGCCCGAGGTGTAGCAGAGCCCCGAGGCCTGGCGTTCGTCGAGCTCGGGCCAGTCGAAGTCCGGCGAGCTCTTTGCGATCAGTTCCTCATAGACCAGGGTCCCGGCCGGGCGGCCCTTTGGCAGGTGCTCGCGGTCGGTCATGGCCACGAAGGTCTTCACCGTGGTCATCTTGGCCGCCAGCTCGCCCACCAGTTCGCCGAAACTCAGGTCGAACAGCAGGATGGAGTCCTCGGCGTGGTTGGCCACCCAGGCGACCTGGTCGGGATGCAGCCGCGGATTGATGGTGTGCAGGATCGCCCCGATCCCGGACACGGCGTAATAGAGCTCGAAGTGGCGATAGGTGCTCCAGGCCAGGGTCGCCACCCGGTCGCCCGGCTTCACACCGAGCGCGGTGAGCGCATTGGCCATCCGCTTGGCGCGTTTCAGGGCCTCGGCATAGGTGTAGCGATGGATCGGCCCCTCGAGGGTGCGCGTCACCACCTCGCGGTCGCCATGATAGGTCGCGGCGTATTCCAGGATCGACGGCAGGCTCAGCGCCCGGTCCATCATCAGAGCCAGCATCGGCGACCTTCTCCCTTATCGTTGTTCAGATGAGGGTAAGGCCCTGGCCTTCCGCATGCCAGCCGGAAGGAGCGGCCTTTCTGCACACCCTTGAGGACGAACGACTGCGCCGCTACTTCGCGTTCATGGCCACGCCGAAACGCGAGTAGCGATCAGCGACACCGGGATCGATTCTCCGCGCCCAGCGAATATCCGCCAGGCCTCCAGCGTCAGACCCCATGCGCGACTTGGCCACTCCTCGCATAAAGAGCGAGCTGCCCGACCGCGAGCTGAGGATCGCAGCCGTATAGTCCGATATCGCCAAGGCAAACTCGCCTCGGCGAAATCGCACGAACCCGCGCGAGTCCAGCGCACTGACGTCTGGCCTCAAGGCCACAGCCCGATCACAGAGCGCTAGGGCTTGATCCAGTTCCGAGTTCGCAACCGCACGCGCCCAACAGCTATTCACCCAGGCCTGCGGACTATCAGATGCGAGCTTCAGGACCGTGTCGTGATCTGAAATGGCTAGCCCGTAATTGCCGACCTCGATGTGAGCGAAGCCGCGCTGTGCTATCGCCACTGCGAATTCCGGCTGCAGTCGAATGGCTTCATCAAACGCCGGAATGGCGGACGCGTAGTCCTTGCGCTGAAAAGAGCTCATTCCGCGCCTGAAAGCCGCCGCCTGCGCAGCGCCCGTTGGGAATCTCGCCTGTCGATCCGTCGAACGCGGCCGCTCAGCGCAAGCGCCGACCGTGGGAAGGCAGAGAACGACCGCCGCAAGTATCGCGCCCGAAACTAGCGATCGTTGCATCCAACTGACTCCACCAACCATGGAAAGCTAGAGCTTGGGCAAGCGCAATCATAGCGGGTTGTGCTCAGGCGCACCACGCTAGCCGCCAGCAGGTCGGGTCCGAACCCCGCCAGCCTCACCCAACCCAGACCGCTACATCGCCGTCTCCCATGAAACAGGCGAGACGATGAACAAGACAATCCTTGGCGCGACAGCCCTCCTGCTCGCCCTGACCCTGTGCCCGCCGGCCGCGGCCGCGCAGCCCTCCGACCCCGGAACCCCCGCGCCGACGGTCGAGTCCGTATCGCGCCAGACGCCCGATCGGGGCCGGCCTATGGCTCGGGCATCGCATCGGAGGATAGCAATGAACGAGACCGACAAGCAGGCGTTCGTCGACAGGTTCGCGGCGGCCTGGGCCGCCAAGGACGGCCAGGCGTTTCTCGCGCTCTGGCACGCCGAGGGCAAGCTGCACTACCCCTTCGCAAGCCGGATCATCGGGGGCCACGAGATCGGCAAGCTCAACGACCTGACCAAGGTCAATGCGCCCGACCTCACCTGGAAGCTGATCGACTGGACCTCGCGCGGCGACGTGGTCGTGATCGAGTGGGAGAGCTCCAACCGGTACGGCGGGCGTGTCGTCACCTGGCGCGGCGTGGACAAGCTGACCCTGCGCGACGGCAAGGTGATCGAGGAGATCGTCTACTCTGACACCGCGCCCCTGCAGGCCATGCGCCGGGGCGTGAAATTCGACGCCCTGATCCAGTTCCCGGACTGATCGCCCAGGGGAAGCGGCTCGCAGGGGCCGCTTCCCGACCGCGGCTAAGGCCGCCATTCCGGGACGCCGTCCGGGATGCTCGCTAGGGATCCAGCCGTCCCGCATAGGCGAAGATCACGCCTATCGCCGGATGGGCCACCAGCACCCTGAACCGATAAGCTCCGTCGCGGGCGAACGTGGTGGCCCGCACGCGCGGGGCCAACGCCCTGGGCAGCTTCAGCGGGCCCAGGCGCCAGCGCCGGAGCCGCCAGCGGAAACCATCCGGCGCCAGGTCGATATTGAAGGCGAAGGTCAGCGGCCAGACCCGCTCCTCGAACTCGCCGACTGCGGTCAGGCTCACGAGCCGCGAACGAAAGACCCGGCCGCCGAACCGCCGGGTCCAGGCTTCGCCCGTCGCGTCGGGAACGATGTCGACCTCCAGGTTGGGATAGTCGCCGGGCTCGGGCAGGCCGCCGAAGGCGCGCGCCAGCCGGGCGAGCAGCGAGCGGGAACCCCGCGCCCTGCCCTGCCCCTGGAATGTCGCCGGCGCCTCACCGGCATGGACCTGCGCCACCCGCGTCGGCAGGGCGTCGACCCGCGATCCCAGCACTCGGCGCAGCAGGGAGGGATGGTCGGGGCAGGCCTCGTCGGTGCGGGTGAAGATCGGTAGGTGGGCGAGTTCGGCCAGGATCTGGTCATGGCTCAGCAGGCCGACGCAGGCCTGGGCGCCGCGTACGGCGATCTCACCGCTCGCCAGGCCGCGCAGCAGGGCGGCGGCGGCGGCGACCGGCACGTTGGGTCCGGCGCCGTCCTCAGCCCAGAGAGCCCACCTGGCGGCGATGCGGCCGCCATCCGGCCCCTGGCCGTCAGCGGTCACCAGCATGCCGCCTCGATCCGAGCCCAGCCCCGCCGCGAGGCCCGCCGCCCACAGCAGGGGACGCGAGAAGGGAACCAGGGAGCCGATCAGCCGCCAGCGAACGGCCCAGGAGAGCAGCCAAAGGCCGAGATGCTGCGGCGCGAGCTCCAACCCCGCCATGAATCGCACCTCGCGCCGCACGGCGAACCGGGCCGGCAGGATGTCGAGGTCGGGGGTCTCGCACAGGGAGGCCAGGCGAGGTCCGAGGCCTGGGAAGTCCAGTCGCCGCACGCCGCTCCAGCCCGGCGCCTCGCGCCACCGTCCGCTCGTGAACAGTGGCACGGGCGAGCCGACATAGGAGAGGATCGCCTGCATGACGGAGAGGCCGCGCGGCGCCTTGGCGCCAGGGGAGATCGCCACCGAGATCTCGTCGACGATGGTCCAGCCGGCGGTCAGGCGGTCCAGCACCGCATTGGAGAGCGCCGGAGTCGAGCTGGCTCCGGTGACCGCGAGCACTCCGGCCGCGCGAGCCTCCGCGTCGAGTGCGTCCGGAAAGGCCGCCACGAAATCACGGGCGTCGGCTAGGTCGACGTAGTGGGCTCCGTAGCCGATGGCGGCCCGGGCCAAGCGCAGGTCGCTATGCTGGAAGGGACCGGCGGCGTCGACGACGGCCCAGGGGCGCAAGGCAACCAGGCCTTCTGGCTGGTCGCGATCGATGCGCGCCGCCTCGCATCCCAGTTCGGCAGCGAGGGCATGTAGCGGGGCTGACCTTCGCGCGGCCAAGACCAGCCGGATATCGGGCCAGGCCGCCAGCAGCCGGGCCAGGCGTTCGCCAAACGCGCCCGTCGCGCCCACCAGGACGACGCGATGGTTCACGGTATCGGCGGCTCAAGGATGAAGCGGGCGCGGATCTCCGGGGTGGGAACCATGCAGCTCTCACGACGTCCCATGAGCCGGTAGCGGTTACGGGCGATCCAGCCATGGGTCGCGTCCCGCAGGGGCCTCGGCACGAACCGCAGGACGGTCGCCCACCGCCAGGGCGCCGGCAACCGGGCCGCCAGGGCCATGACGGCGTCCGAAGCGCCCAAGGCACGGCCGCGATCGAAAAACACGAAGGTATTGGGCGCATCCGGATCGAGACCCGCCTTCGCCGCCAACAGCCGCCCGTAGGGCGACTGCATCGGCGTGAACCGCAGCGTTTTGTCTCGATCCAGGGCCAGCGCCAAGCGCACTGAGCCCGAGCAGAAGTTGCAGACCCCGTCGAACACCCAAAGACCGTCAGGCGACGGATCGGCAGGCGCGGGGTCGATCATCGCTCAGGCCGCCATCCGCGCCTTGAAGACACCGTCCGGCAGGTTGGGGGCGCGCGAGGGATGGACGAAGAAATAGTCCTTCCACGGCACGTCCGGGGCCACCGTGGTGCGCTCCTCCAGCCGGTCGCCGTTGAGCGCGAACATCCGGTATCCGCGCGAGCGGAAGATATCGATCACCGCCTCGGCCGAGCCGCCGAAACGGCTCTCCAACATGATCGGGTGGATCTCCAGCAGCACATGGGGCAGGTCGCGGTCGATGACGTGCTCGGCGCCCTTCAGCGCCTTCTGCTCGGCGCCCTCGATGTCCATGCGGATGAAGTCGACGCGGGTCACGCCATGGGCGCGGCAATAGCCGTCGAGCGTCACCACCGGGGTCGGCTGCAGCTCCACGCCGGTGTCCTCGAGGTCGGGGCGCACCTTTCCTTCCGGCGGCGCCTCGGCGACGAAGGCGTAGGCCCGGCCCATGCGGCCGGAGGTCTTCTTCGGCGTCACCAGCAGCAGCTCGCCCGGCATGTCGGAGACCGCGGCGTGGATCGGGGTCACCTGGTCGGCGATACCGTGCCAGCTCAGGCAGAGCTTGAGCACCTCGAAGGTGAAGGCCGAGGGCTCGAAGGCGTAGATGCGCGCGTCGGGCGCGACCTGGGTCATCACATAGGAATGGCGGCCGTCGCTGGCGCCCACGTGCAGGCACACCGGCGATCCGGACAACAGGTCGGCGAGGTATGGAGTCTCGGGCTCGTGCTTGGCCCACTTCATATTGCGCCGCCAGGCGCGGAATGCGTGGCTGAGCACGCGTATCGAAGGCATGGATACTTCCCCTTGAGGACCCTCTTTACGCTGGGTCGCGGGTGACCGTCATCATGTAGTTGATGTCGCAGTCGGAGGAGCGGGACCATCGCCCGCCCAGGGGATCGTAGGCGACGCCGAAGGGGCCCTGGACGGCCACCGGTTCGCGCTCGAGGAAGCCGCGCAGCTCCTCGGGCTTGAGGAACTTGTTCCAGTCGTGGGTCCCGGCCGGCACCCAGCGCAGGACATATTCGGCGCCCACCTTGGCGAGCGCGAAGGCCTTCAGCGTGCGGTTGAGGGTGGCCACCACCATCAGGCCGCCCGGCGCCAGCAAGCGGGCGCAGTCGCGCAGATAGGCGCCGGGATCGGCCACGTGCTCGATCACCTCCATGTTGAGGATCACGTCGAAGGGCGGTTCGCCGGCGGCCAGCAGGTCCTCGGCGGTCGAGGCGCGGTAGTCGATGGCGAGGTCCTGCTCGGCGGCGTGGGCCGAGGCGGCGCCGATACCGCGCGGGGAGGCGTCGACGCCGGTCACCTGGAAGCCCAGCCGCGTCATCGGTTCGCTGAGCAGCCCGCCGCCGCAGCCGATGTCCAGCAGGCGCAGGCCCTCGAACGGCCGCCGCGCGGCGGCGGCGCGCCCGAAGCGGACCAGGGCCTGTTCGCGGATGAAGGACAGGCGCACGGGATTGAACTTGTGCAGGGGCGCGAACTTGCCCCGCGGATCCCACCATTCGGCGGCGATGCGGGAGAAGCGCTCGACCTCTTGCGGGTCGATGGAGGTGGCGGCGGCGATCATCGCCGCCCTTTTCCACCCGCGCGGCCCGGCGCGCTAGTCCCCATGCGACGAAGGCCCATGGGCGGGCGCCATCTTGCCGGAAAGGCTGCTTTCCGCTCGGGTGACAGGCAGACATTGCCCCTTGCGGTTCGTGCCGCTATGAGGCGCAGCCTTTCCCCTCACGCGGAGTCCTCGCCCTGTCCCGGCTGGTGATGAAATTCGGCGGCACGTCCGTGGCCGACCTGGAGCGCATCCGGCGCGTCGGACGGCTGGTGGCCGCCGAGGTCGCGGCCGGACATCGCGTCGCCGTCGTGGTTTCGGCCATGTCCGGCAAGACCAACGAGCTGGTCGCCTGGACCGACGGCGCCGGCGCGGCGGGGCAAGGGTTGAACCCCTCCGACGACGAATACGACACCGTGGTCGCCTCGGGCGAGCAGGTGACGGCGGGCCTGCTGGCCATGACCCTGCGCAATATGGGCCTGCCCGCCCGGTCGTGGATGGGCTGGCAGATCCCGATCATCGCCGACGACGCCCACGGCCGCGCCCGCATCGACGACATTCCCTCGGAGAACCTCGACAAGGCGCTCGACGCCGGCGAGATCGCCGTGATCGCCGGCTTCCAGGGCGTGACCCGCGACAACCGCATCGCCACCCTGGGCCGCGGCGGCTCCGACACCAGCGCCGTGGCCATCGCCGCGGCGGTGAAGGCCATCCGCTGCGACATCTATACCGACGTCGACGGCGTCTACACCACCGACCCGCGGATCGAGAGCAAGGCCCGCAAGCTCAACAAGATCTCCTATGAGGAGATGCTGGAGATGGCCTCACTGGGGGCCAAGGTGCTGCAGACTCGTTCGGTTGAGCTCGCCATGGCGCAGAACGTGCCGGTGCGGGTGCTGTCCAGTTTTGTCGAGCCCGGCGAAGCGCCCGGCCAAGGCACCATCGTGTGCGACGAGGAAGAGATCATGGAAAAGCGGATCGTTAGCGGCGTCGCCTACAGCCGCGACGAGGCGAAGATCAGCCTGTTCGGCCTGCCCGACCATCCGGGTGTGTCCTCGGTGATCTTCGGCGCGCTCGCCGACGCCAATGTGAACGTGGACATGATCGTCCAGAGCCACGCGCGCACGGCCGACACGGCCAATATGGAATTCACCGTCGGCAAGCGCGACGCCCAGCGCGCCGTCGAGATCGTCCGCGCCGCCCAGCCGAAGATCGGCTTCGACGACGTCCAGGTGAACGAGGACGTGGCCAAGGTCTCGGTGATCGGGGTGGGGATGCGCAGCCACACCGGCGTGGCGAAGACCATGTTCCAGGCCCTGGCCGAGAAGGGCGTCAACATCCAGGTGATCTCCACCAGCGAGATCAAGATCAGCGTGCTGATCGACGCGGCCTATACCGAGCTCGCCGTCCGCGCCCTGCACGCGGGTTTCGGGCTGGACCAACTCTAGGACGAGATCTTCAGCAGCACCCGCCCCTGCTTCCCGCGGGTCTCGAAGCGATCGAAGGCCGCGTCGGCGTCCTCCATGTCGAAGACGCCGTCGATCACCGGCCTTAGCGCGCCCTGCCCGTGCAGTTCGACCAGCCGCGACAGCTTGGCGGGCGTGGTGGTCAGCATCATCAGATAGCCCGCTTTGCGCGAGGTGAGCGCCGCGCGGGCGAACCCGGCCGCATCGGCCAGCGGATTGGTGGTGACGTACATCCCGTCCTTGGCCAGGCATGGCGCCGCCTCCCTGAAGGAGAACTTGGCCGGACAGTCGATGACCAGGTCGAAGCGGTCGCCCGGCCGGTATCTCGGCTCGCTCTCGTAGGGTCGAATCTCGGTCGCGCCCAGCGACTCCACCCAGCCGGCGTTGGCCGACGAGCAGACGGCGCCCACCGACGCGCCCTGGCTCCGGGCCAATTGCACCGCGTAGGCGCCGACCCCGCCGGCCGCTCCGATCACCAGGCAGCGCTGGCCGACGGACAGCCGCTTGAGACGCTCCAGGATCTCGATCGCGGTCAGCCCCATCACCACCAGGGCAGCAGCGTCCTCGTCGTTCAGGTCCGGCGGAATGACCTGCATGTCCGCCTCGGCGACGCAGGCGAAGTCGGCGTGGACGCGGGGACCGTCGAGCACGTGGACATAGCCGATCACCCGGTCGCCCACCTTGATCCGGGCGCCGTCGCTGCGCGCGACGCCGGCGAACTCGAACCCGGTGACCACCGGACCCGTTTTGCGGAACCGCTTCACCTGCGGGCCCCAACCGCCCGCGCGGACTTGGACATCCATCTCGTTCACCGCCGAGACCTTCACCTCGACGAAGATCCGACCCGGGCCCGGGCTTGGGATCGGGACCTGGACGAGCTGCATCCGCCCATCGGGCGCCGGGGCCAGGGCGCGCATGGTCGTGGTCATGGCAGGTCCTGCGTCTCGATCACCACCCCGAAGGCCTCGAACCGGGCGAGCGCCGTGGGGGCGTCGAGGAAGCTCTCCGGGAAGGCCAGGCCGCCGCGCGCCGGGCCCGCGCCGTCCAGGTTGAGGATCCGCTCGACGCCGACCAGGACGCCCAGGGCGGTCAGGTGCGCCTGGCCGCGGGGATCGGTGACCAGGGTGCGGCGGGTGACAACCTCGCCGCCGGCCTCGCCGGTGATGTCGATGAAGAGATCGTGCGAGGCCGCCCGCCCCGCCTGGGTTCCCATCGACTCGCCGGTCCCCAGGTCGAAGCGCACGTCGCGCGCGCCGGTGACGGCGGCCAGGGCCGGGACATCGAGCACGCCCATGGGCATGGCGTCGAAATCGTCCTGCCCCCGGCGCGCCACCCGGCGGCCGGCCTCGGCGGCGTTCACCGAGGTCCAGATCCCGTCGCGCCGGATCAGGGCGCGGCCCACGAAGCCCTCGCTGTCGCCCGCGGTCATCGGCCCGATGGGGTCAGCATAGTCGTAGAGCGCCGCCAGCGCGACGGCCTCGACCGTATCGAAGGCCCGCGCTGCGCCCTGGGCGGCGAGGGTCAGCACCCCGGCCTGCCAATGGCCCAGCATCAGGGCCGGACGCGCAGGCGCCGCGGCGCAGACGGCGATGGCGCTGGAGGCCATGGTTTCAGCCGTCCGCACGATCCCGATGTGGGCCGCCCCGGCGCGCAGGGTCGTGCTCAGCAAGGCGTCGCCGGGGTCCTGCAGCGCGGCCACCACCAGATCGACGGGACCGGCCGCCGCCAGGCCCGGCTCGGGGTCGGCAACGTCGAGCCGCACGGCGCGCGCGCCCAACTGGGCCGCCAGCGCCGCGCCCTCCTCGGGACGCCGCCCGGCGAGGATCAGTTCGACGTCGTGGCCCGCGGCCCGGACATGACGCGCGACCAGCCCGCCCACCAGGCCATACCCGCCGGCGATCAGGATCCTCACAGCGTCACCGCCATGCGCAGCTCGCTGGGAAAGCCGTGGTCGCGCGAAAGCATCGGCGAGCGGGTCTCGGCCAGGATGCGCAGGCCGTTGGCCTGGTAGAAGCCCACCGCCGGATTGTCGGCCAGGACGTCCAGTTGCAACTCACGATGGCCGGCGGCCCGCGCGCGCTCGATCGCCGCGGCGAGCAGGCGCTTTCCGGCCCCCTTCCCGCGATGCTGTTCCGGGGTCGAGAGAGCGTGCAGGTAGTAGACGCCCTCCGGCACATGGGCGTTCAGATAGCTGGCCGCCTCGGCCCGGTCGCCCAGGCCCTTCAACTCGTCGAAGGTGACGACGCCCTGCGCGATCAGGTCGCCCGCCAGGGCCACGAGATTGTCCTTGAACCGGTAGAAGTTCGGCCCCTCGAAGCCGAGCTCCAGGCCCAGAAGCTCGTCGCCCTCGGTGGCCAGCGTCGTACAGGCTGAGGCGAATAGGGTCTCGGCTGTCGCCCAGGAGGCCGCCACCATGCGCTCAAGCAGGCTCCCGCCCGGCCCGAACTGATAGTCGTAGCTCACCGGCCCGGTGGCGCGGATCAGCCCGGGGATCTGGCCGGCGAAGGCCTCGGCCTGGTCGGGCGTGACCGGCGCGATCTGAATAGACTTGGCCGTCATGGGCGCTTCCGCTAGAACTGTCGACATATTACGATCCGTAAGTTACGAAACGTAACATACGCGGAGCGACCAGGCCGTCAAGCGTCCTTTGGGCATGCGATGAACAGGGAAGGATCTGTGTGCCCGCCAAGCGGATGCCTCGCGAGCAGCGGCGGACCCAGCTTCTGGAAACCGCCTCGGCCATCGTGCGCGCCGAGGGGACCGACGCCCTGACCCTGGCCCATCTGGCGGAGCGGGCCGGTGTCACCAAGCCCATCGCCTACGAGCATTTCGGCACCCGCGCCGGCCTGCTGATCGCCCTCTATCGCCACTATGACGACCTCCAGGCCCAGGCGACCCAGGCGGCCCTGGCCAGCCGCGCCCGGACGCTCGAGGACGTGGTCGCCATACTGAGCGCGGCCTATGTGGACTGCGTGCTGACGGCGGGGCCCGAGTTCGGCGCCATCGCCGCGGCCCTGTCGGGCGCCCAGGAGATGGAAGGCTTCCGCGAGGCTCTGCGCGACGGCTATGTCGACCTCTACGGCCAGGCCCTGTCGCGGTTCGTCGACCTGCCCGGCCCCGACGGCCGCGCGGTGCTGCTGGGGATCATCGGCGCCGCCGACGCCCTGTCCTATGCCGCGGCCAACGGGCGGATGGCGCGCGCCGCGGCGGTCGGCGCCCTGTCGCGGATCATGCTGGGAGCGGTGTCTCCTGGGGCCGAGGCGCGCTGAGCCGCCACGCCGTCCAAACCCCCAGCATCGAAACCGGCAGGATGGACGCGAACACCCAAAGGCCCGCCGCGCGGGCGCTGGCCTCCGACAGGCCCTCGGCGAACCCGACCAGATTGGCCACCGCCGCCGCCGCCGCCGCTCCGACCGCCGAGCCGGTGAGCCTGACGGTGGTCATGCCGGCCGCGCCTATGGCCCGCTCGTGGTCCGGCAGCGAGGCCAAGACGGCCTGGCTCATGAAGGCCCAGGAGAGGCCGAAGCCACCGCCCAGGAACAGGCCGGCGACCACCACGCCCGGCACCGAGCCGAGGGGGAAGACCAGCGCGCTGAACCCCACCCCCAGGGTCGCCACCACCGCGCCCAGACGGATCATCCGGTTGGGCCAGGCTCCGGTCAGGTGCGCCACGGCGAGCCCCAGGACCGTCCAGGCCGCGGCCTCGGCGGCGATCACATAGCCCGCTTGCAGCGCCGAGAGCCCGGCCAGGTTCTGCAGGATCGCCGGCCCATAGATCGAGAAGCCCATGGAGGCCGCGGTCAGCAGGAACATGGTGGCGAAGCCGGAGCCCGCCATGGTCGTCAGCCGGGCCGATCCCTTGGGCAGCAGGCGCACGACCGACCGCTCGTCCAGCCAGACCATGGCCATCAGCAGGCCGACGCCCAGCACGACCAGGGCCGCGGAGCGGGCGAAGTCATGGACGATGTCGGCCAGGCCGATGGCGGCGACCCCGGCCGCGATCAGGCCGAGTTGCGGCCAGGCCACCCGGCTGTCGCCGG
The DNA here is from genome assembly GCF_030698145.1 of Phenylobacterium sp. Taxonomy (GTDB): domain Bacteria; phylum Pseudomonadota; class Alphaproteobacteria; order Caulobacterales; family Caulobacteraceae; genus Phenylobacterium. Next base: position 83,645 of record NZ_JAUYNW010000070.1, on the reverse strand, counting down.
CCGAACGCTCGCCCGCCGGCAGCATGACGTAGGCGGCCCACGCGACGGCGACCGCCTGAATGGCGAACATCCAGAACACCCAGCGCCAGGCGCCCAGGTCGGCGAAGACGCCCCCGATCAGCGGGCCGAGCAGGCTGGCCACGCCCCAGATCGCCGTGATCGAGGCATAGACCCGCGGCAGCAGCCGGTCGGGAAACAGGAGGCCGATGGCGACCGAGCAGAAGCCGACCACCCAGCCCCCGCCCAGGCCCTGTAGCAGGCGCCCTACCAGGAAGCTGGCGATGTCCGGCCCCGCCGCGCTCATGGCGCAGCCCAGCGCATAGAGCAGCGCCGCGGCCGCCGTCGCCCGGCGCAGGCCGAAGCGCAGGGCCAAGAGGCCCGAGCTCGCCCCGGCCAGCACCGAACCCAGCAGGAACCCTGCCGTGGCCCAGCCGAAATAGGCGTAGCCGCCCAGGTCGGCGCCGACGCTGGGCATGATGGTGGCGGTGACCATGGAGTCGGCGGCGCTGATCCAGACGCCCAGGCAGATCAGCACGAAGCGCGGCAGACGGCCGTCGCCCAGCACATCGGCCCAGCTTCCGTCCGCCCGCGCCCCTGCCGTCATTTGACAATCTCCGCCTTTACAAATTCGAGGTAGACCTGGCGCTCTAGTTTTGCAACTATATACTTGTCAAATGCGCACGACCGCCGACCAGATCCTCCTGCTCTTGAAGAGCAAGGGCCCCGCCCAGACCGGCGCGCTGGCGCAGGCGGTGGGTGTGACCCGTCAGGCCGCTCGTCTGCAAATGGAAAAGCTGGCCGCCGAAGGCGTCGTCGAACACACACTGGAACGCGCGGGCGTGGGTCGGCCGCGGCGGTCGTGGTCGCTGACCGCCCTCGGACACCGACGCTTCCCCGACACCCACGCCCAGATGACCGTCGAACTGCTTGACGCCGTCCGCGGCGAGTTCGGCGAGGCGGGCCTGGACCGCCTGATCAAGCGGCGGGAGGCGGCGACCGAGGCCGGCTATCGCAAGGCCCTGAAGGACGCGGCCACCCTCGAGGCGCGTCTGGAACGCCTGGCTCAGATCCGCGCCGCGGAGGGGTACATGGCGCAGTGGAGCGCGCGCGACGACGGGTCTTACCTGCTCATCGAGAACCACTGTCCGATCTGTGCGGCGGCCACCGCCTGCCAGGGCTTCTGCCGTTCAGAGCTGGCGCTGTTCGAGATGATGCTGGCCCCGGCCAGGGTCGAGCGCGTCGAGCACATCCTGGCGGGAGCCCGGCGCTGCGCCTATGTCGTGACCCCATGGACATCGTCGACTTCGCAGCCCTGACCGACGACCAGCGCCGACAGGCCGCGCGGGTGCTGACCGCGGCCTTCGCCCATGTCGGCGCCTATGGAACCGGCCCCGACGGCGCGGCGGCTGAGATCGAGACCTTCTTCACCAACCCGGAACGCTTCGCCCTGGCCGCGATCGAGGACGGCGTCGTGCTGGGTGTGGTCGGTGGGATCGACACCTATTCCCATGGGCTGGAGTTGCACCCCCTGGCGGTCGTCCCGGCGCGCCAGGGCCAGGGGATCGGCGCGGCCCTGCTGGCCGCCCTGGAGGCCCGCGCCGCGGCCATGGGCAAGCTGACGGTCTATCTGGGCACGGACGACGAGGTCGGCGGCACCAGCCTGTTCGGGGTCGAACTCTTTCCCGACGCGTTGGCCAAGCTGGCGACCATCGCGCCAACCACCGGCCACCCGTTCTTCTTCTACCGCCGTCACGGCTATGAGCCGGTCGGGCTGATCCCCGACGCCAACGGCTACGGCAAGCCCGATCTCTGGATGGCGAAGCGGGTCGCCAAACCCTAGCCCCGTCCCGGGATCGGCAACTGAAAGTCCGGCGACCAGTGCGTCGCCGTGCCTGACACCACGTACCAGGTGATGAACAGGGCGCAGATCAGGGCGCCCGGCACATAGGAATTGGTCCGGCGGTAGGTGAAGACCGCGATCACGCCGACGATGGCCAGCAGCGGCACGAACTGGATGCCGATGATGGTGTTCAGCGGTTCGGCCATGGCCAGGACGCCGGTGGCGAACAGGCTGGCGTACTGAATCGCCTCGAGCACCACGAAGCCCAGGCACATGGCGAGCGCAGCGGCGACATACTGTCCCTTGCCCTCGCCCTTCACGGCGAGATTCGTGTGCAGCGCGCGGAGCGCGACCAGGAAGAACAGGGTCCAGAGCGGCAGGTAGGCCAGGGCGTAGGTGAGGTGCAGGCCGTCCAGCGGCTTCAGGCCCAGCACCCAGAACCGGTAGTCGACGGCCCACAGGGCGTCGACCAGGGCCAGTGAGGCGTAGCCCACCCCGACCGTCGCCACCGCGATCGCCGCGCTCCGGAGCCAGTCGGTGCGGAACGCGGGCTTGGCGGCCTTCAGGACCAGGCCCAGCACCAGGGTGATCACGGCGTTCACCAGCGCCCAGACCAGGAGCTGGTTGGTGATCCATTGCGGGAAGACCGGCAGCGGGAAGAACAGTTGGCCGACCTTCATCAGCGGGAAGAAGGTGGCGGCCGGGATCACGGTCGTGAGCACGAAGGCCAGCCACCAGCGGCGGCCCTTGGTCTCGGCCGCCGGTTGGGCGGGTTGGGCCAGGCCGGAGAACCAGGGCGCGGCCAGCAGAAGTTGGAACGCGCCCAGCATCAGCACCACCAGTCCGGCGAAGCCGACCAGCGTGCCGACCTCCTTCCATATCCAGATCTGCTGGGTCGGCGGCAGGGGGTTGGCCTCCCCGTCCAGGGTCTGCTGGAACCAGTCGATCGCCGGGGCGACGCCCGCGACCGAGAAGTGCTCCCACGGATGGGTGATGGCCGGATTGTGCAGCACGCGGGCCGTACCCGCGCCGATGTCGCCATAGACCTGACCCTCGACGACAGGCGCGCTCGTCCGGAGCAGGGCCTGCAACGCCTTGGACTTGGCGATGTCCGACCCCTTTTCGACCTGCCACATCAACTGGGCGAACTCATCATAGCCGCCGAACACGATGGCGAGGTTGCGAAGCTCGACCTTGGATTGGCCACCGAACACCGCGCCGATGGCGGGCGTCGAGCCCTCCAGCACCACCGACTTGTAGCCCGCCGGGTCCGAGGCCGCCGCGCCGACCACCGGACCGCCACCCAGGCTGTGGCCCTCCAGGCCGATGTTGGCCTTATCGACCTGCGGCAGGCTCTTCAGGTAGCGCAGAGCCGCTGGCCCGCCGAAGTCGTTGCTGCCCACGATGCCGGTCGAATAGCCGTGGCCGGACTGGTCGATGGACAGCACCACGAAGCCGCGCCGGGCCAGTTCGATGGCAAAGGCCGATTGCATCTCGCGGGTGTTGATATAGCCGTGGCTGAGTAGCACCGCCGGCGCGGGATTGGCCGCGGTTGCGCCCGACGGCGTGTAGACCAGGGCCGAGAGCGTCGTGCCCTTGTCGCCGGCGAAGCGCACGTCGGCGACGGTTATGCCGCCCGAGGTCTGGATCGTATGGGCTAGCAGCGATCCGGCCAGGATCAGCAATACGCCCGCCACGAATGGCAGCCAGGTCTTCCGCATCGTCGCCTCCCCAGACGCACCTTGTTCTTGGCGGCGACTATGGGCGCCTCGGGGGCGGCGCGCCAGGACTTCGAAGGCGCCGGTTTTGACATCGATGTCCAAGAACAGCGCAAAATGCGGGGTGGGCGGAGCGAACTGCTCGGTCGCGCCTCACGTTGACGCTAGGACGGCTTTTCCATCTCCGTTCCGACATCCAAAGCTGCTAGGAGCGGATTGAACGAGGGAGAGAAACGGCCGATGGCCTTCCAGGGCGTCGCCATTCGCGGACAGCGAAGCCTGCTGCGTCAAATCCGCGAGGCGCTGGCCTCGGGCGGACCGGCCCAGGCGCGCCTGGACACGGTGGTGCGGATCATCGCCCGCTCGATGGTGGCCGAAGTCTGCTCTCTCTACATGCGCCGGGCGGCAGGCGACATCGAGCTGTTCGCCACCGAGGGCCTCGATCCCGAAGCCGTCCACGTGACGCGCCTGAAGACCGGCGAGGGGCTGGTCGGCGAGATCATGCGCCTGGGCAGGCCGCTCAACCTGTCGGACGCGCCCAACCACCCGGCCTTCTCCTATCGTCCGGAAACCGGCGAAGACCCGTTCCACGCCTTCCTGGGCGTGCCCCTGCTGCGTGGCGGCCGCGCCATCGGCGTGCTGGTCGTCCAGAACCGCACCGAGCGAGTCTATGTCGACGACGAGGTCGAGGACCTGCAGATCGTCGCCATGGTTCTGGCCGAGATGGTGGCCGGCGGCGAGCTGATCTCCGAGGGCGAACTCAAGGGTGTCGAGCTTGCCCCCCACAAGCCCGAGCGATTGAAGGGCGCCAAGTTCGCCGACGGCCTGGCGCTGGGCGTGGCCGTGCTGCACGAGCCGCCGGTGGCGCCGTCGCAATTGCTCGCCGACGACGTAGTAGCCGAGGAGGCGCGGCTCGAGACCGCCATCGCCAGCCTGCAGGCCCAGATCGACGAGATGCTGGACGGCCAGCACGGCCTGCTGGCCGACGTCTCCTACGAGGTGCTCGACACCTACCGCATGTTCGCCCACGACCGAGGCTGGAACCGCGGCCTTCAAGACGCGGTACGCAACGGCCTGACCGCTGAGGCGGCGGTGGAGCGCGTGCGCTCCGAGCATCGCGCCCGCCTTGGCCAGGCCCGCGACGCCTATCTGCGCGAGCGGCTGCACGACTTCGAGGACCTGGCCGACCGGCTGCTGCGCCACCTGTCGGGCGACGCCCATTCGGCCCGGGAGCTGCCTGAGAACGCCATCCTGATCGCGCGCAACCTCGGCCCCGCCGATCTGCTTGAATACGACCGCACCAAGCTGAAGGGCCTCCTGCTGGAGGAAGGCTCCTCGGCCAGCCACGCGGCCATCGTCGCCCGCGCCCTGGACATCCCCTGCGTCGGCCGCCTGTCGGGCCTGCGCGACCGGGTCTCGGAGGGCGACGCCGTCATCGTCGACGCCGAGACCGGCGAAGCCTATCTGAGGCCCCGCCCCGACGTGGTGAAGTCGCTCAAGGCCCGGCTCGACGTCCGGCTGCAGCGGCGCGCGGAGTTCGCCAAGCTGCGCGACACCCCGGCCTTCACCCGCGACGGCGCCAAGATCACGCTGCTGATGAACGCCGGCCTCGACGTCGACCTCGACATCCTGGTCGAGACCGGCGCGGAGGGCATCGGCCTGTTCCGCACCGAGTTCCAGTTCATGGTCGCCGAGGAAATGCCGCGCTTCAACGCCCAGACCGCGCTCTACGGCCGGGTGATGGACGCGGCCGGCGACATGCCGGTGACCTTCCGCACACTCGACCTCGGCGGCGACAAGGTGCTTCCCTACATGGAGGCCGAGCGCGAGGAGAATCCGGCGCTGGGCTGGCGCGCCATTCGCATGGGCCTGGACCGGCCCGGCTTGCTGCGCCTGCAACTGCGCGCCCTGATAGCCGCCGCCCAAGGCCGGCCCCTGAGGATCATGTTCCCGCTGGTGGCCAGCGTCGACGAGTTCCGCGCCGCCCGCGCCCTGGTGGACCACGAGGTGGCCTGGGCCCAGCGCCGTGGCCGCCTGGCGCCGTCACGCCTGGACGTCGGCGCCATGATCGAGGCTCCGGCCCTGATCTGGCACCTGGACGCCCTGCTGCCCATGACCGACTTCGTCAGCGTCGGCACCAACGACCTGATGCAGTACCTGTTCGCCGCCGACCGGGGGAATCCGCGGGTGGCCGACCGCTACGACTTCCTGTCGCCGCCGGCCCTGCGCGCCCTGGAGACCATCCAGCGAGCCTGCGCCGAGACCGGCACCCCCGTCTCGGTGTGCGGCGAGATGGCCGGCCGGCCGCTGGAGGCGTTTGTCCTTGTGGCGCTTGGATTCGAGCGACTTTCCATGCCGCCCGCCGGCGTCGGACCGGTCAAGCAGATGGTGCTGTCCTGCGACCGCGAGGCCGCCCGCCGCGGCGTTTCGGCCCTGATCAAGGGGTCCGCCGGTTCGATCCGCAACGAGATCGAGACGCTCGCGCGTAAATTGTACCTCGCCATCTAAGGCTGGCCCCGCCTGCAGCTTGGCCATTGGCCACAATTTCGGTCTCGATTCATCGCCAGAAGACCTCGCCGACGGGCCGGGCGGCCGACCTCGACGACTTCGCCGCGACGCAACAGCGCATTGAATTTTGGGGCCAAATCTGCTAGTCGCAACAGACTGTTAAAGAGTGCGTGCTATCAGGTCGGGCTGTCTTCGCGCGCCTCTGGTCGCGGATGATGAAAGGGGCTGCGGGTAGCCATGGCGCTCGATACTGGCCGGGTTACGAATCTGCATTTGCGGAGCGACGAGCCCGTCGAACTCGGCCCGGTTGAATCCAACATGCCCACCTTGAGCAGCGGCCCCAATATTGGCGCGGCCCTGAAAGCGGTTCGCGAGTCATGCGGCTTGACCGTGGAGCAGCTCGCCGACATCACCCGCATTCGCCGCAGCTATCTGGCCTCCATCGAGGAAATGCGGCTGGAACAGCTCCCGTCACGTCCCTTCACGATCGGCTATGTGCGCGCTTACGCCAACGCCCTGGGCCTGGACGGCGAAGCCGCCGTCGACCGATTCAAGGCCGAGGAGCCCACCCCAGACACCGCCCTCCGCGAGCCCGTGGGCGTCGGTCACGAGAAAGACCCCCGGCTGACCCTGATCCTGGTGGTCGGCACGGTGCTGGTCGGCGCCATCGTCCTCTGGAACGTCGCCCGGCGGACCATGGACGACCAGACCCCGCCCGCCCACGCGGCGCCGCAGTCGGCCCCGGTCAGCCAGGACGCGGCGCCGCCCGCCGGCCCCCTCGCTCTGGGCGCGCCGCTACCGGCTCCGGTCGAGTCAACCACCCCCGCCCCATACGAGACCCCCGGCCTGGCGGACGCGACCGCCGCGGGCGGCTCGTCCGACGCAGTAGAGGCCGCCAAGCAGGCGGCCAAGGCCAACCCGCAGGCCCAGCCGGAACAGCCCGTCGAGACCCTTCCCGCCACCTTCGCCGCCAACGGCGCAGTCTATGGCGCCGAGCCCGGCGCCTCCGTCGTCACGTTGCAGGCCCGCAAGTCGGCCTCGCTGATCGTGCGCGGCGCCGACGGCGCGGTCTACTTCGCCCGCCAACTCTCGGCGGGGGAAGCCTACCGCGCTCCGGCGCTGAAGGGCCTGACGATCGAGGTTTCGGATCCGGCCGCCGTCCAGGTCTTCGTGGGCGGCCAATCCAAGGGCCTGCTGCCCGCCACCACCGCCTCCCTGGAAAAGTTGGCGCTTTAGAACGTGACAGCCTGAAGTGGATGCCGGTTCAGGCGGCCGTCACGCTCTAGACTTTTGAAGATGGACACTTTTCATCCGGGCAGATGATTCCTTCTGACCCGGAAAGGGTCTAGCGCCGCCCTACGGCTTCAGATCCAGCGCCGCCCGCTGGCTGCCGTCCATGTAGAACGGCGTCGAGGCGTGCTCGTGGACGATCCGCCAGGCGCCCTCGATGCGGCGCAGGCAGACCGTGGAGCGGAACCACAGATCGATCTCGGCGCCGTCGGCCTTGGTCCCGCTGATCTGGTTCAGCGAATAGCTGAACGCCACGTCGCCCTCGGCCACCACCGTCAGCTCCCCGAGCCGGTAGGAGATCGGGCTGCGCCAGGTGGCGAACCATCGCTCAAGACCCGCATGGTCATGGCCCCTGCCCCCGGCATGGGCGAGCGGGGGGTCGAGATCGTAGGTCACAACGTCCTCGGCGAGTGGCGCGACCACCGAGGAGGTGTCGCGGGCGTGAAGGGCGTCGGCGCGGGCCTGCAGCAGGGCGCGGATCTGTTCTGCGGCGGTCATGTAGAACTCCTGGTTCGAAGGGCATGTCGCCCCGGGGGTGTCGCCCCAAGGACGGCCGCCGGCGCCAGGCGCCCGACATTTCGCGCGACACATTTGTGATCCATGCGCCCACAGGCTTGGGGTTTGCCGTGAAAGGCCCTATTTTCCGGCCGCCATGACCGCCCAAGATCACACCCATCTCCGCCCCTGGCGCGCCATCGCGCGCCGCCCTTCCCGCAAGATCCGGGTGGGGAATGTCGAGGTGGGGGGCGACGCGCCGATTACGGTCCAGTCGATGACCAACACGCTCACGGCCGACGCCGCGGCGACAATCGACCAGATCCGCCAGCTGGAGGAGGCCGGCGCCGACATCGTCCGCGTCTCCTGCCCCGACGAGGCCTCGACCGCGGCGCTGAGCACGATCGTCAAGGCCTCCAAGGTCCCGATCGTGGCCGACATCCATTTCCACTACAAGCGCGGCATCGAGGCGGCCAAGGCCGGCGCGGCCTGCCTGCGGATCAACCCCGGCAATATCGGCAATGCGACCCGCGTCCGCGAGGTCATCCAGGCCGCCCGCGACCATGGCTGTTCCATGCGCATCGGCGTCAACGCCGGGTCCCTGGAGCCGCACCTGCTGGAACGCTATGGCGAGCCTTGCCCAGAGGCCATGGTCCAGAGCGCGCTGGACCACGCCAAGATCCTGCAGGACCACGACTTCCATGAGTTCAAGATCAGCGTGAAGGCGTCGGATGTCTTCATGACCGTGGCCGCCTACCAGCAGCTGTCCGAGGCCATCGACTGCCCGCTGCACGTGGGCGTCACCGAAGCCGGCGCCCTGCGCAACGGCACGGTGAAGTCGGCCATCGGCATGGGTAATCTGCTCTGGGCCGGCATCGGCGACACCATCCGTGTCAGCCTGGCCGCCGACCCGGTGGAAGAGATCAAGGTCGGCTTCGACATCCTGAAATCGCTGGGCCTGCGCCACCGCGGCGTCAACATCATCGCCTGCCCGTCCTGCGCGCGGCAGGGCTTCAACGTCATCAAGACGGTCGAGACCCTGGAAGCGCGGCTGGCGCATATCTCCCAGCCCATGAGCCTGTCGATCATCGGCTGCGTGGTGAACGGTCCGGGGGAGGCCCTGATGACCGACATCGGCTTCACCGGCGGCGGCAAGGGCGCCGGCATGGTCTACATGGCCGGCAAGGCGCACCACAAGATGGACAACGAAGCGATGGTCGAACACATCGTCCAGTTGGTGGAGGCCAAGGCCGCCGAGCTCGCCAAGGCCCAGGACCAGGCCCTGGAAGCCGCTGAGTGACCAGCCGCCCGGGCGCCCGCCACGGTCGAAACAATCCGAACATTGCACGGATGTCACAAAAATGACGCCCGCGTCACCCTTGCGCCAAACGCCAAGGCTTGCTTAGGTTCGCGGCCTAATCAGGGAGGGACACCATGTCCGCGGACGGCAACTGGAAGATCACCATCAATTCGCCTATGGGCGCGCAGGAAGTCGAGGCGGCCATCACCACCAGCGGTGACACCTTCACCGGCTCCACCAAGGGTCGCATGGGTGAGCAGACCATCGAAGGCAAGGTCGACGGCGATACGCTGACCTGGTCCACCTCGATCACCCAACCCATGCCCATGACGCTGGAATTCTCGGCCACAGTGGCCGGCGACAGCATGACCGGCAACGTCAAGCTGGGCGCGTTTGGTAACGCCCCGCTGACCGGCGTTCGCGCCTAAGCAACTTCACGGCAACGACCTGAAGGCCCTCGCCTTGCGGCGGGGGCCTTTTCGTTTGTTTGGCTTCTTGGCGTGGGAGCGTTAGAGGAGGCCTCCCATTTTCCTTCGGTGATCAGACTCCGTGCGACTTCCCCAGGCCAGACTGGACCAGGTGCTCGACCGCTTCCGCGAGATCGAGGCGCGGATGGAAGCCGCCACCGACGGGACCGAGATCGTCAAGCTCTCCAAGGAGCACGCCGAGCTGAAGCCGGTGGTCGAGGCGGTCAGGGCCGTGGCCCGGGCCCGCGACGAGCTGCCGGAACTCGAGGAGATGGTCAAGGCCGGCGACCCGGAGATGGCGGGGCTGGCCCAGGAGGAGCTGCAGAAGCTGAACGATAGCCTGCCGGAGCTCGAGCGCCAGGTCGCCCTGCTGCTGGCCCCCAAGGACAAGGACGAGAACGCCTCGGCCATCTTGGAGGTCCGCGCCGGCACCGGCGGCGACGAGGCCGCCCTGTTCGCCGGCGACCTGTTTCGCATGTACCAGCGCTACGCCCAGGCCCAGGGCTGGCGGGTGGAGATCGACTCGGTCTCCGAGGGCGAGGTCGGCGGCTACAAGGAGATCATCGCCTCGATCAACGGCGACGGGGTGTTCGGCAAGCTGAAGTTCGAGAGCGGCGTCCACCGCGTCCAGCGGGTGCCCGACACCGAGGCCGGCGGACGCATCCACACCTCGGCCGCCACCGTAGCCGTGCTGCCCGAGGTCGAGGACGTGGAGATCGACATTCGCGACGCCGACCTGCGCATCGACACCTACCGCTCGTCCGGGGCCGGCGGCCAGCACGTCAACAAGACTGACTCCGCGGTGCGCATCACCCACCTGCCCACCGGGATCGTGGTGACGTCCTCGGAAAAGTCGCAGCACCAGAACCGCGCCCGGGCCATGAAGGTCCTGCAGGCGAGGCTCTATGACCAGCAGCGCGAGGCGCTCGACAGCGCCCGCGCCGACGCCCGCAAGAGCCAGGTGGGGTCCGGCGACCGCTCCGAGCGCATTCGCACCTACAACTTCCCGCAGGGCCGGGTGACCGACCACCGCATCAACCTGACGCTCTACAACCTTGCCAAGGTGATGGAGGGCGAAGGCCTCGCCGACGTGATCAATCCGCTGATCGCCGAGGATCAGGCCGCCCGGTTGGCGGCGTTGGAAGACGAGTTCGGTTGACGCCATAGCGCCTTGCGCACGCGCTGCGCCTGACGCTGGCCGTCGGTCCAGGCGCGGCTGGCGATCTTGCTGGCGTCGAAGTGGAAGGCCAGGCCCACGGTGTCGGCCATGGCCGCGCCCCGCGCGCCCATCGGCTGTTCCGGGCCGGTGGTGGAATCCAGCGCCGTCTGGTGTTCGATCTCGGCGTTGAGCTCCGCGCCGATCAACACGACCATCACGGAGAACCAGATCCACATCATGAATCCGATCACCGCGCCCAGCGACCCGTAGGTCACGTCGAAATGGGCGACGTTGTTGACGTACCAGGAGAAGCCCAGCGAACCGCCCAGCCAGAAACAGGCGGCGAGCACGCCGCCCAGCGAGACCCAGCGCCATCGGGCCCGGGCGCGGCAGGGGGCGTAGCGATAGATCATCGAGAAGGCCGCCGCCGCCACGCTCAGCAGCACCAGCCAACGCAGGGGGATCCAGACCCCGGCCAGGGCGCGCAGGCCCAGCCGCTCCAGGGCCAGCGGCGCGGCCACCAGGATCGCCGTCATCACCACCAGGAACACCAGGGCCCCGAAGGTGAAGGTGTAGGTCAGCAGGGTGCGGGTGACGATGTTGCGCGTCTCCTCCTCGTCATAGGCGACGTTCAGGCCCTCGAAGAGCGCCTTCATCCCCGCATTGGCCGACCAGATCGACAGCAGCAGGCTGACCAGGAAGGCCAGCGAGAGCGAGGCCTGAGGGCGGGTCGCCAAGCGCACCATCTGATCGCCGACGATGCTGACCACCTCGCGCGGGAACACCGTCGCCATCTCGGTGAGCTGCTGCTGGACCGCGCCGAGATCGGCGAAGATGCCGTACAGCGAGACGAAGACTCCGATGGCCGGGAACAGGGCCAGCGGGGTGTAGAAGGTGACCCCGCCCGCCACGGCCGAGAGCCGGTCGCGGCCGATCTCCTGATAGGTGCGCCAGGCGATATCCTTCCAGCCGCGCGGCGGGATGCGGTGGGGACCATGGGCCAGGCGCCCGCGGCCGGGCTCGGTTGCGTCGAAGGCATGCGGCGTGGCGGTGGCCTCGACGCTCATGCCTGGCCTGGAGGCCAGCCCACGGCGACGCCACAGCTCCGCCATGGCGGCCAGGCCGACCCAGGGCGCCATCTGCAGGGCCAGCCGCCCCGCACGGTGACCGATCCCTCTCTCCCTAGGCAAGCTCGCGGCCTCCGACGTCGGTTGCACGGCTTGAACACGTCAGCCCTGGCGCCGTTCCTCGCCGCGACTTCGGCGATCCCACGCTTGAATTGCGCCAAGCGTTGCGGCTACCAGGGACCATGACCGGTCACATCGCCGCCCTCTATCGCCATCCCGTGAAGGGATTCACGCCCGAGCGCCTGGGTCATGCCGACCTGACGTCAGGCGGACCGTTCCCCTGCGACCGGCTCTATGCGGTGGAGAACGGGCCCTCGGGTTTCAATCCCGCCGCGCCGGCCTTCATCTCCAAGCAGAAGTTCACGGTCCTGGCGGCCATCCCCGAGGTCGCCCAGGCCCGCACCGCCTATGACGAGGCGAGCCACACCCTGAGCGCCAGCGCGCCCGGCCAACCGGACTTCGAGGGCCCGATGGCCGACGAGGCCGGCCAGGCCGCCTTCACCGCCTGGCTGGCCGCCTTGCTGGGCGACGCCGCGCAGGGTCCGCTGCGGGTCATCCAAGCCCCCGGCCACCGGTTCATGGACCATCCCCTGGGCCACGTCTCGATCATCAACCTGGCCACGGTTCGCGACCTGGAGGCCCGGATGGGCCGGCCGGTCGATCCCCTGCGCTTCCGGGGCAACGTCTATGTCGAGGGCTGGCCCGCCTGGGTGGAGAACGAGTGGGCCGGCCGTGAGCTGATGGTCGGTTTCGCCCGGGTGAAGGTCTATAAGCCCATCGTCCGCTGCGCTGCGACCCATGTCGACCCCGCCACCGCCGAGCGGGACATGGACGTGGTCAAGGCGCTGTTCGACAATTACGGCCACATGAACCTGGGCGTCTATGTCCACGTCACCGACGGCGGCCGGCTGACCGTGGGCGACGCCTGCACCCAACCGGAACCGCCGCAATGAGCCTGAACCTGCTGCAGGCCTGGCAGACCGCCAAGGCCCGGCTGGAGGCCGCCGGCCTCGCCGGTCCGGTCATCGACGCGCGGCTCATGGTCGAGGCCGCCGCCGACGCCACCCGCGCCGACATCGTCACCGATCCCTATCGCCCGCTGACGGCGGAGCAGGAGGCGACGCTCGCCGACTATCTGGACCGCCGCGAACGCCGCGAGCCGGTCAGCCACATCCTCGGCCGCAAGGGCTTCTGGAAGATCATGCTGGCGGTCACGCCCGATGTGCTGACCCCGCGCCCCGACACCGAGGTGATCGTCGACTATGTGCTCAAGGGCTGGCCCGAGCAGATGGCGTTCAACATCCTGGACCTGGGCGTGGGCTCGGGCGCCATCATCCTCTCCATCCTGGCCGAGCGGCCGGCGGCCAAGGGCCTGGGCGTCGACGTCTCAGCCGAGGCCCTGGCCGTGGCCCGCGAGAACGCGGCCAATCTGGGCCTGGCCTCACGCCTGGCCCTGCTACGCGGGGACTGGACCTCGGGCCTGGGCGACGCAAGCTTCGACGTGGTGGTCTCCAACCCGCCCTATATCGCCACCAAGGTGATCGAGACCCTCGAGCCCGAGGTGAAGGACCACGAACCGCGCATCGCCCTGGACGGCGGGCCGGACGGACTGGACCACTACCGCCGTCTTGCGCCCGAGATCCTGCGGGTGCTGAAGCCCGGCGGCATGTTCGCCGTGGAGATCGGCTACGACCAGAAAGACGCCGTCGAAGCGCTGTTCACAGCGGCCGGCGGACACGACGTCTGGACGATCAAAGACCTGTCCCTCAACGACCGCGTGGTGGTCGGCACGAAAAACCCCTTGGAAACCCGCGCCTGAATCGCTAAGTCTTTCTCCTGTCTCCACCCAATTCGCCGGGTTTCGCACGTTCTGGGACCCAGAACGGACAACGCCTCGGCAGGCGCGCGGATCGCGTGTCACGCGCCTAAAGGTCAGGGCGGACGACGGGGAACACTTACGTCTTCAACACGGATTTCGGGCGATGTCGCCCGACCCAAGGCGAGAGGATAGACCGCGCGCCGCCTGCATAGCGGGGGCGCAGCGGGATGATCAGCAAAGAATGAGAGATTTCAAGGGTATGAAGCGCCAGCGCGGCCGCAATCGCGGCGGCGGCGGTGGCGGTGGCGGTAAGCCACAGCAGCAGAACGCCAACCGGGCCTTCGATTCGAACGGCCCCGAAGGCGCCAAGGTGCGCGGCAACGCCCAGCATGTTTTCGAGAAGTACCAGCAGCTCGCGCGTGACGCCTCGTCGGGCGGCGACCGGGTGCTGGCGGAAAACTACCTGCAGCACGCCGAGCACTATTTCCGGGTGGTGCGGGCCATGCAGCCCACCCGTCCGGCCAGCGATATCCTGGGCCGCGACAGCATCACGTCGGGCTTCGACATCGATTTCGAGGATGAGAGCGGCGCCCAGGCCGCCGCCGCCGCGGACGCCGCGGCCGCCGAGGCCGAAGGCGACAATGCCGACAACGACGGCGAAGGCCAGCAACCGCGCCCCGAACGGTGGCGCGACGAACGTCCCCGCGAAGAGCAGCGGCCCCGTGACGACCGCCAGCGTGACGATCGGCCCCGCGCCGACCGTTTCGAGGGCCAAGGTCAGGGCCAAGGCCAGAACCGTGGCCGCGACCGCTGGCGTGATCGCGACGACCGCCCCCGGAGCGATGGCCAGCAGCCGCAGCGCGACGACCGTCCGGCCCGCGCCGACGAGCGTCCCCGTGACGAACGCCCGCGTGACGAGCGTCCCCGGGATGATCGCCCGCGCGACGAACGTCCCCGCGAAGACCGCGCCGCTCAAGACGACCGTCCGCCGCGCCGCGAGCGTTTCGACCGGGACCGTGATCGCGCCGATCGCCCGGACCGCGATCCCCTGGCGGTGGTCGAGCCCAAGGCCTCGCCCCTGGTGGCGCGCGACGAGCAGGCCTCTCCAGTCCTGCGCGACGACGATGGCGGCGAGAGCCACGCCCCGGCCTTCCTGAAGGCCCCGAAGGCGCCTCGCGCCGCAGCCAAACCGGCGGATGACGCCGGCGAGGAAAAGCCCAAGGCCAAGCGTCGCCGCGCTCCGCGCAGCTTCGAGGGCGGAGAAGGTCCGGCTTCCAGCGAGACCGAAGACGCCTAAGCCATCGGCCACGGCCGACGAATTGAGGACGCCCGCCCTGATCGGCGGGCGTCCTTTTTCCTAGAAGGTGTAGCCGACCCCGAGCCGGATGTTCCGCCCCGGAAGGGGCGCCAGGTCCTTGAGGAACGAGGTGTGTTCGCGCGCCTCGGTGTCGTTGATGTTGCGGGCGTCCACGAAGACCTTGAGGCCCTTGTCGGCGAACGGTCGCATCACCAGCGAGGCGTTCAGCATCCGGTAGCTGTCGGTGGGGAGTTCGAAGGCCGCCACCTCATCCTGCTCGCCCACCTGGCGCAGTTCCAGCGTGCCGGTCCACCAGGCGCCCTCGAACACCGCGCGCGCGGTCGCCGACCAGGGCGGGATGCGCACGGCCGGCCCGCGGTCGGTGTCGCCGCGCACATAGTCGGCGGACCCCTCCAGCCGAAGGCTGCGCTCACCGTCCTGCCACAAACGATAGCCGACCTCGGCCTCGGTCCCGTAGAACTCGGCGTCGGTCTGCAGGAACTGGAAGATCGGGAAGCCGGAGTCGGGGTCGACCACGCCGGTGGGAACCAGGTCGATGAAACCGTCGTACTTCACCGCGAAGGCGTGCAGATCCACATCCCAGGGGCCTCCGTCATAATGGACAGTGGCGTCGAAGGAGAACGAGACCTCCTTGTCCAGGCTGGCGTCGCCAATCTCGAAGGCGCGGGTGGCCGGGTGAGCGCCTTCCGAGAACAGCTCCTCCTCGGTGGGCGCGCGGCTGGTGCGCGACACGCTGGCGCCGACGAACCACCCCTCGGCCGGACGGGCGAACAACCCCACGGAACCCGAGACATTGGTGAAGTCGCGCTCGCCGGCCAGGCTGTCCAGCTTGCGCTTGTCGACCCGCAGACCGCCCTCGATCCCCCAGACGTCGCGATCCAACCGTTGCAGGGTGAAGATCCCCTGCTCTGTGATCTTGGTCTTTGGGATCAGCGCTTCTTCGCCGATGGCGTCGAAGTTGCGCAGCAGGGCCTGGACGCCCACGGCGCCCTGCCAGCCACCGCGGTCGGGCTGGACGAGTTCGGCCCGGCCCTCCCAGCCGTCGGACAAGAAGGTGGTCCCCACCTCCTCACCCTCGAACTCCGTGTGGGTGTAGTCGGCCCAGCCGGCGGCCAGCTTGACCTTCTCGAACGGGCCCAGGTCCAGGGCGAACTCCGCCTTGGCGTCGACCCGGGTCTGCTCCAGGCCGATGGTCACCTCCTCCTCGGAGGGCACGCCGTAGGTGGTGTCGGTGTGCTTGATGGAGAGCCCGCCGAAGCCCACGGCGCCGACATAGGAGACCCCGCCCCCGAAGGCCGTGAGCTCCACGGCGCTGTTGATCACCTCAGTCTCCGAGCGGCCGGGCTCTGGCAGGCCTTCGGCCGCCGCCAGGCGGCGCGACATCTGGCCGACCGGAACGGTGTAGTCGCCGCTTTCCTTGCGCAGGCCGTCGAGGCTGAACACCCAGTTTCCGACCCCGGCCTTGAAAGCCGCGGCGGCCAGCCGGCCTTCGTCGACGCTGGACACCGAGCCCAGGACCCGGCCGTGGACGCCGGTCTCGACCTTGCTGGGGATCCGGTCGTCGATGATGTTGACGATGCCGCCGATGGCCGAGCCGCCATAGGCCAGGGCCGAGGGCCCGCGCAGCACCTCGATCCGCTCGGCCTCCTGCGGATCGGTGGCCACCTGATGGTCGGGCGACAGCGAGGAGGCGTCGATCATGCCGACGCCGTTGGTCAGGACCAGCACCCGCGGCCCTGCCAGACCGCGGATCACCGGGCGGCTCGCGCCGGGTCCGAAGAAGGTGGAGCGAACCCCGGGCAGGCCTGAGAGCACGTCGCCCAGCCCCCCGGGGGCGGCGGTGTCCAGGTCCTCGCGCTTGATGACGTCGACGCTGGTGGTGGTGGAGTCCATCGAGACCACATAGGGCGCGGCGGTGACCACCACCTCGGAGACGCTCTTGAACCCCGTGGGGGGCGCCGCGTCCTCCGCCAAGGCGGGGCCGGCGATCAGGGCGATGACCCCAGCGGCGGCGAACAGGGCGGTCTTGGTCATGCGGCGGTCCTGCAACCCAGGGGCGGGCGATCGGCCGCCCTGTTACGTAATAACACTTCTGTTATGAGATAACATAACCGACCGTCAAGCCGCGATGGTTGCGAACGCGCGAAAGGGTGTTTAGCTGATGGACATGGGATCAGAGTGCCACCACGCCGACGGCGCGCATCCGGGTCTTAGGGGCCACGCGCTCAGCCACGCCCTGGGCGCGGCTGAGAACCGTTGCACCGCGACCCAGGAACGGCTCACCGCCCCGCGACGCCGGGTGCTGGAGTTGCTGCTCGAATCCAACGCGCCGCAGAAGGCCTATGACCTGATCGCCGCCTTCGGCGCCCAGGGCGAGCCCGCCAAGCCGCCGACGGTCTATCGCGCGCTGGAGTTCCTGGAGCGCCTGGGCTTCGCCCACCGCATCGAGAGCCTGAACGCCTATGTCCCCTGCCGTATCGACGGCCAGAGCCATCGCGCGGCCTTCCTGATCTGCGACTGTTGCGGGGCGGCGGAGGAGTTCGAACCCGACTTCACCGCCCAGCTCGCAGCCGCCCGCAAGGCCGGCTACGAGGTCGCCAGCATCACTCTGGAAGCCAGGGGCCGCTGCGCCGCCTGCCGGAACTAGGCGCGCACCCCCGTTTCCAGCAAGCGCGACAGGACCGACAGCAACCGCTCGGTCTGGGCGTCGGTCCCCACGGTGATCCTCAAGTGGTCGGCGATGCGCGGGGCCGCGAAGTGGCGCACGAGCACGGCGCGCTCGCGCAAGGCCGCCGCCAACGCCGCGCCGCCATGCGCCGGATGCCGGGCGAATAGGAAGTTGGCTCTGGACGGCAGGACCTCGAAGCCAAGCTCGACCAACCCCCGGTTCAGCCGCGCGCGGCTCGCGACAATCTCGGCCAAGCCTTGCTGGAAGAACGCCTCGTCCTCCAGCGACGCGATCGCGCCAGCCTGGGCGGGCCGGCCGAGCGGGTAGGAGTTGAAGCTGTCCTTCACCCGACCCAGCGCCTCGATGAGGGCCGCATCGCCGATCGCGTATCCGACCCGCAGGCCCGCGAGCGCCCGGGACTTCGACATGGTGCGGACCACCAGCAGGTTGGGATGGGCGACGATCAGCGGGATGGCGGTCTCGGCGCCGAAGTCGACATAGGCCTCGTCGATCACCACCGGCAGGTCCGGGTGGTCATCCAGCAGACCTGCTATCTCCGCTCGCGAAAGCGCGACGCCCGTGGGCGCATTGGGATTGGCCAGGATGATCGCGCCAGCCGGCCGCCTATAGTCGGCGACCCGGACCCGTAGGGCCTCATCGAGCGCGACGGTCGCATGCTCGATGCCGAACAGCCGGCAATAGGCCGGATAGAAGCTGTAGGTGACATCCGGGAACAGCAGCGGCGCATCGTGTTTGAGCAGCGCGGCGAAGGCGTGGGCCAGCACCTCGTCCGAGCCGTTGCCGACGAACACCTGCTCGGGCGCCACCTCGTGATAGGCGGCCAGGGCGTGCCGGAGCGCCGTGGCCTCCGGGTCGGGATAGAGGCGCAGCGTCTCGGCCGCCTCGGCGCGAATCGCGTCCAGCACCCGCGGCGAGGGACCGATGGGGCTCTCGTTGGTGTTGAGCTTGACCAGGTCCGGCATGCGGGGCTGCTCGCCCGGCGCATAGGGCCTCAGGTCGTGAACCAGACGGCTCCACAAACGGCTCATCGGTCCTGTCCCGGTCTGGCGGTGGCGAGCATCACGACCTAGCGCCTCAGCCGGGCCATGGCGAGGGCGTCGACATAGTCGCCGTCCCGCCAGGCGTAGCCGCGCAGCACCCCTTCCCGCTCGAACCCGAACCGCTCGTAGAGCGCAATGGCGCGGGCGTTGTCAGTCCAGGTGGTGAGTTCGATCCGCCTGAGGTTCAACCACCTGTCGGCTTGGTCGACGGCGGCTGACATCAAGGCGGTCCCGACCCCTTGGCCGGCATAGGCGTCGTGGACGGCCATGCCGAACGTGCCGACATGGGCGCGCCGTCCCTCCAGCCGGTTCATGCCCAGGGTCCCCACGACCTTGCCCTCGACCACGCCTACGAAGTTGGTGTGGCCGGCCGGCAGGGCCGCCATCCGTTTTCGCCGTTCGTCGACGCTGGTGAAAGGCGTCTGGAGCGTTCCCCACACCGCCCTCGGCTGGTTCAGTAGTTCGGCGACATCTGTGGCGTCCTCGGGCTCGCGGGCGCGCACCAATATGTCCTGACTCATCTCGTCTCTCCTTGAAGCCGGGGAGACGGGGCCAAGGAAAAAGCCCCGTCCGTCGCCGGCGGGGCTGGTGTTCGAAGGCGACGCTGACCCTCAGCGCACGACGTCTCCCACCGGCCCGGCCTGGGCGGTGCAAAGCGTTACGTGCATGAAGATCGCGGCGCGCATGGGCTAAGCTTAGTTCGGATAGGGGAATCAGAAAAGCCGGTGATCGAAGTCACCCCCAACATCAGCCTGTCGGACGACGAAGTCGTGGAGCGGTTCATCCGTTCGGCCGGTCCCGGCGGCCAGAACGTCAACAAGGTCTCCACCGCCGTGGAGCTGCGCTTCGACGTGCGCGGTTCGCCGTCCTTGCCCAACGACGTCGCGATCCGGTTGATGAAGCTGGGTGGCCGCAAGATCACCCAGGACGGGGTGCTGGTCCTGGTGGCCATGACCCATCGCACCCAGGAGCGTAACCGCGCCGACGCCCTGGCCCGGCTGCTGGAGCTGATCCGCAAGGCCGCCGAGCCTCCACCGCCGCCTCGCAAGAAGACCAAGCCGACCAAGGCCTCCAAGATCCGCCGGGTCGAGGCGAAGGTCCGGCGCGGCGGCATCAAGTCGAACCGCGGCCGGGTGACCGGCGAGGATTGAACGGCTCGGACGCCTAGAGCGTGACAGCCTGAAGTGGATACCGGTTCAGGCGCCCGTCACGCTCTAAGTTTTTGAAGTCAGACCCTTTTCATCCGATCAGATGATTCCATCTGAAACGGAAGGGGTCTAAGGCCTTGGCGCGCGACCCTTGCCTTGCCTATGGTGCGCCCGCCATGTTCCGACCCCTTACCTCCGCCCTCGCCGCCCTGCTTCTGGTCGCCGCCTGCGCGCCCACCCTGGGTCCCCCGCCGCCTCCGCCGCGTCCACGTGAGGTGCCGCCATCCTCCGCCGTGTTCCGGCCCGGGGACTTCTCGTGGTCGGCCGTGCCGGGCAAGGGTCGCGTCGAGGGCCGCCTGACCTATCGCGCCGGTCCCGCCCGCTACAGCTGCGCCGGCGCCGGTGTGGTGCTGACGCCGGAGACCCTCTGGAGCCGGCGGCGGATGACCATCCTCTACCTGTCGCCCGAGCGCGCGGCCCTGCCGGCGGCCGATGTCCGGGCGCGCACGCCCTCGGCCCCCAGCGGCGACTATTCCGCCTTCGTGAAGCGCACGGTGTGCGACGCCAACAGCCAGTTCTCGTTCTCGGGCCTGCCGAACGGAGCCTGGTTCGTCATCACGGTCGCCAAGCCGATCGCGCCGGCCAGAGGACCCGACATCGCCATCATGCGCCGTGTCGAGATCCGCGGCGGCAAGCCGGTGGGCGTCGAACTCTAGGGCTGGCGGGACCCCCTGGCGGGCTTGTGCGTTAACCCCTCGAGGGACGCGCAAATCCGCATGGAGGCGAAGATGCGCAAATTGATCGCCACCAGCCTGGCGGCCGTGATGTTCGCCGGCGCCCTGGCCACGGGCGCAGAGGCCGCCGACCGCCGCCGCCATCGCAACAATGACGACGGTGCGGCCATAGCCGCCGGCGTCGCAGGCTTGGCTATCGGCGCGGCCCTGGCGTCCAGTAGCCGTGATCGTGGCTACCGCGACGGGTACTACTATCGCGATGGCTACTATGACCGGGGTTACTACCCTCGCGGCTACTATGACCGGCGCTACTACGGACCGCCGGCCTACGGCTACTACGCCCCGCGACACCGCCGTTCGAACTGCCGCACCTACACCCAATGGGACCCCTACTACGGGGGCTATGTCCGGGTTAGGCGCTGCTGGTAGCCGACAGCCAAACGCCCCGGGATGACCCGGGGCGTTCGCCTTAGTGCACCTTCGCCTTGCCGATCAGGAGGCCATCGCCTGAGGCCCCGACCTGGATGACGGAGCCATCCTCCAGATCGCCGGCCAGCAGTTTGCGGGCGATGGGGTCGACCAGGTCCTTCTGGATCACCCGCTTCAGCGGCCGGGCGCCATAGACCGGGTCGTAGCCCTTCTCGGCCAGCCAATGGGTCGCCGCGCCATCCAGGGCGATGGACATCCGCCGGTCGGCCAGCAGCTTCTCCAGCCGCTGGAGCTGGATTTTGACGATGTCGTCCATCGCCGCGCGGCCCAGCCGCTTGAACAGGATGATCTCGTCGATCCGGTTCAGGAACTCCGGCCGGAAATGGCGGCGGACCACGTCCATCACCATCGGCCGGACCTCGTCGACATCCGCGCCCTCGCCCTGATTTGCCAGGAACTCGGAGCCGAGGTTCGAGGTCATGATCAGGATGGTGTTGCGGAAGTCGACCGTACGGCCCTGGCCGTCGGTCAGGCGCCCATCGTCCAGGACCTGCAGCAGGATGTTGAAGACGTCCGGGTGGGCCTTCTCCACCTCGTCGAACAGCACCACCTGATAGGGTCGGCGGCGCACGGCCTCGGTCAGCGCCCCGCCCTCGTCGTAGCCGACATAGCCGGGCGGCGCGCCGATCATCCGGCTGACCGAGTGCTTCTCCATGTACTCGCTCATGTCCATGCGGGTGATAGCCGCCTCGTCGTCGAACATGAACTCGGCCAGCGCCTTGGTGAGCTCGGTCTTGCCCACGCCCGTCGGGCCCAGGAACAGGAACGAGCCGATGGGCCGATGCGGGTCCTGTAGGCCGGCCCGCGCGCGCCGCACGGCGTCGGAGACGGCGACCAGGGCCTCTTGCTGTCCCACCACCCGGCCGCGCAAAGCGTCCTCCATCTGCAGCAGCTTCTCGCGCTCGCCCTCCAGCATCTTCTCGACCGGAATGCCGGTCCAGCGGGAGACGACGGCGGCGATCTGCTCGGCGTCGACCACCTCGGGGCTGATCGGGTTCTCGGCGGCTGCGGCCTCCTCGGTTTCAAGCCGGCGTTCCAGGGCCGGGATCTCGCCATAGGCGATCTCCGAGGCGCGCTGCAGGTCGCCGCGGCGTTGAACCGTCACCAGTTCGGCGCGCAGCCGGTCCAGGGCTTCGCGGGCCTGGGCGGCCGACGAGACCTTTTCCTTTTCCGAACGCCAGCGCGCGGTCATCTCGGCCGACTGGCCTTCCAGGTCGTCGAGCTCCTCCTCCAGCTTTTCCAGCCGGGCCTTGGAGGCCGCGTCGGTCTCCCGCGCCAGGGCTTCGCGCTCGATCTTCAGCTGCACGATGCGCCGGTCGATCTCGTCCAGCTCCTCGGGCTTGGAGTCGACGGCCATGCGTACGCGACTGCCGGCCTCGTCGATCAGGTCGATGGCCTTGTCGGGTAGAAACCGGTCGGCGATGTAGCGGTGCGACAGCGTCGCGGCGGCCACGATGGCGGCGTCGGAGATGCGCACCCCGTGGTGAACCTCGTACTTCTCCTTCAGGCCGCGCAGGATCGAGACGGTGTCCTCGACCGTCGGCTCGGAGACGAACACCGGCTGGAAGCGGCGCGCGAGCGCGGCGTCCTTCTCCACGTGCTTGCGGTACTCGTCGAGGGTGGTGGCGCCGACGCAATGCAGTTCGCCCCGCGCCAGGGCGGGCTTGAGCAGGTTCGAGGCGTCCATGGCCCCGTCTGATTTCCCGGCCCCCACCAGAGTGTGCATTTCGTCGATGAACAGGATGATCGAGCCCTCGGCCGCGGTGACCTCGTTCAGCACCGCCTTCAGCCGCTCCTCGAACTCGCCACGGTATTTCGCGCCGGCGATCAGCGAACCCATGTCCAGGGAGTGAAGCTGCTTCTCCTTCAGGCTCTCGGGCACGTCGCCGTTGACGATGCGCAAGGCCAGGCCCTCGACGATGGCGGTCTTGCCGACCCCGGGCTCGCCGATCAGGACCGGGTTGTTCTTGGTGCGGCGGCTCAGCACCTGGATGGTGCGGCGAATCTCCTCGTCGCGGCCGATGACCGGGTCGAGCTTGCCGTCGCGGGCGGCCTGGGTCAGGTCGCGTGCATAGCGCTTGAGCGCGTCATAGCCTTCCTCGGCCGAGGCCGAGTCGGCGGTCTTGCCTTTGCGCATGGCGGTGGCGGCCTCTTCCAGGGCCGCGGCGTTGACGCCGGACTCGGTCAGGACCTTGGCGGCGTCGCCGCCTTCCTTGGCGATGGCGATCAACAGGCGTTCGGTGGTGACGAAGGCGTCGCCGGCGGCCTTCGCCCCGGCCTCGGCGTCGGCGAAGATGCGCGCGACCTCCGGCGTCATGTAGAGTTGGCCCGAGCCGCCCTCGACCTTGGGCCGCTTGGCCAGCAACACGTCGGCGGCCTTGTCGGCGGCCTCGGGCCGTCCGCCGGCGCTCTGGATCAGGGCCCCGCTGAGGCCATCCTTTTCTTCGAGCAGGACCTTGAGCAGATGCTCCGGTGCGAGCTGCTGATGGCGCCTCGCAAGCGCGAGGCTCTGCGCCGACTGGATCGCCTGCTTGGCGCGATCGGAATAGAGATCGATGTTCATGCTGTCCCCTGGATAGGCGGATTTGCAGGCATCGCCTTGATCAAGCGCAACGCCGGCATGACCCGATGTAGTGTGGCCATAACGCAACACAAGGGATCACGATCCCGCCTAGGTCGGCGGGTTGTGCTTCTCCAGGAAGGCGACGATCGCGTTCAGCATCTGCAGCCGGGTTTCGCCGCGTGAGAGCCAGTGATCCTCGCCGGGCAGGGTGACCAGATCCACGGGCTTGCCGGCCTTGGTGAGCGCCTCGGCCATGATCGCGGACTGTGAGAACGGCACCACCGTGTCGTCTCGACCGTGGATCAGCAGAATTGGCGCATTGATCTTGTCGACGTGGTTCGCCGGAGAGATCTGACCCAGCACGGCGTCCTTGGGGTCGCTGGTCCCCATGAACCGCGTCCAATAGCGTTGGGAGCTGGCGCCGTTCTGATCCCGGGTCCAGGCCACGAACCGCGTCAGGTCGGAGAGGCCAGCCACCGAAGCGGCGCAGCGATAGACTCCCGGATCGAGACTAGGGCCTGCCAGCGCCGCGTAGCCGCCGTAGCTCGCCCCTACGATGCAGACCCGCTTGGGATCGATCACCCCCTGGGCGGTGAGGTGGCGCACCCCATCGGAGAGGTCGGTCTGCATCTTGCGGCCCCATTGGCCGAAGCCGGCTTCCAGGAACTCGCGTCCCATACCGTCGGAGCCCCGGAAGTTGACCTGCAGTACGGCGTAGCCGCGCGAAGCCAGGGCCTGCGACCACCAATCGAACGCGGCGGTGTCGCGTGAGGCGGGCCCGCCATGCGGCAGGACCACCAGCGGCAACGCCTTGGCCAGCCGGCCATTCGGCGTCGTCAGATAACCGCTCAGGTCCAGGCCGTCCGCAGCCTTGAACCTTATCGGGCGGACCGTGGCGAGCTCTCCAGGCTCCACGCCTTCGTACTCCCCACCGATCCAGGTGGCCTTCCTGGCGTCCAGGTCGACCAGTGAATAGGCGGGACCCTCGGTGGGTGAGTCCACCAGCACCACGAGCTTGCGCCGGTTGTCGGACCACGACTGCAGGGTGACCGCGTCCTTCGGAAAGGCCGCACGCACCGCGTTCCAGGCGCGTTGGTCGCGGGGGTCGAAGAAAGTGTAGCCGAGCTCCTCGCCGGTGCGCCGAGAGTAGCCGATCAGGTGATGGCCGACCGGATCGCGGATCGGCGAGGCGTCAGACTCCAGCACCTCCTCGCCCCACTCGCCGGCCGCGCTCACCTCATGGACCTTGGTCTCCTCGCCGTCGTCCTCCACGACGAGCATCGACTTTCCATCGCGGCCCAACCCGCGCAGGCGGGTCGGGCTATAGGCGGCGCGGCCGGACTTGATCTCCCGCCAACCGGCGCCCTCCTTGACCCGGATGGACCAGCGTCCGGTGCGCCCGTCGTATTCGCTCTCGGCCATGGGCTCGCCATCCGGCCCGACCAGCCAGTCGCGGGTGTCGGGGAAGCCTGCGTGCACCAGCTTGGAGGTGCCGCGCTTCAGTTCGATCTTGAACAGCGCAACGCGCCCGCGTCCCATGCTGTCGAACTTGATGCCCTCGGCGAAGACCAGGGGCTCGCCCGCGACCGTCCGCAGGCTGGGTGTCCCTGCGAGGACGTTGAGCCCGCCGCCGATGTCCCGCAGCAGGTGATGCAGTTTCTTGGTCTCAACGTCGTAGGAGAACAGCAGCCGCCATTCGTCGCGGGGCGCGATCACGTTCATGATGCGCGCCGTGGTTGAGGTGGTGATCAGCAAGTGTCTCGAGTCGGCCCAGTCCAGGTCGCGGACCTTGGCCTCTCCCACCAGCACGCCGGACATTTCCCCCGTGCCGAGGTTCTTCATCAGGATGCGGCGCTGCTCGCCATTGGTCTGGATGACGGCCAGGTACGCGCCGTCGGGCGAAACGGTCGCCACCTCAATGTTGGGCAGTCTGCCATAGGCCTCAAGCGGCGCCGCCAGGCAGGGCCAGGCGAACAGCGCCGCACACGCCGCAAAGACCAGATTCCGGATGCTCATGCGCCCCACTCCCCAACCCACGCAGAGTGGCGCAGCGGTCGGCGGCGATCAACCTTGAGTCGCGGCCTATTGCCGGGCCATCTCCGCCTGGCCGACGGCCTCGCCGTCCAGATCCTGTTCGCCGTCCATGGTCACGGTCACCTTGCGGAGCTTGCTTGTGAAGCTGAAGGGGGCGGGATAGTCGCCCACCGCGCTGCCGCGATCACGGCCGATGTCCAGGCCCGACCAGGAGATCAGGGTGGCGAAGCCCAGATAGGTGTGGAGCTGGCCGGCCGGCTCGCCGTCGACGGTCAGGGTGAAGGTCCGCCCATCACCCTGCGCGCAGATCACGCCCAGGGTCCGCCAGCCGGGCGCCAGCGGCGCATCGGAGCTGACCGTGGCCCGCGTCCCGCCGATATTGATCGTGTGGTGCAGGCGTCCGTCGCGGACGAACAAACTGTAGCCGCAGGTGGCGTCGCCATGGGCGATCAGCACGCCTTCGCAGCCGGGCTCGATCCTGGCCTCGGCCACGATGCGGTAGTCGCGCGAGCGCACGTCCGGGGCGCAGTCGGTGGGCAGGTGCCCCATGCCCTTGTGGAAGACGAAGCGCTTGCGGGGGCCGGAATAGCGCGCGGCGTTCTCGGCGAAGCGGGCGGCGAAGCGGTCATCCAGGGGCAGCACCTGGCAGGCCTCGGCTTCCTTCCACCACAGGGCCTGAAGTTCGGCGAGCTTGGCGGGCTGCGCCCGCGCCAGGTCGTCGGTCTCGGAGAAGTCGGCGTCCAAGTGGAACAGCTCCCACCGGTCGTCATCGAACGACAGGCCCGGCGGGTGGTAGGCCACGGCCTTCCAGCCGTCCTTCCACAGGCCCCGATGGCCGAACATCTCGAAATACTGCGCTCGGCCTCGCGGCGGCGCGGTGGGATCGGCCAGGGAGGGCGCGAAGCTCACCCCCTCCATCGGCATCTGGACCACGCCGTTGATGGCGTCCGGCGGGGTCAGGCCCAGGACCTCGAGCAGAGTCGGTGTGAAGTCGCTGGCATGGGCGAACTGGCCGCGCAGCTCGCCGCGCGCCGCGATCCCCTTGGGCCAGGAGATCACCAGCGGGTCGCGGATGCCGCCGCCGTGGGTGTTCTGCTTGTAGCGCCGCAGCGGGGTGTTGGAGGCCATAGCCCAACCGTGCGGGAAGTTGGAATGGCTGTCGGGTCCGCCGATCAGGTCGATCCGCGCCAGCTTCTCGGCCACCGGCTCGGGTTTCATGTTGTAGGGGCCCATGGCGTTGACGAAGCCGAACGGGCCGCCCTCCTGGCTCGCCCCGTTGTCCGACAGCACCAGGATCAGGGTGTCGTCGCGCAGGTTCGCCTCGTCCAGGAACTCCACCAGACGCGCCAGGTGGCGGTCCGCATGGTCCAGCATGCCGGCGAAGGCGCTCTGCAGGCGGGTGAAGACGCGCTGTTCGTCCGGGCCGTGATCGGCCCAGGCCTTCACGCCGTCGTTGCGGGCCGGAAGGCGGGTGTCGGGCGGCACGATCCCCAGGGCCTTCTGGCGCTCCAGCCGGCGTTCACGCTCCACGTCCCAGCCGCCCTCGAAGACGACGTCGTAGCTCTCGATGATCTCCCTTGGCGCCTGGTGGGGCGCGTGGCAGGCCCCGAACGCCAGCCACAGCAGCCAGGGCTTGTCGGGCGCGTCGGCCACGTGATCGGCCACATAGCGGATCGACTGGTCCACCAGGTCGGTGGTGAGGTGATAGCCCTCGGGAAAGGTCGCCGGCGCCTCGATCGGCGTGTTGTCGCGCACCAGCTCGGGGGAATACTGGTCGGTCTCGGCGTCCATGAAGCCGTAGTAACGGTCGAAGCCCCGGCCCAGCGGCCAGCCGTCGAAAGGCCCCGCCGCGCCCGTCTCGGTCAGCGGCGTCGCGTGCCACTTGCCGACCATGTAGGTCCCATAGCCGTTGGCCCGCAGCATCTCCGGCAGGGTCCCGGCTTCCCTGGCGATCTTGCCGCGGTAGCCGGGGAAGCCTGAATCGAAGTTGGCCAGGCAGCCCATCCCCACGGAATGGTGGTTGCGCCCGGTCAGCAGGGCCGCCCGGGTGGTCGAGCACATGGCCGTGGTGTGGAAGCCGGTGTAGCGCAGGCCGGCGCCGGCGATGGCGTCGATGGTCGGGGTCTTGATCGGCGAGCCGTAGCAGCCGAAATCCGAGAACCCGACATCGTCGAACAGCACCACCAGGATGTTGGGCGCGCCCTTCGGCGGTGCGGGTCGCTGCGGCCAGTGCGGAGTCGAGTCCGCCAGCGTCCGTCCAATCTTCGCCGCCATCATGGCCTCCCCTACTTCTGGTTGGCGTAGAGTCTGACCACCTCGTGGAGGAAGTCGCGGCCTTCATAGAGCGAACGCACCCGCATCTTCTCGTTCAGGCCATGGGCCCCGTTGCCCTCCGGCTCCCCGAACAGACCCGACAGGCCATAGGTCGGGATGCCGACCGCGTTCAGGAACCGCCCGTCGGTGGCCCCGGTCGCCATCACCGGCACCAGCGGCACGCCGGGCCACATCTTCCCGGAAACCTGCTCGATCGGACCGGTCATGGACTTGCCGAGCGAAGGGGGCGGCGAGACGGGGCTGGGCACGCCCACCGTGGTCACCTTGATGGCGTCATCGGCCAGCACGGCGATCAGGGCCTGGCGCACGTCCTCCACGCCCTCGCCCGGCAGGATGCGGCAGTTCACATTGGCCCGCGCGCGCTGCGGCAGGGCATTGGGCGCGTGGCCGGCGTTGGCCATGGTGGCGACGCAGGTGGTGCGCATCATCGAGTTGCGGCCCGGATCGCGGGCGACCTTCGCCACCGCCTCGACGTCGGCGGGGTTCTTGGCCACCGTGGCCATGGCCGCGCCGAACTCGCCGCCCTCGATCACCGCCATGCGTTCGAAGTTGCCGCGCACCGCGTCGTTGAGCTTCACCGGGAAGTCGTGGACCCCTAGCCGCGCGAGGCCGCCGGCCAGGTGATAGATGGCGTTGTCGCGGACCGGGACCGAGGAGTGGCCGCCCTTGTTGGTCACTTCCAGGGTGTAGTCCTGATAGACCTTCTCGCCAGCCTGGACGCCCAGTGAGACGCGCTTGCCGTCCTTGTCCAACCGGCCGCCCGCGCCCTCGTTCAGCACGAAGGCGGCGTCCATCAGGTCCCTGTGATTGGCGATCAGGTACTGGACGCCGTTGAAGGTGTCCGGGGTCTCCTCGCCGCAGGTCAGCGCCATCTTGATGGTCCGGCGCGGCTTGAAGCCTTCGGTCTTGTAGCGGACCAGGCTGTCGGTCCAGATCGCCGCCTGGGCTTTGTCGTCGCTGGCGCCGCGGGCGTAGAAGAAGCCGTCCTCCTCCACGAGCTTGAACGGATCGCGCTCCCAGTCGGCCCGGTTGGCCTCGACCACGTCGATATGGGCCAGCAGCAGGATCGGCTTGGCCTTGGCGTCCGAGCCCTTCAGCACGGCGATCAGGGCGCCGTCCTTGGGACGCTCGGGCGGGGCGATGATCTTCAGGTCCTCGTCGGCGAAGCCCGCGGCCTTCAGGCGCGCCGCCATGGCCTGCGCCGCGGCCGTGCAACTCCCCGAGGAGAGCGTCGTGTTGATCTCGATCAGCTCCTTGTAGAGGTCGCGGAAGGCAAGCTGGTCAGGGCGGGGGGTTTGCGCCGCGGCCGGGCTGGCCAGCACCATCGCCGCCAGCGCGGCGGCGGAAAACAGACGGATCATGAAGCACTCCAAACGAGGTGGAGCGACCCTATGGGGCGGGCCCGCGCCGGGCAACGGCCATGGCGCAGCTTCTTCCCCCCCAAGATGCTCCCCTTTTGGGGGAGCTGTCACCGTAGGTGACTGAGGGGGGCTTTGACTCTTGCTTGTGGGCGTCAGCCCCCACCGTCACGTCGCCGAAAAGGCGACGCGCCACCTCCCCCTCTACGCGCTGCGCGCTGGGGGAGGATCTGAGAGCTAGTTCACTTCGGACTTCTTCGGCGGGGCGGGCGGTAGGGGCGCGATCTTCACCCCGTCCTCGGTGAGCGCCTTGATCTCGGCGGGCGTGGCCTCGCCATAGATGCCCCGGTCCTCGGCCTTGCCCTCGTGGATGGCGCGGGCCTCGACGGCGAAGGCGTCGCCCACGTCGTCGAAGTTCTCCTCCACATGCCGGCGCACCTGGCTCATGGCCTCCATGACCATGGCCCGCATGGGCGCCGGCAGGTCCGGTGTCTCGCGCTTCGTGCCGGCCACGGCGGGGGCCATGATCTGCTTGGCCACGGCCTTGGAGTCGCAGACCGGGCAGGTCACCAGGCCGCGCGCCAACTGGTCGTCGAAGGCGTCCGACGAGGCGAACCAGCCCTCGAACTCATGGGCGGCGTCGCAGGCGAGCGCGTAGCGGATCATGAAAGAGATATGGGGGCTTCGAACGCCATTGCATTGGCCAGCGCCGGGATCGCCGTGCGCGCCTTGGCCACGGCTGAGAGGTCCAGGTCGACGACCAGCACGCCGGGCTCGTCGTGATCCAGCTTGCCCAGCACTTCCCCCCATGGACCGATTGCGATGCTCCGCCCATAGGTGCCGCGGCCGTCCTCGTGGAACCCGCCCTGGGCCGGGGCCAAGACGAAGCTCCCGGTCTCGATGGCCCGGGCGCGCAGCAGGATCTCCCAGTGCGCCTCGCCGGTGGGCCGCGTAAAGGCCGCAGGCGTCACGATCACCTCGGCCCCGGCGAGCGCCAGCGCCCGGTAGAGGGCCGGGAAGCGGACGTCGTAGCAGATGGTCAGGCCGAGCTTCATCTCGGCGGCCTGGACCGCCACCGCCCGGTCGCCGGGTTCGTAGGTCGCGCTCTCCCGCGCCGTCTCGCCGGTGGGCAAATCGACATCAAACATATGTATTTTGTCGTAGGTCGCTGTGATTTCACCGTGCGGTGAAATAAGCACCGATCGGTTGACGGGCTTGCCATCGTCGCGCTTGACGAGGGCCGAACCGATCAAGACACCTATCGAAAGTTCGTATGCGAGGGCCTGCAGCCCGACCACCACGGGATCGTCCTCCAGCAGGGTCAGCTGCGGCAGCAGGGCCGCCTTGTCGCGCTGGAGGATGTTGGTCCCCTCGGGGGTGACGACGAAGGTCGCGCCCTGGGCGGCGGCCTCGCGCACCAGCGGCGCGACATGGGCCAATGCGGCCGCATGGCCGGCGGGGGTTCGGGTCTGGATCAGTCCGACGCGGAGGCTCATGGGCAGAGCGTTAGGTCAGGCCGCCCTCAAGCTCAAGCGGCGAGAAGCGCGTCCAGCTTGCCGTCGTACTCCAGGGCCATCATGTCGTCGCAGCCGCCGATATGGCGCTCGTCGATGAAGATCTGGGGAAAGGTCGCCCGCCCGCCGGCGCGCTGCACCATCTCCTGGCGCTTGGCGGGATCGAAGGCGGCCTCGATCTCGGTGAACGGGGCTCCCTTCTTCTCCAGCAGCGAGACCGCGCGGATGCAATAGGGGCAGTAGGGCTTCGTATAGATGGTGATCTGGGCCATGGCTCATATGAACGCAGAAGAATCCTAAGGGTCTCATATGGAGCGGTTCGCGGTTTCTTTCACCCTCGCGATGACCGCCACATCGACGCAGGCGGCTCCGGCGGCCAGCAAAGCGCGGCAACAGCCTTCCAAAGTGGCGCCGGTGGTCATGACGTCATCGATCAGCAGGACCCGCTTGCCGGCCACCTGGGCCAGGCGGGCCTCCGGCACCGCAAAGGCGGCTGCAACATTGCGTCGCCGGCCGGAACCGGACTTGCCGCCCTGGGTGCCCGTTGAGCGCACCCGCACCAGGGCGTCGGGCAGATAGGCCACGCCCGAGAGACGGCTCAGCGGCCGGGCGATCTCGGCGGCCTGGTTGTAGCGCCGGCCCAGCAGGCGGCTGGGGTGCAGCGGCACCGGGACGATAGCGTCGGCGTCGCCCAACAGATCGCGGGCCGCCCGCGACAGCCAGCGGGCGAACAGCGGCGCCAGGTCCGTGCGATCGGCGTGCTTGAGCTGCAGGATCGGCCCGCGCGAGGCGTCGTCATAGAGGCAGGCCGCCCGCGCCCGTGAGAAGGCCCGCGGCTTGGCCAAGCAGTCGGCGCAGCGTACCCCCTCGCCCAGGTCGTATTCGAAGGGTGTCCCGCAGCCGTCGCACAACGGCCCGTCGATGAAGCTGATCCGGCTCCAGGCCTCGGCGGAAAAGCCCGGCGACTGCGGCAGGGGTCCGGCGTCGAGGGATTGCGGTGGGAAAATGAGATCGAGCGCGGTACGAACCGCGGCCTTCACGCGGACGCCGGGTTTCCAACGGCCGCGCGCATCCTCATCTTGCAAAGACAATGTCCGCCCCGCCCCGCCTCTTTGACCGCGCCCTGCTGCGCACCCGCCTGGATCGCGCCGCGCGCGCCTATCCGGGGGCCGACTTCCTGAAGCGCCGGGCCGCCGAGGACGCCGTGGTCCGCCTCGAGGCGATCATGCGCGAGTTCCCGCTCGCCGTCGACCTCGGGTCGAGGACGGGCGCCTTCCGCGAGGCCCTGGCCCAGAGCGACGCCCAGGCGCGGGTGGGCTTCCTCATCGAGGCCGACCTGTCGCCCCGGATGCTGGCCGGCCGCGCGGGTCCGCGCCTAGTGGCCGACGAGGAGCGCCTGCCCTTCGCCTTCGCCAGCCTCGACCTGGTGGTCTCGACCCTGGCGTTGCACTGGACCAACGACGTGGTCGGCGCCCTGATCCAGGTCCGCCGGGCGCTGAAGCCGGACGGCCTGTTCATCGGCTCGATGCTGGGCGGCGCGACGCTCACCGAACTGCGCCGCTGTCTGCTGGACGCCGAGGCCGAGCTGACCGGCGGGGCCGGCCCCCGCGTCTCGCCCTTCGCTGACGCCTATGACGCCGCGGGCCTGCTGCAGCGGGCCGGCTTCGCCCTTCCCGTGGCCGACGTGGACACGGTCACCGTCCGCTACGCCCATCCCCTCAAGCTGCTGGCCGACCTGCGGGCCATGGGCGAGACCAGCGTCCTGGCCGAACGCCATCCCAAGCCGCTGACCCGCGCGGTCCTGGCCCGGGCCTGCGAGCTCTATGTCGCGCGCTTCGCCGAGCCCGATGGCCGCGTGCCGGCCACCTTCGAGATCCTCACCCTGACCGGCTGGGCGCCCGATCCCAGCCAGCAGCAGCCGCTGAAGCCCGGCTCGGCCAAGATGCGCCTGGCCGACGCCCTGGGGGTGGTGGAAACGCCGCTGCCGCGAGGCGAGGACTGAATTCCTCGCGCGAGCCGCGCGGGTTGATCGGGACGCCTAGTTCAGCCGCGCCGAGCCCAGGATCGTCTCCACCTCGGCCAGGTTGGCCGCGAAATAATGTTCGGCCGGGGCCAGGTAGAGGATCACATAGACCTTGCCGCCGGCCTCGCTGACCAGGCCCGTGCCCTTGATCTCCAGGCCCTCCTGGGTCTGGGCGGTAAGGTCGTAGCGCACCGCCGAGGCCTGGCCGAACTTGGCGGGCCGCGGCTTGACCAGCACCACCCGCTGATAGTCCAGCGCCGCGACGCTGTCGGAGACGAACTCCAGGCGCTCGCTGGCCGACATGTCCTTGCGCACGGTGGGGGTCGGCTGCTCCTTGCGGACCGGCTTGACCAGGAACTCCCCGGGGACCAGGCCGTCGGTCAGGTAGAGGCGGTTGAGCAGCGGGCCGTCGATGGACAGCAGCCGCACCTTCTTGGGCCGGCCGACCATGATGACGCTGATGTCGGACCACTCGCGGCCCAGGGCCACCTCGTAGGCGGCGCCCACCTTCAGCGGCCCGACCGGGGCCAGGGTGACGCTCACGCAGGCGGTGAGCGCCAACGCCGCAAGGACCGGAAGAAACACCCGGAAGACATTGCGCATGTTCAATTTTCCCGTTCCAGGTTCGTGAGGCTGTCCTGCACCATCCAGGCGTCCTCGGCCTGGGGCGCTTTGGTCAGATAGGATTGATAGGCGGCCTTGGCGCCGGCCTTGTCGCCATCGCGGCGGCGGATGTCGCCCAGCTCGCGCCAGACGGCGGCGGGGACGTCGGGATGGACGGCGGCGACCAGGTAGGCGTCGCGCGCCTTGGCCAGGTCGCCGTCGCCGCGGCGAAGCCGATAGGCCTCGCCCCGATAGAAGTTCAGCACGCCGGCGTCCTCGCCGCCCTCGATCAACCGGTCGATCAGCACCAGGCTCTCGCCGAAGTCGCGGCGGCGCAGGTCGTCGCGCAGCCATGCGGCCAGGTGCGGACGGATCGCCGCGCGGTGCCGCGCCCGCCCACGCTCGCCGCCGGCCTTCAGGACCTTGGCCTGGGTCTCCAGGGCGAGGATGCGCTCGGCCTCCAGGGGATGGCTGGCGAAGACGCTGGACCGCGCCAGGCTCTGGCGGACACGCTTGAAGTCCGAGCCCTGGGTCTCAGCGACCAGTCCGCGCCAGCTCCCCGCCGCGGCCTCAGACTCGTATCCGGCCGCCGCGGCCTTCTCCAGGCCCAGGCGATCGGCCTCGGCCTCCTGCTGGCGGGAGAACCGGAAATAGGCGGCCACCTGGCCGAGATAGAGCAGGTCGATCAGGTTGCCCGTGGCGTCCATGATCGATTGCGCCTCGTTGGCGGTCGAGGCGCCAGCGGCGGACGCCACGCCCACCACGGCGACGGCGACGCTTACCGCCAGGCCGATATTGGCCCGGTTCTTCGCCGCCTGATGCGCCACCAGGCTGTGACTCTGGGTGAAATGGCTGGTCTCATGGCCCAGGACGAAGCCCAGCTCGGCCTCGTCGGCGGTCCGCAGCAGCAGACCCGACCAGACCTCCGCATAGCCGTTAGGCGCCATCGATGCGTTGAAGAACGGGCGATCCATCACATAGAGCCGCAGGTCGGCGCAGTGGCTGGCGGCGACCTTGCACATCACCCCGCGGACATAGGCGTTGAGCGCGGGATCGGCGTTGAGCTCGGCCTTGGTGCGGGCCTCCTGCTCGGCCTTGTCGGAAACCGCCCAAATGCCGCCCTCCACCGTCGACGCGTCGGGACGCGCACCGGCGAGCCGCTGGGCCTGGGCGGGGCAGGCGGCGGCCAGCGCCGCCGTCAGGGCGAGAAGGGAAGCTGCGCGGCGGAACATGACCTAGAGCGGGGCGTCCTTCAGCACCGCGGCCACCAGGGCCGCGGCGCCCTCCGGCTTGCGCATGTCGGCGTTGGGGCCGGCGACCGCGACATTGAACCAGACCACCTGTCCGGTCTTCAGGTCGACCAGGGAGGCGAAGCACTGCTGGCTGCCCATCGGCACGGCGGCGCCCAGCATGGCCATGCCCACGGCCACGGCGACCCGTCCGCCGCTGGCGTAGGAGCCGCGGCCGAACACGAACAGGGCGTAGTCGGCCTGATAGGCCGTTCCCAGCGCCTGGGCGCCCTCGCCCAAGGTCCAGTCGAAGCTGGCCTTCTTGGTGGGCAGCGCCACATAGCCGTAGTTGAACATCATGATCGACTGACCGACCGCCTGATGCAGGCGCAGCAACTGGCCGGTGCGGCCCGCCATGGCGTCGTTCGGGTCAAGCAGGCGATAGTTGTGCGCGCGGGCCTTCATCTGGGCTTCGATGTGGCCGGCGATATTGGCGCGGCCCTGTTCGGTCCAGTCGGCCTTCGGTTCCTGCATCCCGGCGGCCGTCAACACCGACAGTTCGATGTCGGGATCGATCAGGATGATGCGGGCCCCCGCCGCGGGCTTGACCGGATTGACCGCCAGCCGGGTGTTGGTCGTGGTGCACGCCGACAACAGCGCGCAGGCGACGATCGTCGCAATCAGCTTCTTCATGAGACCCCCGCGCGGCGCGTGAGCGCGCGCCGCGGAGCTAGACTATTCGCAGCCCGCTAAACTTGTCGATGTGAAACTGCGCGTCCTTCCCGCGAAGATTGCAGCGCCGCGACGGAAGGCTGCGTAAGTCCTGGGCGTTTCGCCGCACTGTCACGCAAGCCAACCACATTCGGGTCGCATTTTGACCCCGGGTGGGCTTTATCCACCCCCGACCCAGATCCACCGCACCACAGGAGCTCGATTGATGCGGACTTCCATCCTGGCCGCCGGCCTCTTCACCGCCCTCGCCTGCACTTCCATCGCCCAGGCCCAGACGCCGGCTCCGGCCGCCGCCCCGACGGCCCCCGCCGTCGGTGGCTTCACCGACGACGAGCTGAAGGCCTTCGGCGGAGCCATGACCGAGGTCTCCAAGCTCAGCGCCGAGTACAGCCCCAAGATGGTCGGCGCCGACGGCCCCACCAAGATCTCCGTCCAGAAGGAAATGATCGCCAAGATGGGCGCCGCGGTCTCGGCCAGCGGCCTGACCCCGCAGAAGTACAACGAGATCTCGGCCGCGGTCAGCAAGGACCCGGCCCTGCGCCAGCACCTGACCGAAGTGCTGAACGGCCCGCCGGCGGCCTAAGCCAGACTCCAGACTGAACGAGGCGGGCGGTCGCCTGCCCGCCTCGCCAGAGACGGCGACGTCCTGGGCCAGGTTGGCACGGTGATCCGCCCTGGCGCAGCTAGGTCAGATCGGCCGGCGGGCGGCGTCCAGGCCGATGACCAGGTCGGCCCGCCCCGGCATCTCTTCCAGGATCCAGCGGGTCAGCCGCTCATAGTGGGCGATGAAGTCGGTGACCTGCGCATCGCTCATCGTCCGGCTGGTGTCGGCGCCCTCGCGGGCAAGGCGGGCGCGCAGCTTGCGCTCCTGCTCGCGGCGCCATTCCAGCACCACCTCGAAGCCCGGCGCGCGTAGCAGGACCTGCAGGTCGATACGGCTGAAGAGGTCGCGGTACGGACCCGCCAGGGCCGCGTTGGCGAAGCCGCGCCAAGTCCCATCCGGGTCGCGCGTCCGCTCCAGATCGTTGAGCGGCTCGGCCAGGGCCTCTGCTCCCTGCGGCCTAGCGCCCACACACCAGCCCTCAAACAGGATCACCTCGGCCGGGCCTTCGAACCGCGGCCAGTCAGCCCGGGGGCGGCGATCGTCGCGGGCCTTGTCGAAGGCCGGCAAGGCGATCTCGCCGGGCCGCTTCAGGGCTTCGATCAGGGCCAGGCCCAGCGCCACATCGTGGGTGCCGGGAACGCCGCGCGTGGCCAGCAGCGGGTGGACGTCTCGGGCCAGGGCCTGACGCTCATCGTGGGTCAGGTAGAGATCGTCCAGCGAGAACAGGGCGACCTTCAGGCCCCGGTCCTCCAGCAGCCGCCGCGTCACCGCCGTCAGGGTCGACTTGCCGCTGGCCTGGGCCCCGCAGACCCCGACCACCAGGCCCGGCGTGGCGGCGGCGCGGGCGGCGACCTGACCGGCCAGGGGCGCGCAGATGGCCCGGGCGACGTTGGAGAAGTCCGGCGGCAAGGACTCCGCGGCGACGAAGCGCTCCAACCAGTCGCTCATGACGCGGCTTGCTCGACGATGCGCGCGGCCAGGGCCTTGAGCTGGCGCTTGCGCGGCGAGGCCGTGCGCCAGGCGAGCGCGATGGTGCGGCTGGGCGCGGGGTCGGCGAAACGCGACAGGGCGATGCGCGGATCGGCCAGGTCGTCGGCCGCCATGGCCGGCAGCAGGGTCACGCCCTGGCCGTGGGCCACGAGCTGCACGAGGGTGGTGAGCGAGGTGGCGCCGAAAGTTGAGAGGTCGCTGATCTCGCAGGCGCCCAGGGCCTGGTCGCGCAGGCAGTGGCCCTCCTCCAGCAGCAGCAGGCGGTCGGGCGGCAGGTCGCGCGGCGAGGTCGCGGCGACCGGATCGTCGGCGGGGCTGGCCAGCAGGAAGGCGTCCTCGAACAGGGCGGTGGCCTCGATCCCCTCGCCGGCCAGCGGCAGGGCGGCGATCACCGCGTCCAGATCCCCGCCGGCCAGCTCGGCCATCAGGACCGCCGTCTGGGTCTCGCGCACCTTGAGGTCCAGGCCGGGGATGGCGGCCTGCAACAGCGGCAGCAGGCGCGGCAGCAGGTAGGGGGCGACCGAGGGGATGATCCCGAGGGCCAGGCGCTGGGCCCGGTCGCCGCGCCGCTCGCGGGCGAAGTCCTCCAGATCCTTGACCCCGGCGTTGAGCGCCCGGGCCCGCTCGGCCAGCTCGACGCCCTCGTCGGTCAGGACGGCCCCGCCCCGGCCTCGCTCGACCAGCGGCAGGTCGAGCTCGGCCTCCAGCTCCTTGATCTGCATGGAGAGCGCCGGCTGGGTGACGTTGCAGGCGGCGGCGGCGCGCCCGAAGTGGCCGTGTTCGGCCAGGGCGGCGAGGTAGCGGAGCTGTCGAAGGGTCGGCATGGCGATAAGCTAACCTGATCTCCAAGGTTTGTGAACTGATTGGACCTGATGGGAGGTGAGGCACACCCTGGCCTCCACCTCAGGAGGAATTGCCATGACCGAGCGACTGACCACCACCGCGGGGGCTCCGGTTCCCGACAACCAGAACTCACTCAGCGCCGGGCCGCGCGGGCCGCTCCTGATGCAGGACTATCAGCTCATCGAGAAGCTGGCCCACCAGAACCGCGAGCGCATTCCCGAGCGTGTGGTCCACGCCAAGGGCTCGGCCGCCTACGGGAGGTTCCGGGTCACCCAGGACATCAGCCGCTATTCCAAGGCCAGGCTGTTCGGCGAGGTCGGCAAGGAGACGGAGGTGCTGCTGCGGTTCTCCACCGTGGCCGGCGAGCGCGGCGCGGCTGACGCCGAACGCGACGTGCGCGGCTTCGCGCTGAAGTTCTACACGCAGGAGGGCAACTGGGACCTGGTGGGCAACAACACCCCGGTCTTCTTCATCCGCGACCCCATGAAGTTCCCCGACTTCATCCGCACCCAGAAGCGCCACCCGGTGAGCAACCTGCGCTCACCGACCGCCATGTGGGACTTCTGGAGCCTCTCGCCGGAGAGCCTGCACCAGGTCACCATCTTGTTTTCCGACCGCGGCCAGCCGGACGGTTATCGGTTCATGCATGGCTTCGGCAGCCACACCTATTCGTTCCTCAACGCCCAGGGGGAACGCCACTGGGTGAAGTTCCACTTCAAGAACCTGGCCGGGATCAGGAACCTCACCAACGACCAGGCCTCCGCGACCATCGCCGCCGACCGCGAGAGCGCTCAGCGCGACCTGTTCGAGGCCATCGAGGGCGGCGACTATCCGCGCTGGAGGGTCTGCGTGCAGATCATGACGGAGGCGCAGGCCGAGCTGACGTCCTACGACCCGTTCGACCTGACCAAGGTCTGGCCGCACGCCGACTTCCCGCTGATCGAGGTCGGCGTGCTCGAGCTCAACCGCAATCCGGACAACTATTTCGCCGAGGTGGAGCAGGCTTCGTTCAGCCCGTCCAACATCGTCCCGGGTATCGGCTTCTCTCCGGACAAGGTGCTGCAGGGCCGGCTGTTCGCCTATGCCGACGCCCACCGCTACCGGGTGGGGACCCACTATGAGGCCCTGCCGGTGAACCGTCCGAAGTCGCCGGTCGCCCACTACCACATGGACGGCGCCATGCGCTTCGACGCCCCGCCGCGCACCGACGCCTATTACGAGCCCAACTCGTTCGGCGGACCGAAAGAGGACCCGAGCGTGACCGAGCCGGCCCTGCGGATCACGGGCGACGCCGACCGGTTCAACCACCGCACCGGCAATGACGACTACACCCAGCCCGGGAACCTGTTCCGCCTGATGAGCCCGGCGCAGCAGGAGCTGCTGATGGACAACATCGCCGCCGCCATGGCCCCGGTCCCCGAGGCGATCCAGCGCCGCCAGGTCGAGCACTTCCGCCGCGCCGATACCGCCTATGGCGCCGGCGTCGCCCAGCGGCTGGGCCTGACGGAAGGCGCCATCGCCGCGGAATAGGCCGACGGGGAAGGTCGGTCCGAAGGGCCCGTGGCGTTCTCTCCCCGCCGCGGGCCTTTTGCTATTCGCCGATCAAGTGCAGCAGGGCCTGGCGGCGCTGCGGCGCCCGACGGTGCTCGAAGACATAGATGGCCTGACCCTTGCCCAGGGCCAGCCTGCCCCCGATCACCGGGACCGCGATCTGCGTCTGGGTGAGCGCAGCGCGGATGTGGGCAGGCATGTCGTCCGGCCCGTCCGTCAGGTGCGCGTAGAGGCCATCGCCCTCCGGCGCCAGGCGGGCGAAGAAAGCCTCCAGGTCGGCCTTCATGTCGGCGTCGGTTCCCTGGACGACCAGCGAGGCCGAGGTGTGGCGGCAGAACACCGTCAGCAGGCCCTCGGCGAGCGCCTGCGCCTCCACCCAGGCGGCGACGCCCGGGGTGATGTCGGTGAGGCCCGCGCCCGGCGTGGGGGCGTCGAGGGTGTGGAGGGCCTGGCGCATGGTCACCACGCTGCCCTGAGTCTAGTCCTCGGCGTCGCGGTGTTTCGCGCGCTGGCGCATGGCC
Source organism: Phenylobacterium sp. (assembly GCF_030698145.1). Lineage (GTDB taxonomy): Bacteria > Pseudomonadota > Alphaproteobacteria > Caulobacterales > Caulobacteraceae > Phenylobacterium. The sequence continues at coordinate 43,605 of NZ_JAUYNW010000070.1, read as the reverse complement.
TTCTGGCGGTGGATCCACACCTTGCGCGCCTCCGACTGGGCGGCTGGATTGTCCTTGCGGTCGAGGTGGGCCAGTTCGCGCTGCAGCTTGCCGTAGCTCTCCCAGCGCTCCGCATCGAGCTCTCCGCTCTCCAGCGCCGCGCGCACGGCGCAGCCGGGCTCCTTGCCGTGGCCGCAATCGCGGAACCGGCAGCGCTCGGCCAAAGCCTCGACTTCGGCCTCGATGTCGCCGAAGGCGGCGGAGAGCCCCGTGTCGGCGTTCCAGAGGGCGAGCTCGCGCATGCCCGGGGTGTCCAGGATCAGGCCGCCCCCGGGCAGCAGCACCAACTCCCGGTGGGAGGTGGTGTGGCGGCCCCGGGCGTCGTCCTCACGGATGCCCTGGGTGGCCATCAGCTCCTGGCCGGCCAGGGCGTTGACCAGGGTCGACTTGCCCACCCCGGAGGAGCCGAGCAGGACGGCGGTCACGCCGGGGGTCAACAGCGCCGCGAGGGCCGCGATCCCCTGCCCGCTCACCGCCGAGACGGCGTGGATCGGCACGCCGTTGGCCACGGCGGCGATCTCCGCGATCCGGGGCTCGGCGTCCTCGCACATGTCGGCCTTGGTCAGCACGACCACCGGCTGGGCGCCGCTCTCCCAGGCGGTGGCGAGATAGCGCTCGATGCGCCGGGGATTGAGGTCGGCGTTCAGCGAGGCGACCAGCAGGGCCAGGTCGATATTAGCCGCCACCACCTGGGCCCGCCCGTCGTTGGCCTCGCGGCGCACGAAGCTGGTGGAGCGGGGCAGCAGGGCCTGGATCATCGCCGGACCGGCGTCGGCGGGCGGCGTGCAGGCCACCCAGTCGCCCGCCACCGGATAGCCGGTGGCCTCGGCCTCGAAGTGGAAGCGGCCGGACAGTTCGCCGGCGACGTCGCCGGCCTCGATGACGAGCCGGTAGTGCCCGCGCTGTTGAACGGTGACGCGGCCCGGGATCAGCCCGCGGGCGGCGTGGCCATGGAAGAGGTTCTGGAGCGTTTCGCTCCAACCATATGTGTCGAGCAAGGCTGGACATCCTTGGATCGGAAGGCCTGGTTTGGCGTCCGACGAGGCGCCCGAAATGTCAGGCAAGCCGATCGGCGGCGCGGCGAGGGGCGCGGGTGAGAACAGTCATGTGACAACCCCTCCTTTCCGGTCGTTGGGACACGGGGAGGCTAGGCGCGAGCGCCCAAGGCGTCAAGGAAACCGGCTCAGCCGTTGAACATCGCGCGGGCGGCGTCGCCGATGGCGAGCAGCAGGTCGCTGATCTCTCCGTCGAAGGCGCTGATGGCGCTGATCGCGCCCACCGACACCAGGCCGGCCACCACCGCATAGATCACCAGGGCCGAACCCCGCGTGTCGGCGATCAGGAATTTCAGATCAAGTCGCGCAACCAGGCCACCAAGGGCGCGTCGGCCGGCGGCATCGGATAGTCGGCGAGTTTCGCGGGTTTCACCCATGCGACAGCCTCGTGTTCCTTGGCCGTCACAAAGCCTTCCCAGCGACGGACGAGGTACAGTGGCATCAGGAGGTGAAAGCTTTCGTAACCGTGGCTGGCGAACACGAAGGGGGCCAGGCAGGCATGGGTCACCTTGATCCCCAGCTCCTCGTCCAGTTCGCGGATCAGGCATTCCTCGGGCGTTTCGCCGGGCTCGACCTTGCCGCCGGGAAACTCCCAGAGACCCGCGAGCTGCTTGCCCTGCGGCCTCTGGCAGATCAGCACCCGGCCGTCGGAATCGATCAGGGCGGCGGCGGCGACGAACAGCATGGGTTTGGCCATGCCGCTTCCTCGCCGCCTCGCACGCGAATTGCAACCGGCGTGGCGCGGGCTTTGCGAACCGGCGGGCAGGGAAGCCGCAGGTGAGGCGTCCCTCGGATCGAGGCCCGACACGCAATTGTGGATCACATTCCGAAACTTGTTCGAACAATCTTGCCCGAATGCAAGACCCATGCGCTGATGACTCACCGATGGGCGGCAACAACGGAAGCTTTACCGTATATATAGGGCGATAATCTAACAGTTCTTAATAATGCAACTGAGAAGAACTGTATAGCGCGCCGTCCGAGATGCCGACCTCTCCTCGTGAGCTTTGATAGGGCTGTAAAATGGCAAATCCGACGACCCCGCGAACGGCGGTCACCCTGGAATCCGACCACCCGCTCGAAACCGACCTCCGCTACGAAGGCTCCGCCGACCCCTTGGCGGGCGGCACGCTTCGCGACCTGCCGATCTTCACGCCGGAACAGGTCGCCGCTCAGATCACCCGTTCGGGCTTCTCCTGGGACGTGAAGGCCACCGCCGACGGCGTCCTGACCTACGGCTTCTACAGCGGCCCGACCACGACCGGCGTCTACAACAACCCGCACGGCGCGGCCGAGAAATACGGCTACGCGCCGATGACAGCTGCTCAGCAGGAGGGCACCCGCGAGGCCCTGGCCTATTGGGATGACCTGATCCCCTTGCGGTTCCAGGAAGACGCTAACGGCGCCGGCTCCTGGGACATGTCCTTCGCCACTACCACCACGGGACCGGGCCAGGCCTGGGCCTACCTGCCGCACGGAAAAGCCTACGGCCCCCAGTACCAGCACATCCAGGGCGACGTCTGGATCAATCCGGGGCCGGTCAGCGGGGTGCAACTGCTGGACGGCTTCTACGGCATGCAGACCCTGACCCACGAGATCGGGCATGCGCTCGGTCTGTCGCACCCGGGCGACTACGACGCCGGCGACGGGGTGCCGCTGAGCTACGAGCTCGCCGACTACTACCAGGACAGCCGTCAGTATTCGGTGATGTCCTATTGGGACGCCTATGAGACCGGGGCCCAGCACATCGACTGGTCGCTGATGCGGTTCGCCTATTCCACCACGCCCGGCGTCCACGACATCCTGGCGATCCAAAAACTCTACGGCGTCGACACCACGACCCGGACCGGCGACACGACCTACGGATTCAACTGGAGCGCCGACCTGGACAACCGCACGGCCTTCCAGATCGCGGAGAACAAGATCGCCCCGATCTTCACGATCTGGGATGCCGGCGGCGAGGACACCCTGGACCTGTCCGGGTACGACACCCCGTCCTTCATCGACCTCAATCCGGGCTCGTTCAGCAGCGCCGGCGGCATCGAGGCGTTCCTGACCCTCGCGGAGATCAACGCCAACAACGCCGCCGCGGGCCTGCCCGCGCGCTCGGCTCTGCTCTACGAGATCTACAACAACGGCGTCGAGGGCGTGAACGGCGGCGAAAGCTGGAAGGAGATCGCCGGGGTCACCAGCCCGCTGATGAAGGACAACATCAGCATCGCCTATGGCGCCACCATCGAGAACGCCAAGGGCGGCGGCGGAACCGACACCATCGTTGGCAACTCGGCTGACAACGTCCTGACCGGCAACGGCGGGAACGACGTGTTCGTGCTCTCGTCGAACGCCGGCGCCGACGTCATCGCCGACTTCGAAGGCGGCGCAGGCGCGGGCGACCGCATCGACCTGAGTTCAGTGGCCGGCCTGACCTTCGCCACCTTGATCATCAACGAGGTGGGCGGCGAAGCCGTCATCGCGCTTGGGACGGGATCTGTGACCCTGACCGGGGTCTCGGCCGCCAGCCTGGACGCCGACGACTTCATTTTCGCTTAAGTGAACCGGCGTGGTGGGAGCGGCCTTGGCGCCGCTCCCACCAAAGCCCAAATCCCGGTTTAGCTTGACTTTCCGGGCCGCAGCCGCCATCTCCCCGCTGCGCCGCAACATCCGCAGCGCTATCGGCGCTCCAGTCGCGTGATGGGTTCTAAGTCGAACCTAGCCTGTCGAGCGCCCTGAAAAGATCGCATAGATCGCCCCGCCACGCGGGGGCTTTCCCCAAACTGACCCGCGACCCTCGCGACCCTTGGCTTGAGCCGAGAGGCCGCGTTTGGCGCATTCGTGAAAGATACCCGCTTTGACCAAGTTCACCGACCTCGGCCTCGACAAGTCGCTTCTGAAGGCCCTGGCCGACGAAGGCTACACCGTTCCTACCCCGATCCAGGCGCAAGCCATCCCGGGCGTGATGAGCGGCCGCGACCTGCTGGGCATCGCCCAGACCGGCACCGGCAAGACCGCCGCCTTCGCCCTTCCCATCCTGCACCGCCTGGCCGCCGACCGTAAGGCCGCGCCGCGCCGCGGCTGCCGCGTGCTGGTGCTCTCCCCCACCCGCGAACTCGCCACCCAGATCGGTGAGAGCTTCAAGACCTACGGCAAGCACATGGGCGTCTCCGTCGCCGTGGTGTTCGGCGGCGTGAAGTACGGCGGCCAGATGCGCGCCCTCGCCGGCGGCGTCGACGTTCTGGTGGCCACCCCGGGCCGCCTGATCGACCACCTGGGCGAAAAGACCATCACCCTCGGCGGCGTCGAGATCTTCGTCCTCGACGAGGCCGACCAGATGCTGGACATGGGCTTCATCCTGCCCATCCGCCGGATCGTGAAGTACCTGCCGAAGGACCGGCAGAACCTGTTCTTCTCGGCCACCATGCCCACCGAGATCGGCAAGCTGGCCAGCGAACTCCAGAACCCCAACCCGCACAAGGTCGCCGTGGCGCCGGAATCGACCACGGTCGAACGCGTGTCGCAGAAGGTGATCTTCGTCGAGACGGCGCGGAAGCGCGCCCTGCTCTGCGAACTGTTCGCCGAACAGAAGTTCAAGCGCGTCATCGTCTTCACCCGCACCAAGCGCGGCGCCGACCGGGTGGCCAAGTCCCTCGAGGCCGCCGGCGTCGAGGCCGCGGCCATCCATGGCGACAAGAGCCAGGGCCAGCGCGAACGCTCGCTGGCCTCGTTCAAGGCCGGTGAAGTCCGCGCCCTGGTGGCCACCGACATCGCCGCCCGCGGCATCGACATCGACGCGGTCAGCCACGTGGTCCAGTACGAGCTGCCCAACGTGCCGGAATCCTACGTCCACCGGATCGGCCGGACGGCCCGGGCCGGCGCCGACGGCACGGCCGTGGCCTTCTGCGCCGACGACGAACGCAACCTGCTGCGCGACATCCAGAAGGTCACGCGCCAGACCATCCCCGCCGAGGACCGCCGCAACGACCGCGGCCTGCACGTCATGACCCAGGCCATGCCCGAGGTCGCCGCCGAGCGCGCCGAAGCCGGCCGCAAGAACAACGGCGACCGCGGCCAGCGCAAGCCGCAGGGCCGCAGCGACCTGCCGGGCGGCCTGCGCGCCCAGCGCAACCGCCCCAGCAACGGCGGCGGCCAGCGTCAGGGCCAGGGCGGCGGCAATGGCGGCGGCGGTGATCGCCATCCGCACAATGTCCGTAAGGGCGGCGAGCGGGCTTCCACCACCCCGATCAGCCAAGCCGCCTTCAAGGGTCCCAAGCGCGATGGCAGCTCGGCCCCGGCCAAGCGCTGGACCCCGCTGGACTAAGACGCGATCTAGATCCTCCCCCAGCGCGCAGCGCGGTTTGGGGGAGGTGGCGCGTCGCCCTCTTCGGCGACGGGACGGTGGGGGTTGAAGCTCATTGAAGCGAGTCAAAGTCCCCCTCAGTCAGCTTCGCTGACAGCTCCCCCAGTGGGGGAGCAACTGGCGCCCGCACTTGTCGCATGCCGCGCCGAGGGCCAAGCTCGCTCCCAACGACAAGACGGGGGCGAGACAGATGGGCTTTCTCAAGGGAGTGACGTTGCTGGCCGGACTGGCCGTCGTCGCGAGCGGCGCGGCGGCGCAGGACGCCAAGGTCACCCGGCTGGTTCCGGGGTCGGACTTCCACGGGGTGCACGGCATCCGCTTCAGCCCCAGGGGCGAGCTCTATGCCGGCAGCGTCGCCGGCCAGAGCCTCTACAGCGTCGATCTCGCCACCGGTAAGGCCAAGGTCCTGGTGGGACCGCCCCAGGGCATGGCCGACGACATGGCCTTCGGGCCGGGCGGCCAGGTCGTCTGGACCGCCATCTCCGACAACATCGTCTACAGTCGGCGCGGCGACGGGCCGGTCGAGGTCCTGGCCAAGGACCTGGTCAGCATCAATTCCATCACCTTCAGCCGCGACGGCAAGCGGCTGTTCGCCGCCCAGGTGTTCGGCGGCGACGCCCTGTGGGAGCTCGATCCCGCCGGCAAGACCCCGCCGCGAAAGATCCGCGAGGGCATGGGCGGCTTCAACAGCTTCGCCGCCGGCCCCGACGGCTGGCTCTATGGGCCGCTGTGGTTCAAGGGCCAGGTCGTGAAGATCAATCCTGACACCGGCGACATGGTCCTGGTGGCCGACGGTTTCGACACGCCGGCCGCCGCCAAGTTCGACTCCAGGGACAACCTCTACGCCCTCGACACCCACCTGGGCGAACTGATCCGGATCGACATCAAGACCGGCGGCAAGACCAGGGTGGCGCAGCTTTCGAGCGCCCTCGACAACCTGGCCATCGACGCCAAGGACCAGGTCGTGGTTTCCAACATGGCCGACAACGGCCTGCAGATCGTGGACCCGGTCACCGGCGCCGTGCGCCAGGTGATGAAGGGGGCCCTGGCCTTCCCGGCCGACATCGCCGTGGCCTCAGACGTCGGCAAGGAGAGCCTGTTCGTCGCCGACGTGTTTTCCTATCGCGGGGTGGACGGCGTGAGCGGCGCGGTGCGCGACATCGCTCGGGTCCACACCAAGGGCAGCCAGCTCGAATACCCCACCGGCGTCAGCGTCGGGGCTGAGCGGGTGGTGCTCGCCAGCGCCCCCACCGGCGCGGTGCTGATCTACGACCGCAAGACCGGCAAGGCGCTCTCGGTGATGCACGGCTTCGCCTCGCCGTCCGACGCCCTGGAGCTGGCGGATGGCTCGATCCTGGTGGCCGAGTTGGCCAGCGGTAAGCTCGTCAAGGTCAAGGCCGAGGACCGCAGGACGGTGGCCGACGGCCTGGCCGCGCCGTCCAGCCTGGCGCTGGGGCCGGAGGGAAGCGTCTATGTGGCCGAGGTGGCCGGCGGGCGCATCACCCGCGTCGATCTCGCCAGCGGCGCCAAGACCGCGGTCGCCTCCGGGCTCAACCTACCCAAGGCCGTGGCGGTCGGACCCGACGGCCGGCTGGCGGTGCTGGAGGTCGGCGCGCGCCAAGTGGTCTCGATCGACCCCAAGACCGGCGCCGTGAAGGTGGTCGCGAAGGACCTTCCGCTGGGCCTGGTCACCAAGCCCTTCCCTCTGGCCGGCGGCATCGCGGTCGGATCGTCTGGCGCAATCTACGTCACCTCGGACGTCGAGAACGCGATCTACAAGATCACGCCGCGCTAGGAGTCCTGGCCGAGGACCGCGCGCAGGGTCGACGTCACCGGCAGGTGTGCGGCAAGTTCGGTGTTGGTGTGGTGCCACGCGCCCGCGACCAAGTGGTCCGGGGCGATGTCGAGGCGCGAGTTCATGCCGCCGAACCAGTCCAAGGCGCCCATCACATCGAGGGTCCGAAAGCCCGTCGGCATCGCGATCCGCGCGCTGATGGTGACGATGGTCGCCGCCGCGGCCAAGGCCGTCGCGTTCCCGGGATCCTGGCGCCTCAGGTCGAAGAGCGCTTCGGAGATCACGAGATTGCCCTTGGAATGGCCGACCAGCAGGTCGAAGCTCAATCCCGGCTCCATGAGCATGGCGAGCACCGTGCGCGTGTCGCGGCTCTGCCGGACCGGCAGGTCGCCGGCCGCCGCGAACGGCCAGGGCTCCTGCACGACGCCGATCTCCGTCAGGCGATCGATCCCCTCAAAGGCGTGGCGCACGCCGTTCAGCATCCCGAACCAAAAGAAGCCGCCCAGCGCCTCGGCGGCCATGTCGGCCAGGCCATAGCCGGAGACCACCGCGGCCACCGGCTTGCCGAGCGCGTCGGCGACATTTCGCGCGAAGGCCGCTGAACCCAGGGCCGAACTGCCGACCCCCGCCACCGCCAGGATGGACACCTCCGCCCCTCCACTAGCGACGAACCCATCAACCGAGTTGTAGAGCTTCAACGCGCCGGCGCCCGACGGCGGCACGACCAGGATCGCGCCCTCGGCCGCGAGCCAGGGGCTGATGGACACCGCCTCGTCCTGGCCGACCACGCCGACATCGTAGAACAGCGCGTCCAGCACGGCGTTGCGCTGGCGCACGCCCTCCAGCCATGCGGCGCGGGCCGGCGCCGCGGCCGCCCGCTGGGGCAAGGTCGCAGCCCGGCCGACCTGGGTCGCGCCGAGCGTGGCGGCGGAAGCGAGCATCGAGCGCTCCTCTCAGGGAATTGAAGGCAACCCATAGGTGTGCACAGACTCTCCGCTCGTGATCGGAGATTGGCAAGCCCTCTGACGGCCTGGGCCGATTCCGGGACCCGGGGCGCCCGATCCTGAGCGCCCCTGCCTAGGGAGCCGCCGTCGGTTTCAGCTTCCGCTCGAAGAAGTCCAGGGTGGTCCGGGCGCGATGCAGGCGGTTGGCCTGGGTCCAGCCGGCGCGGTGGCGCAGGCCCGGATAGGTCATCAGCTCGAAGGTCGTTCCCGACGCCTGCAGGGCCGCCATGGCCTTGGTCGAGTTGTCGAAGGTGACGTTGTCATCGGCCATGCCGTGCATGATCATCAGCACGCCGGGCTTCAGCTTGCCAAGCCGCGCGGTGACCTCGCCGGCGGCGTAGCCGGCCGCATTGTCCGCCGTCGTACCCATGTAGCGCTCTGTGTAGTGGGTGTCGTAGAGCGACCAGTCGACCACCGGCGCCCCGGCCACCCCCGCCGCATAGGGCGAGTTGTCGGCGGTCAGCACCATCATCGTCATGTACCCGCCATTGGACCAGCCGGTGATGCCGATGCGGGCCGGATCGACATGGGGCAGCGACGCCAGGTGGGCGACGCCGGCCAGTTGGTCCTCGACCTCGACCTTGCCCATCCGGCGGTCGATGGCGGTCTTGAAGGCCACGGAGCGGTTGGGCGTGCCGCGGTTGTCGAGGCTGAACAGGATGTACCCGGCCTCCAGCATCAGCTGGTCCTCGGGCGACTTCCAGACCTTCGAGACCAGGGCGCCGGCGGGGCCGCCATAGACCTGGACGATCACCGGATAGCGCTTGGCGGGATCGAACCCGGGCGGAGTGCGCATCGACCACCAGAGGTCCTGGCCGTCGGCGGCCTTGATGGTCCCGTAGGTCGGCTCACGCAGACGGGCGGCATAGGGCTGGTAGGGATGGCCCGCCGCGAGCTTGTTCTCCTCGATCCAGCGCACCCGGGTCCCGTCGGCCTTGTGGAAACCGGTCTGGGGCGGCGTGCGGGGGTCCTGATAGGTGGCGGCGAAGGCCTTGCCGGACTGGGCCACGTCGACCCGCCACCAGCCGCCGGCGGAGGTCAGCGCGTTGGGTTCGGCGGGCGCCTTGTAGGACACCTCGTAGATCCGCCGCTCGACCGGCGAGTCCTTGCTGGCCCCGAAGATCGCCACGCCGCGCGCCTCGTCGACGCCCTCCAGCACGTCCACCGGCCACGCGCCTTGAGTCACCTGGCGCACCAGCGTCCCGTCGGCCTCGTAGAGGTAGAGGTGGCGGTTTCCCGACCGCTCGGAGGACCACAGGAAGGTCCCGTCCTTCAGGGGCTTGAAGTCGTCAGTGATATCGACCCAGTGCGGACTGGTCTCGGTGAGGATGACCTTGGCCGCACCGGTGGCCGGATCGACCGCCAGGATGTCCAGCCTGCGCTGGTCGCGGCTCTGGCGCTGGACATAGAGGGTCTTGCCGTCCTTCGCCCAGGCGACCCGGGCCAGGTAGATGTCGCTCTCTGCCCCCAGGTCGACCTTGGTCCGCGCACCGGTCGCGACATCGGCGACGTAGAGCTCGACCTTGGCGTTGGGGCGGCCCACCCGCGGATAGCGCTGGCGCACGATGGTGGCGCCGACCGCGTTGACGTCCAGCCGCTCGACCACGTCGACGCCGGTCTGGTCGACGAAGGTCAGCGCGATCTTCGCCTCGTCGGGGCTCCACCAGTAGCCGGTCGGGCGGCTCATCTCCTCCTGGGCGATGAACTCGGCCGTGGCCCAGCTCTTCAACTCCTCGCCGCCGGTGGTGAGCGCCCGCTCGGCGCCTCCGGCCGAGGGCATGACGAAGAGATTGTCGTCGCGCACGAAGGAGACGAACGCGCCCTTGGGCGAGACCTTGGCGTCGATCTCGTCGCCGGGCGTCTGGGTCAATTGAGCGATCCGCCCGCCCTTCAGCCTGTAGAGGAAGAGGTCGCCCTCCACCGGGACCAGGATGAACCGGCCCTGGTCGTCCCAGGCGTAGTCGACCACGCCCCGGGTCTGGACGCCCTGGCGTTCGCGGCGGCTCTTCTCGGCCTCCGACAGCACCTTGTCCTTGGGGGCGAGCGCCCGGGCGTCGATCAGCAGGCGCGGGTCGCCGCCCTTCACGTCGGCGATCCAGAGGTCGGTCATCCGCTGATCGTCGGCCTTGGCGCGCAGATAGGTCACCGCCGAGCCGTCGGGCGAAACCTTCACGCCCCGCGCGATGGGGCCTGACAGGTCGGGGTCCGCGAACACCCGTTCGGGGGTCAGTTTTTCAGCTTGAGCCACGCCACACGCCATCAGGGCCACGATCAGGCCCTCCGCCACAAATTTCATGCCCGCTCCGATAGCTTGGGGGGCGGAAGCTACCAGAGGCGAGGGGCCGCACAAGGGCGCCTCGAGGACGCTCGGCGGGTCCCAGGACGCGGTGCGACCGCACCCTTCAAGGCTTCCGAGTCGCCTCGTAAGCTCCGAACGGGCCGCCGATCTTGGCTGTGGTCGCCACGCCTTGCGCGTCCTTGACGAACTCGATGGTCACGCCGTTCTCCAGAACGAAGAACTTCGCTGGCGAAGCCGCCAGCAGCTCCCGAGAGTCGGGCCCTAGCGCGGACGCGGCGACATAGAGTCGGCCATCGGCGGCGGTGACGTTCAGGGTCGTCAGGCCGGGAACCTCGTAGAGGCCGAGGTAGGTCGAAAGCACCGTAGGCTCCACCTGAACGACGGTGCGCTCCTCCGGTCCCGAGCCCTTCCAGCCGTAGGCCTGCGCCACCGCCCGGCGGATTTCGCCGATCAGCACGTCGGCGCCGTCGCCATTGGCCATGATGACGACCCCCTGTCGGGACCCGCTGGTGAACGCTCGCAGCTCCGACCGAAAACCCTGGTTGCTGCCGCCGTGCTGGAACATGGCCGGGCCTTCGGCCGGTCCCAGGTTCGGCCCGAGCCCATAGTTGCTCATCTGGCGCGTGAGCATGGTCCGCGCGGTCGCCTGGTTCAGTATCTTGCGCGAAGACCCCGCGTGGGCGTTCTGCAGCGCGATGGCGAACCGGGCGAGATCCGAGGGCGTGGTCCAAAGCCCGGCGGCGGCCAGCTCGGGATGGGCGTAGCGTAAACCGGGCAGCGGCTGGCCATTGGCGAGGTAGCCCGTCGCGGCCTGTCCGCCGAGGCTCTCAGGCAGTGGCTGGGCGAAGGTCGATCGGCTCATCCCGGCCGGCTTGAGCACCAAGTCGCGCATGACGTCCGGGAACGGCTTGCCGGTCGCCTCGGTCATCATCTGCTGGACGACCGTGTAGCCGCCGCCGGAATAGGACCATCGCGCCCCGGGCACCGCGTTTGAAATCACCGCCCGCGTATTGGCCGGCGCCTGACCGTTCAGAATTTGCACCACCTCGGGCAATGCGCCGCCGGGCGGATAGCCGGGAAAGCCAGAGACGGTCAGGCCGGCAGTGTGGCTCAGCAGGCCACGCAGGGTGACCTTGCGGTCCGCGGTGAAGGCGCTGTCCGGCAGCCTCCAATCCTTCAACTGCATATTGACGTCGTCGTCGAGGCTCAGCCGACCGTCCTGCATGAGCCGCAGGGCTGCGGTCGCCGCGACCGGCTTGCTGATCGAGGCCGCCTGGAACAGCGTCTCTGCGGTGACCGGCCGGCCCGAGGCCACGTCCGCCAGACCGTAGGTCCTCGTCCAACGGATGCGGCCGTCCTCGAAGAAGGCGATGCTGACCCCTGGGGTCTTGGTGGCCCGCATGCGACCGTCCAGCGTCGCGGCGGGGAACGGACGCCCCTTGATCACCACCGCGGGTAGGAGGCCGTTCTCGATGGCGGCGATGTGAGCGCGGTCCTCGGCGGAACTCGGCTGCGCCCTGGTGGGGCCCGCCACCAAGGCCAGCAGCGCCACGGCGACAATCAACGACTTCATGCTGGCCTCCCCCGATATGGCTGAAAGCCTAACAGTCGCGAACCGGCCTGGCGATCCGACCTAGTTTACCGCGCCCTGGCCGAACCGGGGCGCTGAACCCATCACGAGCGGTAGTCGCCGTTGATGGCCACGTACTGCTTGGTCAGATCGCAGGTCCAGACGGTGGCCGAACCCTTGCCCACGCCCACCTCGACGGCGACCTCAAGCTCTTGGTTCTTCATGTAGGCGCTCATCTTGGCCTCGTCGTAGGTAGGCGAGATGAGGCCCTCATGCGCGGCGACCAGGGAGCCGAACTTCACGCTGACCCGGTCGCGGTCGATGGGTTCGTCGGCGCGGCCCACGGCCATGACGATGCGGCCCCAGTTGGCGTCCTCGCCGGCGAAAGCGGTCTTGACCAGGGGGCTCTCGGCGATGGTGCGGGCGATCTTGCGGGCCGAGGCCGGGCTCTCGGCGCCGGTCACGGTGATCTTGACGAACTTGCTGGCGCCCTCGCCGTCCCGGACGAGTTGGAGGGCCAGGTCGAGCAGCACGGCTTCCAACTTGTCGCGGAAGTCGGCCAGGCGCTTGTCGCCGGCCCGGGCGATGTTCGGCGCGCCGGACTGGCCGGTGGCGAACAGCAGCAGGGTGTCGTTGGTGGACCGGTCGCCGTCCACCGTCACGCAGTTGAAGGTGGTCCGCGTGTAGAGGCTGGCCAGGGTCTGCAGCGCCGTGGGCGAGATCGCCGCGTCGGTGGCCACGAAGGCCAGCATGGTGGCCATGTCCGGCGCGATCATGCCTGAACCCTTGCAGATCCCGGCGATGCGCACCTTTTCCCCGTCGATGACCGCCTCGGCGTAGGCGCCCTTCGGGAAGGTGTCGGTGGTCATGATGGCGTTGGCCGCGCCGACCCAGCCGTCGTCGGTGAGCTTCTGCTCGATGTCGGGCAGGCGGTGGGTGATCTTGGCGTCATCCAGCAGCACGCCGATCACGCCGGTCGAGGCGACCATCACGTCGCGTTGGCGACAGTCGAAGCGCTTGGCCACGGCCGAGGCCACCCGGCGCACCGCGTCGGCGCCCGGCTTGCCGGTGAAGGAGTTGGCGCAGCCGGCGTTGACCACCAGGGCGCGGACGTCGACGCCCTTGGTCATCTCCAGATGCTTCTTGCACCAGTCGACCGGCGCCGAGCCGATCCCGTGGCGAGTGAACACCCCGGCCGCGGAGGTGCCGCGAGCGAAGCGCATGACCAGCAGATCCTCGCGCTCGTGCTTGTAGAACCCGGCCCGGCCGGTGGCGAGCTGCACGCCCGGGATCGGCGGCATCTTCGGGAACGGCACGGCCAGGGGCGAGACCGGAAGGACGCCCTTGGCGACTGGGGGCTCGACCGCCGGCTTCTTCTCGGTGAACTGGCTGGCCTGCTTGTCGGCCCGCTTGAGCGCCGCGCGCTTGATCGCGCTGGTCAGCGGATCCAGGGCGCGCTCGATGGTCTGGCCGACCACGTCGACCGGGATGGAGGCGACGTCCAGGGCCTTGGCGGCAGGCGTCATCTTCTTGGCGGCGGGCTTGGCCGTAGGCTTGCGGGTCATGGCTTGGCGGCCTTGGCGGGAGCGGCCTTCAGGGCCGGTTGAGCGGGCGTCGCGGCGGGCGTGGGCGCGACCTTCGGCGCGTCGGCGGGCTCTTTGGGCTGGCCGGGCACGTCCTGCGGGGCGCGGATCAGGGTCTGGACCTTGGCGCGACTGCGCAGCTTCTCCAGCAGGTCGCGGACCTGGTCATAGGTCAGGAACCGGACGATCTGCGGCCGGGCGGCCTCCAGGGTGATCGGCTGCTCCAGCCGGCGGTCCTCGACCTTGACCACCGCGAAGCCGCCGTCGACGGCGAAGGGGCCGACGATCTCGCCGACCTTGGCGGCCTTCAGATTGGCCTCATAGGCTTCGGGCATGACGTCGGTGGTGAAATAGCCGAGATCGCCACCGTTGAACCGGGTCGCCGCGTCGGTGGAGCGCTCCATGGCCAGGGCCTCGAACGAGGCGCCGGTGGTCAGCAGCTTCTTGATCGCCTCGGCGTCGGCCTGGGCTGTCACCACGATCTGACGGGCGCGAATCTCCTCCGACTGTTTGGCGAGCTTCAACTGCTCCTGATAGAGGCCGCGGATGGCGTTGTCGTTGACGGCGTCGGAGACCACGCTCTCCACCAGCATGTCGCCCAGGATGCGCTCGCGGGCCGCGGCCAGCCGCTTCTGGGCGATGGGGTCCTTGTCCAGCTTGCGCTTCAGCGCCTCGGCGGCCAGCAGCTTCTGGTCGACCACCTCGTCCAGCACCCGGCGGAAGAGGTCGGACGACGCGTCCAGCGGCTCGCCGTCGCCGATCAGCCCCTGCGCCACCGCCTCGCGCTTCACGTCGGACGTCCACACGGTCTTTCCGTCGACCTTGGCCACCGCCACGTCCCCCGGTTCCGGCGGCCGCTCGGCCACGCCACGGTCGCCGCAGCCGGCCAGCATGAGGCTGGCGATCAGCATGACGGTGACGGCGCCAAGGGCGGATGGGAGGCGGCGGAAGGCCGGGTGCGCCATGGGGACCATACCTCGAATGCAAAAACCGGACTGGAGGGCCCGCCCGTCCCTAGCCATTTCGCGCCCGGGATGCAAAGGTCGCCGCCGATCCATGATGGCGCCAAACCCCATGACGAACGTCGGGGGCTCTATATTTTCAGGGAGGATATTTTCATGACGCGTGAAGCCGTAGTCGTTTCGTATGCCCGCACGGGCCTGGCCAAGTCCGGCCGTGGCGGGTTCAACATGACGCCGACCATGTCGATGGGCGCGCATGCGGTGAAGCACGCGGTCGAGCGCTCGGGCCTCGACAAGGCGTCGGTGGAAGACGTGGTCATGGGCAATGTCTCGCACGGCGCGGGCAACCTGGGCCGTCAGGTGGGCCTGCTGGCCGGCCTGCCGATCACCACCTCCGGAGTCACCGTCAACCGCTTCTGCTCGTCGGGCCTGAACACCATCGCCACGGCCGCCAACTACATCCGCAACGACGGCGCCGACGTGGTCGTGGCCGGCGGCGTGGAGTCGATCAGCATTCCCGGCGGCGGCGCCGGCAAGGACAATGTCGATCCGCGCCTGGTCTCGGAATATCCGGCCATCTTCATGCCGATGATCGACACCGCCGACATCGTGGCCGAGCGCTACAAGGTCAGCCGCGAAGCCCAGGACGAGTACAGCCTGGAAAGCCAGCGCCGCATGGCCGCGGCCCAGCAGGGTGGCAAGTTCGCCAACGAAATCGTCCCGATGAAGTCCAAGATGAAGGTCGTCAACAAGGAGACGAAGGAAGAAACCGTCGTCGACTACGTGGTCGATCGCGACGAGTGCAACCGCGTCGACACCACCCTGGAAGGCCTGCAGAAGCTCCAGCCCGTGCGCGGCGAGGGCAAGTTCATCACCGCCGGCAACGCCAGCCAGCTCTCCGACGGAGCCGCCGCCGTGGTGCTGATGGACTCCAAGGCCGCCGAGAAGGCCGGCCTGTCGCCGCTGGGCGCGTTCAAGGGCTGGGCCGTCGCCGGCTGCGCGCCCGACGAAATGGGCATCGGCCCGGTCTTCGCCGTGCCGCGCCTGCTGGAACGCCACGGCCTGAAAGTCTCCGACATCGACCTGTGGGAACTGAACGAGGCCTTCGCCTCCCAGTGCCTCTACGCCCGCGACTTCCTGGGCATCGACCCGGAGAAGTACAACGTCAACGGCGGCTCGATCGCCATCGGCCACCCCTTCGGCATGACCGGCGCGCGTCTCGCCGGCCACGTGCTGCAGGAAGGCCAGCGCCGCAAGGCCAAGTGGGCCGTGGTTTCGATGTGCATCGGCGGCGGCATGGGCGCGGCCGGGCTGTTCGAAGTCTATAACTAAGCTGTTCGACTTAGCTGTTCGGATCGGCCCTCCCCTCACCGGGAGGGCCTTTTCGTTTTCGCGTGTGAACAGTCCCCGCGTTGACACTTGGGGGGCGCCTGCTTAAGTCTCGCGCGCCCTGAAAAGAGCGGAATCTCCGGGCAGGCGAAGGGCTTAAAGCGCCGCGCCGGGCCCCTCCCGCATGATCCGGAATATTTTCCCTTGAGCATCTTCCAACGGTTCTTCGGCTCCAGCAACGACCGCAAGGTCAAGGCGATGGCGGCGCGCGTCGCCAAGATCAACGCCCTGGAACCCGCGATCCAAGCGCTTTCCGACGAACAGCTCCGGGGCAAGACCCAGGAATTCCGCGATCGCCTGGGCAAGGGCGAGACCCTCGACCAGCTCCTGGAAGAGACCTTCGCCGTGGTGCGCGAGGCCGCGCGCCGAGTGCTGGGCCAGCGCCATTTCGACGTCCAGCTTGTGGGCGGGATCGTCCTGCACGAGGGCGGCATCTCGGAGATGCGCACCGGCGAGGGCAAGACCCTGGTCGCCACCGCGCCGGTCTATCTGAACGCCCTACCCGGCAAGGGCGTCCACGTCATCACCGTCAACGACTACCTCGCCCAACTGCACGGCGACTGGATGGGCCAAGTCTACCGGTTCCTGGGCATGAGCGTCGGCACCATCGTACACGGCCTGAGCCAGGGCCAGCGCAAGGCCGCCTACAACTCCGACATCACCTACGGGACCAACAACGAGTTCGGCTTCGACTATCTGCGCGACAACCTGGTCTACGAGGCCGACGAGATGGTCCAGCGGGGCCATAACTTCGTGATCGTCGACGAGGTGGACTCCATCCTGATCGACGAGGCGCGCACGCCCTTGATCATCTCGGGCCCCACCGAGGACCGCTCGGAGTTCTACAAGACCATCGACGTCCTGGTGAAAGAGCTCATCACCGACGCTTCGACCTACGACTTCGACGAAAAGCAGCGCCAGGTGATCCTCACCGAGGAAGGCGCCGAGAAGATCGAGGAAATCCTGCTGGCCGGCGGCCACCTGGAAGAGGAAACCACCGGCCTCTACGACGCCGCCAACGTCTCGGTGGTGCACCACGTCAACCAGGCCCTGCGCGCCAACGTGCTCTACACCCGCGAGAAGGACTACATCGTCCGCGCCGGTGAGGTGATCCTGATCGACGAGTTCACCGGCCGCATGATGCAGGGCCGCCGCCTGTCCGAAGGCCTGCACCAGGCCATCGAGGCCAAGGAAGGCGCCCACATACAGCCCGAGAACCAGACCCTGGCCTCGGTCACCATCCAGAACTACTTCCGGCTCTATTCGAAGCTGTCGGGCATGACCGGCACGGCCTCCACCGAGGCCCAGGAATTCGGCGACATCTACAAGATGGACGTCATGGAGATCCCGACCAACCGCCCGGTGGCGCGGAAGGACGACGACGACGAGGTCTATCGCACCGCGCGCGAGAAGAACGAGGCGATCCTCAAGCAGATCGAGGAATGCCACCTGCGAGGCCAGCCCATCCTGGTGGGCACCGTCTCCATCGAGAAGTCCGAACAGCTCTCCGAACTGCTGAAGACCCACACGTTCCAGCAGGACGGCAAGACCATCAAGGGCATCCCGCACAACGTGCTGAACGCCCGCTATCACGAGCAGGAAGCCCTGATCGTGGCCGACGCCGGCGTGCCCGGCGCGGTGACCATCGCCACCAACATGGCCGGCCGCGGCACCGACATCCAGCTCGGCGGCAATATCGATATGCGCGTCCTGAAGTGGCAGGAAGAGCAGCGCGGCCTGGGCATCGAGGTGACGCCCGAGGCGGCCATCGCCCACAAGATCGAGCTCGAAGCCGAGATCAAGGGCCTGAAGGAGCAGGCGCTCGCCGCCGGCGGCCTGTTCGTCCTGGGCACCGAGCGCCACGAGAGCCGGCGGATCGACAACCAGCTCCGCGGCCGGACCGGCCGTCAGGGCGACCCTGGCCACTCGAAGTTCTTCCTGTCCTGCGAAGACGACCTGCTGCGCATCTTTGCCGGCGAGCGCCTGGACTCGATCATGCGCACCTTCGGCGTCCAGGAGGGTGAGGCGATCACCCACAAGTGGCTGAACGGCGCCATCGCCACGGCCCAGAAGCGGGTCGAGCAGCGCAACTACGAGATCCGCAAGAACCTGCTGAAGTACGACGACGTCGTGAACGACCAGCGCAAGGCGGTGTTCGAACAGCGCGCCGAGTTCATGACCGCGCTGGACCTCTCCGAGGTGATCGGCGAGATGCGGATCGACACCGTCGAGGACTTGGTCGCCCGCCACCTGCCGCCCAAGGCCTATGCCGAGCAGTGGGACGTGGCGGGGCTGGAGGAACGGACCCGCGAACTGCTGGGCCTGGACCTGCCGATCGCCGCCTGGGCGGCCGAGGACGGCATCGCCAACGAGGAGATCCAGGAGCGCCTGACCCAGGCCGCCGACGCCCGCGTCACCGAACGCGAGCAGCTTCTCGGCCCCGACCAGATGCGCACCATCGAGAAGAGCTTCCTGCTGCAGATGATCGACATGCAGTGGCGCGAGCACCTGATGCACCTGGACCACCTGCGCAACGTCATCGGCCTGCGCGGCTACGGCCAGCGCGACCCGCTCAACGAATACAAGACCGAGGCCTTCTCGCTGTTCGAGAAGCTGTTGGTCGACCTGCGCCAGAACGTGACCAAGTGGCTGATGACCGTGGAGTTCCAGTTCGCCGAACCGGAGCCTGCGCCGCTGACCGGCCTGACCGAGGTCCACCTTGACCCGCTGACCGGCGAGAACGCGGCCATGATGGGCGCCCTGCCCGACGGGCTGTCGGCCGAACAGCGCCAGGCCCTGCCCGTCTCGTCCCTGCCGGACGGATGGGAACAGACCGGCCGCAACCAGGCCTGCCCCTGCGGCTCGGGCAGGAAGTTCAAGCACTGCCACGGCGCACTGATCTAGATGCCGGACAAGGACGGCTACGTCCTGAAGGTCGATGGCTTCTGCCCGGTCTGCGAGCAGGCCTCGACCTTCGCGGCGAAGGCCGAATGGCTGCGCGACCCCTAGCTCTGCCTGAACTGCAACGGCCAGCCGCGTGAGCGGGCGCTGTTCTCCGTCCTGACCCAGCTCCGCCCGAACTGGCGCGCGCTGAAGATCCATGAGAGCTCGCCCGGCACGGCGGCCAGCCGGCGCCTCGCCGACCAGGCGCCGGGCTACCTGGCCAGCCAGTACGATCCGTCCATTCCCTGGGGCTCGACGCACAAGACCGGCGGCTGGCGTTCGGAGGACCTGGAAGCCCAGACCTTCGCCGATGCGAGCTTTGACCTGGTCGTCACCCAGGACGTCATGGAGCACGTCTTCGCCCCCGACCGCGCCCTCGCCGAGATCGCCCGCACGCTCAAGCCCGGCGGCCTGCACGTCTGCACGGTGCCGATCGTGAACAAGGAAAACCCCTCGGTCCGCCGCGCCCGGCGCAAGGCCGACGGCAGCGTGGAACACCTGCTGGACCCGGTGTTCCACGGCAACCCGATGGACCCCAACGGCTCACTGGTCACGGTCGACTGGGGTTACGACATCGCCGCCTACTGGGACCGCGCCAGCGGTCTCTCGACCACCATCTGGACCATCGAGGATGCCGCCCGCGGCATCCAGGCCGAGTACATCGAGGTGCTGGTCTCGCGGAAGCTAGGGGTCCCGGACCTCTCCGGCGACGTGGCGCCCGCGCGCTCGAAGCCCGGCCTTCTGCGGAAGTTGTTCGGCTAGGCCTTGCCAGCCGCCGCCGGGCGGCGATGCTGGCGCCATGAAGGTGATCATCGTCGGCGCCGGGATCGGCGGCCTCAGCCTGGCGCTCAGCCTGCACGCGGCCGGGATCTCCGCGCAGGTGCATGAGGCCGTGGCCGAGCTCAAGCCCTTGGGCGTGGGGATCAACCTCCTGCCCCATGCCGTGCGCGAACTGACCGAACTGGGCCTCGGGCCGGCCCTGGCCGAACTGGGCGTGGAGACCCAGGCCCTGGCCTACGCCAACCGCCATGGCCAGGAGATCTGGCGCGAGCCGCGCGGGCGCCACGCGGGCTATGACTGGCCGCAGTACTCGATCCACCGCGGCCAGTTGCAGATGATGCTCTTCGAGGCGGTCCGCGGGCGCCTGGGTGCGGCCGCCGTGCGGCTGGGCCAGGCTGCGACGAGCGTCGATCCGGAGGGCGGCGTCGTCACCTTCGCGTCGGGCGAGACGGCACGGGGCGACGTCGTGGTCGCCGCCGACGGCGTCCATTCCGCCCTGCGCGCCCACCTCCATCCGCACGAGGGCCCGCCCATCTGGAACCACCGGGTGCTGTGGCGCGGCGTGACGCAGGACGCGCCGTTCCTGGGTGGAGCGACCATGATCATGGCCGGACACCAGGACATGAAGTTCGTGGCCTATCCCATCGATCCGGTGCTGGCCTCGCAGGGGCGCTCGCTGATCAACTGGATCGCCGAGCTGCGTTTTACCGACACCGTCGAGTGGCGCCGCGAGGACTGGAACCGCCCGGGGGTCCTGGCTGACTTCCTGCCGCGCTTCGAGACCTGGGACTTCGGCTGGCTGGATGTTCCCCGGGTCATCCGGGGCGCGGAGCGGATCTTCGAGTACCCGATGGTCGACCGCGATCCGCTGGATCGCTGGACCTTCGGGCGCCTGACCCTGCTGGGCGACGCGGCGCATCCCATGTATCCGATCGGCTCGAACGGGGCCTCCCAGGCCGTCCTGGACGCCCGCACCCTGGCCTATGAGCTGGCGACCCGGACCAGCGTCGACGCGGCCCTGGCGGCCTACGAGGCGGCCCGGCGGCCGCCCACCAGCGCTATCGTCCTGGCCAATCGCGGCAACGGGCCCGAACAGGTGATGCAACTGGCCGAGGACCGCGCGCCGGACGGCTTCGCCGACGTCCATGAGGTCCTCAGCCGCGACGAGCTGGAGACCGCCGCCGAGACCTACAAGAAGATGGCGGGCTTCGATCGCGAAGCGCTGAACAGCCGGGCCTCCCTTACGCCGCCCGCCACCCTCGGCTAGGCTCGCCGCTTCGGCCGGAGGGAATGGAATGCGCGGATTGCTGGCGATCCTCACCATGGCGGCGATGCTGGCGCCGCCCGCCGCCGCCCAGACGCCCGACCGCGCCGCCGCCTACGACCAGCTCGATCCGATCTTCGAGAAGTTCGCCGCCGAGCGGCATGTGCCGGGCCTGGTCTACGGCGTCGTGGTCGACGGCAAGCTGGCCTATGTGAAGGCCATGGGCGTCCAGGACACTGTGGCCAAGCGCCCGGTGACGGCCGACAGCGTCTTCCGCATCGCCAGCATGTCCAAGAATTTCACGGCGCTGGCGGTCCTGAAGCTGCGCGACGAAGGCAAACTCTCCCTGGACGCGCCAGCCGAGACCCTGATCCCGGAACTGAGGGGCCTGACCTATCCCACCACCGACAGCCCGAAGATCCGGGTGCGCGACCTGCTGAACCACACCGGCGGCTTCGTCACCGACGACCCCTGGGGCGACCGCCAGCTTCCCATGGGCGAGGCCGACTTCTCCCGCTTCCTCAAGGCCGGCGTCCCCTTCTCGCGGCCGCCGGCCATGGCGATGGAATACTCCAACTTCGGCTACGCCCTGGCCGGCCGGGTGGTGACCAACGTCGCCCGCCAGCCCTACGACGCCTATATCGAGCGCAAGATCCTGCGGCCTCTGGGCATGACGGCCTCGGTCTATGACGTGGCCAAGATTCCCGCCGCGCACCGCGCCATCGGCTATCGCTGGGAGGACGAGGTCTGGGTCGAGGAGCCGGCCCTGGGGCCCGGCGTCTTCGGGGCGATGGGCGGCCTGGCGGTCAGCGCTAACGACTACGCGAAATACATCGCCTGGGTGCTCGCCGCCTGGCCGCCGCGCGACGGCGCCGAGGATGCGATCCTGAAACGCAGCTCGGTGCGCGAGATCGCCCAGGGCTCCAACTTCCCGGCCATCGTCCCCCGTTCGGACAAGGCCGACCCAGCCGCCTGCGACCGGGCGCGGGTCTATGGCATGGGCATGATCGTCCTGGCCGACTGCGTGCTGGGCCCGCACTTCACCCATTCGGGCGGCCTGCCGGGCTACGGCTCCAACGTACTCTTCCTGCCCGAGCGCGGGGTCGGGGTCTTCGCCTTGGCCAACCGCACCTATGCCGGCGCCTCGCCCTATGTCCGCGACGCCGCGGTGGCGCTGGTGAAGTCCGGCGCCTTTCCGGCGCGGCCGACGCCGGCCGGCGAGCGGCTGACCGCGGCGGCCGGGATCGTTGCGAAGATCTACGCGGCAAGCGACGTCATGGCCGCCCGGGACGGCCTGGCCATGAACGTCCTGCTGGACAGCGACGGGGCCCACCGCAACGCCGAGCTCGCCAGGCTCAAGGCCGAGCTCGGCGCCTGCCAGCCGGCGCAGGAGGTCGCGGCCGAGACCGCGATGTCCGGCGCCATCACCTATCCCTGCGAGAAGGGCCGCCTGCGCGCCCAGGTGCTGCTGGCCCCGACGACGCCGGTCAGCCTGCAGGTCTACCAGCTGTCGGTGGTGAGATAGTTCAGGCCCCGGCCTTCTTCTCGCCCGTGCTGACCACACCGTCCTTGTCGCCGTCCTGCTCGGCGAAGGCGCGCCCGCCGGATGCAGCGTATTCCTGGGCGGAGATCTTCTGATCCTTGTCCTTGTCGAGGACACCGAAGCGGACGTGGGCCTGGCGCATCTGGCGCGTCCGCTCCTCGGCCTTGCGCTCGGCGCTCTCGGTGGAGACGGCGAGCTGGGCTTCGAGCCGACCCTCGTATTCCCCGACGTATTCGGCCTCGTTGAGGCCGCCGTCCTTGGAGACGTCCATCGCGGCGAACCGCTTGTCGCGGACCGTTTTGAACTCGGCGGAGGTGACCTTGCCGTCCTTGTTCAGGTCGTAGTCGGTGATGAAGGCCGAGGCTTCGTGCGGCGCGGCTTGGGCGGAGGTGGTGAGCGCCAGCAGGGCGGCGGTCACGGCGAGGGGCAGACGCAGAGTGGTCATGGGACGTCCTATTCGGTGGCTTCGAAGGTGAGGCTGTAGCTGTAGCTGCGGTAGGGGGTCTCGGCGCCGACCGGGGCCGCCGTGCGGTGACGGATCAAGGCCAGATAGGTCCCGGCGTCCGGCGGGGTGAGCGCGAAGCCGCCCTTGGCGTCGGTCTTGATCTCGCCGTCCAGCTTCTTGCGGCCGTCATAGATCCCGGCGCTGCGATAGACCTCGACGTCGGCGCCGGAGACGGGCTTGCCGTCGAAGGTCAGTTCGAACCGAGCCGGCTGGTCCGCGAAAATCGCGCTGGGATGGGTGATCGGCCTGAGCTCCAGGCCCTTGCCGGTGACCGTCAGGGCTTCATTGGTGGGGGCCCCGCGGCTGACATAGACCTCGGCCAGGGTCACGCTCTGGACGTCGACCAGCTCCACCCCGGCAGGACGCTCGGCCCCCTCCCCGGTCATCTCCCACTGGCCGGCGGCCGACTTGAACATCTTGCCCTTGCGGCCGAGCCGTTCGCCCGACGAGATGCGGTAGGCGCCCTTGGCCGGTATCGGCGCCTCGAACACCGCCAGGTCGCGCAGATAGGTCACCGCGGTGATCGGCGTGCGGCCGTTCGCGCCCAGAACATGGAAGGCGTCCGACTTCATCACCACCTCGGGGATGAACGGGTCCTCGGTGAAGCTCGCCTGCACCGTCACGTGGTCGCGCTCGACGGTGTCGAACACATTGGGCAGCAGATAGGGCATGTGCGCCAGCGCCGCGCCCGGCGCGGCCACGAGCAGCAGCCCGGCCCCGGCGACCCCGCCCATTCGTCTCGCGTCCATAAGCCCACATCCCCTGTTCGATCGATGACGCCGATTAGTGCAATTGCGACTCACTTGCAAATACCTTTCTGATGCGGCATTCACCCCTCGCCGGTCGCCTTGGGGGCGTCATGCGCATGGTATGCGATTGACTCGCATTTGCACAAGTTTTGGAGAGATTTCATGGCCCGATCGGCTTGGCGACGCAGAGCGGCGCTCCTCGCGGGGACCTCCTGCCTCCTGGTGGCGGGAGCCGCCGACGCCCAAACGGCCCATCCCAAGCCCGCGGCCAAGAGCGAGGCCGCCGCCCAGCTGTCCCTCGGCCGGATCGTGGTCTCGGCCGGCGCCGAGAAGGTCGCCATCGACACGCCCCAGGCGGTGACGGCGCTGGACCAGGAGGACATCGACCAGACCCAGGCCACCACCGTCGGCGACCTGCTGGAGGCCATGCCGGGGGTCAGCGCCGTAGGCGGGGTGAGCGCTCTGGGCCAGGGCTTCAACATCCGCGGCCTGGGCACCGGCCTTGCCGACTCCGACAGCCGCATCCTCACCCAGATCGACGGGGTGACGAAGTTCTACGAGCAGTACCGGATGGGCGCCCTGTTCACCGAGCCCGAGCTCTACAAGCGCGTCGAGGTGCTGCGCGGGCCGGCCTCCTCCACCCTCTATGGCGCGGGCGCCCTGGCCGGGGTGATCAACTTCACCACCAAGGACGCGTCGGACTTCCTGACCGAGGGAGACACCTTCACCGTGCGCCTGCGCGGCGGCTACGAGACCAATTCCAACGGCCGCTTCGGCTCTGTCATCGCCGCTGTGAAGCCGAGCGACAATCTGGACCTTCTGGCCGTCTACACCGCCCGCGAGGCCGACCACTATGAGAGCGGCGACGGCAAGACCGTGGTCCCGTCGAACGCCACCTCCAGCTCCTGCCTGCTGAAAGGCCGCTACAATATCGGCGGCGACAAGGGCCACAACCTCTGGGCCTCGTACCAGAACTGGCTCTCCGACAGCGTCCAGATCTACGACCAGGCCGAGGCTTTCGGGACCACGCCGGTGCGGCGCAAGGTCGACGACGACACCGCCGTGGTCGGCTACGAGAACGATTTCGGGGGCAGCAAGGTCTTCGACCTCAAGGCCCAGGTCTCCTTCGCCGACTCCAAGGTCGAGCAGCGCGAGACCACCTTCCTGCCCGGCGTCATCTATTCGGAGTTCTCCTACAAGACCCGCCAGGCGCGGATCGAGAACACCTCCCGCTTCGACATGGGGCCGGACTGGACGGGCTTCCTGTTCGTCGGCCTGCAGGCCTACCAGCAGGAGCGGCGCAATCCGCGCACCACGGCGGCGGGAACGGTCACGCCGGGCGCGGCCACCCATCCCGAAGGCGACATGGACAAGTACGGCGCCTTCGCCCAGGCCGAGCTGATCTGGTCGGACAAGCTGACCATCATCCCAGGCGTCCGGGTCGACAAGAGCAGGCTCAAGCCCGGCGCCGGGGTCACCACCCGCACGGTGGTCGAGGACACCGCCGCCTCGCCGAAGATCGCCGTCATGTACGCCCTGACCGACCAGATCTCGGTGTTCGGATCGGCGGCGCGCACCGTCCGGATGCCGGTTCTGGACGAGATCTACAGCCGCACCAGCGCCGCGGCCTCGAACTTCAACCTCAATCTCGAGCCCGAGGAGTCGGACAATTACGAGGTCGGGGCGACGCTGTCGCTGGACGGGGTCTTCGCCCCGCGAGACGCGATCCGGGTCAAGGCCACGGCCTTCCGCAACGACGTCTCCAACCTGATCACCCGCGGCGCCGTCGGAGCGCCCTACTTCGTCAATGTCGGCGAGTCGCGCTTCAGCGGCGTCGAGATCGAGGCCGAGTACGCCTCGCGCGGTCTGTTCGCCCGCGCCGGCCTGGCGATGATCGACGGCGAGAACGAGATCACCGGCCTGCCGCTCAACACCATCCCCGCCGACGAGCTGGACCTGACAGTCGGCTACCGCTTCGCCGAGCGCGGCGTCACGCTCGGCTGGAGAGGCGAGTTCGCCGCCGACCAGGAGGAGGTCGCCACGGCCGCCCTGCGCACCGGCGGATACGGCGTCCACAACCTGTTCCTCACCTGGAAACCCCAGGACGGGGCGCTGGAAGGCCTGGAGGTGCGGCTGGCGGTGGACGACCTGCTGGACAAGCAGTTCCGCCGCCACCTCTCGTCGCTGGACGCCGAGGGTCGGACCTTCAAGTTCGCCCTGGCGCGGACCTTCTGACCATGGCCCCCGCCCGCATGCGGCTCTTCGCGGGGCTGGCGTCCACGGCGTTCAACCTGGCGCTCATCGCCCTGGTGATGCGCACGGGCGCGGAGGCCCCGCCGATGCGGGAGGACCTGATCATGACCGTCGAACTGGTCGCGGTCCGGGGCGGGGAGATATCCGTCCCGGCCCCCTCGGCCCGGGCCGAGAGCCTCCCCAGCAAGCCCGCGCCCAGCCTTCCCGTCCCTGCGGCGACACCGCTCGCGACCCCGCCGAGCGCCGCGCGCCCCGCGCCGGCCGTCGCGCCCGCCACACCGTCCCCACCGGCGGCCCCGGTCGTTCAGCGCGCCGGAACCCGCGAAGGCCTCAACCTGGACGCGCCGCGGGGCGAGAGCCTGAACTACGCCGCCCAGCTCCGCGCCTGGCTGGAGGCGCACAAGACCTATCCGAAACGGGCGCGGATGCGGCGGGAGGAGGGGATCGTCGAGGTCGCCTTCGCGGTCGACCGCCAGGGCCGACTGCTCACCGGCGACGTGGTGCGCAGCTCCGGCCACGCCAGCCTGGACGCCGAGGCCATGGCCATGCTGGACCGCTCCAATCCCTTCCCCGGCGCCCCGCACTCGGTGCGCGGCGAACGGATCGAGGTCTCGACGCCGGTCGAGTTCTCGCTGCAGCGCTAGGCCAGGGTGACGTAGGTCTCGCTCTCCAGCACCCACTGGCCGACCGATTTCTTCCAGACCGCCAGATAGGTCCCCGACGAGGCCGCATCCTTCCAGGTCGCCACCCAGTCGCCGGTCTCGGCGGCGCGCAGGCCCTCGGCGTCCAGGGTCACGTCCCGCGACGTGCGCACATAGGTGACGAAGCTCGGGTCCTTGAACTGGCTGGCGAAGGCCTGGAGCACCGCTTCGGCGCCCATTAGCAACCCTCCCTCGCCGGCGATCAGGTTCATGTCGGGCGCCAGGAACGGGCGCAGGCGCGCCGCGTCATGGGCGGCGATCAGCTTGTTGGTCAGCCTGCGCCGGGCACGGATGGCGTCCTCCGGCGCCGTCACGGCTCGACCACGCAGGTGCCGACCTTGCCGCCGGCCTCGACCAGTTCGTGGGCCGCGGCGCAGTCCTTGAGCGGGAAGCGTCCGGCCACCGATAGGATGCGCTCGCCCGTGCCGATCCAGCGGGTGATGTCGGCCTGGGCGCGGCGGCGCGCCTCATGCGGCGAGGTCGGCAGCAGGACGCCGTGGACGGCGAGGTTCAGCCGCATCAGGGCGGCGGCCGGAACCTGCGGCGCCGCCTCGCCCCGGGTGGCGTAATAGGCGATGGAGCCGTTCACTCGCACGCAGGCCAGGCTCGCGGCGAGATTGCCGCCGAAGTCGACGTCGACCACGTGATGCACGCCCTCCCCGCCGGTCAGCTCGCGCGCCCGCGCGGCGACGTCCTCCGTGCGGTAGTCGATCACGTGGTCCGCGCCCCCGGCCCTGGCGCGCTCGGCCTTCTCCGCCGAGCTCACCGTGGCGATCACGCTGGCGCCGGCCCACTTGGCGAGCTGGACGGCGTAGTGGCCGACCGCGCCGGCGCCCCCCGTGACCAGCACGGTGCGCCCCTGGACGGGGCCGGCCACGAACAGGCTGCGGTGGGCGGTCATGCAGGGGATGCCCAGGGTCGCGCCCTGCGCAAAGGAGACCTCGTCGGGCAGCTCGCTCAGCAAGTCGACGTCGAGCTCGATATATTCCGCGGCCGAGCCGAACGCCCGGCCGTTGCGCTGGCCGTTGTAGAACCAGACCCGCTTGCCGACCCAACGCGGCGAGACGCCGGGTCCCACCGCCTCGACGATCCCGGCGCCGTCGCTGTTGGGGGTGATGCGCGGATAGGCCATGGGGCCCGCCCCGCCGCCGCGCATGCCGACATCGGAGGGATTGACCCCCGAGGCCTTGATGGCGATCAGCGCCTGCCCTTGCCCGGCGACGGGCGTGGGCAGGTCGCCATATTGCAGCACCGCGCGGGCCGGACCCGTTCGGTCGTACCAGACTGCCTTCATCGCGCTCCGCCCACTCAGGGAATGAGCGGACGTTCTACCCCGCGACCCAGTTGCCGTGGAAGCCGAAGGGCACGCGGCGGGGCAGCTTGGCCGTGGCGATCGGACCCTTGGCCACGTCCTGGGCGTCGAACACCAGGAAGTCGCTGCGGTTCTCGCCGGCCCGCCAGACCACCGCGGTCAGCCAGCCGTCGCCCTCGTCGGCGTCCGCCGAGCGCGGGGTGAACACCGGCTCGGAGGTCATGTCGCCGCCGTTCAGCTCATAGACCTGACGCTTGCCGGTCTTGTGGTCCAGGTGGGCGATGGCGGTCTGCTTGATGGTCTTGGCGTTGGTCGGATCTGCGGCGTACCAACCGTGGCGATAGGCCAGGCCCGACAGACGCTCGTCGAAGCGGGGGAACTCACCGTCCAGGTCGTCGAGGGCCTCCTCCTTGATGGCGTCGCTGGCGCCTGAGAGGTCGAAGGTCCAGCGGACCAGTCGCGCGGCCGTCCTCTGGCCGGGCGAGCCGTCGGCCAGGGGGAACAGCGGCGCCGAGTCATAGCGCATCACGTCGGCGAACAGCTTCCCGTCCGCCTCCCAGGCGTTCATCGGGTGGAAGACGTAGCAGGCCTCGACATTGAACCAGCGGATCGACGAAACGTCGCCGTCGCGCCGCATGACGCCGACCCGGCCGCCCTTCTCGGGCTCCCAGGCGAAGGCCGGACGCCCGCTCATCGCCCGTTCCAGGCTGGCGGTCAGCGGCAGGATCGGGAACAGGACGTAGGTCTCCGTCACCATGAAATCGTGGACCATGGCGGCGAAGGGGGCCTGGAAGTCGTCGCGGCGGACCACCTTGCCCGAGGCGTCGGTGACGCCGTAGCTCATTCCCGCCGACAGCGGCATGTCGCCGACGCCGTAGCCGAACCAGACCATCTCGCCGGTCTTGGCGTCGATCTTCGGGTGAGCCGTGACCTTGCCGCGGTAGTCGGTGGCGTAGCCCTTGGACTCCAACGTCCGCTCGGCCATCTCGAAGGGCATGTGTCCCTCTTCCAGGGCCAGCAGCCGCCCCGCATGGTGGACGATGTTGGTGTTGGCGACGCCGCTGTCCTGGCCCATGGCGACGGGGTCGGTGGTCATCGGGTTGCCCAACGAGCCGAACAGGGCCCGCCCGTGGCTGTTCTCCAATTCCCACTTGGGCGTGCGCACATAGCGGTTGCGATAGGCCACCTTCCCGTCCTCGACGTGGAAGGCGTGGATCATCCCGTCGCCGCCGAACCAATGATAGTCGCCGCGCGGATCGAACTGCGGGTTGGGACCGGTGCGATAGAGCGTGCCCTTCAGGCCGGCGGGGATCTCGCCCGTCACCTCCAGGTCGAAGTCGTCCTCGCTACGGACGGGCGCGAAATTGCCTGACAGATAGGGATTGATGCGAACGTCGCCGTCCATGGTGCGTCTCCCGCTTTGAGCCGGTTTCAGACCGGTCGAATGATGTGGCCCTGGTCGGGCCGCGCGCGGCCTTCCAGAACGTCGCCATAGGCCGCGACAAGCGCGTCGGGGCCGGTGTGGTAGGTCAGTCTGAGCCAGTCGGACTCAGTCACGAAGGCGCGCAGGGCCGCGTCGAACCGGGCGTCCAGCTCGGCCGCGCCCCACTCCGCCGCGCGCTTGCGGATCTGGTCGGGGGCGAAGAACAGGGTGGGCGTCGGGCCCGGCAGGTCGCCCGCCGCGCCGCCGTCCTGCCAATGGGTGACGCCGACGATCAGGCTGCGCGTCAAGCCCTCGCCGAGCGCCGTGTGCACGGCGCGGGTCACCTGCGGATCGCCCGCGAAATCGACGTAGCAGGCCGGCGCCTTGGCCGACAGTCCATCCAGCTTGTCATAGGTCACGACCCGGTCGTAGAGGCCGAACTGGGCGAGTTTATCAGCATTGCCGGGCGAGGTCAGGCCGACGACCTCCACCCCGCGCTTCCGCGCCAGGCTGGCCAGGCCCATGGCGGTCTTGCTGGATCCGCTGGAAAGCACCAGCGAGGCAATGCCCGTGTCCTCCGACAGCAGGTCGTCCAGCAGCCAGGAGGTCATGAACAGCGGCCGCAGCAGGGCGCGATGGTCGTCCAGGGCGTCGGCGGGCGCCTCGGCATAGGCGTTGTAGGTCGGCGGCAGTTCGGCGCGATGGGCGGCGGTGTCGACATAGCCGTGCCGCCCCTTGGCCAAGCGGGCGACGAAATGGGTCGACATGGGCAGGTAGCCAAACAGGCGCAGGCCGACCGGCGCATCGGCGACCCTGGACTCCACGACCTTTGCGAAGCCCCAGACGGGGATGCGGCCGAGGCCGTCCTCGGCAGGGAAGAACTTCCAGTAGCCGAAGCTGTCGCCGATGATTCCGTAGGTGATGTTGTTGGCGGTGAGCGCGAACCGCTCGATCTCCAGCCGCGCCTCGCCCTCGGCGAGCGGCGCGGGATCGGGCGCCGGGCGCACTTCAATGCGGCGAAGGTCCTTGCGATCGATCAGGATGTCCCAGGCAGCCATCGTTCGCGCTCCATCTCGCCTTTTTACGTTGTAAATTTATTGCGTAAGAGTTAGGCCTGGGCAAGCGATTTCTTTGGCCCGAGTCCACAATGCCCCGCGTCCTGTCCGAGTCCGATGTCACCGACTTCCGCGAACGCCTTTGCGAGGTGGCCGAAAAGCTGTTCGCCGAGAAGGGTCCGGACGCGGTGACGATGCGCCAGCTCGCCGCCGAGCTGGGGGTCAGCCCCATGACCCCCTACCGCTACTTCACCGACAAGGAAGATATCCTGGCCGCGGTTCGGACCAACGGGTTCAACCGTTTCGCCGACGCCCTCGAAGGCGCCTACGCCGCGGCCAAGGGCGTGCGGGCCAAGGGCGCGGCCGTGGGCGAGGCCTATGTGACCTTCGCCTTCGAGCACCCACAGACCTACAAGGCCATGTTCGACCTGAACCAGCCGCACGAGCAGAACTATCCCGACCTGGTGGCCGCCGCCCTGCGCGCACGGGCGACCCAGACCTCCTACGTGAAGGACCTGATCGCCGAGGGCATCCTGGCCGGAGACCCCGAGGAGATCGGCCGCATGTTCTGGGCCGCGGCCCACGGCGCGGTCGGGCTGGAGCTGGCCGGCAAGCTGCCGGCGGGCGCCGCGCGGGGCCTGCACCGCCACATGAACGGCGCGCTGGCCAAGGGCCTGCGCCCC
The DNA here is from genome assembly GCF_030698145.1 of Phenylobacterium sp. Taxonomy (GTDB): domain Bacteria; phylum Pseudomonadota; class Alphaproteobacteria; order Caulobacterales; family Caulobacteraceae; genus Phenylobacterium. Next base: position 12,344 of record NZ_JAUYNW010000070.1, on the reverse strand, counting down.
GGCGCTTGACGGCCCCAACGGCAGGACGCCCAACTGCCCCGCAAAATCCGGGAACGCCATGAGCAAGATCGCGCCGTTCGAGGTCCGCTGGGGTGAGACCGAGGTCCAGACGGTGCTGGACCAGGTCCGCGCCTATCCCTGGCCGCCGGTCCCGCAGGTTCCCGATGGCTGGGCCTATGGCTGCGACGGGGGTTACCTTAAGGACCTCTGCGCCCACTGGACCGACCGCTATGATTGGCGCGCGGCCGTGGCCGACCTCAACCGCTATCCGCAGTTCACGGCCAAGGTGGAGGACGACGACCTCCACTTCCTGCACGTGGTCGGCGAGGCCAAGGGCAAGCGACCGCTGATCCTGACCCACGGCTGGCCGGGGTCGCACTACGAGTTCTGGGGGACGATCGAGAAGCTGGCCTTCCCTTCGCGCCATGGCGGGCGGGCGGAAGACGCCTTCGACCTGGTGATCCCGTCCCTGCCCGGCTTCGGCTTCTCATCCAAGCCGGCCCGCCCCATCGGCCAGCGGACCACCGCGCGGCTGTTCAACACCCTGATGACCGAGGTGTTGGGCTACCACCGCTACCTCGCCCAGGGCGGCGACTGGGGGGCCATGGTTACCTCCTGGCTCGGCCGCGACCACGGCGACCATGTGACCGCCATACACCTCAACATGATGGCATTCCGCCCGTTCGGCGGGCCGAAGGACGAGGCCGAGATCGCCTGGATCACCCGCCAGGGCGCGATGATGGACCTGATGGGCGCCTATTTTCGCCTGCAGGCGTCCAAGCCCCAGTCCCTGGCCTGGATGGGCGCGGGCAATCCGGTCGGCCAGGCCGCCTGGATCGCCGAGCGATTCCACGACTGGTCCGACCTGCGCGAGAAGTCCTTCGACCAGGCCCACCCGAAAGACCGGCTGCTCACAAACATCATGCTCTATGTGATGACCGACAGCTTCGCGACCGGCGCCTGGTACTATCGCGGCTTCCTCGAGGAGGGCGGCGTGGCGCTGAAGGACGGCGAGCGGTGCGAGACCCCGACCGCCTTCGCCAACTTCCCCGGCGAGCCGCTCTACACCGCCCCGCCGCGGGCCTGGGCCGAGCGCGCCTACAACATCGTCCGCTGGTCCGACCAGCCGCGGGGCGGCCACTTCGCCGCCATGGAGGAGCCCGACCTCTTCGTCGCCGACGTCCGCGAGTGGGGACGCGGGACCTAGGTCAGCGCCCCCTGACGGGCTCGCAGGCTATGCCGTCGTGATCGCCGTCGAGGTTGGGATTAAAGCCAGGGTGGCCGCGATGGACGGGGGCCGCGCCGGCCGCGCGTGCGGCGTCGCAGCTCCTGAAGGCGCCCGCGCTCACCGGTGACCTTGCGGGCATTGATGTCCTGGCCCTGGTCCTCGGCGCGCCGTCGCCGGCGGCCCGCCCACCCTCGGATATGCCCGCGGCCCGCATCAGGTCGCCCAGCGGGCGGCCGTCGATGCGACATCTGGCGGCGATGCGGTCGTGGGTCCCAAGGCTGGCCACGCACACCGCCTGACGGCCCAGGGCGAGTCGCTCCAGCGCCGCCCTGGCCGCTGGGCCGCCGGGCTCGCTCGCCTCGGCCGCGTAGAAGTCGCCCAGTCGAACTTCCACCCAGTTCTCATGGCCCGGCCCGACGGCGACGCAGAGCGAGTCTCCGTCGATGACGTGGACCACTGGGCCCGAGAACGTGGCGCCGAAGCCAAGGCTCGCGGGCATGGGCCCGCCCTCAGGTATGGCCTCGCAGGGATCGGCATGGGCCCGCTGCGCCTGGAGCAGGAACAGTGCGGCGGTCAGGACCAGGAGACGGCGCATGGAGCATTGCTGATCTCGCGCCGCTGCGTGTCAAGCTAGGCCGCGTCGTCCAGGGCGGTCTGGATCGCGCTCAGCAGACGGTCGAGCTCCAGGGGCTTCGGCACCAGCACATCCATGCCGGCGGCCAGGTACTCGACCTGGTGATGGGCCATGGCGTTGGCGGTGAGCGCGATGATCGGGGTGCGGCGCAGGCCCTGTTCCAGCTCCCGCTGGCGGATCAGGCGCGTGGCGGTGGGACCGTCCATCACCGGCATCTGGACATCCATCAGGATCACGTCCCAGGCCTCGGCGGCGCTGGCCTCGACCGCGGCCTGGCCGTCGTCGACGCAGCGCACGTTGACGCCGAGCTGGGCCATCAGGGTCTTCAGCACCAGCTGGTTCATCGGATTGTCCTCGGCGGCGAGGATCTTCAGTTCGCCGATCCCTGCGGCGGGGCCGGCCTCGACCGCCGACGCGACCGGCGCCGCGCCCTCCGCGCGGACCAGGGGCAGGCGCACGGTGAACACCGAGCCCTCGCCCACCTTGGAGCGGACCGTGATTTCTCCGCCCATCAGGCCGGCGAGTTCGCGGCAGATGGCCAGGCCCAGGCCCGATCCGCCGAACCGGCGGGTGGTCGAGGCGTCCTCCTGAACGAACTTCTGGAACAGCTTGCCCAGGCGGTCGGCGGCGATCCCCGGTCCAGTGTCGGTGACCTCGAACACCAGGTTCGCCACGTCATGGGCGACCGAGACGGCGACCTCGCCGCGGCCGGTGAACTTCACCGCGTTGGAGATCAGGTTGTAGACGACCTGGCGAACCCGGGTCGGATCGCCGCGCCAGACACCCGCCGCGTCCGGCGCAACGTTCAGGGTGAAGGAGACGTCCTTCTCGCTGGCCAGAGTCGTGAAGGTGGCCTGGGCGCCCAGCATTAGGGCGCCGACATCGACCAGCCCGTCCTCGAGGTCCAGGCGCCCGGCCTCGATGCGTGACAGGTCCAGCAGGTCGTTCAGCAGGGCCAGTAGGGTCTCCCCCGCCTGCCGGATGACCGTGAGGCGTTCGCGCTGGTGTTCGGGCAACTCGTCGCGGGTCATGGCCTGGGCCATGCCTAGCACCCCGTTCAATGGCGTGCGGATTTCGTGGCTCATGGTGGCCAGGAAGGCGGACTTGGCGGCGTTGGCGGCGTTAGCCTCGTCGCGGGCGCGCTTGAGCCGGGCGTTGACCACCTTCAGCCGCCGCTCCGAGCGCTTGATGTCCTCGATCGACTGGGTGATCACCACGCAGCGAACCGGGCCCTCGCCCGCGAAGCGCGCCGCCGTCATCCGGAACCACTCGCCAGACTGGGCGGAATAGGCCCGCACGAAACTTTCCTGGCGGCCGTCCAGCACGGCGCGGACGCCACGCTCCATCGCCCGACCATGGCCGTCCGGCAATTTCGCCAGGACGGCGAACAGGTTGCGGCCCATGGGATAGACCTCGCTATGGACGATCTCGGCGCCCAGCTTCTTGAAGGCCGAATTGGCCGCGATGATCGCACCGGACTCGTCGATCACGGTGAGCATGGCCGCCATGCCGTCGATTACACCGCGCCCGAACCGCTCGGCCTCAGCCAGTTCGGCCGTGGCGGCGCGCTGGGCGGTGACGTCCTGGCTCGCGCCGTGAAGGGCCACGCACACGCCGTCGAGCATCTCGGGCTCGCCGATGACCCGCAGCCAGATCCGTTCTCCCGCGCCGGTTACGGCCGAGGACTCGAAATCGACCCGCTCGCCGGTGCGGACCGCCACCCGAAGGTGTTCGCGGACCCGCTCACGTTCGCTGGCGTCATAGAGCTCCAGGGAGTCGATATGCGATTCCACCAGGGCCGGCCGGCCGAGCAGCCGGGCCAGCTCCGGGCTCCAGCGCACCACGCCTTCTTTCAGATCGACTTCCCAGCCGCCCAGGCGCGCCAGGGCGCCGGCCTGGCGCAGCGCCACGGTCGTCGCGTGCAGGCGGCCCTGCAGCTCGTAGGCCGCGGTGATCTCGGTCTGCACCGAGGTCGTGCCGATCCGCACCCCTTGGGCGTCGAAGCTCGGCCGGACGTCGAGATCGATCCAGTAGGTGCGGCCGCTCTTGGCGCGGTTCAGGATCTCGACCCGGAACCCCTCGCCCGCCGCCAAGGCCGCGGACATCTGCGCGATGGTCTGGGGGTCGGTCTCCGGACATTGCAGGAAGCCCGCCGGGCGGCGGCCCACCACCTCGTCCAGGCCATAGCCGCTGAGCTGGCCGAAGCCGTCGTTGACCCACTCGATCCGCCCTTCGCAGTCGCAAAGCATGACAGCGCGCGAGGTCGTGCGCACCATGTCCGCAAGCCGTGAACTCAGATCCGGTACTCGTGCGACGTCCATCCAGCGCTCCCTCGCGGACGATGCCGCAAGTCCCGTGAAGAAAGCAGAAATTCTCCGCCGTTTGGCGAACGCCGCCATGGCCGCGCGAAACCGGTTCCCACCTTGCGGTCGAGGCCGTTAGAACCCTGGTCTGATGGCTCGCTACGACTTCGCCTCCGACAACACCGCGCCCGCCGCCCCCGAGGCGATGGCGGCGCTGACCGCCGCCAATTCCGGGTTCACCCCCGGCTACGGAGCCGATCTTGTCAGCTCCCGGGCGGCCGACGCCGTGCGCAAGCTGCTCGACGCAGACGCCGAGGTGCGGTTCGTGGCCTCCGGGACGGCGGCCAACGCCCTTGCCCTGGCGGCGCTCTGCCGTCCGTTCGAAGCGGTGCTCGCCCACGAGCACGCCCATGTCTGCACCGACGAGACGGGGGCGCCCGGCTTCTTCGGCCAGGGCCTGGGCCTTATCAGCCTGCCCGGCCTCTCCGGGCGGATCGATCCCGCCGCCCTCGCCGGCGCGCTGGCCGAGCCCGACGTCGCTCATCGCCAGTCGCCGGCCGCCCTGTCGGTCACCAACGCCACGGAGTACGGCACGGTCTATGCCCACGACGCCCTGGCCAACCTGGTCGGTGCGGCCAAGGCCAAGGGTCTGGGCGTCCATCTGGACGGCGCGCGCCTGGCCAACGCCGCGGCGGCCGGCTTCGACTTGAAGCAGATCAAGGCCCTCGGCGTCGACATCCTGGTGGTCGGCGGGACCAAGGCGGGCATGACCCCCTCGGAGGCGGTGGTCATTTTCGACCGCAAGCTCGCCCATCGTTTCGACGCGCGGCTGAAGCAGGCCGGTCAGTTGCCCTCCAAGGGACGGTTCTACGCAGCGCCGTTCATCGGCATGCTGGAGACCGGCGCCTTCGTCGATCGGGCGGCGCACGCCAACGCCATGGCCAGGCGACTGGCCGGCCTCATGCCCTTCGTCCTGCGCCATCCGGTGGAGGCCAACGCCGTCTTCGTGGAGATGGACGAAGCGGCCCTGAAGCGCCTTCATGAGGCCGGCTGGTTCGTCTACCGGTTCCTCGACGGCTCGGTCCGCTTCATGTGCTCCTGGGCGACGACTCCCGAGGCCGTCGACGAGATCGGCGCCGCGTTGACGGCCCTGACCTAGGCCAAGCCTTCCCAGACCGAGGCTGAAACTGCGCGGCTACGGGTCGGCCGCGAGGCGCCTCCGCGCGGGCCAAATGCAGCGCCTCAAAAACATGCAGATAGGCAAAATTTGTCTCTCATGAGTTACTTGAGTGATATATATGCCTAATGCTGACCTTATATAGCAATTTACTTGCACAAATTGCAGGATTTTCTCGAAATTGAATTTGCCGGGTTTTTAACCGCGTGACAGTGGGTCGGGGTCGCGGGACGCGCGGCGCGGTCCCTCGGCGGGCGGCGCGCTGCGGCGGAGCGCGACCGAAATGGCGTCGGGAAACCCGACCGGCGCCGCGTCTCGATCCCGTAGCGGCCGGGGGGCCCAGATTGATGAGAATGATGAGAAACGCACTTCGCGCCGTACTGCTCGGCTCCGGCGCGGTGGCCGCCATGGCCCTGCCGAATTTCGCCCTCGCCCAGGCGACTGACGCGGGCATGGGAGCCGCCGCCGAGGTCGACGAGGTCGTGATCACCGGGTCGCGCATCCGCCGCGACACCTTCAACGCCCCGGTGCCCGTGTCGGTGATCAGCGCCGAGCAGATCGTGGAGTCGGGCAACCTTTCGATCGGCGACATGCTGATGGACGCGCCGATCATCAACGCCGCCAGCAACGCCCAGAACACCTCGGGCACCCTGTTCCTGGCCGGACAGGCCCGCGCCGACATCCGCGGCATCGGGCCCAGCCGCACGCTGGTGCTGGCCGACGGCCGCCGGATCGTCTTCTCCGACGCCTCCTCGCCCGCCGTAGACCTCAACCTGATCCCGGCCATGATGGTCGAGCGCATCGAGACCGTCGCGGGCGGCGCTTCGGCGGTCTACGGCTCCGAAGCCATCGCCGGCGTGGTCAACCTGATCATGAAGAAGGAGTTCGAAGGCTTTCAGATCGAGGGCCAGATGGGCGTCTCACAGGAAGGCGACGGCGAGAGCTTCCGCGTCTCCAGCCTGTACGGCGCGAAGTTGCTGGACGACCGGCTGAACATCCTGGTCGGCGGCGAGGTCTCGCGCGAAGAGCCGGTGATGCAGAAGGACCGCGACTGGGCCTATCCCGGCATCCGCCGCAACAATCTGCTCAACCCCCAGACCGTGATCCCGCAGTCCAGGTCGAACTCCTCGCCGTTCGCGACCTTCCAGCTCGGCGCGGCGCGCGCCGTGACGCTCGATGCTCGCAATCCGTCGAACGTGGTCCGTCTGAGCGCGGCCTGCGCCACGCCCACCGTTCAGCCGACCTGCCAGGACGAGGCTCTGATCTACAGCCAGGTCTTCAACACCCTGCAGGCCAAGTCGCAGCGCGGGACCGTGCGCGGCTACGCCGACTATGAGCTGACCGCCAATGTGAAGGCCTTCGTCGACCTCACCCGTTCCAAGGTCGACGGCTACGGCATGTTCCAGCCGGCGTTCTCCAGCGCCGTGGGCGGCGGCCTGATGCCGGTTACCCTGAAGGGCGACAACGCCTACCTGAACGGCGCCGGCGCCACCGCCGCGGCCTTGCGGACCGAGTGGCTCGCCGCGGGCAAGACCTTCACCGCGACCTCGAGCGCGCAGGTGGGCAAGTTCTGGCTGGAGTTCGGCGGCCGGGACGTCAAGACCGAGCGCGAGACCGTCCGCTTCGTGGTCGGCATGGAAGGCGACTTCGAGGCCCTCGGACGCGAGGTCAACTGGGACTGGTACGCCCAGCTCGGTAAGACCAGCGGCTCGACCACGTCGTTCAACGTGCCGCGGATCCTGCGCGTCCAGCACGCCACCGACGTCATCCTGGTGGGCGGCGCGCCGGTCTGCCGCGATGTCGCCGCCCGCGCCGCCGGCTGCGTGCCCTGGGACCTGGTCAATGGCCCGAACCAGCAGGCCGTGGCCTGGGCCAACGCCCAGTCGACCTCCGACCAGGAGGTCAAGCAGACCGTGGTCTCGGGCAATGTCGCCACCGACCTCTTCGAGCTCCCGGCCGGTCCGATCGGGTTCGCCATGGGCGCGGAATATCGCAAGGAGGAGAGCCAGTTCTTCCAGGATGCGGCCGGCGCCTCGGGTGAACTGTTCTTCAACGCGATCGGCGCACGGGGCGGCGAGTACGACACCTGGGAGGGCTATGCCGAACTGCGCGTCCCGTTGCTGCGCGACCTGCCGTTCGCCAAGGAGCTGACCTTCGAGGTCGCCGGCCGCCTGGCCGACTATTCGACCATCGGCAAGACCGACCAGTATCAGGCCCGCCTGGAATGGGCGCCGATCGAGGACATCCGTTTCCGCGCCTCCCAGGGCACGGCCGTGCGTGCGCCCAACATCGTCGAACTCTTCGCGCCGCAGTCGCAGAACTTCACCATCGCGGCGGTCGACCCCTGCGACAGGGACAGCTACGCCACGGCCAGCGCGGCCAACAAGGCCCTGCGCCTGGCCACCTGTTCGGCGGCGATCTCCGGCTACAATCCCCTGACCTTCGTCTCGAACTTCGGGCCCGGCCGTTCGTCGCTGCAGCTGCGCCAGGGCGGCAACCCGGACCTCGGCCCGGAAACCGCCAACACCTATAACCTCGGTGTCGTGATCCAGCCGCGCTGGATCCCGGACCTCAAGTTCTCGCTGGACTACTTCAAGTACAATCTGACCGAAATGGTCGGCAACGTACCCGTGAACACGCTGCTGCAGGACCTCTGCTACCAGTCGGCGACGCCATACGCTTCAAACCCCCTGTGCCGGCTGATCACCCGTGACCCGACCGGCGCCCAGGCCGGCGTGCCCGGCGGGGTCACACTTGTGACGCTCACCGCCCAGAACGTGGCCAGCATGAAGATCGAGGGCTACGACGCCTCGGTGCAGTACGGCGTGGACTTCGAGGAGTGGCTGCAGAAGGACTGGGGCCGCCTGGCCGTGCGGCTGGACGCCACCTGGATGTACCGGTTCGCCCTGCAGGGCCTGCCGGGGCAGGCCTATACCCAACTCGCCAACACCATCACCAGCAGCACGGCGCCCGAATGGCGGGCGTCGGCTACGGCGCAGTGGACCCGCGGCGACATCGGCGTCAACTGGACCACCCGGTTCATTGGCTCGCTGGCCTCCACCACCGCCTTCGCGCCTACCGCATTGTCGCCCTACTACACCGGCGACTACTTCATCCACGACCTGCGGATCAGGGCCAAGGTCAACGACCAGCTGGATGTCCGCGCGGGGATCCAGAACCTCACCGACGAACATCCGCCCGAGCTCCCGGAGGTGTTCACCGGCACCGGGACAGGGTCGTCGATGTACGACAACAGGGGCCGCTTCTTCTTCGTCGGCGCTACCCTGCGTTACTAGGCTTTCGCCGCTGCGGCGCGAATCCCTGAGCCTTGAGACCCGTCGGCGCTCCACGCCGGCGGGTCTTCTCATGCTCGGGTCGGCCGCTGCGCGGGCATGGAATAGCCGCCTAGGTCGCTCGTGTGTGACCGCAACGCCGCAGTCACCGCGGTTTGTGCAAGGACCGTGCGCCGCTGAATACATCAGTGTCACTTTCTATTTGCGGAGGTAACACCAGCGTGACAGCGTTCGCGACCGCCGTAACGACATGCTCCATGACCATCCTCGCTTAGAGCGTCGATGAGAACAGTTTGGACGTGTCGTCCGGCGAACGAATCGCGGCGTCGGAGCACCCATCCGGCGACCTCACGTTCAAGCTTAAGGCCGGGGGGCCAGATGAAGATTGTGATGAAAAACCTGCTCCGAACCGCTCTGCTCGGTTCCGCCGCGGTGGCCTGCGTGGCCTTGCCGAACTCCGCCTTCGCCCAAACCCAGCCCGCTCCCAAGGCGGCCGTCGACGTCGACGAAATCGTCGTCACCGGTTCGCGCATCCGACGCAGCGACCTGACCTCGGTTCAGCCGATCCAGATCATCACCACCGAGACCATCGACGAGCGCGGGTTCACCAACGTCGCCGATGCGCTCAACGAACTGCCGTCGTCGGGCATTCCGATCAACCCGATCGGCGACCAGGGCTCGTTCGGCACCGGCCGAAACTTCATCAACATCTTCAACCTCGGCACAAACCGGACCCTGACCCTGGTCAACGGCCGCCGGTTCGTCGGCGGCAACGCCGGCTCGATCTTCAGCGGCGCTCCCGCCGGCGGTCAGGTCGACCTGAACGCCATCCCCACCGGCCTCGTCGAACGGATCGAGACGATCCAGGCGAGCGGCGGCGCGGTCTACGGCTCGGACGCCATCGCCGGCGTCATCAACATCATCACCAAGCGCGAATATGACGGCGTCGAGATCGACGGCCGGTACGGCATCTCCGACAAGGGCGACGCCGAGGGCTACCGCGCCCGCATCACCGCCGGCCGCAACTTCCTCGACAACAGGCTGAACCTGTCGGGCAGCTACGAGTACGATAAGACCAGCCAGCTGGCCTTCACCGACCGGGACGTGACGTCCCGCCAGATCGCCTTTGCCGCCAATCCGCAGAACACCAGCGGCAGCGACGGCATCCCCGGCTCGATCCTCATCTTCAACCGCCGGATCCCCGAGGTCACCCTCGGCGGCCTGCCGTCCCGCGCCGGCGGCGCGGCCCTCTCGGGCATCCTGACCATGCCCGATCCCGCCAATCCCGGTCAGCGCATCGCCGCGCAGTTCGGCCCGGGCGGCACGCTCATCCCGTTCAAGACCGGCACCTTCTACCAGGCCTCGGTCGCCTCGGGCGGCGACGGCCTGAACCTGGCTGAGCTGGCCGCGCTGCAGTCGCCCGTCGAGCGCCATGTCTTCACCGGCTTCGCCAAGTACGACTTCACCGACAAGGTGCGGGTGACCGGCGAGCTGTTCTACTCGACCCTGGACTCTGTCGAACCGTTCAACCAGCCGATCTACAACGCGCCGCTGTTCGGCGGGAACTCGGCGGCCCTGCGCTTTTCGACCGCCAACCCGTTCCTCTCGGCGGCGACCCGCGCGACCCTGCTGGCGCAGCCGACGGCCCTGACCCCCGATGCGGCCAGCCCCGGCGACGGCGTCTTCTTCCTGTCGCGCGCATCCACCGACATCGGCACCAACAAGACCACGGCCGAAGGCGACACCCTGCGCGTCGTCGTGAACCTGGAAGGCGAGTTCGACCTGATGGGCCGCGACTATGCGTGGAACATCTCGGCCAACCGCGGCCGCTCCCAGGGCAACTTCAAGAGCCCCAACATCGACCAGTCCCGGTTCGTCCAGGCCATCGATGCGGTGCGTGACGCCAGCGGTGCCGTCGTCTGCCGTGACGCCACCGCCCGCGCGGCCGGCTGCGCACCGCTGAACATGTTCGGCTTCGGTTCGCCCAGCGCCGCGGCCCTGGCCTATATCCAGGTCCAGTTCCAGAGCGACTTCGAGCTCGTCCAGACTGTCTACGAAGGCAATCTGAACGGCGCCCTGTTCGACTTGCCGGCGGGTCCAGTCAAGGGCTCCGTCGGCTTCGAGTACCGCAAGGAAGAGTCGGACTTCTCGCCGAACAATCCCCAGCGCCTCGGTATCGGCCGTTCGGCCGCGATCACGGCGCTCCAGGGCGAGTTCGACACCAAAGAACTTGCCGCCGAGCTGCTGGTGCCGATCTTCGGCGGCGACTTCACCCTGCCCTTCTTCAACAGCCTGGAGGTCGAAGGCTCTTATCGCAAGATCGACCATAGCCAGGCGGGCAAGGACAAGGCCTGGACCTATGGCCTCCGCTGGAAGCCGGTCGCGGACCTGATGCTCCGCGCCCAGAAGAGCCGCTCGTTCCGCGCTCCGGCGATCACCGAGGTGAATCTGCCGACCGCTACGTCCTTCGTGTCCGCCGCCGTCGACCCCTGTGACTTCCGCAACATCGCCAGCGGTCCTAGCCCCGCCAACCGAACAGCCAATTGCCGCGCGGCCTTCACGGCGCTCGGCCTGCCGGCGACCTTCTCGCTGACCTCGCAGATTCAGGTGGCGACGGCGCAGGGCGCGACCTCGGGCAACCCGAACCTGGTCAACGAAATCGCCGAGCAATGGTCGGCCGGCTTCGTCTATCAGCCGTCGTTCGCCCCGGGTCTCGCGGTGTCGTTCGACTGGGTCAATATCGACCTGACCAATGCCATCGGGAACTTCAACCTGGGGGCCATTCTGCAGGTCTGCTACGACTCCCCGACCCCGCCGGTCGACACCTGCAACCGCTTCCTGCGCGGCACTGCGGCGGCGGCCCGTCCCGGCCAGATCCTGACCAACGGCGAGTCCAACGGCGCCGGCGTCACCTCGATCGGTCCGCAGACCGGCTTCGTCAACGCCGGCTACACCAACTTCCAGGGCTTCACCCTGGGCCTCGACTACCGCGTCGACCTGGGCGACCTGTCGGACATGCGCGACTGGCTGGGCGGCAATCCCGGCAGCCTGGGGTTCAGCCTTGACCTGTTCCACGTGAACAAGCAGGAGACCTCGGTCACCGGCCTGGGCTTCGATCTCAACGACGACAAAAACGAGATCGGCAACTCCGACCTGCAGTGGAACCTAGAGTCGACCTACAAGCGCGACCCGTTCTCGGTGATCTGGACGGTCAACTACATCGGCCAGTCGGAGTTCAACAACGACTTCACCCTGGAGACCCGCCTGCCGCTGAAGGTGGACTCCTACATGGTCCACGACCTGGCCTTCTCCTACAAGCTGGACAGCCTGGTGGAGAACTGGGGCATGGGTCTCGACAACATGACGGCGCGCTTCATCGTCCGCAACGTGGCCGATGTCGAGGCGCCGTTCGGCACCACCGGCCTGGGGACCTACGACGTGCTCGGCCGCTACTATCAGGTGGGCCTGACCGCTCGCTTCTAAGATCCAGATGGGCCGCCGGCTTTGGCGGGCGGCCTGAAAGGAAAGCAACGGAGCCGCCGGCGTTCGCGCCGGCGGCTTTGTTTTGGGTCTAGGCGGTAGTGACGATTTAGGATTCCCTGACTGGCGCTGTTCTGATTCAACGCTTCTCTTTGGAGGGTGTGTTGGAAGGCGAGGTTCTTCGGGACGATCAGTGGGCGCGGATCGAGCCGTTCGTGCCGGGCGGTCG
>NZ_JAUYNW010000066.1:5000-43162 GCF_030698145.1 Phenylobacterium sp. | reverse complement strand
CGGCATCTCCGTCAACGGCGCCGACGGCCTGATCATCAGCGACAACATTGTCGCCGGCTTCGCCGACATGAAGGCCCGCATCGCCCTAAAAGACACCGTCGACGTCACCCTCACGAACAACCAGGCCACCGATTATATCCGTGTGGACATCGTCCAGATGACCACCGACACCGGCAACATCCGGATCGCAGTTCCGACCGACGGCGGGTTGGCGATCCTCAGTCTCTGGATGGAAAATCACCCCTACAGCATCGCCGCGGAACTCTACGACACCAGCGTCTCGGCGCCCGTCGACGACACCTCCACGAGCACGCCCACCACGACCCCGACGGTCGGAACGAAGTCCGGCAGTCCGGGCTCCGACACCCTGACGGACACCGACGGCTCGACCACCCTGGCCGGCGGCGCGGGCGACGATGTCTATGTGGTCAGCACGACCACCACCGTCATCACCGAGCTGGCCGGGGCTGGCCAGGACCTGGTGAAGTCCTCGGTCTCCTTCACGCTGTCGGCGAACGTCGAAGACCTGATCCTGACCGGAACCGCCAACATCGACGGCGTCGGCAATGGACTGAACAACTTCATCACCGGCAATGACGGCAGCAACCACCTCGTCGGCGGCGCGGGCAACGACACGCTCGACAGCCGGGGCGGCACCGATCTGCTGGAAGGCGGCGCGGGCGACGACACCTACATCGTCAACGCGAACGCGAGCGTCGTGGAGGCCGCCGGCGCCGGGATCGACACCGTCAAGTCGATGAACGGCATCACCATGAGCGCCAACGTCGAAAACGCGATCCTGACCAACAAGGGCGGGTCCGGCGTGGTCGGCAACACGCTGAACAACGAGATCACCGGAAACGTGGGCGGCAATCGCCTGTCCGGCGGCGCTGGCAACGACACGATCAATGGCGGCGCCGGGGCCGACGCGCTGCTCGGCGACGCCGGCGCCGACGTGCTCACCGGCGGGGACGGCGCGGACCGGTTCATCTTCGGCCGCGGCAGCGGCAACGACGTGATCACCGACTTCGGCGCCAGCGGCGCGCGCGAACTGATCGACTATTCGGCCTACGCCAAGGCCGGCGTGAAGTTCACGATCACCGACCTGGGCACGGATACCCTGATCCAGTTCGACACCGGAAACTCGATCCGCCTGACCGGCGTCGACGCCCACGAACTGCAGTCCACCGGCACCAGCTTCATCATCAACGGCTAGGCGCGCGGCGCGCCCCCAGGGCGCCGATCACGAACAGATGGAAACCCGCCGGCGGTCGCCGGCGGGTTTTTCATATGCGCGAGCCTTCACGACGCCGCATTCGTATTTCATCCCTGTTTGCGGAGGACACGGCCCGGTGGCACGCCGCATGCAGAAGACATCCCCATTGGCTGCGCACTGTGCGGTCTCCAATGCGCCTTCCATGGATTGGCGTTATCTGTCAGTTAGCTTCAGACCGCGATCCTGTATGCGGGTTCATTGGGGGGCACATCACATGGCGAAGAGGGCCCTTGCCTTCGCTATACTCATCGGATCCAGCGCCTTGGCGGTCCCGGCCGCGGCGCAGGTCACGAGAAATTTCAGCGGAAACCTTAGTCTTGGCGTGCTGCGGGACACCAACGTGGCGCGAAGCAGCGAGGCGTTCGCGCTGACGCGGGGCGTTGAGCGCGAGGACACTATCCTGACGCCCTCGGCCAGCATCGACTGGACCCAGCCGATCGGCCGCAGCTCTGTGTTCGCGCGCGGCAGCGTCGGCTATCGGATCTACGACAAGAACACCGACCTGAATCGCGAGGTCGCCGATATCCAGGGCGGATTCGGCACCCGGGTGGGGCCATGCCAAGGCTCGGCCGTGGCGTCCTTCTCGCGCCGACAGCGCGATCTCGAGGATCTGGCGATCCCGAATCCAAAGGCCATTCAGGACACCACAGGCGTCAACCTGCAGACGGTTTGCGGACTGACAGCCGGCCTCGGCGTCTCGCTCGGCGCCGGGCAGATTTGGGGCGAATCCAGCGGCGCCGCCGACACTGTCGACTATGAAACCCAATCCGTGAGCGCGGGCCTGGTTTACCGGCGCTCGACGCTTGGCGAGGCTCAGGTCTTCATCAGCCATGCAGAGACCGAATATTCCAACGCCCTCGTGCCGGCGACGACCTCGGGCTACGAGGTCGAGAGCATCGGCGCGTCCTATTCCCGGAAGGTTGGTTCGAGGCTCAAGGGGTCGGTGTCGGCGTCCCAGACCGAAGTGAATTCGACGTCCGCCGTGGCAGGCGCCGGCAGCAACTATTCAGGCCTGAACTACGCGGTGCAGGTCGACTATCAACCGACATCCAGGCTGTCCTTGGGACTGCTCTGGGACCGTAGCGTCAAGCCCTCGGTCCAGGTCGGTCGCCTATACAGCCTGCGGGAAGGCGTCGCGCTGAACGCGAGTTATAAGCTCGGCACCCGGTTCACCTATTCCCTTGGTGTCCGTCGTCGCGACAATACGTCGAGAGGCTCCTTGTTCGCCGCGGTCCCGTCTCTGGCGAAATCGCGCTCGGACGAGTGGAACACCGGACTTCGTTTCCAACAGAGCGACCGCCTCTCTTTCGTGCTGGACGCCTCTCATACTAAATACGACGCTAACGATCCTCTGTTTGACTATTCAGCGACACGTGTGGGGCTGACAACGAGCGTAAGCTTCTGAGTCTGACGAGAACTGGTGATGCAAATCCGTACGACCTTGATCAAATTCGCGATGGCGCTCTGCCTGGTTGGGATTCTGCCCGCCTCGGCGGGCGCCCAGACACCTGCCGCTGTGGCGCCGCCCGTCGTCCCGTTGACCGGAGCGCAGTCGACCGCGAAGGCGGCGCCCGCGGCGGATGACGAATACATCGTCGGACCGGAAGATGTCATCGAGGTCGAGGTTGTCGGACTTCCCGACCGCGCGCGCACCAAGGTCTATACTGATGGCACCATCCAGCTGAATCTGTTGGGCAAGGTCCAGGTTGCCGGCCAGACGCCACGGCAGCTGGGCGACCAGCTGGCCAAGCTCCTGAAGGATGGCGGCTTCTATGCCAATCCCGTCGTGAACGTCGAAGTCGTGTCCTTCGCCAGCCGCTACGTGACCGTCCTGGGGGCCGTGGGCGCGCCGGGCCTAGTGCCCATCAACCGCGCCTATCGGATGTCCGAGATTCTCGCCCGAGTGGGAGGGGTGACCGGGGCCGCCGCGGAATACCTCGTGGTCCGTCCGGAAAGCGGGCCCGAACAGCGCTACTTCATCCGGGACCTGGCGACGGGTGACGCGAGCAAGGACCCGTTCGTTCAGGCCGGCGACAAGATCTACGCGCCGCTCGCGGACATCTTCTACATTTCAGGCCAGGTGCGCGCGCCGGGCACCTTTCCAATCGCGCCGGGCATGACTATCGGCCAGGCCATCGCGCGGAGCGGCGGCCTCACGGAGTCGGGTAACGGGAAGAAGATCGAGGTGACGCGCGCCGGCAAGAAGCTAAAGTTGGACCCGAGCGCCAAGGTCGAGCCGGAAGACGTGCTCGTCGTTAAAGAACGGCTGTTCTAAGCGGCGGTCTCCGCCAAAGGTGTGACATGTCGATTACCCAATTCCTGCGAATATTCTGGGCCCACAAGTGGTTGCCGCTGGTCACGACGATCTCCTCGTTCGTCGGGGCCATGATCGTCGTCCTGATCGTCGCGCCGAGCTATCAGACCAGCGCCCGGGTCATGCTCAACCTGTTGAAGCCCGATCCGGTGACCGGCGAGGTGATCGGCAGCCGCACGGCCGGCGTTTACATCAAGACGCAGGCGGAGCTGATCAGGGATTACGGGGTCGCCGGGAAGGTTGTCGATCAACTGGGCTGGATGAACGATCCCGGCCTGATGTCTCAATACCAGGCTTCGGGGGCCAGCAGCGACATGCGCCGGTGGCTGGCGCAGCGAATCATAGACGGAACCACCGTCAGCCAGGTGCCCGCCACCAATTTCATCGAGATCGGCTACCGCTCCGCCAGCCCCGAGCAGGCGCGCGCGATCGCCGAAGCCCTTCGGTCGGCCTATCTTGAATCGGTTCTCGAAACTCGGCGCCAGGAGGCGAACCGCAACGCGGAGTGGTTCAGCCAGCAGGCCGACAAGCTGCGCGAACAACTGGTCGCCGCCGACCAGGCCAAGACCGACTATGAGCGCGCCAACGGCATCATAATGCAGTCCGACAACACAGACGTGGACACAGCCCGGCTTCGCGCCCTGGCCGGCCAGGGCGCCGGGATCAGCATGGCGCAGCCGACCGTCGCTGCGACGACGACGCCCGCCGAGATGGCGCTGACCCAGCTTGACGCGCAGATCAGCCAAATCTCCAAGATTCTTGGCCCGAACCATCCTCAGATGAATGAGCTGAACAATCGGCGGGCAACGCTCGTGCAGATGGCGGCCCAGGAGCGCGCTGCGCAGCGCGCGGCCGCAGGCGCGGCGGCCAGCGGCGCGGCCCAAGCCGCGGCGGCCATCGAAAGCGCGGTTCAGACGCAGACCTCGCGCGTCATCGCCAAGCGCGACAAGATCCAGCGGCTCAGCCAGCTCCAGTCCGAGGTCAACTTGCGCCGCGAACAGTACAATCGCGCCATGGCGCGGGCGGCCGAATATCGCCAGGAAGCCAACGTGACCGATCCGGGCATGTCGCCGATGGGGAACGCGGTGACGCCCCGGAAGCCGAACTTCCCCAACGTCCCGCTGATCCTGGGCGGCGCGGCCGGCTTGGGCTTTGGAATGGGATTGATGGTTGCGCTGCTGTTGGAGCTCTTTGGGCGCCGGGTGCGCAGTGTCGAAGACATGGAAGCGGCGTTCGACGTGCCCCTGCTGGCCGTCGTGAAGCCGGAGGCGGCCGCGAGGCGTCCCAGGGCCGCGCGGCGCGGCCTGGCGGGCAGCGTCAAGTTGCCGACCAGAAAGAGAGCGTTGCGAGCGTGAACCAGCCCGTCCTGAAGCCGCCAGAAGAGGTCCGGCCGGCGACGCCGGCCGAAGCGCCACGGTCCGCGGCCGATCAGCCTCCGACCTTCGACCTGGCCAACACGCTTGTGACGATCTCCGAGCCGGCCAAAGCCCAGGCGGAATCCATTCGCGTGCTTCGCACGCACATCATGGCCCAGCATGTGGACCAGGGGCGCCGAGCGCTCTCGGTCTGTGCGGTCAGTCCCGGGGCGGGCTGCTCGTTCCTCGCCGCCAACCTGGCTGTGGCCCTTTCACAGGTCGGCGTGACCACGCTGTTGATCGATGGCGACTTACGCAGCCCAAGCCTGGAGAACTACATCCGGCCCAGCCAGCCTCTGCCGGGTCTGCGCCAATGCTTGGCGGCGGAAGATGGCGCCTTCAACGAGTTCATTCAGCAGGATGTCCTGCCCAGTCTCTCGGTCATGTATTCGGGCGGAATTCCGGGCAACCCTCAGGAACTGCTGGCCGGCGAACGATTCAAGACCCTCATGGATCACTGCCTGCGCGATTTTCAGATGACCATCATCGACACCCCTCCCGCCATGAGCTGCGCGGACGCGCGTCGAGTGAGCAGTGTCGTGGGCTACAGCGTGGTTGTCGCCCGGCAGCATGAGAGCCGGATCACCGATATCGGGACCCTGATCTCGCAGCTGCAGCAGGATGGGGCGCGGGTCATCGGAACGGTCCTAAGAGAGGCCTGATCAGTGGTCGCAGTATCCGGCATCGCGGCTCCGGGGGCCCTCCCTCATTGGAGGTTCTGGGCCTTGGCCCTGGGGCTGGGCGTTCTCGCCGTTCCGACGATCATCACGCTGGGAGACCAGGAATGGTCGCGTGACTCCGGCGCGCATGGCCCGCTGGTGCTCGGGACCGCGGCCTGGCTCTTCTGGCGCGCGCGGGGCGAGTTTCAGGAGGCGGCGACCGAGGGTTCGCCCTGGCTGACGACGCTCGGCTTCCTGCTGGCGCTTCCCATGTACGTGTTCGGGCGGGCCTATGGCTTCATCAGCCTCGAGGTGGCGGGTCTGTACGGCGCCTTCGTCTCGATGCTGCACTCCGAGTTTGGCCTCAAGGCCCTGTTCAAGAACTGGTTCCCGATCTTCTACCTGGCCTTCCTCATCCCGCCGCCGGGCTGGCTGATGGACGACCTCACTGCGCCGCTGAAGCTGTTCGCTTCATGGGTGGCGACCGACGGGTTGCAGTTCTTCGGCCTGCCGATCTCCCGCGAGGGGGTCACGCTGGTGATCGGCAGCTACCAGCTGCTGGTCGAGGACGCGTGTTCCGGGATGAATTCCCTGACCGGCCTGGTGGCGATCAGCCTGTTCTATATCTATCTCCTGAGGAACGCCTCCTGGCGCTACTCGCTATTCCTGGCCTGCTTCGTCATCCCGATCGCCGTGGCGGCCAATATCGTGCGGATCGTGATCCTGGTGCTGCTTACCTACTTCTTCGGCGATGCGGTGGCGCAGGGCTTCCTCCACCAGGCGGCCGGCCTGGTGCTGTTCGCCACGTCGCTGAGCCTGGTGTTTGTCATCGACCACCTGGCCTCGCGCTTCTGGCCGCGCGCCAAGGGGCAGCCGGCATGAGCACGCGCAGGAACCTGTTGATCGCCGGGGCCTGTTTCGGGGCGGGCGCGCTCGCCTATGGGCTCAAGCCGCGCAAGCGGCTCTCGCTGCTCGGATCGGCGAAGATGGAGGCCATCGTGCCGGTGACCATCCCCGGATGGTCGGCCGAGATCTCGGAAGGCATGGTCAAGCCGAAGACCGAAGGCCTGGCCGCCGAGCTCTATGACGAGGTCGTCCAGCGCACCTACAAGGGCGATGCGGACGGCGCCGACGTCATGCTGCTCATCGCCTATGGGGGGCTGCAGAGCGACCTCCTGCAGATCCACAGGCCAGAGGTCTGCTATCCGGCCCTGGGCTTCGCCATCCGTTCGAAGAAGGCGTCGACTGTCCAGCTTCCAGGCGGCGCGGCGCTGCCGGTCGTGCGTCTCGTCGCCGTCGCCGGCGATCGTCAGGAGAACGTGGTCTATTGGACCCGGGTGGGCGAAGCCCTGCCCACGAATAATACGGACCAGAGAGAGATCCTGCTGAGGACCTCGTTCAAGGGGCTGATCCCCGACGGCGTGCTGGTCCGCAGCTCGATCGTGCACGACGACGCCGATGAAGCCTTCGCCGTTCTCGACCGCTTCATCCCCACCATGCTGTCCGCCGTCGCGGCCGACAGCCGCCGTGCGCTGATCGGCACCAACCCCGCCAAGGTGATGCGCCTGGCCGGCGTCTAGGCTCCCGGCGCCTCCGTCCAAACCCAGGGCTCGGGCCTGCGATGAAACGCGCGGGCCGGGTGGCGGAAGTTGTGTGACGTGCGGCTTCGGGAGCGCTATCGAGGGACGCTCCAGTGGCGAGGTTAGGCGTTTTGGCTATCGATTCGGCGATCAGGCGCGCGGACACGGGTTCGCGGGCGGGGGGCGACGGGTTCGCGAACCTGGCCCAGGCGGCCGATTGGTATGATCGCTGGCTGCGGACGCAGGCCCTGCCGCTGTGGTGGGACGCCGGCGCCGACCGCCAGCGGGGCGGTTTCTTCGAGGGCCTGAGCATCGAGGGCCAGCCGCGCCCGGCGCCGCGGCGCGCTCGGGTCCAGGGTCGCCAGGCCTTCGTCTACGCCACGGCCGGCGTGTTGGGCTGGGACGGGCCGTGGCGCGAGGCCGCCTGGCACGGGATGGACTTCTTCCTCGACCGGTTCGCGCGGCCCGACGGCCTGTTCCGCACGCTGGTGGGACTGGACGGCGCAGTGCTGGACGACACGGCCATGCTGTACGACCAGGCCTTCGCCCTGCTGGGCACGGCCACCCTGCACCAGGCCGATCCGCGGGGCGGTGAACTGGCGCAGGTGGCGCGCGGTGTCCGCCAGGGTCTTGAGGCCATGCGCCATCCCGCCGGCGGCTATCGCGAGAACATCGCCCACCCCTTCCAGGCCAACGCCCACATGCACCTGCTGGAAGGCGCCATGGCCTGGGCCGAGCTGGGCGGCGGCGAGTGGGAGGTGATGGTCGACGAGATCGTCGAGATGGCCCTGAGCGTCTTCATCGACCCCGAAGGCGGTTTCCTGCGGGAGTTCTTCGACGCCGAGTGGCGGCTGGCCGACGGCGAGGACGGGCGGCTGGTCGAGCCCGGCCACCAGTTCGAATGGGCCTGGCTGATGGACCGCCACGCCAAGCGGCGCGGCGACTCGCGGGCCGCGAAGGCGGCGCTGGGGCTCTATGCAGCCGGCCGGCGCGGCGTCGATCCCGCGCGCGGCGTGGCGGTGAATGAGCTCTGGGACGACTTCAGCCCGCGAGACCCCACCGCGCGCCTGTGGCCGCAGACCGAACACCTGAAGGCGACCCTGCTGTTCGACGGGGAGATCGCATCCCTCGCGGCGGCCCAGGTGCTGCGGCGTTACCTGGAGACCCCGACGCCCGGCGCCTGGCGCGACAAGCTGCGGGCGGACGGGACCTTCGTCGAGGAGCCCGCGCCGGCCACTTCGTTCTACCATATCCTCGGCGCCTGCCTTGAGCTGTTCAAGGCGACCGGACGCTAGACGCCCCCTTCACCCGAAGCGCTCCGCCGACCTGAGACTCCGAGATCTATCGGAGCGCTTGCGGTTTTCTCGATTGTCGTCGTCGGCGAATTCGGGGATCGTCCTGAGCATTCGCTGGCCAGCTCGCCAGCAATGATTGAGTCGAGATCATGCTGGCGCCTTCCGAGACCGGATCCGAAGATACTGAATCCGCCCGCCGACTGTCGGACGTCTTGGACAGGATGCTGGCGGAGCTGGTCGCCGACGGCTTTGAAATCAGACAGATATTTGCCTCGCCGGAGAACATCGCCCGGCTGTTCCTGGAACTGGGCGACGACGCCATCGACCTCGATCCCGACGGCGAAGAGGACTGCGCTTGGTATGGCGCCCACACCCTGCTGGCCGACGAGGGCGAGGGCGTCAGGATCCTCTATTGCAAGGACGACGAGTGTTGGTTCCGCGAGGTCGAGGTCGAGGTCGAGGTCGAGGGCGCCTGACGCCGCGAGCTAGTTCGCGCCGACGCGGTAGTAGTCGAGATACCAGTCGACGAACCGGGCCACGCCGGTCTCGATCCGGGTTTGTGGTGCATAGTCGAGGACCCGCTCGGTCTCTTCGATGTCGGCTTCCGTGCGCGTCACGTCGCCGGGCTGCATGGGCAGCATGTTGAGCTGGGCCTTGCGGCCGAGTTTCTCTTCCAGGACCTCGATGTAGCGCATCAGCTCCACGCAGCGGTTGTTGCCCAGGTTGAGCACTCGCCAGGGTGCGACGCCGCTGGTGGCGGGGTCGGGAACCCGGGCGTCCCACGCCGGATCCGGAGCGGCCGGCCGGTCGAGGGCGGCGACGACGCCGGTGACGATATCGTCGACATAGGTGAAGTCCCGCTGCATGCGGCCCTCGCCATAGACGTCGATCGGGCGTCCGGCGATGATCGCCTCGGTGAACTTGAACAGCGCCATGTCCGGACGCCCCCAGGGTCCGTAGACCGTGAAGAAGCGCAGACCCGTCGCCGGCACGCCGAACAGGTGGGCGTAGGCGTGGGCCATGGCCTCGTTGGCGAGCTTGGTCGCTGAATAGAGTGTGATCGGGTGATGCACCGGGTCGTGGACCGACGATGGGAAGTTGCCGTTGGCGCCGTAGACCGTGCTGGTCGAGGCGAAGACCAGGTGGCTGGGCTGCACGGCCCGGCATCCCTCCAGCACGTTGCCGAAGCCCACCAGGTTCGAGTCGACATAGGCCTGCGGCTTTTCCAGGCTGTAGCGGACCCCTGCCTGGGCGGCGAGATTGATGACGCCCTGCGGCCTGGTGTCGGCGAACAGGGCCGCGACGGCCTCGCGGTCCGCCAGGTCGATGGCGGCGTGGCGGTAGCCTTCGCGCGCCTCCAGGCGCGCCAGGCGGGCGTGCTTCAGGATGGGGTCGTAGTAGGTGTTGAGGTTGTCCAGGCCGACCACCGTGTCGCCGCGGTCAAGCAGCCGGTGGGCGACATGGGAGCCGATGAAGCCGGCCGTGCCGGTGACCAGGATAAGCGCCATGCAGCCCGCTTAACCCGTCTGGGCGCGGGCGTCACCCGTTGGCGACGACGCGCAGGGTGGGGGCGGCGCCGGGCTTCTCGCCGCGGATCTGGCCGACCAGGTCGAACAGGGCGCGGCGGACGTCTTCGACGTCGCCCTTCTCGGCCAGGCTTTCGATCTCCACCAGGTGGTTGCTGGTGATGCGCAGGGCCGAGGAGGAGACCACCTCCATCACCTTCGGCGCGCAGGGCAGGGAGCGTTCGGTCTCGTCCAGCAGGGCCTCGGTCAGCTTTTCGCCGGGGCGCAGGCCGGTGATCTCGATCTCGATGTCCTTGCCCGGGCTGCGGCCGGAGAGCGCGATCATCTGGCGCGCCAGGTCCATGATCCGCACGGGTTCGCCCATCTCCAGCAGGAAGAGGCGGGCGTGGGCGGTCTCCTCGCCTTCGGCGCTCGTGGCGGTGGCGTGGAGGACGAGCTGAGCCGCCTCCGGAATGGTCATGAAGAAGCGTTCGATCTCCTCGTGGGTGACCGTCACCGGCCCGCCGCGATCGATCTGCGACTTGAAGATCGGCACGACGGAGCCCGCCGAGCCGAGGACATTGCCGAAGCGCACGGCGCAGAAGCGGGTGCCCTGGCCGGCCTGCTGGGCCTGGATCACCGACTCGGCCAGGCGCTTGGTCGCGCCCATGACGTTGGACGGGTCGACCGCCTTGTCGGTGGAGATCAGCACCATCTGGGCCGCGCCGCAGGATTTGGAAGCCTCGGCCACGTTCCAGGTGCCCACCACATTGGTCAGCACGCCCTCGCAGGGATGACGTTCGACCATGGAGACATGTTTGAGGGCCGCGGCGTGGAAGACCAGGTGGGGCTTTTCGTTCTTGAAGGCCTGTTCCAGCCGCCGCGCATTGCGCACGTCGCAGAGCACAGCGCTGCGCGACAGCACAGGCCAGGTCTCGGCCATCTCTCGCTCGATCTCGAACAGCGAGGTCTCGGAG
Organism: Phenylobacterium sp.; assembly: GCF_030698145.1. GTDB lineage: Bacteria > Pseudomonadota > Alphaproteobacteria > Caulobacterales > Caulobacteraceae > Phenylobacterium. The sequence goes on along the minus strand of NZ_JAUYNW010000066.1, from coordinate 32,141 downwards.
AAGTCCATCATGGTCACGTGGGCGGCCTGGAAGGCGGCCACCTGACGGCAGAGTTCGGCGCCGATGGAGCCGCCGGCGCCGGTGATCAACACCCGGCGGCCACGAATCAGTGCCCCGACCGCGGCGCGGTCCAGCTCGATAGGATCGCGGGCCAGCAGCTCCTCGACGCTAATCTCGCGCATGGGCAGCAGGGCCATGCCGTCCTGATGGGCGAGCTCGACGATGGAAGGCAGGCGCAACAGGCGGATGCCGTCGTTCTTGAGCTGGCCGAGTTGGTCGGCGGTCAGGCCGCGCAGGCGACCGGGTTCGTCCAGGAACAGGATGGCGCGGGGGTAGCGGTTCCAGCGGCGCAGGTCGGTCATGGCCGCGTCGAGGTTGTCGAGGCTTTCGATCACGCAGACGCCGCGCACCTGCTGACCCACGTCGCGGGCGTCGGAGCCGACGATGCCGACCGGGGTCCAGGCGTGGTCGTGGCGGCGCGCCACATCGCGCAGATAGGAGTCAGCCAGGGACGGCGGACCGATCAGCAGCAGGGAAGGGGCCTGGGGCGTGCGGTCCTTGACGGTCTTCAGCGGGGCGAAAGAGTCCAGCGCATGCTCATGCAGGGCGCGGCGCACGATCCGCGCGCCCATGCAGCCCACCATCTGGAAGATCACCGCCATAGCGAGCGCCGAGCGCGGCAGGCCGTCGGCGCGATCGACCACGAACACGGTCAGCAGGAAGACGCCGGCGGTCAGGAAAGCGGTTCGGGTGAGCACCAGGGCGTCGGGGATCGACACGTAGCGCCAGGGCGAGAGCTCACGCCGGAAGATGGTCGAGAACACCGCGGCGAGCGCGCCATAGATCCCGACGAGCTGCAGGAGTTTCAGCGTGGGAAGGCCAGCGACGCCCAGTTCGAGAATACGTGCGGAGGAGAGAATGTAGGCCAGGAAGAAGGCCCCGGCAGCGATAAGAGTGTCCGCGACGATGGTCTGGGCCCGATTGGCCATCTGCTCCATGAGTCGCGCTCCGCTCGCCGTCTCTTGCCGCAACATAGACGCGCGAACGCGACCGTCCAATGAAACTCGGGGCCTGATGTTTGGCTCCCACAGTCCGAGCATTTTTCGTGCGTCGGGGGAACTCTTCTTCGCCTGACGCGTGTGCGCGGAAAATAAAAGAGCCGCCCCGTGACCGGGGCGGCTCCTAATAGGCTTAAATTACTGAAAAGCCTAGAACACGACCTTCAGGCCGAGCACGACGCGGCCCTCGTAGATTTCGCCGAACGAGTCTTCGTCGGTGTCGTGGTAGCGCAGGTCCAGGCCCACGGTGTCGTTGATGGCGTAGCCGGCGCCCAGGTTCCAGGTGGTGTAGTCGAACGGGCCGACCACGTTCTGCTGGCCGATGGCGCCCGAGAGGGTGACCTTCTCGGCGACCGGCACCGAGCCGTTCACCTCGAAATAGGTCGCCTCGCCCGTCCCGCCGAAGAAGTCGTCGGAATAGTAGAAGGCCGCGCCCACGGTGGCCGGACCAGCCGGCACGGAGCCGGCGATCTTGAACTCGGTGTAGTCCTCGTCAGCGCCCGATGACTGGTTCAGGTAGCCGTAATAGATGACGCCGATGTCCAGTTGGACCGGGCCAACCTTCGGCTTGACGCCGGCATAGAGGTCCAGCTCGCCGTCGGTGCTGCCGCCGAAGTCGACGTTCGAAATCCACGCGCCGGCGTAGCCGATGCCCCAGAGCGTGGTGTCGACGCCCGCGAACAACTGGCCGTTCTCGTCGGTCTGGCTCACGCCGCGGAACACGTAGTCCGTCGCGACGCCGACATTGTACGAGAAGTCGAACACGCCCTCTTGCGCCAGGGCCGCGCCGCTCATGGCGACGGAGGCTACGGCGGCGAGAAGCGTCGTTTTAATCAGTTTCATTTTGTTATCCCCTTCTTATTCGATCGAGCTCCGCCCGATCGTCGAGGGAGATCGCCACGCGGGCGAGTTCCAGATCAACGCGAGCGGAGCCGATGGACGGCTCTACCTATGCCGTGTTCGATTTTTGAGCGTTAACGAAAGCAGGCGCCGGACTTTTAGGCGAAAAGCTGTGACTTTTCCGTCACACGTCGTTCACGCATTACCGCTTAACGCATGGAGAGCGGCGAATAGTTCAGGTGAGTCCCCGCGTCGACCAGCAGGGTTTCGCCGGTCACATGGCGCGATGCGGTGGAGGCCAGGAACACCGCGGCGGCGGCCACATCCTCGGCGGTCGAGGCGGCTTTGAGCGGGGTGTTGGCCGCCGCGCCGGCCCGGACCCGAGCGGCCTGGTCCTCGCCGACGCCCTTGCCGAACCATGGCGTATCGATGAAGCCCGGGCAGATGGCGTTGACCCGGATCTTGGGCGCCAGGGCGCGGGCCAGCGACAGGGTCATGGTGTTCATGGCGCCCTTCGAGGCGGCGTAGGGCACCGAGGAGCCGATCCCCGCCACGCCGGCGATGGACGAGGTGTTGACCACCGCGCCGGGTTGGGGCGCGGCCTCCAGCAGGGCGCGGCAGGCGCGGACCATCTGGAAGGCGCCCACCACATTGACGCCGTAGAGCGACAGGAAGTCCTCGGCCGAAACCGCCTCCATGTCGGCGTGGTTGGGGGCGAACTTGGTGATCCCGGCGTTATTGAACAGGGCGTCCACCCGACCGAACGGCTCCGCCGCCGCGGCGATCCGGCGGCAGTCTGCGTCGAGGGCCACATCGCCCTGCACCAGCACCGCCTTGGCGCCGTGGGCCTCGACCTGGCGGGCGGTTTCCTGCGCCTCCTCGAGGCTGCGGGCATAGTTGATGATCACCGCCGCGGCGCCGCGGCTGGCGGTCTCCACCGCGATCGCCCGGCCAAGGCCGGTGGAGGCTCCGGTCACCACCACCACGAAGCTCTCGAAATCCCTGCCGGCCATCGCGCGCTCTCCAATTTGAGTTGTCGGTATCGACCTATGACCTACTCTCGGCTGTCCCGGTTGCCCTGCGCAAGCCCAAGGGCTACATCGCCGCCATGGACGAGACGCATCTGACCCAGCTGGGCCGCGAGGTCCGCGGCTTCGACAATCCGCAAGACGCGGTGCTGGAGCGCGTGCCCAACCCGCAGGCCGACGTGCTCTACCTGGCCCGGTTCACGGCGCCGGAATTCACCTCCCTGTGCCCGGTCACCGGCCAGCCGGACTTCGCCCACCTGGTGATCGACTACGCGCCGGGCGACTGGCTGATCGAATCCAAGTCGCTGAAGCTCTATCTAGGCGCCTTCCGCAGCCATGGGGCCTTCCACGAGGACTGCACCGTGGCCATTGGGCGCCGGATCGTGGAGACGGCCGCGCCGCGCTGGCTGAGAATTGGCGGCTACTGGTTTCCCCGTGGCGGCATTCCGATCGATGTCTTCTGGCAGACCGGACCCGCGCCGGAGGGACTCTGGATCCCCGATCAAGGCGTAGCGTCCTACCGTGGAAGAGGCTGAGTCAGAATTCGACGTTGGGACATATTAATTGTCCGAGGTCGAACGGTTGCATCCGCTGCAGAGTTCGCGCGGGCAAGAGTATTCGCACTATTGAATACAACCGTCGATCTGCGCCCACCTAGGCCCGCCGGCCGCGAAGGTGGCGAGCTTGGCTGTGGCGGAGCCGGCGTCGACTAGCCGACAAGGGCGTGGCGTGCTATGAGGACATCGCCCATCTCTCCTCGGGCGTGTCACACTTCAGGCCGGGCGGCGCGCCATCGCCGTCCGGCCGTCGTGTATCTGGCCCTGGCTCAGGGCCGCCAGAGCGTGGTGAGGGCGGCCGGATCGGGGCGCTCGCGCTCCAGCGGCGGCTCCTTCGGCGTCCCCAGCAGGATGAACCCGGCGACCCGCTCGCTCTCCGCAAGGCCAAGCGCGGCCTTGGCTTGCGCGTCATACGCGTACCAGTCGGTGATCCAGTTGGCGCCGTAACCAAGGGCCAGGGCGGCATAGAGCAGGGTGGTGCAGACCGCGCCCGCCGAGAGCACCTGCTCCCACTCCGGAATCTCATGCTGGACCGTGCGGGAGACCACCGCGATCCCGATCGGAGGCAGCTTCAGCTTGACCAGTTTGGCCGCCGCGCGGGGATCGCCGCGCGCCTCGGCGAGGGCCTCCAGCTTGGCCGCGAAGGCCGCCTTGCCCTCGGAATCGAGGATTATGAACCGCCAGGGCGACAACTTCCCGTGATCGGGCACCCGCGAGGCCAGGGCGATCAGGGCCGTGACCTCGTCGGGACGGGGGGCGGGCTCGGCCAGGGTCACGGCCGACGAGGAGCGACGGCGGGCCAGGAAGTCGAGGACGTCGGGATGCGGTGGCTGTTCGACGGGCGTCCCGAAGAGGGGCGTGGGGGGTAGAACGACGGTCACGGCCAGCGCCTCGTTAGGGAAACCGATAGGGGAGGTCCTTTATTGAGGCCTGCGCCGCCGTCTCGCAAGGCTAGTTGAGAATATGTCGCAAAAACCAGACTGGCTGATCGCGCATGGCAAGCCCTGGAAAGCCGGGGCGGCGCGGCGCGTCTATGACAATCCCTGGATCAGCGTCACCGAGCAGACCGCCGTGGCCCCGACCGGACAGCCGGCCCTGTACGGCTTGGTGAACTTCAAGAACCGCGCCCTGGCGATCCTGCCCCTGCACGACGATGGAACGGTGACCCTGGTGGGCCAGAACCGCTTTCCCTTCGGCGACTATAGCTGGGAGATCCCGGAAGGCGGCGGACCGCTGGACGAGGCGCCGCTGGAGGGCGCCCGGCGCGAGCTGCTGGAGGAGACGGGCCTGGCCGCCGCCCGCTGGACGGAGATCCTGCGGATGCAGCTTTCCAACTCTGTGACCGATGAACTGGCCATAGGCTACCTGGCCACGGGCCTGACCCAGGCGGCGGCCGAGCCGGTAGGCGACGGCACCGAGGACATCGCTCGGGTCCGCGCGCCGTTCCGCGAGATTCTGGATATCGCCATGGCCGGACAAATTCAGGACGCCCTGACAGTGGCGATGCTGCTTCGGGGCTACCATATGGCTCGAGAAGGGCTTTTGCCGGACGCGCTCGCGCGCGCCATGTTAGGATAGGGGAGCCGCCATGGGACGGGAGGAGCCTTTGAGCCAACGTCTGGAAGTCATCGAGCTCGGCGCGCCGCCGCCGGTCTGGGCGTCGCTGCGCAACGAAGCCGAGCGGGCCGCCAAGGCCGAGCCGGCGCTCGCCTCGCTGCTGAACGCCGTGGTGTTGAGCCATGAGGACCTGGGCGCGGCCCTGTCCTACCAGCTCGCGCGGAAGCTGGGCGACCAGGAGCTGCGGGCCATGAGCCTGCGCGAGCTGGCCGACGCGGCCTATCGTGACGATCCGCGGCTGGTCGACATCGCCGAGCTGGATCTCAAGGCGGTGTTCGAGCGCGACCCGGCCTGCAAGGGCTATGTCCAGCCGTTCCTGTTCTTCAAGGGCTTCCAGGCCCTGCAGGCCCAGCGCGTGGCGCACTGGCTTTGGCATCAGGGCCGCGAGACCATCGCGCTCTATCTGCAGAGCCGCATGTCGGAGGTGTTCCAGGTGGACATCCATCCGGCCACAAGGATCGGCTCGGGCGTGTTCATCGACCACGGCACCGGCATCGTCATCGGCGAGACCGCGGTGATCGGCGACGACGTTTCCATGATGCAGGACGTGACCCTGGGCGGCACGGGCGCCGAGCGGGGCGACCGCCATCCGAAGATCGGCAAGGGCGTCCTGTTGAGCGCCGGGGCCAAGGTGTTGGGCAATATCCACATCGGCGACCATGCCAAGGTGGCCGCCGGTTCGGTGGTGCTGAAGCCGGTTCCGGCCGGCTGCACGGCCGCCGGCGTGCCCGCGCGCCTGGTCAACTGCCCGACCTGCGAGGAGCCGGCGCGCAGCATGGACCACACCCTGGCCGAGGCGGTCTACGACTACGTGATTTGAGCCGCGGCGAGGTCCGTCGCCCGGTAGTAGCGCCGCAGCAGGAAGAAGGCTGCGGCGGTTCCCGCCATGGAGATCAGGATCGCCGCGGCGAACGACGCGCCCATGGCGAGCAGGGCGGCGGCCAGCAGGCAGCCGCTGGCCCCGCCGGTGTCCCAGCCCCCTTCCGTGGCGATGTGGAACCGCAGGGCGCAGGGCGAGACCTGGGCCTGGTTGTAGACGGCGGTCATGACGGTGGGCACGTAGAGGGCCACGACCAGGGCGCCGGCGGCGTTGGCCGCGACGGCCAGGGCCGGATCGCCGTATCCGGCGGCCCGCGCCAGGAGCGTCACGGCCATTGAGCCCGACGCCAGCCAGACCGCCCAGCGTCCGTGGCCGGCATCGATGAACCGGCCCAGCAGCAATCCGCTCACCGCCCCGGCGACGGCGGCCAGGGCCATGGCGCCGCCGAAGGCCGTGAAGCTCTCGCCCAGCGAAATGAACAGCGCGATCTGCCAGACGAAATAGTAGCCCGAGGCGATCCAGCCGTCGGCGAGGAACATCAGCACGCCGGGCAGGGCGGCGCGGAAGGCGCCGGGCGCCTGGTCGCGAACGGCGATGTTCGGCGTCCAGAGCAGGGGCAGGGCCGAGAGCATCAGGACGGCGGCGGTCACGCCGAAGGCGATCCGGGGCCCGAGGGTCACCAGGGCCCAGCCGGTGAGCAGAGGGGCGGCGATGCCGACCAGGGCCGCGATCGCCTCACGCGCGCCGATCTGGTGGCCGCGATGCTCGGAGTCCCCCAGCGACGCGAAATAGGCGTGGTAGGAGGTCCAATAGAAGGTGTCGCCGATGGACGAGACGGCGCAGAGCGCGAACAGCGCCCAGCCGACACCGTCGACCTCGGCCAGCAGCGGATACTGCAGCGCCGTCAGGATCGTGCCGGCGATGACCAGGGGCTTCAGGCCGAACCGCTTGCCCAGCGGCAAGACGAACGGGCGGATGCAGAACCGTCCGATCAGGATGGCGGCCAGCGAGGCCAGCACGCCAGGCGCCGGCACCCCCGCGCGCAGCAGGAAGACGGCGAAGAACGCCCCGCCGCCGCTGAGCGCCAGGGCGTGAACGCCGTAGTGAAGGTTGAGGAGATTGACGGTGGTATTGCGGAAGAACGCCATGCGGCTCGGCCCCGAATATCCAGGAAAAGATCAACGAAGGGCGCCGTCGCGGGCCTAGGCCTGCGAACGACCAGTCCTGTGTGTTGATCAGCCGGCCACTGGGTGGGTTCTTCCGTGAGTCAGGTGTTTCGCCACGGACAGCTTAGGCCTGGGGGCGGCCAAACCTCAAGAGGCGTCCATCTCGGCCTGGGTGACGCGATAGGCGCCGTCCAGCCAGGCCAGCACTTCGCGGGCGCCGGGATGGTCGAAGCCCTCGTAGCGCGCGCGCATCCGCCGGACATTCTCCTCGGTCAGCCGGTCGAGGCCGAAGCCCTGAACCTGGGTGAGATTGAGCTGGAGCGCCGCGGCGAGGCCGTCGCCCAGCACCTCGGCCGCGGCCCGCTCGAAGGCGGCGCCGTATTCGTAGGCGGCGCCTTCGAGATAGCTCTGGGCCAGGGTGATGGCCGGGATCTGCGACAGCACCGGCTGCAGGGCCGGATTGACCGCGTGGGCGGAGAGGTGGGCGCCGATCTCCGCGGGCCGGCCTGTGAAGGCGCGGACATGCAGGAACGGCGACATCAACGGCCCGTCATTGACCGGATAGTTGTCCCACAGGAACGGCTTGCGGCGCAGCTGGCGGCCGACGCGCTCCAGGTGGCCCACGCTGTATTCGCGCGAGCAGACCTCCTCGCCGGTCCAGAATACCTCGATGGCCGGGTCGAGCCCCGCGCCCAGGTCCTCCAGGTAGTTGTCCGGTCGCTTGCCGAACACACGGTCCAGGATCGGGTCGTCGGTATAGTAGGAGGGGCAGACGATGAGCCGGCTGGCGGTGGTGCGCTCAGCGATCCAGTGGACGATGCGGATCTGGTTCTGGGCGAGGTCGGGCAGGTCCCCGCGCATGTCGTCGAACAGGATGGCGAGGTCGTCGAGGCCCAGGCTCTCCAGGTCCTGGAGCTTGGCGGCGAGCGCGGCCTGGGCCTCGACGCCGAAGTCGCGGTAGATCTCGTAGGGGCTCAACCCCACTCCGAAACGGACGCCGAGATTGCGGCAGAAGGCCGAATAGGCGCGCAGCCGATCGGCCTCCTCGGGCGGATGGGGCTCCTGCCAGCGGCGGCGCAGGAAGGGGTCGGCCTTGGGGGCGTAGATGTGGAAACCGTAGCCGTGGGCGCAGAGCGTGGTGATCACGTCTTCCCGGGCCGCCCACGACCAGGGTTTGCCGTAATAACCTTCGATCAGCCCCAGTTCGACGCCGGCCACGCTTCGCTCCCCGCATTGGTTTGTGGGCAGACTAGCCGCCTGCGCGACCGCGTCCCCAGCTTTTTCCGGCCCAGACGCTTTCCGCAGGTGCGCAAAGCGCGCTAGGTTCCGGCCGAAATTGACGCAGGAGCACGGCGTGCTGGACGAACGAACTATCCGCAAGATCGAAGGCCACCTGCGTGGCACCTTCGCCAACGCCCGGATCACCCTGACGCCGCGTCCCAAGCAGAAGGACTCCGCGGAGGTCTATGTCGGCGAAGAGTTCATCGGCGTGGTGTTCGAGGACGAGGACGGCGATGGCTCGTTCATGTTCGAGATGGCGATCCTGGCGGAAGACCTGCCCTAAGGGTTCGCCCACGAAAATGCCGGCCCCGGGGCGGTTTCCGGGACCGGCGAAGATTTCGCTAGAACTCTAGGGTGTCAGAGAACGCTCAGCATCTCGGCGACCAGCGGGTGGCGGACGATGTCGACGTCCTTCAGCCGCACGACGGCGATGTTGGCCAGGGCGTCGAACTTGTCGGCCACGGGACCCAGGCCCGAAAGCTCGGGCAGCAGGTCCGACTGGTTCGGGTCGCCCGTCACCACCATGGTCGAGTGCCAGCCCAGCCGAGTGAGCAGCATCTTGAGCTGGCCGTAGGTGCAGTTCTGCGCCTCGTCGATGACCACGAAGGCGTTGTTGAGCGTGCGGCCGCGCATGAAGCCGACCGGGGCGATCTCGATGGCGCCCTCGGCCATGAGGGCGCGGACCCGCTTCATTGAGAGCCGATCCGACAGGGCGTCGTAGAGCGGCCGCAGATAGGGGGCGAGCTTGTCCTCGGCGTCGCCTGGCAGGTAGCCGATGGATTCGCCGGCCTCCACCGCGGGCCTGGAGAGCACGATACGGCCGACCTTGCCCGCCTCCAGGGCCTCCACGGCCTTGGCGATGGCCAGATAGGTCTTGCCGGTTCCGGCCGGGCCAAGGGCCATGACCAGGTTCTTGGCGTCGATGGCGTCGATCAGTTCCTGCTGGCCGGGCGACTTGGCCTTGATGGTTTTCACATAGCCCTGGTCGCGGCCCTGATCGCGGTCGTCATTGTGATGAGCCAGGGGAGACCAGGCGCGGTCGGCCACGGGCAGGCGGCGGATTTTGCCGTCATCCTCGAACTGGCCGGCGTCGAACGCGCCTTCGCGCAGTTGTCGCTTGAGAGCTCGCTTGGTCATCAAGGCCTCCATCGGGGCATGAAAAAAGGGCGAAGCCGGAATGGCTCGCCCTTGGTCGAAGAAAGATTGGAAACTGAACGGCGGCGTCGTGCGCAGCGGCCTGGCGGCTCGCTTCCGGTTTGGGATCCGGGCGGAAGAACCCGCCGAAGCTGACGCGACACCCTTTACTCCGTCCAAACGCAGGGCCGGGAGCCGAAGGCCGACTCGCGGCGGGATGCGGAAGGGCGTTTCGCCCCTCCGAATCGCACGACTAATATGATGCTAGCTTGGTTTACGAATGGTTAAACAGGCCATCGGGTTCAATAAATGGGGTATGCGGATGAGTGTCTACAACTTGGGCGACGTTGCTCCGGAGCTGCCCAACGAGGACGAATACTGGATTGCGCCCAACGCGGCGGTGCTTGGCCGGGTGATTCTTAAGAAAAATGCTTCGATCTGGTTCGGTGCGACAATTCGTGGCGACAACGATCCGATCACCATCGGGGAGAATTCCAACGTCCAGGACGGCAGCGTCCTGCACACCGACACCGGCTCGCCGCTGACCATCGGAAACAATGTCACGGTTGGCCATATGGTCATGCTTCACGGCTGCACGATCGGCGACAACTCGCTGGTCGGCATAGGCTCGATCGTCCTGAACGGGGCCCGGATCGGGCGCAATTGTCTCATCGGCGCCAACTGCCTGATCACCGAGGGCAAGGAGATCCCAGACAATTCGCTGGTCATGGGCGCGCCCGGCAAGGTCGTGCGTGAGATCAGCGAGGCTCAGGCCCGCGTGATCGGCGGCGGGGCGATGCACTATGTGGCGAACTGGAAGCGCTATCGCGCCGGCCTGACTCCGGTGGCCTAGCCATGGACATCCGCACCCTGGTGGACATCGCCATCGACGAGAATCCGCGGGCGCCGTGCCTGTGGGTCCCCTCGGAGGCCTGGGACCAGTTCTGCGCCGCCGTCCAGCGCAGGCCGAACCTGATCGGGGCGGTGATCTATCGCGACAAGACCGTCCGCGACGGCGGTCCGATGACCGACATCGTCACCGGCTCGGAACAGGGCCGGCGCGCTTGACGTACGTAGCGGCGCCCGGCGAGCGTCGCGCCAACGAAACGAGGAGGACGCCCCATGGCCTATGAGTTCATCCGCGTGGACCGCGAAGGTCCCGTGACGGTCTTCACCCTGAACCGCCCGGAGGTGATGAACGCCCTGCACTCGCCGGCGCACTTCGAGCTGCACGAGGCCTTCGACGCCTTCGCCGCCGACCCGGAGCAGTGGGTGGGCGTCGTGACCGGGGCCGGGGAGCGGGCCTTTTCGGCCGGCAACGACCTGAAGCACCAGGCCATGGGCGGCGACATGAAGAGCCCGCCGTCGGGCTTCGCGGGCCTGACCTCGCGGTTCGACCTCGCCAAGCCGCTGATCGCGGCGGTGAACGGGGTGGCGATGGGCGGCGGGTTCGAGATCGCGCTGGCCTGCGACCTGATCATCGCCTCGGAGGCGGCGACCTTCGCGCTGCCGGAACCCCGGGTGGGCCTGGCGGCTCTGGCCGGCGGCCTGCACCGGCTGCCCCGCGCCATCGGGACCAAGCAGGCGCTCGGCATGATCCTCACCGGCCGGCGGGTCTCGGCGGCCCATGGCTGTGAGCTGGGCTTCGTCAACGAGGTGACGCCGCCACAGGAGCTGATGGCCACGGCGCGGAAATGGGCGGCGGAGATCTGCCAGCTGTCGCCGATGTCGATCCGCGCCTCCAAGGAGGCGGTGTTCAAGGGCCTGGACGAACCGAGCCTGGAGGCCGCGATCAAGGGTCAGATGCGCTATCCGGCCGCCGCGGCCCTGTTCAAGTCCGAGGACTTCGTCGAGGGCCCCATGGCGTTTGCGCAAAAGCGCGCCCCGGCCTGGAAGGGGCGCTAGGCGTACAACCCCGCCACCGCCCGGGCCCGCTCGGCTATGGCTGCGCGGAATTCGGGCGGGGTGAGCACCTCGACCTCGGGGCCGAGGCGGAAGAGCTGCACAGCGGCGTTTTCGACCGTCTCGATGGGGATGGTCACGGTCACGCGGTCGTCGGCGTCCGGCGGCCCGGCCGAGGCGCGGGCCGCCTCGGCCACCGCGTCGCTGAGCAGGCCGAGGTTCTTGAGGCCCCTGGCGGTGACGCGCAGGGTCGCCTGGCCCTGGAACAGCCCTTCCTCGAAGCGGTCGCGCTGCTGGGTCCAGTAGGCGGCGAGATCGAAGGCCTTGATCCGCTCGAAGGGCTCGCCGGCGGTCAGGGCCTTGATGTTGGAGAGCCGGTAGGTGCGCGGTTTGCCGGCCACCGTGGCGACCAGGTACCAGACGCCCGCCTTCATCACGAGGCCCAGGGGCGCCAGCACCCGCTCGATCTCGCCGTCCCAGCGTTCGTAGCGCACGGCGATGCGGCGCGCCGTCCAGACCGCGTCGGCCACCTGGGGCAGCAGGTCGGCGGCCTCGGAACTGCGGTACCAGCCGACGGGATCGAGATGGAACCGGGCGCCGATCCGCTCGGCGCCTTCGCGCGATTGCGGGGGCAGGGCGGCCAGCAGTTTCAGCTTCGCGCCGATCAGGGCCTCGCTGAAGCCGAGATCCTGGGCCGCGCCCGGCAGGCCCGCCAGGAACAGGCTCTCGGCCTCGCTGGAGGTCAGGCCGGTCAGCTTGGTCTTGTAGCCGTCCAGCAGGTCGAAGCCGCCGTTGCGGCCGCGGTCGGCATAGACCGGGACGCCGGCGGCGCTGAGGTGGTCGATGTCGCGATAGATGGTCCTGACCGAGACCTCGAACTCGTCGGCCAGCGACTGGGCCGTCTGGCGGCCGCGAAGCTGCAGGATCAGCAGGATGGAGAGGAGTCGGCTCGCACGCATGAAATGAGCCTAGCCGAGAATAGCTGACGCATCGTGTCAGGATATGGGGGCTAAACCCTCTCCAACAGCGAGAGGACCACGATCATGAGCGCCGCCCACGACTTCGCCTTCAGAGCCGGTGAATGGGACGTCACCAACCGTCGCCTGAAGCAGCGCGGCGCCGGCTCCGACGACTGGGAGGTCTTTCCGTCCCACGAGACGTCGCAGCTGCTTGCGGACGGCATGATCTCCATCGACGTGGCGACCTTTCCCACCAAGGGTTTCCAGGGCACGACCGTGCGCCTCTACAGCCCCGTCAAGGACGAGTGGGCGATCTACTGGATCAACTCCAAGGACGGTCTCTTGCAGCCGCCGGTCCACGGGCGCTTCACGGACGGCCAGGGTGTGTTCGCCGGCGACGACATGGACGTCGAGACGCCGGTCAAGGTGTTGTTCGACTGGCGCTCGACCGACCCCGACGCGCCGCGCTGGAGCCAGGCCTTCTCCTATGACGACGGCAAGACCTGGGAGACCAACTGGATCATGGAATTCCGCCGCCGCGCTTGACGTTGCGGCGCCCAAAAAGCGGTTCCTCCCGGCCTTGTTTCGGCGGCGCGACTGGGTAAATGTGCGCCAAACTTAACAGTGTTTAGGGACGGATCGCCCATGGACCGCTACGACTACGTGATCATCGGCGCGGGTTCCGCCGGGTGCGTCCTGGCCAACCGGCTGAGCGAGGACGCCGGCGTGCGGGTCCTGCTGCTGGAGGCCGGCGGCAAGGACAGCTCCATCATGGTCAAGATGCCGGCCGGGGTCGGCGCCCTGATCGGCAAGGCGGGTCCTTACAATTGGGGTTTCTGGACCGAGGCGGAGCCGCAACTCGAGCACCGCAAGCTGTGGTGGCCGCGCGGCAAGGGCTGGGGCGGGTCGTCCTCGATCAACGGCATGATCTATATCCGCGGCCATGCCCGCGACTATGACAACTGGCGCCAGATGGGCCTGCCGGGCTGGTCCTACCGCGACGTGCTGCCCTACTTCAAGCGCTCCGAGAGCCTGGAGGGCGGCGGCGACGCCTGGCACGGCGGCGAGGGCCCGCTGAAGGTCTCCAAGGCCTCCTCGCCCAACCCGATCTACAAGGCCACCGTCGAGGCGGGCCGCCAGGCCGGACATGCGGTGACCAGCGATTTCAACGGCTTCCAGCAGGAAGGCTGGGGGCCGTACCAGATGACCATCCATGACGGTCAGCGCTGGAGCGCCGCGCGGGCCTATCTGCACCCGGCGATGAGCCGGCCGAACCTGACCTGCCTGACCGGCGCGCGGACCACCCGCATCGTCATCGAGAACGGCCGCGCGGTCGGCGTCGAATATGTGGACGCCAAGACCAAGCAGAAGACGATCGTCCACGCCGACAAGGAGGTGCTGCTGTCGGCGGGCGCGGTGCAGTCGCCCCACATCCTGCAGCTCTCGGGGATTGGCGATCCCGAGGAGCTGGTCAAGCACGGCATCCCGGTGGTCCATGCCCTGAAGGGCGTCGGCGCCAACCTGCAGGACCACCTGGACGTGACCATGTCCTGGGAATGCCCGCAGCCGATCACCGCCTTCTCCCTGCGCAAGGGGCTGGTGAAGACCCTGCTGATCGGGATGAACTACGCCTTCTTCGGCAAGGGGTTGGGTCGCCAGCAGTTCCTGGAGTCAGGCGCCTTCCTGAAGTCGCGGCCAGACCTGGACCGGCCGGACCTGCAGATCCACACGGTGCTGGCGGTGATGCAGAACCACGGCAACACGGTGGTGGAGAAGGACGGCTTCACCTTCCACGTCTGCCAGCTTCGTCCCGAGAGCCGGGGCAGGGTGGGGCTGAACTCGGCCGATCCGTTCGCCGATCCGGCGATTTTCGCCAACTACCTGGCCACCGACGAGGACCGTCGCGCCCTGCGCCAGGGGGTCAAGATGATGCGCAAGGTGGCCGAGCAGTCGGCGCTCGACGCCTACCGCACCGAGGAGCTGTTCCCCGGCAAGCACGTCCAGACCGACGCGGAGATCGACGCCTGGATCCGCAAGAGCGCCGAGACCATCTACCACCCGGTCGGCACCTGTAAGATGGGGACCGACGACATGGCGGTGGTCGACGCCGAGCTCAGGGTTCGCGGGATCGAGGGCCTGCGGGTGATCGACGCCTCGGTCATGCCGACCCTGGTGGGGGGCAACACCAACGCGCCCACCATCATGATCGCCGAGAAGGCCGCCGACATGATCCGCGGCAAGGCCGCCCTGCCGGCCGACGACGCGCCGGTCTATGAGGACGGCCAGAAGGCCGCTTAGGGAGAAACCGCCATGGAACTGCGCAGACTGGGTAGGTCCGAGCTGAAGGTCGCCCCGCTGGTGCTGGGCGGCAACGTGTTCGGCTGGACGGCCGACGAGCCGACCTCCTTCGCCATCCTCGACGCCTTTGTCGATGGGGGCTTCAACATGGTCGACACCGCTGATGTCTATTCCCGCTGGGCCCCTGCCGGCGGCGGGGCCTCGGAAAAGGTGCTCGGCGCCTGGTTCAAGGCCAGCGGCAAGCGCGACAAGGTGGTGCTGGCCACCAAGCTGGGCTCGGAGATGGGTGAGGGCATGAAGGGCCTGTCGGCCCGCTACATGGTCGAGGCGGTCGAGGCCTCGCTGCAGCGGCTGCGGACCGACGTCATCGACCTCTACCAGAGCCACCGCGACGACCCGGAGACCCCGCAGGAGGAGACCGCCGAGGCCTATGAGCGGCTGGTCAAGGCCGGCAAGGTCCGCGCCATCGGCTCGTCCAACTTCGAGCCCGCGCGCCTAAAGTCGGCGCTGGAGATCAGCGAGGCGAAGGGCGTGGCGCGCTATCAAAGCGAGCAACCGCTCTACAACCTCTATGACCGGGCTGGCTTCGAGAGCGGCCTGCAGCAGGTCTGCATCGATAACGAGGTGGGGGTGATCCCCTATTACGGCCTGGCCTCGGGCTTCCTGACCGGCAAGTACCGCAGCGAGGAAGACCTGGCCAAGAGCCCGCGCGGGCGAGGCGTGAAGCGCTATCTCGACGAACGCGGCCTGAGGATCCTGGGCGCCCTGGACAAGGTGGCGGCCGGCAAGGGCGCGACCCCCGCCCAGGCGGCCTTGGCCTGGGTCATGGCCCAGCCGGGCCTGACCGGCCCGATCGCCTCGGCGACCAGCGTGGCGCAGCTTCAGGAACTGATGGGATCGGCGCGGCTAAAGCTGGATGCGTCGGACCTGGCGGCGCTGGATGCGGCGTCGGCGCCGGCGACCCAGCCGGCCTAAAGTCTAGAGCGTGACGGGCGCCGAAACCGGCGTCCACTTTCGGCTGTCACGCTCTACGCGACCCGGCGGCCGTCGAGGGCGACCAGGCGCAGGCGCGGGGTCTCCTCATTGGCGGGGCCGACGCCGCGGACATTGTGAACGATGATCTCGCGGATCGGCTCGCCGTTCAGGCGCGCGACCATGGACAGGGGCTGGTAGAGGCCCAGGAACCGCTCGGGCGATCCCTCGGCGTCCGCCAGCGGCGCGAACAGCACCTCCATCGGCAGGCTGGCGGTGTCGGAGAAGGCCTCGACCGTGGCGACCACCGGCTCGGGGCGGCGGCGCGCGGTCTCGATCGCCGTGTGCAGGGAAAAGCGGTTGCGCTCCGAGAACAGCGACAGGCCGTTCTGGCCAAGCAAGTTGCGGCCATGCAGGGCGGCGACCAGGCCGCCGGCGAGACGCACGGGATAGAGGCCGGAGGCGACCCGGCCCAGCATGAAGACCTGGGGCAGCAGCTTGGCGAAGGCGGTCGGGTCGATCTGGGCGCGGGTCGGCAGGCCGCGATAGCCGCCCTGTCCGCGCCAGTAGTCGATCAGGTTCTGCGTGTTGGAATGAAACATCACGCGCCTCCAAATTCGGCCGACCGCGACCGCATGAGGCTTGCAGGAAGTTCGGCGCCAGGCCGCCCGCTGTGCCGGATCGGGACCTTGGCCGCGCAGGCCGCGGCATGGTTGACAGGCTCAGAGATTCTTAAGCCGCGCCTGATTTAATCGTCAGAACGATGGGATACCGGCGGGCCTTTGGAGGGGCCGTCCATGAAGACGCGCACCACCTTGCTTGGCTTCCTGCTGGGCCTCGGCCTCCTGCTGCTGACCGGCGCAGCGCCGGAAACCGCCCTGGCGCAATGCTGCGCGCCGCCGCCGCCCTGCTGCCAGCCACCGGCCCCGCCGCCCTGCTGCACGCCGCCGCCGACCCCGCCCTGCTGCGTGACGCCGCCGGCCCCGCCGCCGGTCACGCCCTGCTGCAACGCACCGCGCACGCCCAACATCAATGTCCATGTCTCCAACGTCAGCGTCGCGGTGGCCAACGCCAGCTCGCGCGCGGGGGCCGCAGGCTTGGCCGGCGCCGGCGCCGTCTTCTACGGCGGCGGCGGCGGTGGGGGCGGCTACGCCCCGCCGATGGCCACCGGCATGGTCCAGCTCAATGTCGAGGCCGGCAAGCGCATCAAGCGCGTGGCCTATGAGGCCAGCCGCACCCGCACCCGCCGCGTGGTGATCCAGGCCGTCTGCATCGACGCGCGCCAGATTCCGCACGCCGCCTCCCAGGTCCGTCCCGACCGGGAGATCGAGCAGAGCTTCGAGGGCGAGCTTTACCGCTGCATCGCCGGCGCCTGGCTGCAGGCGACGATCGCCGACTATCAGGAAAAGGTTGAGTTTTCCGGCGGCAAGACACTTGCCTGCCGCAAGGGCGACGCCCTGTACCACGGCCGCGACGGCAAGCTGGAATGCCGCAAGCAGACCCCGGCGCGCGACTGCAACGAGCGCTCGCTGCTGCGCCGTTTCGGGGCCGGCATCAAAATCCTGACCATCGTGGAGACCGAGACCTACACGGCCTACCGCGAGGAAGAAGAGCGGATGGAGTCCTCGGTCGCCACCACCATGAGCCTCGACGGCGGCGTGGGCGGGACCGTCTACTAAAACCTCAGCCGGCGGAGCGCCGAAACGCTCCGCCGCGCCGCCAGCCTAGTGCCGGGTGGTGCCCGGGATGCGCAGGGCCTGGCCTGGATAGATCTTGTCCGGATCCTTCAGCATCGGGCGATTGGCCTCGAAGATCTCGCCGTAGCGGGTGGCGTCGCCGTAGTGGGCCTGGGCGATCTTCGACAGGGTGTCGCCGGACTTCACCGTATAGAAGGTGGCCTGGGTCGACGGCGCAGCGCCAGCGGCCGGGGTCGCCGCGGCGGCCGGCTGGGCCGCTATCGTGATCTGATCGTCCACATGGGCCACGCCCTTGGTGTTGCCGAGCACCAGGATCGCGAGTTCACGCTCCTGCTGATTGCTGGCTTCGCCGGTGACGGTCACGGTTTCGTCGGCCACGGTGATGCGACCGTCCCTCAGGGTGACGCCGTGGTCCTGGAGGGCCTTGGCGAGCTCCCGGGCGTCCATGTCGGGCTTGCCGGACAGCTTCTCGCGCAGGGTTTCCCCCGCTTCACGCGCAAAGTCGAAGAGACTCATGGTGCTGTGCTCCTGGGATGGTGAAGGCCCCTGGGTGCCGAACGCGGCGTGAGTCATCGGGTTCACCCCGGCTTGCGAATATTTCGCGACGGCCCGATGCTCGGCGGGGCGGGCGTTTCATGGGGTTTTCGTGTTCCAGGTCTTCGAGGTTTCGCGGCGCGTCGCCGTGGTGGTTGCGGGCTTCGTCTGGCTGGCCGGAACGCCCGCCTGGGCGGCCGGCGAACAGGCGCTGAAGGATGTCGAGGTGCTGTCGACCGACGCCATGGCCGGGCGCGCGGCCGGCTCATCGGGCTCGGCTCTGGCGCGGGCCCATATTCTCAAGCGGTTCGCGGAGATCGGGCTGCAGCCGGCCCATGGCGGCTTCGAGCAGCCGTTCTCCTTTCCCGCTGGGACCGAGACGCGGCAAGGGGTCAACCTGGTCGGGAAGATCACGGGGACCGGCGGGAGCGACAAGGTGCTGGCAGTCAGCGCCCACTACGACCACCTGGGCGTCCGCAAGGGCGAGATCTACAACGGGGCCGACGACAACGCCTCGGGGGTGGCGGGCCTGCTGGCGATCGCCGAGTCGTTCGCCAAGACCCCGCCCAGGCACACGGTGATCTTCGCGGTGGTGGACGCCGAGGAGGTCGGGCATCGCGGGTCGGCCGCCTTCGTGGCCGCGCCGCCCATTCCACTGGCCAGGGTCGCGCTGAACCTCAATCTCGACATGCTGAGCAAGAGCGCCAAGGGCGAGCTCTACGCCGCGGGCGGCCATCACTTTCCCTGGCTGAAGCCGCGGCTGGCGGCCTTGGCGGGCAAGGTCCCGGTGACCCTGAAACAGGGCCATGACGGGCCGCCCTGGACCGGCGACGACGACTGGACGCTGGCGTCGGACCACGCGGCCTTCCACCAGGCCGGCGTGCCCTGGGTCTATCTCGGGGTCGAGGACCATCCGGAGTACCACCGGCCGACCGACGACTTCGCGACCGTCCCGCGGGATTTCTTCGCCAGGTCGGTCGCGAGCGTGGTCATGGCGGCGCGGAGCTTCGACCAGGACCTGGATGCGATGGCCAAGGATGCCAGGCGGTAGGGAGTCAAAGTCCCCCTCAGTCAGCTTCGCTGACAGCTCACCCAGAGGGGGAGCATCTAGAAACAATCAGATCGTCCCCCAGCGCGAAGCGCGTAGAGGGGGTTCAGGCTCCCGCCGGCTTGACCTCGAACATCCACATGGTTTCGTCCTTGAGGACGGCTTCGGCGGCGCGCTTGACGTCGGCGGCGGTGACCCGCTCGGTGCCCGGGATCATGGCGCGGGTGGCGTCGAGGCGGCGGGGATCTGCCTGGGCGCCGGAGAGCTCCTGTAGCCAGTAGCCGTTGGTTTCGCGGGCCTTTTCGATCTGCTCCAGGCGCGGCTTCTTGGCCCGGGCCAGTTCGTCTGGGCTGATTTCCTTGGTTCGCAGGTCGGTGGCGATCTTCTTCACGTCGGCGAAGAAGGCGGGCAGCTTGTCGGGGGGCACCTCGACGCTGGCCGAGACATAGCCCCAGCCCGGCCAGACGAAGCTGTGGCTATAGGCGGCATTGGGGGAATAGGTGGCGCCCTGGGCCTCGCGCAGCTCTTCGATCAGCCGCAGTTCCAGCACCTCGCCCAGGACAGCGGTGTCGCGGGCGCGCTGGGGGTTGGCGAAGAAGTCGTTGGTGCGCCAGGCGATATAGCCCACGGCCTGGTCGCCGCGGCCCTTGTGGGTGCGGATCACCGGCTGGGCGACGCCTGAGGGGAAGCCGACCTCGATCTCGGCGCGCGGCGGCGGCGCGGCCGCGGGCCGCGGGGGCAGAGCGCCGAAGGTGCGGGCGACGGCCTCGATGGCCTTTTCGACCGTGGTGTCGCCGACGATCACAACCTCGATCTGGCCCGCGGCGAGCGCCGGCGCGACGTCGGCCTTGAAGCTCTCCAGCTTGGCGTCGGCCATCTCGTCGCGGGAGGGGAAGACCCACCGCTCGTCGCCGCCGTGCAGTAGGCCGGCCAGGTCGCGGGAAACGACGCCGGACACCGTGGCCTCGTACTGATCGTGGATGGTCTTGCCGGAGTTCTTCAGGCGCTGGAACGCCTGCTCGCGCCAGCCGGGCTCGGACACATAGCTGGTCAGGACCTGGAGCTGGACGCCCAGGTCGTCGGTGCGGGTGGCGCCGGACAGCACGAAGGCGTCGTCGCCGATGCCGAACTCGGCGCCGTACACCCGCGAGGCCAGGACCTGCTCCATGTCCTCGGCGCTGATCTGCTTCAGTCCGCCCTCGATATAGGCGCCCGAGGCCCAGGCGACGTTCTGGCGGTCCTTGGGCAGATCGATCCGGCCGCGGCCGACATTGACCCGGACCAGGACCTCGTCGTCCTTGAAGCGGGTCGGCTTGACGGTGAGCCGCACGCCGTTCTCGAAGCGCAAGAAGGCGGTGTCGAGATCGGCGGCCTCGCGAGTCTCGGCGACCACGCCGGGCGTCCCGAAATTCTCATAGGGCCAGGCGACCTGGGTGGGGGCGGTGGGTTGGGCGACCGCCATCTTGCGGGAGATCTGCAGCGCGGCCACCAGGGACCCGTCGCCGCCCGCCACGGCCTTGGGCGAGGCCATGAACAGCAGCGGCCCGTCGCCCTTGAAGGCAGCCTTGAGCGCGGCGGAGACCTGGTCGGCCTTGAGGTCCTTCACGGCGGCCTCGAACAGGGCCAGGTCCTGGGCCGGGCTGCTCACCACCTCGTCGTCGGACAGGGAGCCCACGATCTCGCCGGCCAGGCCGGCCGGCGTGCGGGTGGCGGCGCCGGCGGCGTCGGCCTTGAGGCTGGCCCGGTATTCGTCGATCTCGCGGTCGAGTTCGTCCTGGCGCACGCCGTGCTGGACGGCGCGGCGCTGTTCCTGCTCCACGGCGGTGAGGGCCTCGCGCCAGCGGGTCGGCTCGGCGTTGACCACGACCATGGTCACCTCGGCGGCGTCGTATTCGTCGCTCTCGAAGGCGCCCGCGCCGAGGAACGGCGGCGTCGCGCCCCGGGCCAGGCGTTGCAGGCGGCGGTTCAGCACCGAGAAGCCGAGCTGTTCGACCAGATCGCGCTGGCGCTTGGCGGTGGTGTCGATCTCGGTGTCGTCCGGACGCAGCCAGGCCATCTGCATCGAGAGCGGCACGCCGGGCTCGACGACCAGCTTGGCCTCGGTCTTGCGCGACTTGAGCGCGCCCAGGTCCGGATCGGCGCCGGCCGGACCGACGGGGGTCCAGTCGCCGAACCGGGCCTTGATCTTGGCCTCCATGGCCGCGACGTCGAAGTCTCCCACGGCGACCAGGACTGCGCGCTCGGGGCGGTAGTAGCGGTTGTAGAAGTCGGTGAATTCGGCGGCCGGGGCGGTCTGCAGCACCTCGACCTTGCCGATGGGGTAGCGGGTCGGGGGCCGCTGGTCCTTCAGCAGGAACTCCAGGCGGGACTTGTAGACCCGGTAGGGGGGCGTATCGCGGGCGCGTTCCTCCGACAGCACCACGCCGCGTTCGCGATCGATGGCGGCGGCGTCGAGGCTGAGGTTCCCGGCGGCCTCGCGCAGCAGCATCAGCGAGGTGTCGACCGTCTCGTCATCGGTGCGCGGCAGGTCGAGCTTGTAGGTGGTCTCGTCGAAATCGGTGGAGGCGTTGGTGTCGGCGCCGAAGGCCAGACCGAGGCGCTCGAGGATCTTGATCATCTCGCCTTCGGGCACCGCCTTGGAGCCGTTGAAGGCCATGTGCTCGAGGAAGTGGGCGAGGCCCTGCTGCTTGTCGCTCTCCATCAGGGAGCCGACGTCGAAGCGCAGGCGCAGGGCGGCCTGGCCGGGCGGAATCTGCTGCTTGCGGACGGCGTAGCGCATCCCGTTGGGCAGGGCGCCGAAGACGATCTCGGGATCGGCGGCGATGTCGGAGCGGGCCTGGGCCCACTCGCCTGGCTTCGGCCTGGCGGCGGCCGCGGCGGGCCTATCCCTGCCGAAGCCGAACTTGGGGAGGGGGAAGCTGGCGGCGTAGCTCGGCGCGGCAAGGACCAGGACGAGCGCGGTCACCGCAATAGGACGTATCATCAAGTGCAACAGATCCGGCTTGGCCAAGGTGGGTCACCATGCGCCGCGGCTTGTGGCGTTCGCAAGGCGCGTTGAGGGCGTTATTGGCCCGAGGGACGGCTTACATAGTAGGTGGCGGTGTTGCCCACGGCGGTGGAGACGCCGCTGGCCGAACGCCCGCTGCCGGTGACATTGACGATGCTCTGGGCGCCGACGTCGGAGCGGTTCACCTGGCTATTGCCAACGGTCATCCGGCCTTCGCAGTCCGAGCAGGCGTAACCTGTGACGGAGTTGCCCATGGCGGTAGAGGTGGAGGTGGCGTCGTAGCCATCGGTCCCGATGAGGTTGGCCACGGCCTCGATGCCGCCGCCGTCGTTGATCTGGACGGTGTCGAGGATGACCTCGCCGCCGATGTCGCCGCCGGTCACCGCGTTGCCGACGCCGTAGGCGCTGGCGCCGGCGGTCCCGTAGGCCGACGCCGCATTGCGGGCCTCGGCCCGGACATAGGCGAGGTTCCGCTGATCGGCGTAGACGTCGAGCAGGGGGCCCTCGTTGACGGCGTTGATATTGTTGCCGGCGGCGGTGGCGCGGGTCTCCGCGGCCTGGACGCTGCCGTAGCCGGTGAAGGAGCTCGCCTGGATGCGGCTGGCCTCGTTGAGCTGGCCGGCGATCACGCGGGCCGCCGAGCCCTGGCCGTCGAGGGTGATGTCGTTGCCGGTGCTGGTGGCGGCGAAGTTGGCCGTGCCCGAGACATAGGCGTAGTCGCCGCCGCCGTCGGTGGAGACGGTCGCGCCGTTGGTCTGGTTGGCGCGGACGCCGGCCGCGGCGTATTCGAGGCCGAAGGCCTGGCTGTTGCCCGTGGCTTGGTTCAGGGAATCGACGTCGCCGGCCGAGCCGCCCGAGGCGTTGACGCGGCTGTTCCCGGCGATCGCCGCGGTGGCGGCGGTGTTCTGGTTGGTGACGGCGGTCAGGGTCCCGTCATAGGCGCCGGCGAACCCGCTGTTGCCGGTGGCGGTGTTGGTCACGCTGACCGTGTCGCCGGAATAGCCGGTGACATTGACGCGGGTGTCGGCCGCCACGTCGCCATTGGCGGCCTGGTCGGAGCGCACGTCCAGGACCTGACCCTCGGCGGTCGCCTCGAAGGCATTGCCGACGGCGTGGGTGTTAGCGGTCGTGAAGTCGCTGACCTCGACCACGTTCATCGTCTGCTGGGAGAAGACGTCGCCGAGCTGGACCTGACTGTTCAGGACGCTGCTGGGCGGGATCTGACTAGTAGCGGCCCCGCACGGCAGAATCGCGACGAGAGCTCCAGCGAGAAGGGTCTTCGCGAGTCTGGCCATTGTTGGTCCCGAGATTGTTGTAGGCCGGCACATAGCCGCCGGTCAGGCCGACGGTGGAGCCTTCCAGCGGGTCGGAGGTCAGGCAGCCTTGCGGACCGGGCATGCCATAGAGGTTGGCGGTCATCTCGACGACGGCGCGTTCCACCAGGCTGCGGACGGCGAGCTGCATCGGTTCCAGCGCACCGGCGCCGGCCGAGATGTCGAAGACGTTGCCGTTGAGGAAATCGAAGAAGCCGACGCCGACTTCGCGGCCGACTACCTGCTTCTGGTAGGAGATGACGTCCACCACCTCGAGGGTACGGGTGTTGATCAACCGCAGATCGAGGCCGATGTTCATGATGAACAGGCGGCCGCGGAATGTACCCTTGGCCTCGTCGGCGTCAGGGCTGCCGCCGGCCACGTCGAAGCCGGACGAGCGGATGTTGTAGTTCAGCTCAGTGACGCCGCCGGCCACGTAGAAGTCCGAGCCGGGCACCTGGCCGGCCACGATCCGGCGATACTCCGCCGCCTGGTTCGGGGCGGGGTTGGGGGCGTCGGAGATCAGCTTGTTGTTGGCGTACTTCAGCTCCAACTCGGAGACCGAGGTGTCGAAGCGCTCGACCAGCGGCATGCCCGCCTTGGCGAAGGCCGACATGGCCATGAGCGAGGCGCCTTGGGTGATCTTGCGGCCCGAGCCGTCGGATTCCGACTTTCCCGTGTAATCGGCGATGCGGCCGATGGCGATGCGGGGGGCGACGATGCGGGCGTTGCGCGCATACCCGGCCATGCAGACGAGGGCGGTGGAGTAGGGGGTCGGATTGACCGTCACCGGCGCCGTGCCGATCGTGCGGGCGTAGTTGCCGCTGGGACCCGCCACCGGCGTGGCGCAGGCCGAAAGGCCGAGCGCGGCGACGCTGAGCAGGGCCGCGGCGCGGGTGAGCTTCCTATTGGTCATCGCCGCCCACGCCCCCGGTGACGCGCGTGGTCGCCGTCACATTGCCGTTGTTGATCTGGCTCGAATTGACGATGACCGTGTTGTGGCTGCCTTGGGTGACGACCACGAGGTTGTTGCCGATCGCCGTGGATCCGCCACCCAGCGAGCCGACGCCGGAATATGATCCGCCGGCGCCCGACCCAAAGGCGAAGCTCGACTGGTCCTCGCCCGTCTGGATGATGCCGTCGACGATGACCCGGTTGCCGTTGGCGTCGCGGGTGGAGACATCGATGGGGTGGTTCTCCGACCCGGCGTGGCGGCCGTAGCCGGCGTTGAAGTCGGCCGAGTTCGTGGACATGTATTGGGCGTTGGCCGGCGCGGCCGTCAGGGCGGCGGCCAGACCCGCGGCGATCCATGCGCCGCGCCGCGCCACGAGGGAAACGTCGATCATTGACCTAGTGACTCCGCATCGACAGACCTGCGCCGGACGGCGCGCAAGCGGGCGCGCCAAATCCGTTCACCGGTCATCTAGCGGCCAAGACCCTCGCGATTTGGTTAAGAACAATGAGGGAAACTGCGTGTCGGCCACACCCTTGAGTTGGGAGCACACATATTGAATGACCAACGCCAACCGATCCTGAACGCGCCCTGGCCGGCCGTCCTGGTCACCCTGTCGATCGTGCTGGGCTACGGCTTCCAGTCGGTGCTGCTGGGCGACCTGGCGGTCCGCTATTTCGCCTTCTCCTCAATGGCGCTGGCCGCCGGGCGCTGGGAGACGATCTTCACCTCCATGCTGCTGCACGGAAACTGGGCCCACGCCCTGATGAACGCGGGCTTCGCGCTCGCCTTCGGGACGCCGGTGGCGCGCTATTTCGGCGCGCGACCGCGCGGCGTGGCGGTCTTCGTGCTCTTCTATCTGGTGTCGGGGGCGGTCGCCTGCCTGGGCTATGCGGGTTTCAGCCCCGGCGGCTTGTTGATCGGAGCGTCGGGCGCGGTGGCGGGCCTGGTGGGCGGCAGCACGCGGCTGATGGCCGGTCACGGCGTTCCGGGCCCCTTCCTGAGCCGGCCGGTGATCAGCATGACCGTCAGCTGGGTGGCGCTGAACCTGATCTTCGGCTTCATCGGATTCGCCCCCGGCATGGGCGCGGCGAAGATCGGCTGGGAGGCGCATATCTTCGGCTACGCCGCCGGCCTGTTCCTGATCGACCTGTTCGGCCGGCTGGCCCGGGGACCCGAGACGGCGCCGGCGTTTGGAGAACATTGATTTTGCGTGCGTCCTGAGCGACGCTAACGTTCGGGAATAGGGAGTACGCGCCGATGCTGGTGTCTCAGATCCTTAAGACCAAGGGCGATCTGGTGTTTACCGCCACACCCACCGAGACGGTTGGGGCGATCTGCGCGCTGCTGCACTCGCGCCGGGTGGGCGCCATGGTGGTGATGGAGGGCGACCGGGTCGCCGGCATCGTCTCCGAGCGGGACCTGGTCCGGGCGCTGGCGGAGGAGGGGGCGAGCGCGCTGAGCAAGCCGGTCTCCAGCTGCATGACCCACGACGTGCATTTCGCCGCGCCGAACGAGACGGTGAACGAGCTGCTGACCCGGATGACCGACCGCCGGATCCGCCATCTACCGGTCTGCGAAGACGAGCGGCTGGTGGGCATCGTCTCCATCGGCGACCTCGTGAAGTGGAAGATCACCGAGGTCGAGGCCGAAGCCGACGGACTCAAGGCCTATATAGCGGCGGGCTAGCCCGGCCTGGCTGACAGGTCGAACACCTCGGCGCCCTCGCAGGCGGCCGCGGCGGCGAGGCTGTAGCCCTCGAGGACATCCGACGTCGCATCGCGGGCGCGCAATAGGGCCTCGCGTAGAGAACATGTCGCCAGGTCGGGGCAGTCGTCGCACTTGCGGAAGGAAAGGCGGCTGACGCAGGGCGCGAGCGCCAGTGGGCCGTCCATGACCCGAATGATCTCGGCGAAGCTGATCTCGGCCGCCGGACGGGCCAGGACATAGCCGCCGAACTTGCCGCGGCGGCTGACCACCAGCCTGTTGCGCGCCAACTCCAGCAGAATCGCTTCCAGGAACTTGCGCGGCGCGTCCGCGCGGAGCGCCAATTCGCCCGAAGTAACCTGCTGGCCCTGCGCCCTGGCGAGTTCCACGAGGGCGCGCAGTCCGTAGCGGGCCTTTTGCGACAACATCCTTCGAACGCCTCCCAGCCTTGCGCCATAAAGGATGGCGCAGGCTTTTCCACAAGGCGAGAGCAGGAAATGTCGCCATTCTGTCGCAAGGGGGTTGCGCCCCTGAGGGGGGGCAGGTAGAAGCCCCCCTCGCTCGGACGACGGGCCGGACGGAAACGACTGACGGGGCCACAAGCTCTTGAAATCGTTGCCGAACTGGAACATATAAGAGCGACGATCGGATCTTCGCCAAGAGCCTGGAGGCCTAGCTTCCAGCGCAGACCGGCGGAGGTTTTTTCGAACGGGTCCGGAGCAATCGGGACAGGTTCGGAAAGCTCGAAAGAGGCGATTGACACGGAGGGGGCCGGCAACTAGATACGCCGCTCTTCTTCGGAACCGCCCCGGCGGCGAGACGAACCAGGGCCTTGAATAAAGGCCTTGATTTCCTCTCCTTCGGCGGTTAGGTTCCGGCCTTCAATCGAATCGCTACGGACAAATGAGGGAAGCCCCTCGGCGGCCCGCGGTGATTTTTGCGCCAAATTTCAGGGTTTCCTGAGCGGCGCGAAAAAGTCCGAAAGGATCGATTGACACGAAAGAGGCCGGCCACTAGATAGCCGCCTCCGCCGACCACCGGCGCTAAACAGTGGGGCGGGCGGAAGCCGGTCACGGTCTTTGACATCGTTGAATTGGAAAGAGAAACGCAGGCGGCGGCGCTCTAGCGATAGTCCTAACCAGACTATCTCGACGCTGACCATATCTGCGGTCTCTTGAAGACAATACCATGTACCAATCGGTCTTCGGATCGAACGGTAAATGGGAACTCGTCAAGAACTAGTAGACCAAT